>JACMLM010000032.1 GCA_014379595.1 Anaerolineales bacterium
GGCTAAGATGAGAAAAGGCGGTGTCCTGAGCCGGTCGAAGGGCGTCCTCAATTTGAATACGCCCTGTTTTGATTTAATAAAGTGTGAGATTTTTATTCGATTTTAGTGTTGCAGTTTGCAATTTAGTCTGAATTTGCATGGATTATGTCATCTCATAGCAATCTCAGGGAGGTTCTTAAACATGTTGTTTCTGAGAACGCGGTGTTAGGCCGCATGATTTGCATGTGCTCTGCTTGCAAACCAACCAAGTAGGTCTGAAAACGCGGCAGGCAATAAGATTAACATACCGAGAATTGCGCCCACGATTCCGCCAGTGTACGACGCCGCAAAAAGAGCAATATTGTTGCTGTCGCCAGTACTGTTCGACCATGAATAAATTTGACCATAAGAGTCAATGGCTTGAAGGATCAGCGCCTTGCCCGGCCCTGATCGCTCACAAAAAGCCGCTGAGGACACAAACCCAATTGCATTGGGAGGTACACCGCAAGCCTCAAGCGCCAATTCGGAAGGTTTCGGCAAGTCCGAATCGTAGGTAACCCAGCAACCATAAGGACACTCGTCCCAGAAGGCAAGTGTGTAAATGCGACCTGATTGGGATTGCACAAAATTCGGTGCAACAATCTTCACCGGCATTTCTGGTGCCACCCCCAGCAATTGCCAGTTTCCGAATGTGCCTGGTGAACCCTGGCCAACAAATGCACTCAACGCTAACGCGCCAAAGATTGCCATCAAGACCATAAAGCAGATTCGTTTTGCTAGTATCAATGATTTTCCCATACTATTTCCAGATAGCGGCTAACTAGTGTTTAGACGGTCAGTTCCAACTAACAGCTTATAGACGGACCGTTCCAACTACGTAGTCCCCGTTAGGGGAAACGCCTAATTCAATTAGGACGTTAGATGGTCAAAGATTAAAACTAGATAAACCAAGTATAGCACTGGCTAAGTTATAACTGCCTTTTTGCTTATGGCGTTCGTAATTCAAAATTATCAAATTCAAACACAGCTTGCAGATCAGCCTCGAACAATTCAACGGCCACGGCAGCTGTCCCTGTTGCGATGTGGTCGTCAGTCATCTTGCCTACATATTGATCGTTGATGAAGAAAGTGAAATGAGGGCCATCAGCGATGACCGTGAGGCGGTTTGTTTCATTGGGCAAAATGACAGATGATCTGGTGAACTCGATCATATCTGTCCATTCGCCATCGTAATTTAGCAAACAAAAGAATCCTTCAGTGTCGATTCCAAAATAATATAAATTGCTATCAGGGTCTTCTCGAAACACCAATCCATAGTCAGATTGATCCGACCCGCTCACTTGTTTGAGCTCCACGGTCAAATGAAAATTGCTGACAGATTTTGTGTCCGCGGCTACCCAGGCAATCACTGACTGTTTCGCACTCACATCCCAGGTATATTTTCCGTCTGTAATTTTGCGCGTGATATTTGCAAATTCATCATCACTGCTGCCAACGATCCAATCATTTTTATTGGAGTCAAATGTATCTGAAAGCAAAACAGGCCACAGGTTAAGCGAGTCCGTGGCCAAAGCTTCAATGCCTTGAGCTGTTGCAGTGGAGCCTATTATTTGTTGTGTGGCGGTTAAATTGGGAGGTAAAGTCTCTGTTGCAAGTACCGGAGTTGATATAGCTGTTGAAGACGGCAGAGATTGGACGATCAGAGGTATTTGATCGGGCCTAAAGAAGAAGAAGACATCCAGCGCAAGACACATGCAGCCCAGGATGGCTATTCCAACAACTACAAATGTAATTGTTCGTGAGCGGGGCTTTTCTTGATCAAATGGGTTAACTCCAGTATCTCTGTTCATAAAAAGTTTACTCCTTGATACCTGCTAACCCATTTTTACCACCTAAATCACGTTTAATAAATGCCAGATATGTCTTTTTCTTATTTCAGTACAATCCCGCTGCGAGGGGGGATTGTGATTTTGTTTCCTGCAATTACAGGTTTTCCGAACAATATATGCGGCTTTGTGCTGAGAGACAGCTCAATTGTTTTTTCTTCATTTGAGACATTGAAGGCAACAGTCACATTTTCATTTTTGTATGAACGCGTAAATGCCATCACTTCACCTTCAGCGTAGATGCGTTTATATTCTCCGCGTCGCAGTGAAGCATGTTCTTTGCGTAAGGCAATACAAGCCTTTGCGTATTCACGCAGGTCTTTGTCCCATTTGCTTTCATCCCATGGGAAGGCCTTACGGCATTCGGGGTCATGAGCGCCGTCCACCCCGATCTCATCACCATAAAATAAACAGGGCGCACCTGAAATTGTAAACATCAAAAGCCACGCAAGCTTGAGCGCATCTTTGTCCCCATTCACACATGAAAGAAAGCGCGGCATATCGTGACTATCCAACAGATTCAACTGCGAAGCGGTGATGTCAGGTGGATATAGATTCAAAATGCGGTCAATTTCATTTGCGAAATCATGTGCATTGATATTACGTACACGATCTTTGATACCGCCTGCAGCTGAGACCACGTTCATATTCAAATGTGAGCCTGCGAAGAAACTCAATGAAGCTGCTGTGAACAGATAATTCATCACCGCATCAAACTGATCGCCTTGCAGCCATCTCTGTGCCTCGTGCCATATCTCTCCGACAATATATGCTTCGGGATTGATTGCACGCACGCGTCTGCGAAACTCACGCCAAAATTCATCATCGTCTATTTCGCCGGGTACATCCAGCCGCCAGCCGTCGATTCCAAGCTTCATCCAATACTCCGCAACACCAAATAAAAATTCACGTACGGCAGGCGTTTTGGTATTGAGCTTTGGCAGCGCAGGTAAATTCCACCATCCGCGATAACCAATGGCAGATAAACTATCTTCATTCTGCAAAGCCTTTTGTTCTTGCGTTGTAGGATACGCGCCCCAATGTTTTTTTCCGTTTAATCTTTCCTGATCAAAATAAAACCAATCTTTATAAGGCGATGCATCGCCTGTTTCCAAAACATGATGAAACTGCCAGAAGCCGCGACTGGCGTGATTGAACACGCCATCCAGCACTACGCGAATATTGCGCTTATGTGCTTCGTCTAATAATTTTTTCAATGCGTCGTTGCCGCCCAGTAACGGATCAACATTGTAATAATCAAACGTGTGATAACGATGATTGGCAGCCGATGCAAAGACTGGTGTGAAATAAATGGCAGTAATTCCCAGATCCTGCAAATAATCCAACTTCTCAATCACGCCATACAAGTCACCGCCTTTGAAACCATGATGTGTGGGCGCCGAGTCCCATGCTTCAAACTGCATGGAGCTTGCAGGGTTTTGGTCACTCTTTGCAAAACGATCTGGAAATATCTGATAAAAAATTGCATCTTGTACCCAATCTGGAGTTGACATTATTTTCCTCGTTATTATTTTGGATTAAATTCTAAAACATACATTACATGTGGATCAAGATTTTCAAAAGGCTTATATGATGAGAATGCTTCGCCGCTTCCTTCTGGACCGATAGCCTGCTCTGCCCCAAATAAAGTTTCCACACTATAAGCAGATTCTGCCAAGCCTGCATTTTCAAGATTAAGTGTGTAATCTATTATTGCTTCATCTGTGAGGTTTACAAACACAAGCAAAGTTTCTTTTTCATCTATAAGCATAGCAGCATAAACAGCAGAGCTATTTGTGTCCACTAAAACCACATCACCCGTTCTCAAAGCCGAACGAGAATTGCGAAGCGCGATCAATGTTCGATAATGCTCAAGCAGTGAATTTGAATCGCCCGATTGTAGCTCAACATTGACCTGCTCGTAGTCATTTCCAGGCGCGCGCCATGGATCTGTCATGGAGAAGCCTGCATATTCATCTGCACTCCATTGCATGGGCAGTCGAATATCTTCATCTGGTTTTTGTCCTTGCATACCGATCTCTTCGCCATAATAAATAAAAGGCGTACCGGGCGTTGTCAGCATTAGGAATGAGGCTGTTTTCGCTTTATCTATATCTCCACGAAAAACAGACATAACGCGATTTTGATCGTGGTTTGTAAGAAAAGTGGCGAAATTGAAATCAGGCATATCTTGCAGCGCAAATTTGATCGCGCTATTCATTCCTGAACTCGAGCCTCCGTTCGTGCTGTTGACGAATCCACTGGACAGTTCGAAGTTGAAAATATGATCGAGTTGGTCGCCTGTGTAGGATTTAATTACAGAAGAGCCTGCACCGAACACTTCTCCGACCGCATATGCCTGCGGATTTTGTGCTTTATAGGATGGATAAAAATCTTTAAACCACGTATGGGTGGCAGGTGTATTTTCTACTTTTTCACCCTCTTCGATTAAGTGCTTCGCTGCATCTATACGGAATCCGTCTACGCCAATATCATTCAGCCAATAATTTGTTACTTTGAACATATCCGTGGTAACTGACGAATTGTTGTAATTGAGATCGGGCATGCCTTCCCAGAAGAGGCCAAAATAATATCCTTGATTTCCCTGATGCCAGCTGCTTCCTTTGCTTTCTTCAGACCAGACGTAATAATCGTGATAGGGTGAATTTGTATTGTTGTTTGCTTCCTTGAACCACGGATGATTACTGGATGTGTGATTGAGGACGAGGTCAATGATGATGCGAATATCACGCTTATGTGCTTCTGCAAGGAGATTCTTGAAATCGCCCATCGTGCCGTATTCATGATTGACGTTGTAATAATTTGTCACGTCATATCCATGATAGGAGGGAGATGGATGGATCGGCATCAACCAAATAGCTGTGATGCCAAGGGATTGCAGATAATCCAGTTTTTGAGTAATCCCGTTAAAGTCACCAATGCCGTTATTGTCTGTGTCGTAATAGGAGCGCACAAATATTTCATAGAACACTGCATCGCGCCACCATTGCTGGGGGTCAGACTGTTCAGGCGTAGATTCTGTTTTTGGTGTGGGAACAGGCTCGGACGTGGCAGGAACGCATGCCGATAGAAAAAACAAAAGTAAGAGTGTAGGGAGAATTTGTTTAAGCATGTGAATAAGTCAGGGCTAAAAAATTTCCCTTCTTAATAAAGTGACAGTCACCTTTAAGGTGACTGTCACTTTATTAACCTTTAACGCCGCCTGTAGTGAGACCGCCGACTATTTGTTTTTGCAGTGCAATATAAACAAAGGCTACAGGCAGAGCAACGATCACAGCCATTGCCGCAAATCGATTCCACGGAATACTGCTGGCATATTGACCTGTCATATTATAGAGAGTCATTGCAAGAGTATAGTCCTTCGGCTGCGAGAGAAAAAGCCAGGATGTTACGAATTCCTGCCAATGGCCAATGAAGCCGAGGAAGAAGGTAACAGCAAGTTGTGGTGCGGCGAGTGGCAGGATAATCTTCCAGAACGTTTGGTTGGCGTCTGCACCGTCAATAGCGGCGGCTTCTTCGAGTTCTTTTGGAATGGTATCGAGGTAGCCTTTAAGATTCCAAATTGCGAAGGGTAGGGCACCAGCTGTTATGGCAATACCTACACCAAGCAGCGAGTCACGCAGGTTGAAGATCAATTTTCCTCTTACGCCTTCATCGCAGGCAAATAAAGGCATGAATGCTGTAATATCTTTTCCACAGTCCACTATTCTAAAATTATTTAGCAAGAGGTAAAGCGGCGTAGCTAATCCTATCGCTGGCATGAGTAATGGGATAAAAACCAATACCATCAACACTTCGCGCATTTTGAAATTGAAACGTGAGAATGCATAGGCAGCGGTTACTGCTATCAGCAAAGCTACAAGGCCAACACCAACCGATAGTGTGATGCTATTGCGTAGAAGTTCAGTAAAGGTGACCGGGTTGCCAGTTGGGTGATCCAATACTTGTTGGTATGCAACCAGGGAAATTTCTTTTGGAAATAATTCCAACGAAGAGGGGCGTGTAGTCTTTGAACTGAACGACAAGGTGACAATATACATGATCGGGAACATAACACTGCACAAAATAAGGATGCATACAATTTGCAGAAGTAACTGCCTCCAAAGTGGCAAGTTGCGGCCGCTTGTATGTCCTGATGTATTCATGTTGAGGAAACGGACGAGAGGATTACCCTTGCTTGGAGTTGAAGCTGGCACTAATGTTGACATGACTATGCCTCCGAGATGTTTTGTGTTGCACGTGTAATGCGGTTTGTGATAAGCAAAACGACAAGTGCGATAAAGAAAATAATTACTGCGAAAGCAGCAGCAACACCAAACCAGCGCAGGTTACGGACGAGATTATAAGCAAATGTGACGAGGATTTCTGTGGAACGCGCAGGTCCACCTCCGGTCATAAAGAAGACGAAGGCAAATAAATTGAAGGAAATCGTGAAGCCATATACAGCGGCAGGAATCATGGCGGGCCGGATTAAGGGCACTGTAATATTCCAGAATTGCTGACTGCCTGTTGCTCCATCAATGGATGCAGCTTCGTAAAGATCTTTTGGGATGCTTTGCAATGCGCCCGTAGCTACAACTGCCATAAAGGGCCACCCGAGCCAAAAATTGGCGATCATCATTGAGTAATAGGCCAACGTTAAAGGCGCGCCAGGTAGGAAGCCCGGAATAGGAGGCTTAAATTCAGTCAACCAGCGTATACGGACAACGTCTGTCTGTCCGAAAAATGTAGTGATTGCAGTTAGAAACTGGTTCATTGCGCCGTATTGCTCATCGAAAATATTACGCCACACGGTTGCAACAACTATGGGAGGAACTACAACGGGCAGAATATATAAAGCGCGATAAATACGTTTGCCCCATAAACCTTCTGTGTTCAGGATTACAGCGATCAATACGCCCGCAGGTACGTGAAAGAATACATTGCTGATCGCCCACCAAAAGTTAAATTCAAGCACACGAAAGAAGTTGAAATTTTCCACTGGCAATGCACCAGTGAATATATCTATATAATTTTTTAGACCAACAAACTCAAGCTCCGGCGATTTCAACCCAAGCAGAAGATGCTGTGTCTCAAAATTCGTAAATGATATGATGACTTGATAAATTAATGGGTAGAATGTAATGACCCCCATGATCAGGAACGCTGGCACCAGATAGTAATATGGCAGCATATTACGTTGAATTTTAGCCTTGCGAGTTTGTTTCTTTGCTAATTCCATGATCGTTTCTCCTGATGGACATAATCATTTGCACAGGAATAGGAGCGGACGAGTTACCCCGTCCGCTCCTTGTATTGCAAGTATTACTTTTCAGACTTACTTGGTTGCGCTTTCGAAAGCAGTTCCGACCCAGTCAGCAGCAGGTGTGCCGGCATCAAAGACCTGGTCAGTTCCGCAGAAGTTGCCCCAGTAATTGCCCATGGCTTCCACTTGTGGGCGGAAGTAGGATGTGGCAAAGGCATCGAGCAAACCTTGAATTAGAGGATCAGTTACTTCAACAGTAGTGTTGGCAGGAACATGACCAGCGTCATTCATCATGAGGGTTTGAGCAGAAGCGTTTGTGAGGTAGAGTGCAACGTCAAGAGCAGCTTCAGGATTGGCGCTATTCGGATTGAAATAATAGCCATCAACGCCGAGCAGTGGGTTGGAAGGACCACCCGGGCCGGCAGGGATCGGGGCTACAGCAAGTTTATCGCCAAGAGCATTGCGATAATCACCCATTGCCCAGTTACCATTGGTGATGGCAGCAACAGTTCCTTCGGTGAAGGGAGCGAGCCCATCGCTATCGTTACGAGGTAACCCGTTTGCTACAGAAATCTGATAGAGATCGTTCAGGTAGGATACGGCGCTGGCAACATTCGCCTGATTGGCTTCATCAGCAACAAAGTTATAGTCTGCATCGAAGATCTGTCCACCGAAGGAGCCGAAGAAGCCCCAGTGGTGATAGCAGCCGTAACTGATCGCGATAGGTGTTCCGCCTTCCATCAACGCTTTAAGTTCGTCGGTGGTGGCAGGAGGTTCAGGAAGCAAATCAGTGTTGTACCAGAATGCAACGGCTTTCAAGGATTCAGGTATACCGTAAAGCTTGCCTTCATACATCATGCCGCCCTGGGAGAGTTCACTGTAATCGCCCAGTTTGCCGGCAGCCAGATCGGTAATGTCTAATACTGTACCAGTGCGAACCTGTGTACCGAGATTATCGTTCGGAGCAATGAACATGTCTGGGCCTCCACCAGCGGCGACATCGGTGTCGTACTTGGCGAAGACATCATTGAAAGGAACTTGAAGAACATTGATCTTGTATTGGGGAAGATCTACAGCAGCCTGTTCAAGAATCGTGGCAAGCGCGGTTTCTTCAGCCGAGCCGGTGCCATAGGCATGCCAGAAAGTAACTTCAATAGGTTCAGAAATAGGCGCCTCAGTTGCGGCAGGCGCATCGGTTGCAGCGGGTGCATCAGTTGCGGCAGGAGCTTCAGTTGCAGCGGCTCCACCACCGCAGGCGGCGAGAGCCATACTGGCGATTACTAAAATACTAAACAACAAACTTAACTTGGTTTTCATTACTCTTCTCCTTACTTATACATGGTTTTGATTGATCTATTTCGGACAATTTTATCATGGTGAATATAGCTATTGTTTTTCTACGGGCGAGTTATCACCTCCTTTATTTGGTTGCATTTACCTGTTTTATCTCCACTGGAAAAATATCTTTGGAGCCAGGGTTTTTTCTTTCAGTTGCGTCGTGTATGGCAATGTTAATTGCCTGCACGACAGCGCCCATCAATGCAGAGCGTCTGCCAAGCATGGATGTAGTGATGTGGACGCTTTGTTCAGAAGCGCGCAGGGAGCGCTCGCGGACAGCCTGCCGAATTGGATTTGTCAAAAGATCGCCGGCTTGTGCCACTCCACCGCCAATAATAACTGCACCTGGATTAAATAAATTTACCAGCCCTGCAATAGCAATACCAATAAATGTGCCTGCACGCATAATAATTTCCTGAGATGGCAAATCACCACGACGAGCAGCTTTTGCTACTTCCTGTGCGGTCAAGTTTTCAATAGGAATATTAGAGAGTAAGGTTCGCTTGCCAGATTCAACCAGTTTTTTGGCCTGAAGTGCAATGGCATTACCGCCAGCAAAAGCTTCCATGCAGCCACGGTTTCCACAGCTACAAAGCGGACCATTTTCATCAATTGTGAGATGACCGATTTCGCCAGCAGATCCAGTTGTGCCGCCATAAATTTGTTGATTAATGATCAAACCTGCGCCGATACCACTTCCTACTTTTATAAAAGCAAGATTTTTTTCCCCACGACCAGCTCCATACGCCCACTCGCCTAATGCACCGAGTTCAGCATCATTATTAAGTGACACTGGGCAGCCCCATTCTTTTTGCAGTGTGTCACGGATCGGGAAACCATCCCAACCTGGCATGATCGGAGGAGAGACCACCATACCAGCATCGGTAATTACAGGGCCAGGCACGCCAACACCCACGGCCATTACTGTGGCAATGTCGATTCCATTTTGGTCCAATAATTCATGCAGAATACGGCTAACTGCCGTAAGGCATACTTGTGGGCCTTGCTTTATATCCAGTGGAATATAAGTTTCTTCAATTATTTTTGCAGAGAAATCTGCCAGGGCTATGTTTACGTGGGTTGCCCCCATCTCAATAGCTGCTACCAAGCCGCGTTTTGGATTAATTTCCAAAAACACAGGTGGGCGGCCGCTGGGAATGGCACGGCTTTCTGCTTCCAAAATAACCCCATTTTCAAGCAAATCATTGACAATTAAAGTTACTGCTGCACGTGTTAATCCCATTTCGTCAGCCAGATCCGTTCTTGAAATGCCACTCGCGGCAAAACGAATCAAATCCACTACCGCGTGTTTGTTAAAATTCTTAATATTTTGATTGGGAGAAATCCAATAAAACATGCTTTTTGTGCCTTATTTAACAATCATTGGCCAATTTACTCGTGTTAATAATAGCACATACCTATATTTAATCAAGTGTTTTAACAAATTAGAACCTTAAAGTTTTTCACTTAACTTAATAAAATACAGGCTGATGAGTTAGTTCATCAGCCTGTAAAAGCTATTGTCTTATAACTTTATTAGTGAATTGATAGTTCAGTTTCAGCATCAAAGATATGGAACTTACCCATATCAAAGACAAACTGAGCCTGATTTCCAACACGCAATTGTGAGCGTGGATCAACACGGCCTACAAAAGTGTTCTTGCCGCTCACGAGATATAACAAGGTTTCATTGCCCATCAACTCTGTCACATCTACCTTGGCAGACACCTTCTCGCCGCTGATATTATTTGGAGCAAATTCAGGGTCATGGATATTCTCAGGGCGAATGCCAAAAACTACATTCTTCCCGTCCATATCCTTGTACGGTCCTGTAGCGCCAGAAGGAATTTGTACCTTGAAATCCTGCGTATCTACAAAAAACTTGCTGCCATCTTTAGTGATCTTGCCAGGGAAGAAATTCATGGCAGGGGAGCCGATGAAGCCAGCCACAAACAAGTTGTTTGGGTGATCATACAAATTTTGTGGTGTATCCAATTGTTGAAGATCACCTTTGTTGATCACGGCGATGCGGGTTGCCATCGTCATGGCTTCAGTTTGATCGTGGGTCACATAAATGAATGTAGTCTGCAAACGTTGATGAAGTTTGCTGATCTCGGCACGCATTTGAACACGAAGCTTTGCGTCAAGATTTGACAAGGGCTCATCAAAGAGAAAGACTTTAGGCTCACGCACAATAGCGCGTCCTACCGCCACACGTTGACGCTGACCACCAGAAAGCTGGCGGGGCTTGCGTTGAAGCAGTTCCTGAATTCCTAAAATATCAGCAGCTTCACTCACACGGCGTTTGATTTCCTCTTTTGGTGTCTTGCGGAGCTTAAGACCAAATGCCATGTTGTCATAAACAGACAAATGCGGGTACAAAGCATAAGACTGGAATACCATGGCAATGTCGCGGTCTTTGGGCGCTACATCGTTCACCAGGCGGTCACCAATTTTAATTTCGCCGCCAGTGATCTCTTCCAATCCCGCAAGCAGGCGTAGGGCAGTTGTTTTGCCGCAGCCTGAGGGGCCAACCAAAACGAGAAATTCCTTGTCCTGAACCTCGATATCGAGGCTTCTGATGATCGTTAGATCACCAAACTTTTTGTGCACGTTCTCGAATACAACGCTTGCCATAGAAAAATCCTCCAGTCAAATGAGTATAGTGAGGCAATTATAATCGTAAAGATTGACCTAGACAATTACGAGTTTTCCACTTTGAGCTGATTCGAGTAAGGCCAGAATGACAGCAATGTTTTCGCGGCTATCAGCTAAGGTGACACGCGGAGATTTGCCGCGTATAACGGAATCATACATATCCTCCACTTCGCCAAGATACAACTCTTCGCCTTTAATATTGATCTTTTGAGTTTTACCGTCGCGTGTCAGGTAAATTTCATTTTTTACACCAGGCTTAAATGGATTGGGAATATTCAAAGATGCATCTGTTCCAACGATCTCAATATAGGACCGATAGGGTGATTTGAATCCAGAATCAAATTGTGTATGGATACCATCTCTGAATTTCATCTGCCCAACAAATATTTCATCGCTTCCACTCGGACCTGTGACCTGCCAGCCAAATACTTCAACAGGTTCAGCGCCGACGATGGTTCGCGCGTACGAAATTGGGTAGCAGCCTACATCCCAAATGCTGCCTCCGCCCATGTCTTTGAAATTGCGAATATCATTTTCATTTTTAATTGTATAAGTGAAGGCGCCTTTTATGAGTTGGATTTTTCCCAACTTGCCGCTATCTACGATTTCCTTTACCTTTAATGTTTGCACATGATGACGATACATAAAGGCTTCGGCCAAAACTTTACCAGTTTCATTTGCAGCCTGTGTCATTGCATCTACTTCAGCAAGTGATATCGCAAATGGTTTTTCGCATAGCACGTTCTTGCCTGCGCGTAGAGCCTTGATCGTCCATTCTGCATGTAGGTGATTTGGCAAGGAGTTGTAGATCACGTCAATTTCTGAATCATTTAACAAGGCTTCATAGCTTCCATGTGCGCGCGGAATTTTCCACTCGCGGGCGTATGTATCAGCGGAGGTCTGGCTCCTCGAAGCAACAGCCAGTAATCGGTTACGTTTTGATGCGTTTAGCGGTTTGATCAAGGCGCGGTTGATGTGGGCAGTTGAGAGGAGTCCCCAGTTTAAGATTCGGTCGGTCATATCTTCTCCTGATGTTATTTTGGAATTAACCGGGATACCAAATATTTCGCGGGTCATCTTTTGCTCGGGCATAATTCCAAGCTGAATCAATTATTTTCTTCATATCAAATTCAGGCCGCCACCCAAGCAGTAATTTTGCTTTTGTATTATCCAGCCATGTGGAGTGATACTCTGTCTTGATTTCCACAGATGGAAGCCCGCGGCTTGTTTGTAAATATTGACTCATTTCGCCGTAATCAATCGGTTCATCCATACTGATATTAAATAATTGTTGTTTAGCTTTTGGATGATCTAAGGAAAGAAGTATCGCGCTGACCAGATCTTCTACGTGAACAAAATTGCGTTTCACTGGTTGATTATTAGTGTCAAGCATGACGGGAATGGTTTGCGTCTTTAGGTATTCATCTGCCTGTTGAGACTTGACCAGATCGCGCCAGCGTGGACCGCCAAAGACATCTTCACCGAAAGAAAGTTGATATTTGAAATCATCTTTTTCCATGATCCACGGTGCACGTAGGCAGCAGCCATTGAGATCATATTGAATATAGTATTGTTCAAGCATTACTTCTTCAAGTACTTTTGAAAGCGCATAACAGCCTGGGTATGCCGAATGTTTTTGTGTTTCTGTCACCGGAATTGGATGTGGGTAAACAAAATGCCCAATGCCTGCATCACCGCCAATTAAAATAAACTGTTTAAATGAGGAACTGCTGCGACAAGTTTCAAGCAACCAAAACAACCCTTTCACAGCCACATCCATGATCTGGTCAGGTGTTTCCTTGACAGTTGCTAAGTGGACGACATGTGTGACTCCATCCATCGCTTTTTCAACATCTGCCCGATGTTCAATGGAGCCATGAATATTTTGTATTCGTTCATGAGGTTCGGGTTCGCGATTATGGCATAAGGCGCGGACTGTGAACGAGTTGAATTTTGGATCTGCCAATAGCCGTTTGATAAATACGCTTCCCACCTTGCCAGTTGCACCTGTGACTAAAATGATTTTGGACATTTGTATTCCTTGAAAAAATCTGAGGTTAGGATTGTAGCCTGACAATTTGAGACTTTGGCGGGTCTTTAACCCGCCCTACAGATGCTTATCAGCATTTCGTCCATTTTCCATTTGCTTTACTTGATTCGATAACTCTATTTACAAAGCGCACGCCCATCAATCCGTCCCAAGAATTCGGAAAATAAAGAGCCAATGGATTTGCTTCTTTTCCAGCTCTGCGTGCACTGATGGCCTCTGCTGCATCTGAATAAATATTGGCAAAGCCTTCATGGAATCCTTCTGGATGACCAGCGACGATTCGACTCGAGCGTTTGGATAAAGGTAATGTGCCTGGTCCGTTAGGAGTCCTGTTTTCCGAGGGTCCATGCAGAGGCTTGAATGTCAACGCTTGAGGAAATTCCTGCATCCATTCGAGGCTGCCTTTGGTTCCGCTGACACGAATGCGCAGACAGTTTTCCACACCGGCAGCGGCTTGTGTTACCCAAAAATTTCCACGGGCGCCGTTTTCAAATCGAAGCAGAGCACCTGCAAAGTCATGTACGAGGCGGCCTGGTACGATATTCCCGATCTCAGCTGAGACTTCATCTAGTTCGAGTCCAGTAATAAAACGGGTGAGGTTATGTGCATGAGTTCCAATATCGCCCATTACCAAAGAAGGTCCGCCACGAGCCGGATCATATTTCCACGGAAGTTTTTCGGGGACGGGTTTTTCTTCGTCAGCTTTTCCACCTTGAACATATTCAACTTGAATTAATCGAATCGTTCCCAATTGCCTGTCTTCGACCATTGCCTTTGCCTGACGAACCATTGGGTAGCCTGTGTAATTATGAGTAAGGCAAAATATTAAACCAGACTCTTGAACCTTTTTATGTAATGCTTCTGCTTCTTCCAGAGTGTTGGTCATTGGCTTGTCGCAGATCACATCAAAGCCATGTTCAAGTGCAGCCATGGAGTATTCATAATGGCTATCGTTGGGAGTCATGATAGCGACAACATCAATGCCATCTTCACGAGCAGATTCTTTATCAAGCAATTCTTGAACGCTCGAATATAAACGGTCGGGATTCATTCCGAGTTCCTGCGCGGCTTTTTTTGATTTGTCGGGATCAGATGAAAGAATGCCTGTGACGACTTCATAACGGTCATCGAGTCTGGCGGCTTGGCGGTGCATTGCGCCAATAAATGAGCCGGGTCCGCCGCCAATGACAGCGAGACGAAGTCTGCGCCCAAGTGTTGATATAACGGGATTTAATTCCATCTCACTTCTCCTGCGTCAAAAAATCTCTGATAGTTTGAACCACTAATTTATGATCTTCTTCTTGAGGAAGTCCAGAAACAGTTATGGTGCCGATCATGCCAGTATCTTTAATAATAATGGGAAAACAACCGCCATGAGGAGCATAGATACTTTCTGAGATGGTATAAGATTCTTCAAGACTCTTGCCTTTGCTTTTTAGAAGCTGTCCCATATAAAATGAACTATGTCCGAACCTATATACAAGGCGGACTTTTCGTTTGACCCATTCATCATTATCAGCAGATGTTCCATGTAAGCTGGCATGAAAAAGCTGATGATCACCGCGAGTGATGTCAATGGTTACCGAGAGTTTTTCACGCGTTGCCCGCTCAACCAGCTGATTGCCGATTTGCCATGCGGTTTCTTCGTTGAAGCTTTTGAATTGAAGTTCCTGTTCTTCCTGGAGTAATTGTTGTAATATGTTGTCCATATTGAATCCCTGTAAATGAGTTGGTTATATTTTTAAAGGTGACAACCACTTTGCGAAGTGACTGTCACCTTGTTTTTAAAAAAGCTTATTGATTATTAAGCGTTCTTATTCTTGTTGTAAACGTCAAAGAAAACCGCGAGTAGCAGAACAAATCCTTTGATTGCCTGTTGCCAGTCGATGCCTACGCCCAGAATGGACATACCGTTGTTCATCACCCCGATGAAGAAAGCGCCGATCACAGCGCCGATAATTGTTCCGATACCGCCGCTGGCTGATGCGCCGCCGATGAAACAAGCGGCAATCACATCCAATTCAAAACCTTCGCCAGCATTGGGTGTGGCGCTGTTTAAACGAGCAGCAACGATCATGCCAGCCAGTGCAGCGAGAACACCCATGTTTACGAAAGTATAAAATAACAAGCGCGGCGTATTAACCCCGGAGAGTCTGGCGGCTTTTTCATTGCCGCCCATTGCGAAAATTCGCCTTCCTATTACCGTTTGATTGGTAATAAAAGCGTAAATTGTGACGAATGGGAAAAGAATAACCAGTACGTTTGGAATGCCTTTATAAGAAGCCATCAAATAGCAGAAGCCCATCACTGCGGCGGTAATGGCGATATTTTTAATGACAAAAACATAAGTTGGCGTTACTTCAAAGCCATATTTTTGCTGATTTCTTCTAGTTCGAATATCTAAGATGATCAATAAGACTGAAACTAATACTCCAATCAGCATCGTAGTGATATGAAAACCTTCATACTTAAAAAAATCAGGAATAAATCCTGAGCTTAGCTTTTGAAATTCAGGTGGGAAAGGACCAATTGATTCGCCTCGAACTAAGACCAAGGTCAGACCGCGAAAGATCAACATGCCTGCCAAAGTGACAATGAAAGCTGGTATCTTTACATACGCAACCCAATATCCGTGCCAGGCTCCAATTAAGCCGCCAATGACTAGACATATCACAATGGCAACCCCATAATTCACGTCATTTTTTACAATCAATACACCTGCAATAGCGCCAACGAAAGCGGCAACAGATCCGACCGAAAGATCGATCCAACCTGAGACAATAATCAACAACATACCGAGTGCCATAATAATGATGTAGCTGTTTTGTAAAACCAGGTTTGTGATATTGACAGGCTTCATCAATATGCCTTCCGTCCGAACCTGGAAGAAGACCATGATCGTGATGAGCGCAATCAACATACCGTATTCGCGAATATTATCTTTAAAAAGAGTTGACAGGGTTTTCATTGTTCCATTACCTCTACCTCTTGTTGGGTCATAATATATTTCATGATTACTTCCTGAGATGCCTCGCTTGCCGGCACTTCACCAACGATCTTGCCTTCGCGCATCACGTAAATCCGGTCACAAACACCCAAGAGCTCTGGCAGTTCGGATGAGATCAGAATGATCCCTTTGCCTTCACTCGCCAGTTGATTCACAATTGTATAAATCTCATATTTTGCTCCCACGTCAATGCCGCGTGTGGGTTCGTCCAGAATTAATATTTCGGGATTGGCAAACAACCATTTGCTCAAAACAACTTTTTGCTGGTTGCCGCCAGAAAGATTGACAGCTTTTTGCAAAATGCTGGAACACTTAATATTAAGTTTGTCACGATATTCCCGGGTAACGGTCAATTCTTTTGGCTCATTCACCAGGCCGCCGTCTGAAATTGCTTCGAGATTCGCCAAGGTAATATTATTTTTAATTTCCTGGATCAGGATCAATCCATATGCTTTACGGTCTTCGGTGGCATACGCAATACCGTTGGAGATGGCTTTCTCGATGGTGCTAATGTCCACTTCTTTGCCGTGTTTATAAGCTGTGCCGCTGATGCGTGCACCGTACGCGCGCCCAAAAATACTCATTGCCAGTTCGGTTCTTCCAGACCCCATTAATCCTGCAATGCCAACTACTTCACCTTTGCGAACAGAGATATTTATATTATTGCTGACTTTTCGATCTTCATGGAGTGGATGATATACGTTCCAATCGCGGACCTCAAAAATTGTTTCTCCAATATTCGAATCGCGCGGCGGAAAGCGGTGCGTCAAATCGCGGCCTACCATGCCGCGAATGATTCGATCCTCTGTAATTTTGTCCTTGTGGCAATCCAAAGTTTCAATTGTGGCACCATCACGCAGGATCGTGATGGAATCTGCAACTTTGGATACTTCACTTAATTTGTGAGAGATCAAAATAGAGGCGATGCCATGTGCTTTAAATTGGAGTAGTAACTGTAGTAGTTTCTCGCTATCCGTTTCATTGAGCGAGGCGGTTGGTTCATCCAAAATAAGAAGCTTGACCTTTTTAGCTAACGCCTTGGCAATTTCAACTAATTGTTGTTTGCCTACACCCATATTAGTGATCAAAGTATTGGGTGATTCATGCAACCCTACTCTGTCTAATAATTCCTTGGTTTTGGAAATGGATTCATTCCAGTCAATTACGCCATATGAAGAGCGTTCATTACCAAGGAACAAATTCTCGGCGATGGAAAGATAAGGAATAAGAGCGAGCTCCTGATGGATAATAACGAGCCCAACTTCTTCCGATTGATTAATATTGTGAAAGCGGCATTCTTTGCCTAGAAAATAAATGTCTCCGCTGTATGAACCATATGGATACACACCGCTCAAGACCTTCATCAAGGTGGATTTCCCCGCTCCATTCTCTCCTACTAAAGCATGTATCTCTCCCTCTTTGACAGCAAAGCTTACATTATCAAGTGCTTTAACACCAGGAAATGTCTTTGTAATGTTTCGCATTTCCAAAATGACATCAGACATGGTCTTCTCGTCCTTGATCTATATGGAATGAATTACTGTGCTATATATGTAATTCTAATTCAAAAATTCATAAAATTCAAAGAATTACGTTTCTTTGAATTTCTTGCGGCGATATATGAGTAACGGGTGAGGACATTTCTGCCCTCACCCGTTATATACAAAACTACTTACTTCAGATCATCAGGATTGATATAACCACTATCAATTAAGAGTTTCTCGTAATTGGTCAGGTCAACACTGTATGGGGTCAACAAGTAGGAAGGAACGACTTTGACGCCATTATCATAGGTCGTGGTGTCATTGATATCAACTGTCTCACCCTTCAAAGCCTGGTCCACCATCTTGGCAACCTGGGCAGCAAGTTCACGGGTGTCTTTGAACACAGTAAACATCTGTTCGCCGGCAATCATAGCTTTGACGGAGGCAACTTCTGCATCCTGACCGGTGATAACAGGCCAGGGCTGGTCAGCTGTGCCGTAGCCCACGCCTCTTAGTGAGGAGATGATGCCGCGGCTGAGACCATCATAAGGTGAAAGGACTGCGTCCACACGCTTGTCGGTGTAATTAGCACTCAACAAGTTATCCATGCGAGCCTGGGCAACTGTACCATCCCAACGCAATGTGCCAACTACATCCATACCCATTTGACCGGATTGAACTACTAATTTTCCGCTGTCGATATAAGGTTGCAGAACAGACATGGCGCCGTCATAGAAGTAAAAGGCGTTGGTATCGTCTGGAGAACCACCGAACAGTTCAACGTTGAATGGACCTTCGGCATTTTCGAGGTCAAGCCCTTCAATGATCTGAGTACCTTGGATGACGCCAACACCAAAGTTGTCGAAGGTGGCGTAGTAATCCACATTCTCAGTCTTGGAGATCAAGCGGTCATAGGCAACTACAAGAACGCCTTCGTCACGTGCACGTTGAAGCACATCAGAGAGGGTGGAGCCATCGATGGCTGCGATGATGAGAACATCAGCACCTTTAGTAACCATGTTTTCGATCTGGGCAAGCTGATTGGGGATGTCATTGTCTGCAAATTGCAGATCAGTTTCATAACCAAGCGCTTCGAAGGAAGCAACCATGCTCTCGCCGTCAGAAATCCAACGGGTGGATGTCTTGGTGGGCATAGAGATGCCTACCAGTTTAGCTTCACCAGAAGGAGCTTCGCCCTCAGGTGCAGCGGGTAGATCTTCGGCCTTGATATAACCGCTATCAATTAAGAGTTCTTGGTAATTGGAAAGGTCAACGCTGTGAGGAGTCAAGAGATAAGAAGGAACAACTTTGACACCATTATCGTAGGTCTTGGTATCGTTGATATCAACTGTCTCGCCCTTCAAAGCCTGGTCCACCATCTTGGCGGTTTGCGCGGCAAGCTCACGAGTATCTTTGAACACTGTGTAAGTCTGTTCACCAGCTATCATTGCAATAACAGAAGCAACTTCCGCATCCTGACCGGTGATGACAGGCCAGGGCTGGTCGGCAGTGCCGTAACCAACGCCTCTTAGTGAGGAGATGATGCCGCGGCTGAGACCATCGTAAGGAGACAAAACTGCATCAACGCGTTTGTCGGTGTAATTGGCACTCAGCAAATTATCCATGCGAGCTTGGGCAACAGTGCCATCCCAGCGCAAGGTGCCGACCACGTCCATACCCATTTGACCGGATTGAACTACTAATTTTCCGCTGTCGATGTAAGGTTGCAGAACAGACATCGCGCCATCATAGAAATAGAAAGCGTTCGTGTCGTCTGGAGAACCACCGAACAGTTCAATGTTGAAGGGGCCTTCTGCATTTTCGAGGTCAAGCCCTTCAATGATTTGAGTACCTTGAATGACGCCAACGCCGAAATTATCGAAGGTGGCGTAGTAATCCACATTCGCAGTCTTGGAGATGAGGCGGTCATAAGCAATCACGAGCACGCCGGCATCATGTGCCTTCTGCAAAACATCAGAGAGGGTGGAGCCGTCAATGGCTGCGATCACGAGAACATCAGCACCCTTGGTGATCATGTTTTCGATCTGAGCAAGCTGATTGGGGATGTCGTTATCAGCAAACTGCAGATCAGTTTGATAGCCCAGATCTTCAAAGGACTTAACCATACTCTCGCCGTCAGAAATCCAACGGGTGGATGTCTTGGTAGGCATGGAGATTCCTACTGTTTTGGCATCTGAATCAGGTGCAGCTCCGCCACCGCATGCAGAAAGTATAAGACTAGCCAGTATCAGAACAGCTAGAAGATTGTAAAGCAATTTCTTAGACATTTTCTTCTCCTTGGTATGTATAGATGTTAACTTGGCGTAATATTGAACAAGAGCAGCATAATCATCAAAGGGTGATAGGCCACCTTGCTTAAGAGTCGCGCCTCAGACGCCATATTGCTGATGCGCACTATGATTTTTTATTTGCCTTGAGCCTCACCTCCTTTTAGTTTCGCTTCCATTTTCTTTAGGTATATACATTAGAAGCGGGGTGGAATATTATTAAACAATTTTTGAACTTTCACGAACAATCAGGGTTGGTTGTATAAACCTTGATTGCGCGATGATGGATTTGTTTCCCTGTCCAGCCTGGATCATCTCCACGACATTTTGAACAGCTTGTTCGCCAAGCAATTGGAGGTCTTGAGAAACTGTTGTTAATGAGGGATAAAAAAAAGCCGACTCAGGAATATTGTCGAAGCCCACCACTGTCAATTCTTCAGGAACCCTGATTCCTCGTCGATGTGCTTCACGCAAAACGCTTAGCGCCATCTGATCGTTGCCAACAAAAATTGCATCCATATCTGGAAACGAATCAAGAAGTTGAATAAAAGCCTGCTCTCCGCTGGAAGATGACCAATTGCCTTCAGCACAGTGTTGTTCTGAAGTATCAAAGTCTGCTGCATTTAGGGTTTCGCACCAGCCGCGCTTGCGCTCATTCGCTTCCCACCAGCCAAGCGGGCCTGAAATATGACCGATCTTTTTTCGGCCGCAATCCAACAGGTGTTGTATCGCCATCACAGCACCTTGATAGTTATCTGTTGCAATGCTCGGGATATTATGACGTGGCCGCATCGCGAGGAACAACACTGGTACAGAAATTCTATCCATGCGCTCATCGACCCAGGTGTGATTATTACCAATCTCCGGCGCCACCCATATGATCCCATCTACCTGGCGGGCAAGGAGTGAATCTATTACATCTCCAATCCTGTTTGTATCGAAATTATCAAGTTCTTTTATCAATAACATGTAACCTAATTCATCTGCTTTATCGGCTATACCATTAAGAGTACGTGATGGTCCTATGTATTTCAGACCAAAGGTGACAACTCCCAAAGTATAGCTGCGCTGTTGAATTAAACTACGTGCCAGAGTACTTGGGTGATAACCTAATTGTTCCACTACTTTTTCCACACGCTGACGAGTTTCATCTGAAACGTAGGAAAACTTATTCATTACACGCGAAACCGTCTGTGTA
The DNA here is from genome assembly GCA_014379595.1 of Anaerolineales bacterium. GTDB lineage: Bacteria > Chloroflexota > Anaerolineae > Anaerolineales > Villigracilaceae > Villigracilis. The sequence continues at coordinate 21,155 of JACMLM010000032.1, forward strand.
GAAACTCCCGCTGTCTGCGCTACATCTTTGATGGTGATACGCTTTCTTCTTTCAGTAGGGAACAAAATATTATCCTTTCGGGTAATGTTATCGATAACATGTTATCGATAACATGTTATCAAATATGCTAATCAGAGTCAAGAGGAATTTTTACTTTGTAATATTGGTTAACTCAAGTTGGTATCGTCTGTTCTTTAGTCTGCTTTTAACTTGGTTGTTTTAACGCAAAGCCGCCAAGGCGCTCAGATTTAATGTTTTTCTTTGCGACTCTGCGACTTTGCGTTAAATTGCGCTCAAATTCTTAAATAACTCATTTGGATTTCAAAGCATCCCAGCCAGCGTATTTGGCATCAGTGCCCAGCTCCGCTTCGATACGCAGGAGTTGATTATATTTTGCAACTCGATCTGAACGCGCAGGTGCGCCTGTTTTAATTTGACCTGTATTCAGCGCGACCGCAATATCTGCAATAGTCGCATCTTCGGTTTCACCTGAACGATGAGATGTCACTGCACGCCAGCCAGCCCGTTGACATATATCAACCGCTTCGATGGTTTCGCTGAGTGAGCCGATCTGATTCACCTTTACCAGTAAAGCGTTGGCAGCATTCTCTTTGATGGCTTTGCGGACGCGTTCTGGATTTGTTACAAGCAAGTCATCGCCTACGATCTGAAGGTTGTCACCCAACTCTTTGGTCATTAAATTCCATGAGCTCCAGTCGTCTTGCGCAAGCCCATCTTCAATGGAAACGATCGGATAGTCTTTTACCCATTTGGTCCAGAACTCAACCATCTGTTCGCCTGTAAACTCTTTACCTTCTTTACGAAGGTTGTATTTCTTTGTTTTCTCGTCATAAAATTCAGAAGCAGCTGGGTCAAGCGCAATCGCTACTTCCTTGCCGCGACCAACCGTAAAACCAGCTTTTTCAATTGCAGCGAGGATCAACTCAATGGCTTCGCTATTTGCTTTGAGAGATGGTGCATACCCGCCTTCATCTCCGACGAGTGTACTATATCCTTTTTCTTTCAATACTGATTTAAGTGCGTGATAAATTTCTGCTCCCCAACGGACACCTTCAGTGAATGAGTCTGCACCGAAAGGCATGACCATAAATTCCTGCATGTCTGTACTTTGCCAGCTTGTATGCGCGCCGCCGTTCATAATATTCATCATTGGAACGGGGAGGACGTGTGCGTAGACGCCGCCGAGATAACGATAGAGCGGCATACCAAATGAATTCGCCGCCGCCTTTGCAACTGCAAGACTGACTCCCAACATTGCATTTGCGCCGAGCTTGGATTTATTAGGAGTGCCATCCAGGGAAAGTAATTCTGCATCTATACCTTTTTGTTCAGATGCATCCCATCCGAAGAGCGCATCGGATATCAACCCGTTGACGTTGGCTACTGCTTTCGATACTCCTTTACCAAGATAACGTTTCTTATCACCGTCACGCATTTCCAATGCTTCATGTTCGCCTGTGGATGCTCCTGATGGAACCGCTGCGCGGCCCCATGCACCGTCCATCAAAGCTACTTCTACTTCAATCGTGGGGTTACCGCGTGAATCGAGAATCTCAAGGGCAGAGATGCTTTCAATTGTTGTGTCCATTTTCAACTCCTGGGTGATTTGTTTATATCGGTTATTGCGATATGAAATATCATCACAATAATACGGCGCAAGTATAATCGCATTTTATATGTGAAAGGCTGGTCAAATATGCCTTATAGGTACATCAGAAAATACCACAGGGATTTAAGCATTAATTATTTGTAAAGAGTGATTTTTTAGCACTGCTGTATAATATATCAATATTTCAAGCTGGGAGTGATCAATCAAAATGCCTCGCAAAAACAAGACTCCAAATAACAATACCGCAAGCGACAAAAGCATTATTATTAATGGCGATGTGAATAATTCAAATATCATCATTGGGGATAACTCAAGTTTGAGTAAGTCTGCGTCTACAGAGCAACAGCTCGAAAAAATACCTGCCAGCCCGCTCCAAATTGTTGTAGGAAGTGAATCTACAGGGTCTAAACTCATTCCATTTCTTTGTTATGCCAAGGAGAATTCCCCAGATGTTCGTGAATTTCGTGAACGTCTAAAAGCCGAAGATTGGGTCGACCCGTGGTTTGATGAAGAGGATATACTCCCCGGACAAATGTGGGAAGCGAGCGTTACTGAAGCCGTTTACAATTGCCATGCTGTAATTATATTTCTTTCATCTATTGCAGTCAGAACAGAAGGTTTTTTTCATAAAGAGCTAAAACTCGCCCTTGATGCTGCCGCTGAAAAACCAGATGGGACGATTTTTATCATCCCCATTCGGCTTGATGTTTGTGATGTGCCTGACCGTTTGCAGCCATATCAATACGTCGATTATTTTGGCGATAAAGAGCATAAAGAAAATGTGTACTCCAGTTTAATCACCGCTCTCAAGACCCGTGCAGAGAATTTAGGTATCAAGATATAGATATGGCGGCAAACACTCCATCGTTCTAGGAGACATATCATTCTTGAAAGGCTAACATAATTGTTAGCAAAAAAGGCTTGACTCCTCTTGCTTTATTTTACAGACGGAGTAAAATAAATTAAATTCAATCTTAGGAGACCTTCCTAAGAAATATAACTAGAAAGGAGATTACCCACATGTTATTTTCACCTAAAGAAAAAGGTCAGGGTCTTGTTGAATACGCTTTAATTCTCGTTTTGGTAGCTATTGTCGTTATTGCAGCCCTCATGATCCTCGGACCAATCATCGGCGGCGTGTTCAGCAAAATCAACACCAGCCTCAGCGGCGTGTAATCTTCGCCCATTCGTAATTAGTAGTAAATATAAAATAAGACCTCGTTGAAAAACGAGGTCTTATTTTATATTGAAGAATGCTTATTTTTTTGCCTTTTCTTTCGCCGCCTTCATCAAGCCTACAAACAAAGGATGCGGTTTCATTGGGCGTGATAAAAACTCAGGATGGAATTGACTTGCGACCATATAAGGATGCTCGGCCAACTCAACGATCTCAACCAACCTACCATCGGGGGATAAACCTGAGAATACCATACCGTTTTCTACAAACGATTCTCTATAAGCATTATTGAATTCAAAGCGGTGACGATGCCTCTCGTCCACTTTGGGAACTGCGTAGGCGGCAGAAGCCTTCGTTCCTTTTTGAAGCAGGCATGGGTAGAGTCCGAGGCGCATGGTGCCTCCCATATCAGTGATCGAACGCTGGTCGAGCATCAAGTCAATAATCGGATGTTCGGTGCTTCGATCAAACTCAGAAGAGTTTGCATCTTCTAAGTCGAGTACCTGTCTTGCGAAATCAATACACATCACTTGCATTCCCAAACATAACCCAAGATAAGGAACTTTGTTTTCACGCGCAAAACGTGCCGCCATTACTTTGCCTTCAATGCCGCGTGAACCAAAACCGCCAGGCACGAGGATGGCGTCTGCTTTTTTGATCAAGTCCCAGCCTTTATCTTTTTCGAGGTCAGCGGAATGGACCCAGCTGATTTCAACCTCGACTCCATTCGCGAGTGCCGCATGTTTAAGTGCCTCTCGCACCGACATATATGCATCCTGTAGTTCAACATATTTACCAACAAGCGCAACCTTGACAGTAGGCTTGGGCTTGCGAACCTCTTCCACAAGTTTCTTCCATGGCCGCATATTAGGTTTACGTTTTGCTTTTAAGCCAAGTTTGGTGAGCACAAGCTCGCCTACACCGAGTGTTTCCAAAAGCAATGGAACTTCGTAAAGGACATCTGCTGTGGGCATAGGGATAACTGAATCCTTTTCTACATCACAGAACAACGCGATTTTTTCACACAGGCTTTTATCTACATCTTGATCGGCACGCGCAATGATGATATTGGGTGAAATGCCAATGGAACGCAGCGCAGCCACGGAATGTTGAGTAGGCTTCGTTTTTATTTCACCTGTTGCGCCGATGGTGGGCAGCCATGTGACATGTACAAATAAACAATTTTCACGCCCAACTTCATTACGTAATTGACGTAAGGCTTCAAGAAAGGGCTGCGACTCAATATCACCAACTGTGCCGCCAACTTCGAGAATAACGATCTCTGCGCCCGTTTCTCTTCCGACTAATCCGATTCTGCGTTTGATCTCGTTGGTGATATGTGGAATAACTTGAATCGTCCCACCCAGATAATCGCCGCGACGTTCGTTCGCGATGATCTCAGCATACACTTGACCGGTTGTGAAGTTGCTGACTCGGCTCAAGCGGTTATCGATGAATCTTTCGTAGTGACCCAGGTCAAGGTCAGTTTCTGCGCCGTCATCCAGCACATACACTTCGCCATGTTGATAAGGTGACATGGTTCCAGGGTCAACATTGATATAGGGGTCAAGTTTCTGAACAGCGACTTTAAAGCCTCTTTCTTTAAGAAGCAAGCCCATGGCGGCAGCGGTGAGTCCTTTGCCAACAGAAGAAACAACACCGCCGGTAAAGAATAAATATTTTGTAGTCATAGTTTATCTCCATGTCACACCTGCACTTGCGTGCGGTGCAAGTATTGCGAGGCGCACTTGTACTTAGCCCAAAGCAATCTCCCACACAGTTGGGGATTGCTTCGTCGAGAAGAGCACTCTCCTCGCAATGACGATATAAAAATACAAAAAAGAATGGGGAGGGCGTTTAAGCCCTCCCCATTTGGGGTTGCGTACGTTACGGGGTGTGGATGTTTTTTTCTATCATCCGACCAATTTCACTAAGTCTTCTGCGGCACGCCGCATTTCCAAAAATATCATACCGAGTTTTGCTTCCTGACGTGCCATTGCGGTGAGTACAGCCTCTTCACCGATAGCAGTCAGCACGATCGAACCTTGATTGCCTTTGATGTAAACCTGTTCGAGACCACCGCGCCCAAGCTCCCCTGAGATGCGTTCACCAAGGCTGAGCATAGCCGCAGACATGGCCGAAACGCGATCCTCTTCCACTCCTTGCTGTAAGGCAGATGCCATAATGAGACCATCTACAGAAACAACGGCGGATGCTTCGATATCAGGGGCCGCTGCCTGCATATTACGCAAGCGCTCCACCATTTGTTCAGATCGGGATTTTGCCATAACTCGGTCTCCTAAGTAAGCGGGTCTCCCCGCCGTGGTTGTGTATTTGAATCGCTTGAGTTTACCAGAAAAATAATTATTCGAGAATTGTTTCACGTTTTTAGTATGTAGTTGTGATGCCGTTCTTATTTCTGTGACAACTTGGGCTTCATCACTTCTCCCTTGCAGCGATATAACGAGATTTGACCTTGCCTCTTCTTCATGTTAAACTTATCGATTGCCATGTTGAAAACATCTCTTATTTTTTTGCTTTTCTATATGCAAACAGCAGATATTTCAATTACATCTCCTCAGCCTGGGGATATATTGCGTGGACAAGTAGAGATCATTGGAAATATGAATGTTCCCAATTTTGCATCAGCTGAACTGGCTTTCTCATATACACCAGACTCTGCGTGGTTCACTATCCAAACATTTCCTCAGCCGGTGGAAAGCCCAACCATGGCAATTTGGGATACAGCTTCACTTACAGACGGAGATTACGTCTTGCATTTGCGAGTGATCCTTCAGGATGGCTCTTCTCAAGATGTTGTCATTTCTGATCTAAAGATTCGGAATGACGAGCCTTTGCCAACGGATACTCCCCTTGCAACATTGCCTGCTCAATTTGAGAGCCCGCTTTCAACTTCGACCGTTCAATCTGTTACTGCCCTACCGACATTTCCATCGTCCACTCCGTTGCCTGCTAATCCCGCGTCTGTAACGACTTCTTCCATTTATTCCACCTTTGTGCGCGGCGGACTGACCACATTGGTCTTGTTCCTCTTCTTTTCCTTTTTGCTTCGCCTTCGCAAAAACTGACCTTAGGTATTTAATACATGACATCTGATACTTCCTATCTCCTTATTGGTCTCGGTAACCCGGGCCGCGAATACAAAGACAGTCGTCACAACATTGGTTTTATGTTGGTTGACCGCCTTGCAGTACGACTTAATGCTCGTGGTATGAAATTGCAATCCAAAGCCATTGTTACATCTGCGCTTTATGAGGAGCATAAGATCATCCTCGCCAAACCGCAGACTTATATGAATCTTTCTGGTCAGTCGGTACAAGGACTGTTAAATTTCTACAAACTCCCCATTGAGAATTTACTCGTTGCTCATGATGACTTGGACATTCCATTTGGCACAATTCGGATTCGCCCCGGTGGCGGCCCTGGCGGTCAACGCGGGATGGCTTCCACAATTGAAAAACTTGGCACAAAAGATTTTCCTCGTTTACGCCTCGGCATTGGACGTCCTCCTGGCCGCATGGACCCAAAAGATTATGTCTTACAAGATTTCTCGAAAGATGACCAGAAATTTCTTCCTGGAGTGTTAGACCGCGCCGCCGATGCTGCACTTGAATTTGTAATCAACGGGTTGAATGCTTCGATGAATAAATTCAACGGTGGTATTGAATCGTAAATTAGCATGAAGTCTCTTCTAGAAAATATTCGTGCACTACCCCAATATCAGCAGGTGCTGAAACAAATACAAGCAGAGAAGCAAATCTTCGGCTTGGCGCGTAGCGTGCCGCGCGCTGCACGCCTGCCTATCGTTGCTTCATTGCATTCTGATTTAAATATTCCAATAGTACTCATCACGGACCGTGCCGACCATGCTTTGTCATTATTTGATGAACTTGGCTTTTGGGTGAAATCTCCGCGTTATTTGTTTGCAGAACCGAATCCACTTTTTTATGAAGAAGCTGCATGGGGAGTAGCAACGCGCCGTGATCGTTTACAAGTATTAACAGCGCTCTCCACTTACCATTTACCATTTACCAAAAAATCTGAAACCCCACCAATCATCGTTACATCCGCGCGTTCATTGATGACACGTACATTGCCGCGCCGCGATTTTCTCAAAGCGTGCAAAAAACTATCAGTAAGCCAGACCATTCAACCCGATGTATTGATCCGTGAGTGGGCGAGGATCGGTTACCAGCGTGTAAACACTGTGCTTGAGCCTGGTCAATTTTCACATCGTGGAGGTCTGCTGGATGTTTGGCCCGCAACGGAAGAGAATCCAGTTCGACTTGATTTCTTTGGTGATGAGATCGAAACCATTGGTCAGTTTGACCCTGCCACGCAAAGGACAGTTACGAAACTCGAACAAATTCTTATCACGCCTGCGCGCGAGTTTTTAGCTGACACGGTTGATGGCGCGATACAACTTTCTGAATTTCATATTCCGCTTCTTCATCAAATACCTGCATCGTTATTAGATTATCTTCCACAAAAATCTTTGATGTTGGTGGATGACCTTAGTCTCGTGGAAGCCATGGCAAATGAAGTGGAAGAGCAGGCAGTTAAATTCAGGCAGGAGAGTATCAATGAAGGCACGCTGGCTTCAAGTTTTCCCGTACCGTATCTTCCATGGTCGGAATTGCTTGATAATCTTGGAAGCTTTCCTTCGCTTGAAATGGGACACTCAACGCGTACAGAAATAATGGATCATGACCAAAACAGCCTTGCAGAATATTTTGGTCATGATGAAAGATTTGGCGGAAGGCTAAAACCTTTCATTGATTATCTTGCTCAGATCGTTGAAAAGGGTGAACAGATTTTTATCGTCTCGCGACAATCTCAGCGTTTGCGCGAACTTTGGATCGAGCATTATCCAGATTCTGAGTTAAAGAATCTGGAATTTATTGAAGCTTCGCTTTCTGAAGGTTTCACTATTAATGTTGATTCGCAATTATCGACTCATCTCATCACTGATTCGGAAGTCTTCGGTTGGGAGAGGCCGCAAGCGCGTGTTCGTCAAAAACAAACGGCTGAGACGCCTGAATCACTTTACGCAGATTTATTGGTTGGCGACTATGTTGTCCACGTGGATCATGGCATAGGACGTTTTGCGGGTCTGACTCAGCGACAGTTGGACGGCCACGAAAGAGAGTATCTTGCTGTTGAATACGACCGTGAAGACACGCTCTTCGTCCCTGTGCATCAAGCTGATCGCCTCACGCGTTACGTAGGAGCAGATGGCGGCAAGCCTTCGCTCGATCATCTGGGCGGGCAGGGTTGGTCTGAAACAAAAGCGCGCGTCAAAGAAGCGGTGCAAAGAGTCGCTGAAGATCTATTGGATTTATATGCGCGTCGCCTGGTTGTGGAAGGTTTTGCATTTGCGCCTGATTCGCAATGGCAGCAGGAACTCGAAGATAGCTTCCCTTATGTGGAAACCGAAGATCAAAAACGCGCCATCACAGATATCAAACGTGATATGGAACGCGCCCGTCCCATGGATCGTTTATTATGCGGCGATGTTGGTTATGGTAAGACTGAAGTTGCATTGCGAGCCGCTTTTAAAGCCGTAATGAGCGGCAGGCAGGCAGCCGTGCTTGTGCCGACTACTGTTCTTGCACAACAGCATTTTGAAACTTTTTCACAGCGGCTTGCTGCATTCCCTGTGAAAGTGGAAATGCTCTCACGCTTTCGCACGCCGAAGGAACAAACTGAAATTTTACGTCAACTGGCGTTGGGTGAAGTGGATATTGTTATCGGCACACATCGTTTGATCTCATCTGATGTAGTGTTCAAAGATTTGGGCCTTGTTGTCATTGACGAAGAACAGCGCTTTGGCGTGACTCATAAAGAGCATCTCAAAAAACTTCGCACCGAAGTGGATGTGCTTACATTAACTGCCACGCCGATTCCGCGCACATTATATATGGCACTTACAGGCGTGCGTGATATTTCAAATTTGAATACGCCTCCAGAAGAACGTTTGCCAATTGTCACACATGTAGGGCCGTATTCACCCAGGCTTGTACGACAGGCCATTTTGCGCGAACTGGAACGTGGTGGACAAATATTTTTTGTCCATAACCGCGTGAATACCATTGAAGCAATGAAGGCGCATCTTAATAAACTTGTCCCTGAGGCGCGGGTAGATATTGGTCATGGTCAAATGGTTGAGACTCAACTAGCGAGCGTGATGCATCGATTCAATATGGGTGAGATCGATATTCTGCTTTGCACAACGATCATTGAATCTGGGTTGGATATTCCCAATGCAAACACATTGATCGTGGACCGCGCCGACACATTCGGTCTTGCACAGCTCTATCAATTGCGTGGGCGCGTTGGGCGTGGTGCAATGCGTGCTTATGCTTATTTCTTTCGACATAATAAAATGTCTCCAACACAGGATGGTCAGCAAAGACTTGAGGTGATTGCTGAAAATACACAGCTTGGCGCAGGATATTCAATTGCCATGCGTGATCTTGAGATCCGTGGTGCGGGCGATCTGCTTGGCACACGTCAGCATGGATTTATTCAATCAGTTGGCTTTCATCTTTATACAAGAATGCTGGCTGACGCAGTTCGAAGATTGCGTAAACTCGCAGGTGACCAATTGAAAATGGATACATCTCAAATGGAAAGCGCCTTCACAAGTTTTAATTTGCCTGTTTCAATCCCAGTAAATGTTGATCTGCCTCTTGCGGTTGGCATTCCAAGTGAATATATTTCTGATCAAGATTTACGTCTGCGCTTGTATCGCCGTATAGCAGACCTGCGCGATGAAACCGAGCTCGACGCTCTCGGTTCTGAATTCCGTGATCGTTTTGGTCAACTGCCTGAAATGGTGCAAAATCTTTTGTACCAAATGCGTGTGAAACTACGTGCTGAAAAAGCGGGGCTAACCTCTGTCAGCTGGGAATCAGGGCAGATACTGCTCAAAATGACTCCAGCAGTTGACGCGGCGGCGGATGCGAAGCGTCTGTCTGATTTAGGTAACGGCGTGCGAGGTGGAAAATCCGCTTATTGGGTGACCATTGCTAAGGAAGAAGTCTGGACGGTAAAGCTTTTGGATGTGCTGAATCAATTGGACGATAAGATAAAAGCCTGAAGCTTATTGAAAATTCTCGCATTGCAAATCGTTTTTCAAATTATTAATTGTCTCATCACGCTCTTGTGATGGGGGCGCACTTGCAGTAAGCCTATCTAGCGCAGTGCATAAACTCGGCTCCAATCCTTCAGTGATCCGCTTTGCAAGCTTGGTCAGTGATTTTACTTGTTCCCAGTTTTCCTGATGGCCATGGCCTTCAATGAAGGGAACATATTCAAATCCGTTATCTGCACGTTCACCAATCGATTGAGATTCTTCCCAAAGCCGTACAACTTCATCCCATTGCTTGTATTGACGCGCAAGATCAGCTTTTTCAAAGTAGTAACACCAAGTCTGATTGTTTTGCTTTCCATAAATACTTTCAGGTAGTGATGGCTCTATGCCGTCGTTTTGTTTTATCAGATTAATATCCGAGCCTGCGCTTAACTGACGCATGTCTTCACTGATGAGACGCAGGTTTGTATCCTGCGGTTGCAAGATCCATAGGCATCTCTTCATCTCCGGATTGAATGAAAGCAACAGCATTTTGTTACTATTCCCTGAAAAATTCATGGTGAGTTTGCGGTCTTCCAAAGGCACACCTTGCAGGAAATCATTTACATTAGGGTGGGTGTAATAAAATGGGAAATACCAATAAGGAGGCGTTTGAATGTCACCGGGCTGATAGGAAGTATTGATCGAAAAGGCAACAGAGTAGCCTCCCATAAAACCAAGGATTTCTTCATCGGGAACGAGAGCTGTCCCGGGTTCGATCTGTGGAGCACGCCAGATAAGTTGTTGAGCGAAGCGTTCCTGTTTTTCCCATGAATAGGCGAAATCTTTTTCATTAGTCAGATGCATTGAAACTGCCAGCGCAACACCTGCGGCGATGACCGCGATCTTCTTTTTATTGTCAATTAAACGTTCAACGATCACGGCGGCGATCAGCGCCGCGCCGAGTGTAGAGCCAATACCGTATCGCGATCCTGCGAACTGATTCTTGTGTGTCACAATATCTTGTCCGATGATCCAAATGGGCAACATACCCAACAAGAGCAGGAGCAGCCCCAAGGTTAAAGGCTGAACGAGCCAGTTCTCATTATTATTGACATTCTCTTTTAACTGCTTTAGATGAATGAATGTAATGATAAAAGCAAGTATGGATGCAAAGATCACGAACCAACTAAAAATTGAACGAAATGCGAATAGCTCCGGTACAAGGGTTTGATACCAACTTGTGAAGGCGATTATGATCGAGTCTTGCAATGCGATCCGGATCAAATATGAAAGGGTTGGCAATGGATTGCTTAACAAAGCGAACAAAATCTCAGGCGAGTTGCGATCTCCTGTGGGTGGCGGGATATATAAGAATAACCTCCATATCACATACGCGCCGAGCGCAATGAGATATGGAATCCAGTGCGTAATTACTTTTGTTGCACGTTGGCGGAGACTTAGGTCATGTCCACGTAAAATCCAATAAAGAATAAATGGGCGAATCAGGACCATGCCCACGAAATATTCGCTCGTAAAAAGGTGCATAGCTTCAAGAATGACAGCTAATATTGTCAGAGGAATCCGATATTTCGGTTCGGTTGCATTGCGAGCCATGATCAAAAGGCTGGCTGCGAAGAATAAATATCCTGCCCAATATAAAATTGAATTGACCGCATAGGACTGGATCAAAAAGAATGGATGAACGATGAATATAAATATTGAAAATGTAACTTGCCTTAAGTGGTTGGGCCAAATACGGCGGAATAAATACCATACCAGCGTGGCAGTCAGCCAGCGGAAAACGATAGCAGTAAGGTGCCACATGATCGGCTTGAAACCCAGTACATTAAACATGCTAATGTAGAGCCAGGCTGAATTTGGGCGGCCGTCATAATACAATTCCTGCGCTATACTCGGGATACCTTTATTGAATGCGTAAAAGATATACGGCCAATCATCCTGATAATATCCAAGGCGGTTTGCGAGCAAGCCGAAGCCGATGAAGGCAATGACCAGAAATACAAACGGTGTATATTTTTCTTTGATAGAAATTTTCTGCAGGTAGGATTGAATGGTTTTCATAACGGCGTGATTATACTTTCAGTTCTGCACCTTGTTTGACTTGGGGCTGTTCTTGCCTTAACTGGCATTCTCAGCCAGTTTGAAGTAAAATAGAACACCCGTTCACTTACTCATTTGGAAGAAAAACTATGGACTTCAAACTAAACGCTCCCTTTATCCCCATGGGCGACCAGCCCGATGCCATTCGCGACCTTGTACAAGGTGTGAGAGATGGCAAGAAGAATCAAGTGCTGCTTGGCGCCACTGGCACAGGCAAGACCTTTACGATTGCGTCTGTCATTCAGGAATTACAAAAGCCAGCATTGATTATGGCGCACAACAAGACTCTGGCGGCTCAGCTATATGCTGAATTCAAAGAATTCTTTCCAGAGAATGCAGTCTCTTATTTTGTTAGCTACTATGACTACTATCAGCCTGAGGCGTATGTGCCGCGGCACGACCTTTTCATTGAGAAAGAAACCGATATCAATGAAGAGATCGAACGTTTGCGTCTTGCAGCCACGGCTTCGCTGATCTCTCGGCGCGATGTGATCATTGTAGCTTCGGTCTCATGTATTTATGGCTTGGGTTCACCAGAAGAATTCGGCAAAGGGACGGTGACTCTTAAAGTGGGTGAGATCTATCGCCGCAATGCCCTGCTTCGTCAGCTGATCGAGAGTCAGTATCAACGTAATGATATGGAAATACGTTCAGGCACATTTCGCGTAAGAGGCGATACGCTGGAGATCATTCCTGCACATGAAGATAAGCGTGGATACCGCATTACGTTCTTTGGTGATGAAGTGGAACGTATTATGCAATTTAGTCCAGTCAGTGGTGAAATATTTGACGAGCCGAATGAAATTTCCATCTTTCCTGCCAAGCAATATTTAACAGATGCTGATAGATTAAAAGAATCAATCACTCATATTGAAGCAGAATTGGAAGAACGGCTGAAATACTATAAAGATAATGGGAAGTTTCTGGAAGCCCAACGAATTGAACAGCGTACACGGTATGACTTGGAGATGTTAAAAGAAGTTGGATATTGTTCTGGTATTGAGAATTATTCCCGCCATTTGGATGGACGTGCACCAGGTTCACATCCGTGGACGATGATCGATTTTCTTCCGAGTGATTATTTGCTTGTACTGGATGAGAGTCACATGACTGTGCCGCAAATTCGCGGTATGTATAACGGTGACCGAGCTCGCAAGGAAACCCTCGTAGAATATGGATTCCGTTTACCCTCTGCAATGGATAATCGCCCGCTTAAGTTTGATGAGTTTGAAGCAGTTATGGGTTCAACGATCTATACCTCTGCGACTCCGTCACATTATGAAATGGAACATGCGGATCAGGTTGTCGAGCAGATCATCCGCCCGACGGGATTGGTGGATCCTGAAGTGGATGTTCGCCCTACCAAGGGTCAGGTGGATGATCTAGTCGGAGAGATCAAGCTGCGGGTAGAAAGACGAGAGCGTGTTTTGGTCACGACTCTGACAAAACGTATGTCGGAAGACTTGACCACGTATCTTAAAGAATTGGGAATTAAAGTCAATTATTTGCATTCAGAAGTGGAGACGCTTGAGCGTATAGGGATTCTACGTGACCTGCGTTTGGGCACCTTCGATGTGTTAGTGGGTATCAATCTCCTGCGTGAGGGGCTCGACTTGCCTGAAGTTTCTTTAGTGGCAATTTTGGATGCAGATAAAGAAGGATTTTTGCGTTCGGATACGGCCTTGATCCAAACAATCGGGCGCGCGGCGCGTAACGTGAATGGACGTGTGATCATGTATGCGGATCGCGTGACCGATTCGATGAAGCGTGCTTTGGATGAAACGAATCGCCGCCGTGCGAAGCAGGTGAAATTTAACGAAGATAATGGCATCATGCCGATCAGCATTCATAAGGAAATCCGCCAGCTGACTGAGATGATGAGTTCTAAAGCAATCGGTGAAGCCAAGGGACAATACAAGACGGCGGCTGATGGAATGCCGCGCGGCGAATTACGCAAGATCGTTGATGAAGTGGAATTGAAAATGAAGGAAGCAGCGAAGAATCTTGAATTTGAAAAAGCTGCGGCATATCGTGATGAGTTATATGACTTGAGGAATTTGCTGGCTGAGGATGAGAGCTTAAAGCCGTGGGAACGGATCAAGTTGCTAATGGGCGACGATGAATGATTTTATTCTTCACCACGGAGCACATAGAGAGCACTGAGATTCTTAAAAGACTTTCTCTGTGGACTCCGTGATCTCAGTGGTAGATTCTTTAGACCTATTAAAACCAACGTGCAAACCTATGCAAACCGACCCAGCCTCCCTTGACCCTGAAGAACGAACAAATAAATTCTATGCGCTTGCTTCTGCAGCGCTGGGGCTGTTTAGCTTATGCGGTGCACTTATCCCTGCCTTTGGTACGATCCTTGGGATTCTGGGAATAATTTTGGGTATATTAGGAAGAAGATCTGAAAATAAAAGGGCGGCGACGGTAGGAATTGCTCTTTCGATTATAGGATTGCTGACGGCGATCATTTATTCTATATTGGTTTATATAGCGTCGCTACCGTAGGGGCGACCCTATAGGGCTTAACCGTCGTATTGGCTGGTGTAGAACAATTGCATACAATCGCCTTTGATGGCATTGGCGGGTTGCCCTTACTTTGCTAAGAATTACGACCCAGTGCCTGTATAGCTGTTGACACCCTTTGTCCACACCCAATAGGTTAATGCGAAGAGACCAATGCCGATCACAGGGGAGAAATAAATTAGTGAGGACACATCCTGTGGCCGCAAAAATAATTGGGATGGATAGAAGGATACGAATCCGATGGGGATGATGAACGTAAAAGCAAAGCGGAATGCGCCATCGAAGATGGTCATTGGGTAAGGGGAAAATTCACGGAGTTTCCATGCCAGCCCAAGCACAGGATATGAGTCGAGCACCCAGAAAGATGCACAGGATGCGATTACAACGATGGAAATCTGTACCAATGCCGCACTAAAAAGTGTAATGAAAAGTAGTGCAATCCGAATCAGAGTCCAGTCAAGGTTAAGTTGGAGCGATGCGTAAACTAACAGGACGATTCCTACTGCGAGTTGAGTTAATCCTTTCAAGTCAAATATCTCAGACATGTAATAGAACATCATATTGAGCGGGCGGAAATAATATTTCAGGAATGTACCTTGTTGAATATGAAAACGTAACTGCCAGGCATGGTCAAACAGGATCTGCATGGGAGATATCGCGATCATGTAAAAGGCGTAGATAAAAACCATTTCCATCAGCGACCAGCCTGCTAGGTCAGGCACTGATTCGAAGATCACCCAAAAAATCCCGAGCGTTGCCAAACTTGAAAAGAACATGCCAATTGAACTGATAATAAAGTCCGCGCGGTATTGCATACGCCCTTTGATATATTGGGCTTCGATCATGAAATACAAACGGAGATATTCGCCAATGCTTCGCATATTAGCCTCCGCTGATCCGCAGTACTTTTATAGCCTGGTTGTAAAAAAGGCGCGTGGCTATAAATAGAATAACAACCCAAAATATCTGCACGAACAACATCGGCAGAAAAATGTTCCAGCTTTGATCGGGTCTCGTTATCATCATCAGCGGGGTATGATAAATGGCCTGAAAGGGAAGCCATAGCAAAACTTTTTGCAGAGCTTCGGGGAAGAAATGCAAAGGGATCAGTGCGCCAGAGAACACGGTTACGATAATTTCCTTGACCGTGCTTAGTCCCCAAACTGATTCCGAATGGAAGCCGAGCAAGCCCACAAAGTAATCAATGTAGAAGCTGACTAAGAATGCCATAAACAAACTTAAGGGAAAAATGATCAGCCCTGGCCCAAGCACAAATTCCACTTTGAAAACAAAGATCAGCATGATCAAAGTAGGTATTGTGATGGCGGCCAAATTCATGAGGAGCGAACCGAAACTAGCGAAGAGTGTGTACAAACCAAAGTCAATTGGCTTGATCAGGTAGCTGGCGATGGCGCCTTCACGGATCTCGAAATTCAGGATCCAATCCACATATGTTTTTAGCAGAATAAATATCGCACTGCCGAGACCGACATAGATAAAAGTTTCATTGAAAGTTAATCCACGGATGGTATCGGAAGACCGATAAATACTCTTCCACAGAAAGAAGGCGACGCTAAGATAAATGATGTTGCCCAGAATGGTGAAAAGAAAACCAAAACGATACACCACACTGACCATAAAACTGCCGCGCATGACGGCCAGATAGCCTCTCATGTTAATGCTCCATCATAAACTTTGCGCACCACATTTTCCATTGAGATCTCGACGATGCGCACATCCATGACTGTGAAGTTGGTCATAAGATGATTTAGCACTTCTGAGAGAGGAGTGCGGGCTTGATCTATCGTGACATCCGTCCAAGACTCCTCATTTTCACTGATCGTGATTCCGTGGTCAGTGCCAAACTTTTCGGTCAATTTATCGTTCAAAGTTTGTAACGTAGTTTCGTTAAACTGATCAATTTGTAATTTCAATGTGCGATATGCACCGAATAGAGCATTCACTTTCTTGATATCACCGTCATATAATATTTTGCCTTTATCAATGATGATGATGCGATTGCATAAAGCTTCCACATCTCCAAGGTCATGTGTGGTGAGAATGATCGTGGTGTTACGTGTTCGATTTAATTCCTTGATGATAGTGCGCATCTTCGCCTTGACTGAAATATCAAGGCCGATGGTGGGTTCATCTAAAAATACGATTTGCGGATTATGCAAAAATGACGCAGTAATGTCACACAACATGCGCTGCCCGAGTGACAGCGTGCGCACTTGTTGCGAATATAATTCCTTCAAGCCCACCAATTCGTTAAACATATCCATGTGTTCGTCAAAAGTCTTTTGGTCAACCTTGTAAATTTCCTTCAAGATCTTAAACGACTCGATTACGGGCAGGTCCCACCACAACTGTGTGCGTTGACCAAACACCACGCCCATGATCTGCGCCTGGCGGATTCGATTTTCGTATGGCACCAATCCATTGATCTCAATCAGTCCACCCGATGGTTTTAGGATGCCCGTCATCATTTTTATCGTCGTGGATTTGCCTGCGCCGTTGGGTCCAATATAGCCAACGATCTCGCCCGCATCAATATCAAACGAGATGCCCGCTACTGCTTCGACAGTGCGGAAGTCGCCCGAGAACAGGTCACGGAATGCGCCGCCCAATCCCTCGCGGCGGTTGAGAATTTTGAAATGCTTGCTAAGGTCTTTGACGTGTATGAGGCTCATGTGAATTTCCCAATCTAGAATATGTGACAGATGATTCTAGAATGAGTGTTCTAAATTGTCAAGGTAGAGTTTCATGTCGTCGCGAGAAGCGAACGATAGTGAACGACTAAGGAAGCAATCTCCTCATCGTGTTGGAGATTGCTTCGTCGGGAAGAGCACCCTCCTCGCAATGACATAGCCTACTCTGGCGGAAACACTTCTATCACTGTGAAATCCACCCAGAATAATGCTTTGGTATTTGGTACTTCATCAATCAACAGTTGACCTATTTCACCAGGCGGGTCTTCAAGATACTTCCACCAGATTCGATCTGCAGGATATCCATATTGAAAACCAACAGGTGCTGGAGCGAATGTTCTTCCCCATTCAGTAAAGTCTCTCATCAGATGTTCAAATGACTCGAATTGCTGGCTGTCGTTGACAAAGAGAATCCCATCGCGGAAGGCGGGGGGCATCCATCTTGCATCCCAGTGTTTGAGAAAGAGCCGATAATTTGGGTTATGTTTTTGAACTGCCTTTACCCAGCGTTCGGCAACTTCGTCTGAGATCGGTGTTCCTTCTGGCCCATCCGTGGACTGATACCATTCCACATCTACACCAAAACCGACAACACTAGGATGATGCTTGTATTGATTCAAGACAATATCGATCAATTCATCCATATCAGCATTGCCCGCTTCCACCTGGAGCCAGACATCGAATCCCTGCTCATCGAAAGTAGTGAGCAGATCTTCGTTCATATCTACAAAGCCACAGCGGATATTTGGATCTTCCGTTTCACAAGGTAAGTTGAGATAAGTTCCATTCCCATTTACGTTGCCCACGATCCAGATCGTGGCTGGCTTTGCACCCGTGAATTTCGTGGCCATTTGTTTGCCAACTTGAGGCCAATATTCTGGCCCTGGATTATAGGTTGGGCCATATGTCGAATATCGGAAACCTGCTTCGAGGACCAAATCAACTGGTTTTGCTGGTGCACAGCTTGCGATGAAAAGAATTGCGAATAGAAGAATTAAGAATCGTTTCATATAATTTCCCTAAGAGTTATTTGCGCTTCTTTTTTGATTTCGATCCCAATTGGTTTTTGTCGCCAGCAAGTATGTTACTGTCTTGTACGTTACAATGAATATGAATTTCCGTTCGGCTAGTATCTATTTCAATTCGTCTTAACACTTTTTTGACTATCAAATCCACAATTTGATTTCCCGCTTGCACAGGCACTGATTCGCGACCTTCGCCTGCAAGACGTCGTAGAAATTCTAAGTCAATGGGAGTGGCCTCAGGAGCATTTGGAAGGGGGATTTTTTCTGTTGCATCAATTTTTGCAATAGTTTTATGAATAGCTGAAAATTCAGCTCGTATGACCGCAAGAAATTCCCTGCGTGTTCTTTTATTTCCATTAATCCAAATATAGATTTTTCTGTCTTCCACATCAGCTTTAACCAAAGCCAAGTTATTGCCACTTTTGAGTACGACCCCTGTTCGCCAAATAGTCTTATAGATAAAAGCATTCATGCGCACGATGAAGCGCGAGATGATACTCGAAGGCAGAACGTTATAGTGGATTTGAAAAGCTAGGGCACCATCCCATTCGCCTGTGAAGGGCTCATCCTTAGGGAGCAGGTCGGGAATAAGGAAGGATTTGTCGGGTTCAATGTCATAACACAGCTCGAATTTCTTCATCATATCCACGATGAACAGACGTTTATTACTCGGATATTCAGGCAGGTTGAGGATACTGTTCAACATGAGAAGGTTGAGCTGGCCCTGATTTTGAAAGAGTTCATGTGAGTTGAGGATTTTATATACGCCATTGGTAACCCACTGTGGGTTGAGAATGCCAAGATTTTCAAGGCGTGGGTCATCTTGAAAATGTAAAACAACACCCAAGTCATGTAAAAACCCAATTAATGTATGCTTACTGATTTCATCCTTGACATCATTTTTATCGCATAGGTCCAGATATTCATCCTGCGTAAAAAAGTTTTTATTCTTACCTAGTTCTTCCAATTGGGTTTTGACCGCGAACCACGTCTCAGGTAATAGATCGCGGACATGTGGCAGGGTGTCCACCTGTTCCGCGATCTCAGCTTTGAGCATTTCAATGCCTGCTCCCGTTGCTGCAGAAGTCTCAAGGATCCCCACGATATTTGGATATTTCTTCTGTAAGCCCGTGCGGTCAATATCGAGCGGGTGCTGGTCGGTCTTGTTGCCGATGATCAGTACAGGCGACTCGCCGCCAAAGGATTGAATGATCTTGAGCCAGTACTCGACGCGGTTTTCCTCCTGCGTCAAGCGCGCATCCAGAACCAGCAGGTAGAGACTTCGCTTAGTGAGAAAGAATTGGTGAGTGGCATGCATGATTTCTTGCCCACCAAAATCCCAGATATTGAGGCGGATGGTAGAATCATGATTTTGAATTGAAGAGTTCCCTTTTCCCCAATTTCTAAAAATTGATTCAGGCTGCTTATTACCCCCAATTTGCCACTGCTTAATTGATATTCCATCTGTTTTATCTTGGTTTGGATCAAATTTATTATGCAAAATTTGATGAACTACTGACGTTTTGCCAACAGAGCCCTGCCCTATAAGTATAAGTTTGAGTTCATTAATTCGTTTTCGTTTTTTATCAATTAAAGAGAAATAATAGTTTAAGATAGCTTGTGGATCATTAATTTTTTCAATAATTTCTGGAGGAATAGACAGTTGATTTCCTCGTAAATCAAGTAATACTAATTTCTTGAGGTTTAGTAGTTCGGATGGTATTTTATTTATTTCATTATCGCTCAAGTATAGTTTTTTTAAGTTTGTGAGCTGACCAATTTCTGGAGGTATTTTTTGTAGTTTATTTCTGGAAATCGAAAGAGTCTCTAGTCTTTTAAGTTTAAATATAGCAGAAGGGATACTAATGAATTGGTTGTTTAGCAAATAAAGGGTTTTTAAGTTTTGAAGCATTCCAAAGTTGATAGGTATTGATGAAAATTTGTTGAATGAAAGATCAATTTCTACTAAATTTACAAGCTCTCCAATCTCGTCCGGTAATATTCTTATTTCATGTCTCGGTAAATATAAAAACCTTAGGTTTTTCAAAAGGCCTATTTCTGCCGGCAATTCTTCAATTTCTTCTTCAAGTAAACCCATGCTCGTAACATTGAGGTTTGCTACTTTTTTTATTGTCTTTATTAATTCAACTTTGCCCATTTGTCTGTACCTCAAGATATATATCTGTATTATTTGGTTAATCCTAGATTGGTAGCTCGCACAGAAAGAGCCTTTAATAAAAGATTGTAGCCGTTCTTTTCAAATAATTTTACCCAGTGTCTCTTGCTTAATCTTTGAGGAACTTCGCAACTCTCTAAAAGTGAGGGAATAATAAAGATTGTCCCTTCTGGCTTTTCTTCTGCTTTATCTAATGCAAATCGAATTTCTTTTTGGACAAATCCTTCTTTAGAAACAGAATTGTTTGATAAACAGATAATAATTGCATCTGAATTAGCTACAGCTTTTGAAATCTCGTATTCCCAATCTTGACCTGGTAAGAGATTCTTTTCATCTAGCCAAACATCAATACTGTCGTCAATAAGCCTTTTGTAAAGTTTGCGAATTTGAGGTTTATCATAACTTGAATGGCACAAAAATACACGTAGTTTCCGTTTTGGGGTAGGTGGTCCGCCTCTAAAATATGTCTCAAAAATTGCGGCAGGGTCATTTACCTTTTCAAGAATCTCGGGCGATATGGAAAGTGGATTTCCTCTAAGGTCAAGGATTTTGAGCTTCCTAAGATGTGTAAGTTCTAATGGCAGTTCTGAAATTTCGTTGTCATAATCTGTTTCTCCAGCCCAATAACGAAGTCCTGCACCACCATTGCCTAAATTAAGTTGTCTTAAATTCTTGAGCTTTGAAATATCGGAGCTAATATTCGTTATGTGATTTTCACCCGCGTACAGCTCTTCAAGATCATTTAAGTTGAATAGTTCATTTGGTATTTCTGTAAAATCATTTCTGCTTATATCCAGATTTTTCAAATTTGCTAGATTACCAAACTCGGTAGGTAGGCTAGTAAGCAGATTCGCATTTATATCAAACTCTTCGAGTTGGGTTAGGCTTCCAATTTCTGCTGGCAGGTATTCAATTTGATTCCCCATTATATATAAACCCTCCAAATTGGTTAACTTTGTAATTGCAAATGGGAAGTAACCTGAATTGTTATCGTCAAAGTCTAGTTGCTTCAAACTTTTTAAATTAGCAAATTCAAGAGGCAAATCCCTTATCTGATTGAAGTCCAGATTGAGTATTTCTAGCGAGACTAAATTGCCAATTTCTCTTGGTAATGTTTGTAACTTATTGTCTAAGAGATTTAGCTCTTTGAGGCTTCCTAGCAAACCAATTTCTTTTGGTAAAGACTTTAAGCCAACACTTTCAAGGTCTAATTTTTCTAGCCAGGTAAGGTGGCCAATTTCTGTGGGTAGTTTTTCTAAATTCATTTCCGTTAGATCAAGTTCAGTTTCCCTTAAACGAATAACACTTTCGATCCGTTCTAGCGCGATCTGTTCATGTGTTTTTTCTTCCATGTTTGTTCCTGATGATTCACTGTGGATCGTTTACTAATTTCCCAACCTTCAAACCTTCCAACGTTCCAACTCCGGCTGCAAACATTGCAACCTCAATTTGTCTCTTAGTCAACTTCATCATCTCAGCGGCTTTCTCTGTTGAAATCGCCGCTGCTTTCAAGAAATTCCCAGCCATTCCTCCAAGTGTCGCGCCTAATGCAATGCACTTGGCGATGTCGAGTCCGTCTTTGATTCCGCCGCTGGCGAAGATGGTCATTTCAGGAACGGCTTTCTTTACATTCAAAATTGATTCCGATGTTGGGATTCCCCAGCCAACAAATGTGGCCGCAAGTTGACGAGTGAATTCATCTGGCGCGCGGTGCATTTCTACTTGTGACCAGCTTGTCCCGCCTGCGCCTGCCACGTCAATAGCTTGCACGCCACAATCAGATAATAACTTTGCACTGCGTTCTGAGATTCCCCAGCCAACTTCTTTCGCAATCACGGGCACTTCTAATTTTTTACAAACTTCCTCGATCTTCTTTGCAAGACCTTCAAAGTTTGTATCACCCGCATCTTGTACGGCTTCCTGCACTGGATTCAAATGTAAATACAAAGCATCTGCCTGGATCATATCCACTGCTTTTTTGCATTCATCAATCCCATAGCCATAATTGAATTGCACAGCGCCGAGATTCGCAAATAATAAAATATCTGCTGCAACTCTGCGTACTTGAAATGTAGAGGCTTGTTCAGGATGTTCAATTGCAGCGCGTTGGCTCCCAACTCCCATGGCAATGCCACATTCCTGGGCTGCTTCGGCGAGTCGCAGGTTGATTGTCTCTGCTTCACTCGTCCCGCCGGTCATGGAGCTGACGAGGATGGGCGAATTTAATTTTTTACCGAACAGGCTGAGGCTTGTGTCGATTCGGTTTAGATCCAGCTCAGGTAATGCCTCGTGAATGAAGCGATAGTTTTCGAGTCCAGTCGTCAACGCAGAGCGGACATCCTGCTCCAAATTGATTTTGATGTGATCTGCTTTTCTTTGGTCTATGGGCGCAACTTTTGTCATGGGGGGGTGTTCCTGAGTGTGATAGACTAATAATGGCTTGACAACGGTTTATATACCGATAGAATAAAGCCAATCAAATTTAAAACAGGAGGTTGTCATGTCTGACACATATACTGAACTCAAAGGGATCGTGAAAGATTTACTCGGTGCAGATGAGGCGAAGATCACGCCTGAAGCCCGTTTCCGCGAGGACCTTGAAGCTGATTCACTCGATCTCGTTGAGCTGATCATGGCTTTTGAAGATAAGTTCGGCGCCGAAATTTCTGACGAAGCTGCTCAGAAGATCACGACAGTGGGCGAAGCCGTTGCATATATTGATGCAAACAAAAAGTAATTAATGTAGGGTGATTATAACGTAGAGCCGCCTGACTTTTGGTCATGGCGGCTCTATTGTTTTTAAATAAATGATTGTGTAGGGGCGGGGTTACCCCGCCCCTACACAATCATTAAAACAACGTAGGAATTTCTTCTGGGTGTTTGGCAACTTTCACGCCAGCGGCTTCGAGCGCTTTGATCTTATCTGCGGCTGTGCCTGCTCCGCCTTCGATGATCGCACCAGCGTGCCCCATCCGTTTGCCGGGAGGAGCGGTTTGCCCTGCAATGAAGCCTGCTACAGGCTTGGTCATTTTGGTTGCAATATATTCTGCGGCTTTTTCTTCCTCATTTCCGCCGATCTCGCCGATCATAATAACTTTTTCAGTTTTAGGATCATGCTCGAACATCATCAACACATCGCGGAAGTTCGTGCCATTGACCGGATCACCGCCAATGCCAACGCAGGTGGATGCACCCATGCCCAGATTCTTCATGGCGTAAAGTACTTCATAGGTCAATGTGCCAGAGCGTGAGACCACACCGATATTTCCAGCGATTGCAATATCACCGGGGATAATGCCAACTTTTGCTTCGCCGGGAGTTAATAAACCGGGGCAATTCGGACCGATAAGACGTACTTTTTTCTGGTCAAGATAATTGCGCACGCGCATCATATCCTGTACGGGTACGCCTTCAGTAATACAAATAATTAGTGGAATACCTGCATCTGCCGCTTCATACATGGCATCCGGTGCAAAACGCGCAGGGACAAAAATGATGGTTGCATTGGCATCTGTTGTTTCTTTTGCTGCTTTGATCGAATCAAAGACTGGAAGCTTGCCGTCCAGGACCCATTCGCCGCCTTTGCCCGGGGTCACACCGCCGACAACGTTCGTTCCATATTCAACCATTTGCGTGGTGTGAAATAAACCTTCGTTACCGGTAATGCCTTGAACAAGCAGGCGTGTATTTTTATCTACTAGGATACTCATGAAATTATTTCCCTTTTTTTGCGGCTGCTACAGATTTTTTCGCCGCATCTGCCAGAGTTTCAGCAGTGATCATATTTGCATTCTCAAGCAGCTTGCGTCCCTCTTCAGCATTTGTACCGACTAAACGAACTACCATCGGAACCTTGGGCTTCACTTCTTCCATGGCCGCTAAAATTCCGCGTGCAACTTCGTCACAGCGTGTGATGCCGCCAAAGATATTAAACAATATGGCTTTTACATTCGGATCAGAAAGAATAATGCGCATGGCCGCGGCTACTTTTTCTGCGCTCGCACCGCCGCCTACATCGAGGAAGTTGGCTGGTTCGCCGCCGAAGAGTTTGATCACGTCCATGCTGGTCATTGCGAGACCTGCACCGTTGACCATACAGCCAATGTCTCCATCGAGCTTGATGAAGGACAATCCATATTTGCGGGCTTCAATTTCAGAGGGCGCATCTTCATCTGTATCACGCATTTCATTCAAGGCAGGCTGACGATAGAGAGCGTTGTCATCGATCATCATCTTGCCATCGAGCGCGATCATCTTCTTATCTTTCGTGATCACCAGCGGATTGATCTCTGCCAATGAAGCATCTGTCTCTTTATAGACGTTCCACAAGTTCATAGCGATCTTTACGAAATCTTTCCAATACTCGCGCGGCAAATCAATTGCTATTGCCACATCACGTGCCTGATATTCTCTTAAGCCAAGCAATGGATCAATATGAACTTTGATGATCTTTTCGGGAGTCTTTATTGCTACTTCTTCAATATCGATGCCGCCTGCGGCAGAAGCAATGATGACAGGCTTCTTCGCGGCGCGGTCATCTGTGATGGCAAAGTAAATTTCCTGGTCAATGGCAGATGCCTCATCCACAAGGACCTTGCGAACGGGGAGTCCTTTGATGTCCATGCCGAGGATCTGTCTGGCAAGCTGTTCGGCTTCGGCAGGATCTTTGGCAAGTTTTACGCCGCCTGCTTTACCGCGTCCGCCTACCAGTACTTGCGATTTAATAACAACGCGGCCACCAAGCTCTTCTGCAATTTGTCTTGCTTCTTGAGGGGTGGCCGCAACCCTTCCCCTGGGGATCGGAATGCCGTATTTTGAAAAAATTGTTTTTGATTGGTATTCGTGGAGTTTCATTATGCTCTCTTCGTGATTGTTTTGTGAAAAGCCCGGCGATTATACCACCATAAAAATTTGCAACAATAAAAGACCCGCAGACTATTTTTATCTGCGGGTCTTTTATAAAAAACTTAAGGTAATGTAAATCTCATCAAACGATTATTTACACTATCCGTCACCCATACATGGCCTTCATTATCTATGGCAATGCCTGAGGCAAGACCAAAGCTTGAATTGCTATCGCCGAAATCACCCCAGGTGCGAATCAATTCGCCGTTCGGGTCAAATTCCATGACGCGGTATGCATCAGGATCTGTAATGAAAACATGCAGATCATCATTGACTGCGATAAACGGTTTGTTTTCCAACGATTGAGTGAACCAACCGTACACGTCCCATTGTTTTTCAGGAATGAAGGACAGAACTCCATCAGTTTCGAATGGAGTAAAGGTCTGCACACGTTGATTCCATGTGTCTACTACATAAACGGTTCCACTTTTATCAACTGTGATGCCGACTGGTTCATCAAATAGACCCGGCTCCAAGCCCGCGCCGCCAAATTGAGTGATGAATTCGCCGTTCGAGTCAAACACAACGATGCGCTTGTTCCCGGTATCAGTAACAAATACGCGTCCCTGAGAGTCTACTGCTATTCCACGCGGGCCGTAAAATGGTGTATCGATGTTATCGAGCGGATAAGAAGTCCACATCTCAATGAATTTGCCGCTGGCTGTAAATTTTTGAACTCGAAAGTTCCAGGTATCGGTTACATAGACACTTCCATCCGGCCCAACAGCAACTCCCCAAGGTTCGTTGAAAGTTGATGGAGCTGCATCGGGCATGGGACTGCTGGGATCCGTTCCGGATGTTGTGCCCCATTGATGGAGAATGCCGCCGCTCGAGTCGAAATGAATAATGCGGTTGTTGCGTGAATCTGCCACATATATAGTCCCATCTTTTGCGAAAGCTAGTGAACGCGGTGCGTTCAAAGGAATTTGATCTGCGTTGGCATCCAAAATAAGATCAGCTGGGAGCAAAATATATTTGCCTTCGGTTGGGTCTTCGACAGTTTCAAGCGGACTCGGTGCTATGCCATAGTTCCATATTTGGGAGGCAACATCCTGACGAATATACAAGCGCATCTTATCTGAAGGATTCCAATTGCTAATTGTCAGATCTTCACGGCCCTTGGCTTGTGCATATAAGGTGTAATCACGGTTGAGCCATATTTGGATAATGCCCGCTCGAATAGCAGGATTAGTAAATCCTTCGCAAAATGGTGTGTAATCTTTGGATTTGATTAATTTTAAAACACTCAACAAACCGCTGCATGCATAATCTGCAGGGAACGGTTCTTCTGCATTACGATCAAATGACATACTGAAATAATCCTGCATTGGCCACCACATACGGATGTAATCAATGCGGTAATAGCCCGGGCCTAGCGCAGTTTCGATGCTGTCAAAATTCTTTTCGTCAACGATCACGACGACTGATTCACGTATTGAACGTGTGGGCTTGTCGAACGAGCGCTGATTGGTGAAGTCACGCAGATACCAAACAAAAGGCCATGAAACGCCCGTATCGGGCGAACTGGCGTCATAGGCAAGGGAGACGCCCATTCCGCCTGTGGTTCGTTGGGATATTTCCTCTGCCTGACTGATTATTTCTTTAATACCTGTTGCACCGTGTGCATAGACAAGGAACTCAGTTGCCTCGTCATAAGTGATATAGGAAGCGCGGAATGCTGCGCGAGCTGTAAGCACAGCGAGAAATCCGAAGAATACGAGAACAAAGACATGCCTGATCTCGCTAAAGGTCCATTCCTTAAATAGATAGGTGACGCCAATTGCACTTAGGATGGCAATGACTGTTGGTAAAAGGAATGCACTCGTTGCCTGTAACTGGTCCAGCTCCTGTCCTTGAAACGGGGGAGTGGACCCACCCAAGGCGAGGAGCATTCCCATAATGCTAACCACAAATATTGCAAGTGCCGCTAGTGTCAGCGGAATGCGTTGTTCTTTTAATTTTTCCCAGTTGGTTGTATCAATAATGCGCCCCAATGCCCAGCCTGTGATCAGGATCATGGGCCAGGCTATGTGAAGCGTGAGCCACGGCATTCTTTCACCTGCATAGGTGAATGCAGCGATACTTATAAAACTCCAGAAGACAAGCAGACTAAATGTATTCGGATAATTCTTTTCTTCCGTATAAACAATCTCTTCTGATTCTTGTGACTCAAGCAGGCCGATGACCTCATCGTCATTAACAACATCTTCTTCAATAGTATTAAGTTTTGGCTTTCTTCTGAACCCAAGAAAGAGAGCAAGGATCAATCCAAGCGCGGGTAGGAATTCGTAAATTGGAACTTGAACCAGTATATAGTAATACCACGGCTGACTTCCGCGTTCTACATCTTGTTGAACGATCCAATATCCAAGAGAGCCAATGACGCCTGTGAAAAAGCCATCGCTGTTTGTGAAGACGGTTGTATATAAAATGGTAAATGGAACCCAAAAGATCAAGGCGATCTTTAACCATTTTTCTTTATTCCACAACACGCCTATTACAGCGGAAAGAGCGAACATGAGAATTAAAAGCCCTACGATAGTCAGAATGGATTTTATATCTCCGGACAATGCCTGAACTTCAGGCGCAGTTGTGGGAATGGCAATATGCAGCCAGCGCTCCATGACCTTAATAACAAAGGCTGAACCCATCGGAAGGACAATGGTTCCTAGAACCATCAACAAGTCAAACGAGCGTTCATTACGTAGGCGTTCCCATGTATAGCCTCGTATTAGGAAGAAAGCTGCAACAACGATCGCGATCACAACAAATAGAGCGAGGATCAATGTTGGAGAAATAGAAGCAGTTTCCGGCGCGGCCAGAGGCGATTCTGTTAGTGCGGGATCGCTCGGTAGGGCAGTCTCAGCTCCAGTGAGAGTTGAAACGTCGCGTGTGTAGAGTCCATATCCTACGGTAAGACCTGCCAACAGGACCGTGATACCAAGCGTGATAATAAAAGAGCGGTAATCTTTTTCTGAATCTCTCCAGGGGCGGCGCGTAACCTGCACGATGAAATAGATCGTCAGATAAATAAGCGCTTCTGCAGTATAGATGAAGGAAGTTTCTTTTGAAGTAAAGTGAAGCGCAAGCGCTCCAGCCAATAGGAAGAGATATTTTTTACCGCCCACTTCCAGATGGCGAAGCATCGCGTACAACATAACGATGCCTGAGAATCCGACAAACGATTCGTTACGAACGTAACGACCGTAATAAAGCATATATGGTGATATGACCATTAGCAAGGCTGCGATCAATGCACCCCAGTTGCCCAGATATCGACGCCATTGCCAAACCATGCCAACTATCGCAATACTAAAAAGTGCCGCGGGTATACGTGAAGTGAAATCGCTTGCGCCAAACAGAAAGTATATAAGTGCCACGAAATGAAATTGGAACGGACCATGCATCATGGGCGAATGTTCATAGCCCTGTCCGCGATAGAGCAGCCACGAAAAATAAGTATGTAAACTTTCATCATGACTCATTACACGTGTTTCGAGATCGTAAAAACGTGTAATGATTGCGAGCAATATAATGCCCACAAAGATCACGATCTCATTTGTAAAAGTAGGTAAAGCAGGGTGGATGGGGCGTTCGAGCCAGTTTTGTTTTTGTTCCATTGAGTTTCACCATGTGTACATAGTATCGCGTAATTTATTAAACCGAAATTGTATACTGTAGTCGCAATTCGTGCTAAAAAGTTTAATTATCTATGAGTCCGGCGATAAAGTTATCTCACTATACTTTAATTAATTTATTCTGACAAGAAATGATAAGTACAACTTCATGTGAAATAAATTATGCCAATGATATTCGTTTCAGTTTAATTGAATGTGAGAGACGAAAGATAAATAACCCTCTTAGCTTGCGCATAGTCATTATGGTGCATAGCATCGAGTTTTTATTTATGCTGAAGTTGCAAGTTGACCGCAACCAGCGTTGATATCGATCCCTCGGCGCATGCGGATCGTGCACTCGATCCCGGCTTGTTCCAGCGTTTCTTTGAATATCATCGCCCGCTGACGATCTGTCGCTTCGCCATGATAACCTGAGGTGGGATTAAGCGGAATCGCGTTGACATGACATAACAATCCTTTGAGCCGTGATGCGAGTTTTCGTGCTACTTCGGGTGTGTCGTTTACTCCACTAATCAATGCCCATTCAAATGTGACTCGGCGGTGCGTTTTTTCAACGTAATATCTGCAAGCTTGGATTACATCGTCAATTTTATATCTCTTATTTACAGGCATGATCGCGAGTCGTTCATTGTCGTCTGCCGCGTGTAATGAGATAGCGAGATTGACCTGTCGTTTTTCATCCGCAAATTTTTTGATCTGTGGCACAAGCCCAACTGTGGAAATGGTAAATCGCCGTGCGCCGAAATTATATCCATCTGCGTCATTGAGTGTATCAATGGCCGCCATGGAATTATCATAATTATGAAAGGGTTCGCCCATTCCCATAAAGACAATGTTTGTGACAGTTAGATTCTCTTCCTGCAATGCGCGCGCATAGTGCATCACTTGTGCAATGATCTCGCCTCTGGACAAATGACGAGCGAATCCCATTTGACCCGTGGCGCAGAATACGCATCCCATGGCGCAACCAGCCTGCGTGGAGATGCAAAGTGTGCGGCGGCCTTTGCCAGAGTTTGTATTTGGGTCATAGCGCATCAGCACGGCTTCTATTAAGTGACCATCGACTAGCTCAAATAGCGTCTTACGCGTCTGACCATCAGAAGAATCCTGAAATAATTTTACTTTGAGAGGGGCAAAGTTTAATCTTTCAGCCAGCTTCTCGCGCAGAGACTTGGATAAATTTGTGAATTCATCGGGTGAATTATATAAATGTTGATACAAACCCTGCCAGACTTGTTTTGCGCGGTAGGCGGGTTCATCCCATTGTTGCAGCAGGTTTGTGAGAGTGGGTAAATCTAAATCGTAAATAATCATGGAGATATGATACCAGACCTGCGAATTCTTACCTACCAGGCATTACGCAAATAACCCGCGGTCCCTGGTTATTCTAACAAATCTAAAAAACTTTTCACATTTTCTATCGTAGGATGTTCTAGCGGCAAGAATTTCTTGTACATCTGTAAAGCAAGTTCAAAATAATTTTTTGCCTTTTCATTATCACCCTCATCACGGTTAATAACACCAAGCCACCACAAACTATGTGCAATTTCCGGGTGTTCTATTCCAAATTTTTTCTCTCTAATTTTTAGGGCGTGCTCGAAAGCCACACGAGCGCCGACCAAATCGCCTTGGTCTCTCATTACACCACCTAGGTTGTTAATGCGACGCGCGACCTTAGGGTCATCAGGACCAAAGGATGTTTCATCTATTTTCAATGCGCGCTCAAAAGCGGCACGTGCGCCATCCAATTCACCTTGTTCTACCATCACACTACCTAAGTTGCTGACGTCAATAGCAACTTTGGGGTTATCAGGACCAAAAGAGGCTTCATCTATTTTCAAGGCGCGCTCGAAAGCGGCACGTGCGCCATCCAATTCACCCTGGTTTTTTATCACAGTGCCTAGGTTGTTGAGGCGAATCGCAATGTAGTGATGGTCAGGACCGAAAACGGCTTTGTCTATTTCTAAAGCATGCTCGGCAACAGAACGTGCGACAGAATAATCAGCAATCACATTAAGAAAGAAGCCGTAATTGCTCCATAACCAACCTGCTGATTCTACTTTTGCACTCTCACTATGTGCTGCAAGAAGGGGCATATGTGGTTTAATCGGCAAGAATTGAGAAGGTATACCAGTGTTTAACGCAGCATCTGACAATCTGGCAAATGTGTTGACCAGTGTTTCAAGAATTTTGATGTTCTCGCGCGCTAAAACACTCGCGTACTCAGCCAGCAAGGGGTGGATTGTGGGCAGGTTGTTTTCGCTCTGGCGCAATAGTCCCAGGCCGTAAAGCAAAGTTAAAGCTTCATCGCATTGGTCGCTTGAAATTTCCAATGCCTTCTCAAATATTTCCAGCGGGATGGCAGTGTTCGGTGCTAGGTAGCCAGCTGATTGAAATATCTTTTGAGCTGTTTCATCCTTTAGCGCAAGCCACGAAATGGCAAAGGTGCGTTGCAGATCAAGATCGTGTCCGGTGGATGCAGGCAGATCAATGCGCCAGCCTTTCATCGAAGCATGTCCAATAGCTTCTTTGCTTTGCTCAAGATAGGCAGACACATTCAGACGCGGATGATCGTTCAAGAAGCGGCTTGCCAATTCCAGCGCCAGAGGAAGATACCCAAGTTTTTCAACTAACGTATTTAGTTCATAATCCTTATCCTTACGCTTCTTCATTGATTCTTTTAAGAAGGCAAGGCTCTCTTCTTTGGAAAATAATTCAAGTGGGATGGAAGATAAGCCAGTTGTGGCCGGCCAATCAGAATGCCGCGAAGTGACAAGCAGGCGAATGTTTGAATGTCGCAAGCGCGATAAGACATGATTTGCCTGCGGGAGATCTTCAAAGTTATCAAGGATCAACAAACGAGGGCCTTGTGCTTTCCACGTAAGCTCGGTCATGGTTACTTGGGAAGGTTGGTTATCGGGCCAATTATCCAATCCCATTTTCCCCCCACATAAAGCAATTTCAGAATCCAGCGTTGTCGGGTCAGCGAGATTCAACCAGTGTACACCCTGAAAATATTTTCCATACCGATAGGCAAATTCAACTGCGAGTTGAGTCTTGCCGAGTCCGCCCATGCCGGTAACTGCCTGTGTGATGACAGTCCCAGCTTGTGTGTGGTTTACAAGCGCATCGGCAAGTTTACGCAAATCATCTACACGCCCTGTGAAGAGGGGATTGGGAGAGAAAGGGAAATATGAACCGAGAGGTAAATCACCAACAGGAGGAATTTCATTTGTATAACTTCGGGGAGGAGTTTTAGATGGGGAAATTGATGATTTATTGCTTGCTTGATTATTGTTTCCTGTAACTAAGTTTGAGTCAACAACATTACCATGGATGGTTATGTTTACGCTTCCTGTATTAATAGGTGAAATATTTTTCTTTTCTGATTTACGAGGTTTTTTTTCGCTTATCTTTCTTGCTTTATCTGAATTTGCTCCAAGTATTTTTACGGAAATAAGCCCCATGCTTTTTAGCCGAAAATCATTGTTTTCAAACAATTTCAACAATCGGTTTGCGGCGGCAAGACTTAATTCTAGTTCTAAAACAATGCTGCCTGGCGAAATGCGAAGAACACGAATCGAGTTCTTTTCTACATGTAATAAAGCCGACAATACACCAATAATATCTTCTTGTTTTTCTTTGTTGAATTCAGAAAATTCCCCATCTAAGATTAATTGAATATTTTCTGTTTGTTGCGATGGTTTTGGGGATAGAGATGATTTTTCTTCTAAAGGTTTATGATTTCCAAGTTCCTTTTTCATTTGTTGCGCACGCATATTTAGTGCTCTTACAAGTCTTTCATACCCGTCAGGTGCCGTATAGTCACCCCATTGAATATCCTGTAAATCAAACGGTGTTTTGCTTTTTTCTAAATTTAATGGGATCAGAAAAATTGTGCCTCGTGGCTTCTCGTCTTGAAAATCTTGGGCAAACTTGATTTCTTTTTGTATATAGCCCTCTTTTGCAACAGAAACTTTCGAGAGACAGACAATCACAGCATCGCTGGCGCGCATACCTCTTTTAATTTCCAAGTCCCAATCCATGCCGGGTAGCAATACTGCGCTATCTAGCCAAGGTTCAAAGCCCGAATCTGTTAAACGATCAAACAAGC
Organism: Anaerolineales bacterium; assembly: GCA_014379595.1. GTDB lineage: Bacteria > Chloroflexota > Anaerolineae > Anaerolineales > Villigracilaceae > Villigracilis. The sequence continues at coordinate 54,283 of JACMLM010000032.1, forward strand.
CTTGAATGATCGGCTTGTTCTCACTGGCGTGACATAGAAATACTTTGAGTTTCCCTTTTGCTTTTGCCATACCCAACTCCATAAGAGCCCATAAGTGACAGTCATCTTTAAGATGACTGTCACTTGTTACATGCCTATTTTACTTCACCAACGCACTCAAACTATCCGTGATTATATTAGGTTGCGGATTCCATTCCTTTGACTGTTCCAATGTGCTTACTCCTGACAACACCAAAGCGGTCGGGCAGCCCACACTTTGGCCTGCGGCAATATCTGTTTCGAGTCTGTCGCCCACAACGAGTGTCTCTCCTTTTTTTGTACCAAGTCTTTCAAGCGAGAGTTCCATTAAATATGGAAAAGGCTTGCCGGCGATGATTGGTTCAATGCCTGTGGCTGTTGTAACAATGGAAACCCATGCGCCCGAGCCAGGGATTTCTCCGCGCGGAGTTGGGAATGTTTTATCTGTGTTCGTTGTATAAAATGGAATGCCAGCCCGCACAAGCAATGTGGCTTCAGCGATTTTTTCAAAGTTAATGCCGCGGTCAATGCCCATCACAACGGCTTGTGCCTCAGTAGCATTTTTAACGGAGAGAATCTCAAATCCTTTTTCTTCAAGCGCCACACGGATTCCATCTTCGCCGATCATGAAGATCTTTGTCCCACGCGGATATTTTTGAGCAAGGATGAAGGCAATGCCCATGGCAGAAGTCACCACTTGCCAGGGTTCAATATCCACACCGAGGCCGGCTAATTTTTGCTGATATTCTTCAGGCGTTTTGGTTCCGTTATTTGTGGCAAAGACAAATTTTAATCCGCGTTTGCGGATGCGCGCAAAAATTTCTGAGAGATTACCAATCGGAGCATCTGCTTTCCAGACGACTCCGTCCATGTCGAGGATGAGGGCTTTTATGTTTGATGGGATCATTTATGTTCTCTTTTATCCATACCCGGTGGTCGAGTAATTCCGAGCCGCTTTTAGCGCGGAATGTATCGAGACCACCAAGTTCCTTGTAAATTTTACTTACGTGGTCTCGATACGCCCGCGAAGAACGCGCGGGCTACTCGACCACCAGAATTTATTTAAATTTCTTCAAAAGATATTTCATCACAGGCTTATCGATCCATTGCCCATTTGTATCTGCGCGTTCTTCAAAATTCTCGTTTCCAATAAATTCATAAAATGCACTTTGATAGGATCTGTTCTTTTTCAAATATCCCTGGCGTTTCAAGATCGCGGACATTTGCTCAAGAGACTTTCCCTTTAAGGCAAGCCGTTCATTATCAGAGCTTTTGCCGAAATACAATTCATGCATCTCGATCAATTCACCGAGGCGCGGCACAGGGTTATCGTGATCGTCTACTCGATAATCGATCCAGCGGTCAACGAAGCCGCCGTAGCCGCCATTTGGTTTCACTACATAGATTGCCGCAGATTGGCGTCCGCGTTTGTCACCGCCTGCACGGTCACCGGCTAAAAGCGCAGAATGTAAACGAGTTGGGAGGTCACCTTTGGCTGCAAGAAATTTCTTTTCCATTGCAGGGACAACTTTGGCATTGGCTAAAATATTTCCCTGAATCGCATATCCTTTGCCAGTTATTCCGCCTGCCCATGGAAAACATCCACTGCCCGTAAATGTTGCGGCGTTGCCTTGTGCATCCACAAGCCCAGTCTGGCGAAGCTCCCGCTCTCCATCTTCCATGAGCAATTTTGCAAGCGTTTCATCGGCAGAGAGTCCACTGGCCATCATTTGCAATCCGCGTGGACCATAGGATGTATTTGCAAACGACTGGGTCGCTACTGCACCAGCATCCGCTTGTGCCCATGGGACAACTGCGCCAACCCCCGGGAATTTGGATGCAACAGCAATTCCCCAGCTTTTTTCTTTTAAGTCACATGCAACAATTGAAAAGGTCATATTTTGGTTTCCTTATATCCAAACTTCATCCTGAGCGGAGTGACGAACGTTCTTTGAGGAACGAAGTCGAAGGACATTATAAACGCAAGACCTCGAAGATTTCTCCTCGAGGTCTGTACTGATCACTATAAACTGATTACTGTTTTACTTTACAGCTTTTACAAACTTCTCTGGTGACTCAATGATCTGATCTACCAAGCCATAATCCACAGCTTGTTGTGCATCAAGATAGAAGTCGCGGTCAGCATCGCGCTCAATTACTTCAAGCGGTTGGGCGGTGTGTTTGGCAATGATGCCAGTCAGCAAAGTCTTCAAGCGCAAAATTTGTCTGGCTTGAATTTCAATATCAGTTGCCTGACCTTGCGCGCCGCCAAGAGGCTGGTGCATGTGGATCGTCGCATGTGGCAGGGCGTAGCGTCTGCCTTTCGTGCCGGCAGTCAGCAAAACGGTCCCGAATGAAGCGGTAACGCCAATTGCCATTGTGCTGATCGGATTCGAAATTGCCTGCATCGTGTCGTAGATCGCAAGTCCTGCATAGATCACGCCACCAGGTGAATTGATGTACATGCGAATTTCTTTTTCAGGATCTTCGTGATTCAGGAAAAGCAATTGCGCAACAATTACATTCGCAACCTGATCGTCAATTGGCGTGCCTAGAAAAATAATTCGCTCTTTGAGCAGGAGCGAGTAAATATCATAAGCGCGCTCGCCGCGGCCAGTATTTTCAACGACCATCGGTACTATATTCTTAAAGTCTGGAATCATATTTGTCTCCTTTTTAGTTGGGACAATCATACACAAAATATGTTGGATTTTTATTAAAGTTTGATAGACATTTTCATGGTGGTCGAGTAGAGCGAATGACTTTCTCGCTCGTATCGAGACCAAACCTGCCAGCCATTAATCCACAAATCCTACTCTGCGGCTTTTTCCTGTTCACCTTCAACCTGGGCAGTTTCTTCCTTAACTTCAGCTTCTTCCTTAACTTCGGCTTCTTCAACCGTCTCTTCCGCAGGTTTGTATTCGCCCATTGCAATAGACTTGAGGGTATTAAGCGCTTTGCGCGTCATTACGCGGCTGGCAGATTCCATGGCGATGGCTTCGCTCAATTGTTTCTGCCCTTTCTTTCCGCCGCGGATCTTGCCGAAATCCATGCCTTGTGCGGCAAGGCCATTGAGCGTGGTGTTGTATTCTGCATCAAGCGCTTCATTATCGAGCTGGAGCTTTTCCTTGCGCACAACCTCGTCCAGGATCAAGCTGCGTTCCAGGCGTTTCTTTGCAACAGGATTCACTTCTTCTTCTATGAATTTTTCGCGAGTTGTTTCGCGTACCTTGAAATAAGTTTCCAAGTCCATACTTTGTTGTGCGAGTCGATTAGACAGGTCTGAGAGCACATGTTCGCCTTCGTGCTCAAGCGTATGTTCATTATATTTAATGGTCGCGCCTTCTTTGATCTTTTCGATCAGATCCACAAAATATACGTCATCGTATGAATCTTGCGAACGTTTTTCTACATCTTTTTTCACTGCTTCGGTCAAAGCGTCCATTGTATCGCCGGCACCGGTCATTTTTGCAAATTCGTCATTGAGTTCTGGCAGGGTTACACCGCGTACTGTTTTAACAGTAGTTTCGATCTCAACATCTTTTCCTTTGAGTTCTTCCACTTCCCAATCTTCTGGGAACGTATGTTTGATGGTTTTGTTTTCACCAGTTTTTAAGCCAAGCAATTCTTTTGCGAATCCGCTGAAGGGCCACTCATTATCACGGTCTTCCTTGCGGATAAAGGTTGCGAAGCCTGTGCGGTTAAGCTCTGTCGTTTCAGACTTTACATCCACCAAGACATAATCTCCCTCTTCAATTGGGCGATCTACATTCTCCGTAGTGGCATACATTTGACGTAATTCTTCAATGGCAGCATCGAAGTCTTTTTGTTCAGGAGATTTCCACTCATAGGGCATACGCACAGAATGATAATCACCGAGGTCAACATCCGGGGCGAGAGGCACACGGAAGGTGAGTTTGGGCGGCGCGAGATTATCTATGGATTCGAGGGAACCGGCTGCACCGGGATTCACATCCGCTTCTTTAAGAATGTTGCTGTATTCCGCATCGATCAGTAAATCTATGGCTTGCTCGGTAATGGCGGCATCACCAAATGTGCGCACGACAACGTCATACGGCGCTTTGCCCGGGCGGAAACCCGGAACTTTACTGCGCGAAGAGATCTTCGTGGCTGCGCGGCGTTTGTAAGTATCCATTTTTTCCTGCTCAACATCAACAATAAGTTTTACAGAATGGTCTTCCTGATATTGCTTTTCGATATTCAAAATTTTCCTCCAGACACTAAATCTAATAATTTAGAGCCTAATTTTTGGTATGTACTTTTTAGTAAACGCCAGTAGCAGATTGCATTCAAGTGAGGACGGTGGGAGTCGAACCCACACGCCTTGCGGCACATGATCCTAAGTCATGCTTGTCTGCCAATTCCAACACGTCCCCGGGGTACTTTGGTGCAATAAGCGTGCGAAATTATAATGCCTAAAGTGTAGATTTGTAAATTTTTTGAGCACTTCTAATTTTATGAATTGGAGCCCACTTTCATTACAGAGTGCTCTGGATTTTTACAGTTATAATTGCGGACATTCATTATTAATTTTGGAGAAAGTTTGACATGCCTATTGCTGCTGGAATCCCCGCGCCTGATTTTGAGTTGTTAGATGATACGAATACCCTAAGAAAATTATCTGATTACCTTGGCAAAAATGTTATTCTATATTTTTATCCTGCCGATGATTCACCAGGCTGTACAAAGGAAGCCTGTAATTTTCGCGATGATTATTCTGCCTATGAAAAGGCGGGCGTGGTCATCCTTGGTGTAAGTCCAGATGATGTTGCATCACATGTTAAGTTTAAGAAGAAATTTCAATTGCAATTTCCTTTGCTGGCCGATGAAGGTCATAAAGTTTGTGATGCATATGGGGTATGGGGACCAAAAAAATTCGTGGGCAAGGAATATGACGGGGTACTTCGTACTACATTTTTAATAGATGAAGATGGAAAGATCAAACAGGTGTATGAGAATGTGCGGCCTGCTGAGCATAGCGCGAAGCTGTTAGCTGATCTTGGTTTGGCCCAGTAATTAACGTATCGTCATTCTGAAAGTTGGTTTTTTATTAAATGTTATATGCTTAGGGTGTGATTTTGTCAGTTGGTTAGAATCAGGTTTCAGTTACAGGCAGAGCGCTACACTAGAAAAAGGCTTACAAAGTCTATAAAAAATAGTGACAATTGGAAGAGAATTTGGTATATTAGTCAGGTTGTGAAAATAATGACAATTCATCCAGAATTTATCCAGTTTTTTATTATTAAACTTGGGGTGGTTTTTTCCCCGTTTGAAATTCCATCAGGAGAGAGCGTATGCGCCACTATGTAACTGTGGGAATATTGGTCATTGTCGTGACCATTCTCACGTATGCCGGCCTGTACTCTGTAGATCTTTTGCCGGTAGCGGCGAGTTTGCAGGCAGGGTCAATTAATGATGTGGGGTCCATAGACTGGTTATGGAACTGGGAACTCGTTGTTATGTGTTTCCTATTCTCACTTATTGCTGTACCTATGTTTTATAGCTTCGTTGTATTTCGACGGAGAAAAGGCGATACTAGTGATGGCGAACATATGGAAGGCAATACGAACTTAGAAATTGCGTGGACTGTCCTTCCCCTCATCCTGGTATTTGCTTTTGCATATATGGGTGCCTACTCTCTGGGTGATATTCGCCGCATGGATCTCGATGCAATGAGTATTAAAGTAAGAGCGCAGCAATTTACATGGACATTTGAATATCCCGAATACGGATTCTTTAGCAATGAATTGCATTTGCCTGTAGATCAACAAGTAGTATTGAAGATGACCTCGACGGATGTGATCCACTCATTCTGGGTGCCTGAATTCCGCATTAAGCAGGACGTTGTGCCTGGTCGCATCACCGAATATATCGTTACTCCGACATTGATCGGCCCATATGAAGTCCGTTGTGCAGAGTTATGTGGCACTTCTCACTATAATATGGAAAATGCTGTTATTGTAGAATCACGTGCTAATTTTGATATATGGGTTGCAGAGCAGGTAGCGATTGCAGCTGCAGCAGCTCAAACTCCTGAGGGACAGGGTCAGTTGCTTGCAGTAAAGAATGGCTGTTCAGGTTGTCACTCAGTGGATGGGACAAGGCTTACTGGCCCTACCTGGTTTGGCATTTATGGCGCCGATGTTGAGCTGGCAGATGGCAGAACAATAGTTGTGGATGATGCCTTCATTATTGAATCCATACTTGACCCGAAGGCAAAGGAAGTAGCTGGGTTTTCCCCCACATCCATGCCTACGTATGCAACAGTTTTAACTGAAGAAGAAATCGCAAATATTATTGCTTATATTAAGACGCTGAGATAATTGGCGGAGGCCTTAGGATGAAGAAATTTCTTTCTAGTTCATTAGCACGTGGTTTAGTGTGGCAGGTGATCGGTACCATTGTGGGTATTGGCCTGATTACAGGTATTCGTGCAGCTATGGGATTACCTACAACTGATTCTGTATTTTTCTTTACTGAACCCGCCTGGGTATTGGGCGCTTTCCTGGGTGGTTTGTTTTTCCTTTCTGCCAATGGTTCAGTAAGTGATTGGTTCAAGTGGGCACGCGGTATTGATACGCCTGAGCATCATGAAGAGCATTACAAAGGCTGGGAGAAATTTGTCAATGTTTCTCTTGACCATAAAGTGATCGGTGTTCAATACACCATGCTTTCTTTAATACTTATCTGTGTCGGCGGTTTATTCGCTTTGATCTTCCGTACAGAACTTGCCGCTTCCGAGCTTCAATTCCTTACACTTGATATGAAGCTGTTCAACCAGAACGGCCCACAGCTTTTTAATACAATGATGTCTTTGCACGGTATGCTGATGATCCAAGGTATTTTGTTGGGCGTCGCCGGCATTATTAACTATGTGGTTCCGCTTTTGCTTGGCGCGCAGGATATGGCTTTCCCGCGCATGAATGCCTTTTCATTCTGGCTTGGGGTTCCCGGATCGATCATATTGTTGTCGAGTATAGTGCTTGGCGGCTTTGATACAGGTTGGACGGGTTATCCGCCGCTTTCGGCGCGTGCTCCCGTGGGCGTGCAGATGTTCTTCCTCGGCGTGTTTTTTCTTGGCTGGTCATCCATCCTCGGCGGCTTGAATGTAGTAGTGACAGTTGTCCGCGTCCGTGCTCGAAGCATGAACGCATTCCGTATGCCTATTTTTGTGTGGGCATCCGTGGCTACTTCAATTATCACGATGACCGCTACACAGTTGATCGGTCTCTCGTTCCAATTGGTTATGTTCCAACGTCTCCTCGGTATGGGTTTCTTTGACCCCGCCAAGGGAGGTAATCCTGTTCTCTATCAACACTTGTTCTGGTTCTATTCACATCCCGCAGTCTATGTATTTGTTTTGCCTGGTCTGGGTGTGATCTCTGAACTCTTGCCTGTCTTTGCCCGCAAACCGCTATTTGGTTATCGCTGGATTGCAATGTCTTCACTGGGCATCGCATTGGTCGGTTTTGTAGTTTGGGCACATCATATGTTCGCTTCCGGCATGAATGAATACCTGCGTGTACCGTTTATGTATAGCACATTATTGGTGGGAGTTCCTACAGGCGTAAAATTCTTTTCCTGGGTTGCGACCATTTGGAAGGGAAAAATTGATTTCCACACCCCAATGCTTTTTGTGCTGGGAGCCATTGTAGTGTTCCTTTTGGGAGGTATTACCGGTCCTGTGCTTGCTGCTATTTCGGTGGATCTGCATCTGACGGATACATACTTCATTGTGGGACACTTTCACGATACGATCTTCGGCGGCTTTGTATTCCCGTTCTTCGCCGCACTGTATTATTGGTTCCCCAAAGCAACGGGCCGTCGCATGAGTGAGACACTAGGCAAGATTCACTTTTGGATTATGACTCCTTCGTTCCTCGTTTTGCAATTTGGCATGATGCGGATCGGCTTGCTTGGTATGCGCCGACGCATTGTGGACTATGATCCTGCGATGGGTTTTGATTCTACCCATCTCGTTTTGACCATTGCGGGCTATCTGATTGGCATCTCAGTAGCGATCTTCCTTTACAATTTCTTCAATAGTATGAAGAATGGTGAAAAAGCAGAAGGGAACATTTGGAACTCCCGCTCACCCGAATGGCAGGTTCCATCACCCATGCCCATGCACAACTATGACCAGCCTTTTGAAGTTGTTGGTGAACCGTACGACTATGGTTTGCCTGGATCAAAATATGTTGAATTCGCCGCTGCTACTACGCCTGCTAAGAGCAAGCATTAATAAAGGGCTGAGACTTAAATGACACATACACACGATAAATCTTCTGCTCTCCGTCAGGGTGTTTTGATCTTTGTTTATTTGACGGTATTGACCATTCTTGAATATTTTGTAGCAGTCACATTTAATGCCACTTCCATTTTGGTAGTTGTGGCTGTTATCAAAGCTGCCTTGGTCATGTATTACTACATGCACATTTACAAGCTGAATGAAGAAAACGAAGGCGATGAAAACTCCTATGCATACAAAACAGGAACCAATCGCCTCGGCTTATGGTTCTTCCTGCTTTCCGATGCGTTTGTATTCGCTGGGTTGCTGGTCATGCGCCTCAACCTGCTTGGTTTTACTCGTCCTCCGTTAAATCAAACCCTTGGCTTTGCTGTTACTGCTGTATTGCTGTTCTCTTCATTTTTTATGAATCGCGGCGAAACTGCCATGGCACATGGAGATACAAAGGGTTTTATGAATAATGTATTGATCACCTTTGTAATGGGTCTTGGCTTTTTACTGGGTGTGGTAATGGTGGAATGGCGTATCGCTGCAGAAGAAGGGCTGATCGCCAGCTTTGGCAATCCTGCTACAGGTCCCATGGGCGCGGTCTTCTACATGATGACCGGTATGCATGCCTTCCATGTGTTAACAGGTTTGATCTTCCTTTTTGTGGTCTGGAACAATGCGCGTAAAGGCGTATACTCTGCCGAAAAGCATTGGGGTGTCGAAGCTGCCGCAGTCTACTGGCACTTTGTAGATCTGGTATGGATATTCTTCTACCCCGCCTTGTATCTGATCGGTACACTTGTACATTTAGATTGATAATCTGTACTAGTATGAATAAAGTACGTAGATCATCGGGGCGGCCTAAGGGTCGCCCCGTTTTTGGAGCATTACTATAAATGGATAAAAGGATTCTCTGGGTTGGTCTTTCATCTCTGGCTGTTGTAGCAATAGCCGCGTTATTGACTTTGCTTTTTGAAAAACCTGCAAGTTTTCGTGGCACAGCATATGGTGAGCCTTACCCGCCTGCCCCGGAGTTTGAACTAACACATGCAAGCGGAGAATCATTTCGGCTGAGCGACGAGCGTGATAAGATTGTTTTGCTCTTTTTTGGGTATACATCCTGCCCTGATGTTTGCCCCACAACTCTGGCTGAACTGAATGCGGCTTTGTATGAAATTGGCGAAAAAGCGGATTCCGTTCAAGTTGTTTTAGTCTCAGTAGACCCTGAACGAGATAGCCCGCAAAAGATACAGGAATATGTGGCACGTTTCAATCCATCTTTTATCGGGTTGAGCGGTTCACAGGAAGAACTTGAAAAAATATGGCAGGCCTACGGCGTTTTTCGTGAAATTGTAGAAGGTGACTCTGCCATGGGCTATATTGTTAACCATACTGCGCGTACCACATTGATCGACACAACTGGCAGCCTGCGCCTCTCTTACGGCTTTGAGACCCCAGTGGAAGATATTGTGAACGACCTTGAATTACTGTTGAAGTAACACATTTGAAAGTAAACCTATGCATCCATCTCGAACATCCATAAAAAGAATCGCGCTCTCCATGTTAATAGGGCTTGTTATGGGCGCCATCATCAGCGAGGTCTCATTTATATTTTTGCGCGAAACTGCAAGGCCTCCAGAAGTGATAGAGCTTGTGATTCCACGTGGCACAGCGGAACGGGTTGCCAATGGCGAAACTCAACCAGCTATTCCTGATTCCATGACCTTTGTTGTTGGCGATACCTTGGTGGTAAAAAATGAAGACACAGCTGACCACGAACTTGGTCCATTGTGGATTCCTGCAGGTTCATCTGCAAGCCTTTCTTTGGATGCAGTTCAATCTTACGCCTATACCTGTTCATTTCGTCCCAGCAAATATTTCGGCCTGGATGTGCGCGAGGCGCTTACATTTGGCACGCGGGTATCAGGAGTTTTATACACAAGCCTTCCGTTGGGCGGTTTGATCGCGCTGTACTCCCTCATTTTGCCTGTGAAACGCGCAGCCGAAACTAAAAAAGAAACGCTCTAATACGCAGCGTCTTGAATGGAAGAAAATTGATCTTGAAAAAAATGTTCAGCTTTAAATGGCTGTTCACGACACTACTTGTCTTCACGGGAACTGCGGTTTGCATCCGCCTCGGTATGTGGCAGTTGGATCGTTTGGAGCAGCGCCGTGCTTTCAATGTACAGGTTGAGTCCATGCGTGCGGCAAAATTATTAGATCTAAATCAAAATTTACCAGCCGATGTTTCTTCAATGGAATGGCGCGCAGTGACAGTTGCTGGTGAATATGATTTTGGGAATCAGATTGCTTTGCGGAACCAATACCACGGTGATCAATATGGGTATCATCTTATTACCCCGCTTCTCTTCAGCGGGGAAGCTGTTCTGGTGGATCGCGGCTGGATCCCAGCTGACGGAAATTCTGCGCCCGACGATTGGCGTCAGTACGATGAGCTAGGTCAGGTAACTGTAACGGGGCAGTTCAGGCTTGGGAAGGCCAAACCAGTTTTCGGCGGAGTGGCTGATGCGGAATTAAGTCCAGGGCAAAATCGCTTGGATTTTTGGAACAATTTGGATATAACACGTATATCCACGCAGAGTCCATATCCGATTTTATTTGTGTATATTCAACCAAATGTAATTGAGGATGATGCAGAACCGCCTATCCCGTATCAACCAGTTTTAGAATTGACCGAAGGCTCGCATTTCGGTTATGCTTTACAGTGGTTTTCATTTGCGGCAATATTGTTTATTGGTTATCCTTTTTATTTGCGAAAGCAGGAATAGAAAATATGAAATATTCTCTTCGATCATCTTTTTCACGTTCAATTTTTGCTCTGTTCACCATGATGCTTTTATCAACAGTGGCTGGGCGCATTGTTACAGTAACAGGTGCGTCGGCATATTGTACTGGCTGGCCCATATGTATCCCAACCAATCTTTTGGGATATTGGCAGTTGGCACATCTGGCTTTGGTGGCCCTCACTTCGGTATTCATGATATGGGTATTGAGAAAAGCCTGGCGCGAACAACGTGAACAAAATTTACTTTTGCCTCTTACAACAATAACTGGCGTGCTGTTTTTTGGTCAGGTTTTTGTAGGCTTAATTCAAGTGTTGCGTGATTATCCAGCACATTTAATTGTTTTGCACACACTTACTGCTGTAGCTTTATGGGTTTCGCTTGGAACGTTGGTGTTTGCATCTTGTGTACTCTCACAGGAAGCAGTGAGTATTCCCCGTTTTGATATTAGTCAAAGAATAAAAGATTTTTTTATTCTTTCAAAACCATTGATCGTCGCGTTGTTATTGGTGACAACCTATGCAGGTTTGGTGGCAGGCAGTAAAGCATGGCCTTCAGCATCACTCACTTTTTGGACATTGCTTGGTGGTGCATTAGCAGCTGCTGGTTCAAGCGCTTTGAATCAATATATTGATCGCGAATTGGATAAAAACATGCAGCGCACTGCAAAGCGTCCGCTTGCAGATGGGCGTTTAACCGCAGCCGAAGGATTATCATACGGCCTGGCTTTATGCTTGATCAGCTATTATGTGATGGCAGGGTTTGTTAATTTCCTTGCGGCTTTCCTTTCACTGGTGGGTATTTTCTATTATGTAATTCTGTATAGTGTTTTGCTTAAGAAAGCAACTGTTCAAAACATAGTGATCGGCGGCGGCGCAGGCGCAATTCCACCCATGGTGGGCTGGGCCGCTGCGACTGGTCATCTTGGATTGGCTGCTTGGATTCTCTTCGCGATTGTATTCATGTGGACGCCGCCTCATTTTTGGGCGTTGGCAATTGTCCGCATGAAAGATTACGAGAAAGCAGGCGTGCCCATGATGCCTGTAGTACATGGCGAAGTAAAGACACGCAGGCACATTTTGGTTTATACAATTGAGTTGATCGCTGTAACTTTATTGCTTCCCATCTTTAATTTAGCCGGGACAGTATATTTAATTTCTGCTTTGGTTTTGGGCGGCTTCCTGCTTTACGCCGCCTGGCAGGTATTTAAGGTTGGTGGAAACAAAGTCGCCTGGACGATGTATAGATGGTCAAGTATGTACCTGGCTTTTATTTTTCTAGCAATTGTGATTGATGCAGTGGTCTAAAAAGAATCATTCCTACTAATAAGCTCAAAGGCAATGGCAGATAAACAGGCCATTGCTCTTCTTGTCCTTGCACCGTAAAAGTAAAAAGCATCCATATGCCTACAGCCAAAATAATTTGGATAATGACGATCCATAAATTAGCTTTGTCGCCAAAGCGGTCAGCGACTGCTTTAAAAATGAAAAATAAAGCGGGAAGCATCATAATGTAATTGGTCGTCGCTGTGCGTATAACAATCATATTGGTAATAATAAGCGTCAAAGCAATTACCCAATCAAGGCTTTTACTCTCTTGATGAAATCTTACTTGCCACCATTCCCACAACAGCCAGGCTAATATGATGATAACCAACAATCGCTCTACATTTGAGCCTAATGAAGGAAAGACAATTGTCGTTAAGATGTTTAACGGCGAACCAATATGTGTGTACTGGGTGTAATCAGTTAGTTGTATTTGCATTTCTGATACCCAGGTTGGTAGGAATAAAAATGAGGAGCCAAACAAAATAATCATTGTGGTGCTTATGGAAAGCGTTAAACGCCAGCGTTTATTGAATATGCTCCATATACCAATGAGTGGCAGCAATAAAAAGAGCATCTGCGGTTTTGTGGAAGCTAAAGCTAGCGATATACCGCCTAACACATCGCGCTTTTCTTTGATTAACCACAAACCTAAGATAATTAACAGCGCAGCAACACCAGCAAACTGAACGAGGATAATAGTCCGTACGGCATGATACCAAACCATTGTCCAAAGAAGCGTAAAAGCTAAAATTAACGGTGAAGGTGACCATCTGTAGAGACGTAAACTCAAAACTGTTATCAGTACCATGATAAATTCTAGGACCACGATTCCAATCGCTTGAGCCCAATCCCAAGTAAAGAACGCCAGGGGAATATAAAAGAAAACTGTATAAAATGGATAGGCAAAACGTTGAAGATCTTCATCAGGCTTTGCCAGGCGACCATAGATCATGTTCTGTGCGCGTGCAGTTACTTCATCACTATATGGGCTCAAACCTTCAAATACCCATGCCTGAGCGCCTACATAGCGTGGGATCGAATCGTTTCCGCCTGGAAAACGAACTGTGAAAGTGTTATGCGTGATGATCACATCGGCAACAAAGATAACTGGGATCAAAATGACTAGCCCAATAATTGTAGGAAATCCATACACTTTTGATTTTTTCAAGGTAGTTTTTTAATATAGAGATAGAGTCTGATGTCGTCAAATATTTTAGTTGAAGTAAGTATAAAGTTAATGTTCAAATACTTCAAATCCGGGTGAACATCACCACTTACTACATACTCATCAATGGATTGTTGATAGATAATAAATAATACTCGGTTTTTATCCATTGTTGCTGTTTGAATGCTATCGTATGCCTGTATTTGTAAAATTTCTTGAGTTGCTGGGGCAAGCGTATCTGTGGTACTTCCGCTTGGGTCTGTTATATATCCCTGAGGCGCTTCGGGACCAAAATATAGGGCGGGCAGATAAGATAACTTGTTAGAGTGAATAACCACATCTCCTTGCTGAAATTCCGCATCTATTCTCTTGTTCAATGCAGAAAAAGGTCCGTAAGGAAAGCCTGAATAGGTGACATGTTGAAAGAATCCTATTATGGCGGCAACGATGATCAATCCAAAGACTGCTATTTGAACTGGGTTCGGCATTTTTGTTTGAGTAAATGCCCAGCTAAGCCAAATACAGAATATCGCATGTGACGGCAGAAGGGCACGCTCTATATAAACAGGAACGAATTGAGAAATAAGCCAAAGCAGAAGTGGCGGCATAAAGGCAAGGTAAGCCAGCCATATTCCTCGATTTAAGTCTGTTAATTTATTTTTTCTCGCAAGAATAGTTTGGAATACGGCTAACGTGACAATGATCGTTGAGATCATAAGGCCTGGCAATAGCAATTTATTTGGCAGTGGCAAATGTGGCAGATAAAATAGAAGGAGGGTGAATAGTTTTTCTACGCCGGGACGTTCCACCCAATAAGATGAATTTACTTTTGAAAATTGCGATGGCAGATAAATTAGCCACGGCAGATAAAGCAAAATGGAGAACATAGATGCTACAACGACTGCTTTAAATGTCTTCCAATCTTTTTGAATTAATGGAGTGATAGCCAGCGGAATTAAATAAATGGCTGCAAGATTGTGTGTATATTGAGCCAATGCACTGGATAATGCGAATAAGATCCACCATTTCCAATTTCCATTGCGTCCGCGTAGAAAGGAAAAAGTTGTAAGAAGAAGCCAGAATGAGAGCAGGCTATACATACGAATTTCTTGAGCAAAATGCACTTGAAAGGGAAGAATAGAAAATAGTAAAGCCGTAGTGATGGCAGTTTTGTCGTTGAACAAAATAAGAGCGATATGATAAATTAAAAAAATAGATGCTAGATTGGCAACAATAGAGAATAATCTTACAATTGGTATAGTTTGCCCAAAGATTTTCATCCATGCCCAAAGCAAAGTGTAATATCCCAATGGGTGGATATCAGCTGAACCTGCTCCTGTTTGACTTAATGTGCCATAGATCATGGCGTTAAGTCCTTTTTCGGAAAACAGAATCGAAAATGCCTCGTCGTACCAAATGGGACGTGAGGCGATTCCAATCAACCTTATAGCAAAAGCAAAAATCAATATGAAGACAATTTTTGCTTTAGGGTTTTGTAAATAATGGAGCATCACAAAATTTTACCCCAGTCTTACTAGAATCAAAAACGCCACATATATGTGGCGTTTTTGATTTGATATTTAATTTATTCACCTAGATAATCACGCAATTTGCGTCGAATAGACGGATGGCGTAAGCGGCTTAGGGCTTGTGCCTCGATTTGTCTCACACGTTCGCGAGTCACGCCCATCTTGCGGCCAACTTCCTCGAGTGTGTAGGCTTGCCCGTCAAGCAAACCATAGCGTAACTGCAAAATACGAACTTCACGCGGAGGCAATCCGTTTAATACTTCTCCAAGATGTTCGCGCAAGAGATTGTACGTGGCGGTTTCATCTGGTGGTGGGGCTTCATCATCTTCAATAAAATCACCTAGTACGGAATCTTCTTCGTCGTCTGTGGGCGTTTCCAGTGAAAGCGGACGGCGCGCCACTTGGATCATATTTTCAATTTTCTTGGGCGGCACATCGAGTGCAACGGCCAACTCGTCCACGCTAGGCTCACGCCCAAGTCTTTGGGTGAGTTGATGCTGTACACGCAGGAGTTTGTTGATCTGATCTCCCATGTGAACAGGCACGCGGATGGTACGTCCTTGATCAGCAATAGCACGCGTCACAGCCTGACGAATCCACCATGTGGCATAAGTGGAAAATTTATGCCCGCGGCGATAATCAAATTTCTTAGTCGCACGGATGAGACCGATATTGCCTTCCTGGATCAGATCAAGGAAAGGCACGCCGCGCCCCATGTATTTCTTTGCAACTGAGATTACGAGACGGGAATTCGCCGTAATGAGATGTTCACGGGCGCCCCAACCATCTTCAATGGATTGGCGCAGGTCGAGCCTGCGTTTTGGGGATACGCTTCCTTGAGCAAGTTCTTCACGAGCAGAGCGTCCACGTTCGATGCGCTGAGCTAGTTGCACTTCCTCAACTGCATTTAATAACGGTACACGGCTGACCTCTTTAAGGTATAAGCCGATAGTATCGTCTGTATCGATATTGGCCAGGTAATCATCCAGAGAAGGATCAGGTAACTGATCAACTTCACTGGTTTCTTCCACTGCGGCCAATTCATCTTCTGTCGGTTCAGGTGTGACAGTATCTTCCTGAAAAGGAATGCCCGCGCTTAGAAGGGCCGAAAAAGCTTCTTCGAGCTGTTCCACATCCTGCTCTGCTTCAGGGAAGAAGTGCAGGATATCGTCCAGCGTTACAAATGATTTTTGGCGGCCCAGTTCAACGAGCCGCGCAATAGCAGGAAATTCTTCTTCGTCGTCAACGATCAATATTTTCTCTACGTCCATTTACACATCCAGCTTTCAATAGTATTTATCAACAAAATCCAGAATTAGAATACACTTTTTTAATCTCAAAAGCAATAGCCTTACCTTTCAGATGCCTTGCAGTGCAATTGTATTACGGCTGTTCAGGCTCAATTGAGCCTGAACAGCCGTAAGTATCCAAGTTTATAAAACCCTCTAAGGCGTTGGAGTTGCGGTAGCTGCTTCAGTTGGCGGAACAGGTGTCGCCGTAGCTGGAAGCGCAGTAGGAGTGGGTGTATACAAATATGGAGGAAAAAACACAAGATTGGCTAATGAGTCGATTCCGCTCAAGCCTGTGATCATCATTTTTTCTTTGTCTACTCGCACGTAATAGCCGCTATTGGTTGGTGTGGCATCGCCGACTTCGAGGGTGTGAGTTTTTCCATCAGCATATTCAATAGTAATAACATAGATGGGTTCATTAAGACCGAAGATTTCGGGATCACCTTCTACTTCACTGACAACCGTCAAAGCGGATATTTGAGTCGCTGACGCTTCTACCGCACCCTGATCTGCTTCTGCCTCAAATGGCAGCTCTATAGCCCAAACATTATTTTCATCACGCGCCACTTTGACAGTTTCTCCATCAGCAGGCTTGATCTCAATGCTGCTGACGTTTCCATTTTCAGCGCCGAAAACATAAGTAGTTACTTCGCTTGTCGATGTTGTTTCAATATCTGCTGCTTCTTTTTCACGATTAAGGTAAATAGCCAAAAGGACCATCACAGCTAGTAAAAGAAGAGTAATTACCGTGCCAGCGCGAAATACGGGTTTTTGTTGTTTTGGGCTAGCTGACTCTTTACGCGTTGAACTTGCTTTGCGAGGTGCCGATTTTTTTGTACTTGTTGTTGTTTTACGAGCCATTTTCTAGCCTCTCTTGCGGCGTGCAAGCCATGAGGAAATTCCAGCGAATATAACTAATCCTGGCAGTACAAAGATGGCAGTGATCAGCATAACGATAAGCTGCCAATTCTTGATCTGACGGAGGGTACGAGGAGTTGATTGACGTGGTGTGATGTTGAGTAGATCTTCCTGTTCAGCGGCCCAATCTACTGAGTTGATGAAGATATTCCCATTTCCAAAAGCATCAAAGGCAACATCAGTAGCGTAAACCGAATTTCCAAAAACAACCACACGACCCTTTGTTTCAGTGTTTTCACCGGCTATTGCAAGATTCAAAGGTCCAGGGCGATCTGCCTCAGGGTCAAAGGTCGGAGTTTCTCCTTCTACGAGTTCCGATTCACCCCAGGATTGATCAGTGGTTAAGATAATAGCTGTCTGAGTTACATTTTCCTTCTCAGCATTGATATCAAGACTGCGTGCCTGAGGAAGGATCACAATATAATTTTGGGTCAGGTTTTGTGTAATCGGGTGAGTTTGGCTAATTTGTGATGACATTGCCTGAAAGGGATTTTGTGAATTGACAAGGTCGATCACAATGTCATTGTTCAAAGTAATGCCCCAGTCCGATACCAAATAGTTTGCAAGGGGATCAGGGGAATCACCAAACTCTGTGAAGAAAGACGGGTCTTCCATCACAACCAGAGAGCCGCCGTTATTCACATAATCTTTGAGCAAAGCTACCTCTTCACTGGTAAGAGGTTTCTTTGGGCCAGCAATAATCACTGAAAGTGCATCTTCAGGAATGCTGTTGGTTGAAATCAGATTGAGTGTATTAACTGTGTAGTTTTTAGATTCCAATGTGCTTTTTGCAACAGAGAAACTCAATTCACCGCCTGCTTCAAGAGCAGCTTCGCCATGTCCTTGCAGGAAATATACTACGCGTGGCTCTGGGCTGATCAGACGAATAAGTGTGCGTGTGAGTTCAGCTTCAGAAGCGGATGATGCAATTTCTTTCGTTTCGCCCATCTGGAGCAGAATCTTACCATCGCCTGTGATACCTGCTTCACGCGCAGCAACCGGGTCCAAGTCAGGATTAACGAAGATGTAATCAAAGTTGCCTTTGCTGCCAATCTTGAATTTCGATAAGAGCTCTCCGGCACCTGTCGTATCCAGGTTTGTTGAATAGAAGGCTACTGCCTCAACCTTACCGGGCAAAGTTGCGAGAGTTTGTAAAGTTTCTGGGGCGAGAGCATTGGCTTCATCCTCCCATAATGGTTCGCCAGGGTTTTGGAAAACAATATAGTTCACCACAAAAATGATGCCGACAAATGCCAAAGTGAGGATCAATGAATTTGACCCGTATCGTGCTTGGCGTCCAGAAAAGAAGCGGCGGATGGTATCTGGTGACATGATTGCGTAAACAGCCAATCCGACAACAATCAACGCAATGCTAATTTGAAAAGTCAGGTTTAATGCAGTCATGCTTTCGAGAGTCAATGCACTTAGCGAAATCAAAACTTTGGCCGCGCCGGTCAAGACTGCAGCAACAAAAGCGATTAATGCAATTACAAGACCAACAAAGGCATACTGGGCCGTAGGGTTTTTCTTTTTACCAGCCATTAGCGCCATCTCCGAATTTCAATTGCGGTAGTGCCAACGAACAGGCCTAACGCAGTAAGGCTTAGAAAATAAACAATATCCCCGATATTAATGGTTCCTCTATTCATGGTTTCGAAGAAATGAGTATTTATACTCAAATAACGGAATACCTCTCCGCCTTTTTCCAAAAAGCCTGCTGGAACACCCACTAGGATCCACAAGAAGAAGAACAATACGAACGTAACGAAGAAAGCTGCAAATTGGTTGGTGAAAATTGCAGAAATCCCCACGCCTAGCCCGATCAATGCGGCGCTGACGAGAATAACGCCCACATAAGATGAGAATAAAACCTTCATATCGATACCAGGTTCGACAAAGTTATCCATAATGATGGGAAACGTCAATGTGACAAGTATGAGCAGAAGAATAAACAGAAATGCTCCCAACCATTTTCCTGCTACAAGTTCAAAATCTCTGACCGGCGCAGTAAGTAAAAGTTCAAGTGTACCCATACGCGCTTCGTCTGAAAGCAAACGCATGGTAACTGCCGGGCTGAAGAAGATTAATAGGATCACGAACCAATTTGTTAATGCGTCAGGAGTGGGGGCAGGGCCGCCAAAACTGGATTGCTGTGAGCTTGAAAACATGATGATGGAAAATATGATCCCTACCGGAAAGAGAATGGCAAATGCCACTACATATGCTATAGGGCTGTTGAAATAATTATCGAATTCGCGCTTTGCGATTGTCCAAATGTTTTTCATGGAATCTCTCTTTATTTCTTTTTGGAATCAGAGCCAGTGAGTTCAAGGAAGATTTCCTCGAGGCTCATACCCAGCGGACGTAATTCAAGCAGGTCGTAACCAGCTTTGATGACTTGTTTGGCTACTTCGGGGCGTACATCTTTACCGGAAGTAAACTCGAATTCCACTGCGCCATCTTCTTTTGTTTCTACGCCTTGCACACCCTTCACTGCCTTGATAGTCTTGGCAAGTTCATCGCCATCGCCGCGCACGCGCAATATCACACGTTCTGCGCCAATCAGGCGGGCTTGTAAATTTTCAGTTGTATCTTCTGCAACGATCTTGCCTTTGTTGATAATAAGCACGCGGTCGCAGATATTTTGCGCCTCATTTAAAAGGTGAGTGGATAGCAAAACTGTTCGGTCTTTGCCTATATCGCGTATCAGCTTGCGTACTTCCACAACCTGACCGGGGTCAAGGCCGATGGTTGGCTCATCGAGGATCAATACTTCAGGTCTATGGATGAGTGCCTGGGCCAGCCCAACTCTTTGACGCATACCCTTTGACAGGTTACCGATATATCCATCGGATCGATCACTTAAACCGACCATATCCAACACTTCATCCACACGGTCTTCCACATCAGGGATACTGCGCAGGTCGCCCATAAATTTCAAATAATCGAATACAACCATGTCTGTATATAATGGAACAGTTTCAGGTAAATATCCCACACGTTTACGAACCTCAAGCGATTCCTCTACTACATCGTACCCGGCCACAATGGCTTCGCCATCGGTAGGCGGCATGTACCCAGTGAGAATGCGCATGGTGGTAGTTTTACCAGCGCCGTTCGGGCCGAGGAAGCCCACAATTTCACCTTGCTGTGCATCGAAATTCAGGTTGTTAATGGCGCGGCGTGCACCGTAGTCCTTTGTGAGACCACTGACTTTGATCATTGCCTCTCCTTACGAAAGATGTATTGAATTATTTTTTACCAAACAAAAGGCACAACCCGGGGGCGGTGCCTGATATTTATTACCGTTGATTACTATACAATAACTCGACTCGCAAAGTCAAGCACCTAAATCGTTTCTAATCCAACGCTAATCTATGCGCTCTCGGATATAATTATTGTATGACCAAACTTATTTATCAGACCGATGCGTATATAAAAGATTTCGAAGCCGTTGTTATGCAAATAGACGCGGAAAACCGTAGCGTGATACTTGATCGCTCCGCTTTTTACCCGGGCGGAGGCGGCCAGCCATGTGACTTTGGTTCATTAGAAATCTCTGGCGTTATCTATCCAGTGGAAAAAGTAAAGAAGCATGGAGATGACGTTCATCATTTTCTCGGTGGAGCGACGCCATTGCCCTCTGTTAACTCCGCTTCGCTCGGGAGCTTAGACTGGGTTCGGCGACATCAGTTGATGCGCACTCACACAGCCATGCACATCCTATGCGGTACAGTCTTTCGTGATTATGGCGCAAAGGTGACAGGCGGTGAGATGGAACCGCTCAAGGGACGCATGGATTTTGAATTTGAAACCATGCATGGTGAGTTGGTGCGCGAGATCGAAGCAGCGGTCAATTATGAGGTACAGCAGGGCCGTGAGATTCGAGTCAATATTTTGCCGCGTGAAGAAGCTTTCCAAATTCCTGATCTCATCCGCACAAAGATCAATCTTTTGCCTGAAGGAATCATGCAGGTGCGAACCGTGGAGATCGTTGGCCTGGATCTGCAGGCTGATGGTGGCACACATGTTTTGAATACCTCCGAAGTTGGAAGAATTAAAGTTGTAGATTATAAAAGCAAAGGTGCGATCAATAAAAGGATATATGTTGAGGTTGAATAGGCCATATTGGGGAATAAACTGTTTCAGCCGTTGTTGTATAATCCCTGAAATTACCCAATACGGTAAATTTGGTAGAGTGATTTGCCAAAAATTCAAAGGAGAATGTAAAGATGAAATCCAATAAACTTTCTATACTACTTGCTGTTACTGCCTTAATTATTTCTACCCTGGCGTGTGCTGTTGGCGAGCCAGGCCTGAGCAACGTCCGTACGGCGAAAGATCAGGACGGTAATGAGACTACTTCTGTTTTTGCCACAACAGATACCATATATGTTGTCAGCGATTTGTCAAATGGCGTGGTGGGAAATGTTGTTAGCTCCAAATGGTATGCTGTTGATGTAGCCGATACTGAGCCGAATCTGCTGCTCGATGAAGTGGATATTACAATTGATGAGGATAAAAGCTATTCCTTGTATTTTTATTTCCCACCTCCACTTGATGGCCAGTGGCCCGTCGGCACATACAAAGTTGAAGTTTATTTCAACGGCGTATTGAATAGCACGGTTGATTTTACAGTTCAATAATTTGCTTTAGAAGTTTAATGCCTGCAATCGGGTAGAGATTCCGCCCAAAAAATCAAGGAGAGTGTAAAGATGAAAATTAAAAAATATTCTATTTTATTTGCTTTTGTCGTGTTGCTTGCTTCTGTTCTAGCCTGCGGGTCCAGCGCTCCGGCTGGCGTGTCAAACGTATATATGGCTAACGATGCGGATGGCAATAACAAAACCACTACATTTGCGTCAACCGACATTATTTATGTTTTTTTTGATGTGAATCAGGTCGAGTCGGGTGCACAGTTCCAGATCAAGTGGTATGCTCTCAATATAGAAGGTCAGGACCCAGCTGAAGCATTTCTTGTGACTGACTATACCTATACTGGTGAAGCAGTCGTATTTGCGCAGATGGAAAGTACCCAGGGCGGTTTTCCTGCTGGGCAGTATAAAGTTGAAATTTATTTGAACGGAGCGAAAGTCGGCGAACAGCCATTTACGATCCAGTAATTTGTTTTAAAAATAAAAAGCACGCCCCTGTCAGGGGCGTGCTTTTTATTTGTTGATTCAATTGTCATTTTATTTATGAAAATATCCCTGAACGCATTACTCGCACTTTTTTGTTTATAATCTAAAAAAAGGAGAGGCATATGGAATATAGAAAGCTTGGCAAAACGGGACTTAAAGTATCGCCTTTGTGTATGGGGACAATGCAGTTTGGATGGTCAGTGAACGAAGCAGATACTCAACGGATTCTTTCTGCAACTTTGGATTCTGGAATTAATTTTATTGATACGGCTGATGTTTATTCAAAATGGGTCGAAGGCAATGCGGGTGGTGTTTCAGAAACGTATATTGGCAATTGGATGAAGAAGAGCAAGATCGCGCGTGAACAAGTTGTGCTCGCAACGAAAGTGCGCGGAGTGATGGGGAAAGGACCTAATGATGAGGGATTAAGCCGTACCCACATTATAAATGCGGTGGAAGCATCTTTGCGCCGTTTGCAAACTGATTATATCGATCTATATCAATCCCACTGGACGGATGAAGATACACCTATTGAAGAAACTCTGCGTGCCTTTGACGATTTGGTAAAGCAAGGGAAAGTTCGTTAAGTTGGCGCATCCAATTATGCGGCGTGGGAGTTGATGCAGGCTTTATGGGCTTCAGATAGATTGAACCTTGCTCGTTATGACAGTATCCAGCCGCACTATAGCTTGATCTATCGCGATGAATTTGAGCGCGAATTGCGTGCGGTTTGCCAGACATATGGCATTGGAGTAATTCCTTATAGCCCGCTGGCTGGTGGTTTTCTAACAGGTAAATATCGAAAGGATACTCCATTGCCAGAAAGCAAGCGTGCTGAAGGGCGTAAGAGTGCCATGACCGATAAGAATTTTGCATTAATCGATGAAATGGAAGTGATCGCTTTGCGTCATGAAGCTTCCATTGCACAAGTAGCGTTAGCGTGGATGCTGGTTGACCCAGTTATTACCAGTCCCATTATCGGGGCCACGTCTGTGGAGCAGTTGAATGAGAATCTTGGTGCTTTGAAGCTCAAGCTGAATGAAGAAGAAATGATCTCGCTTAATAAAATGACAGTGTGGAAAGAAGATGAGTAATATGTGATCCGAAGAGTTAAACCATAAAAAGCGTGCCTATGTCATAGGCACGCTTTTTATGGTTCTCATTCTACGTTTTTATATCACAACAATCTGGGTGGGGTCGGCGGAGCTATACTTAATCTTGATCTTATCGCCCACACGTGGCACTGCGACTATCGATACCATACACTTGCTGGTCGTTTCAAAAGCCGTACCTGCGGAAGGCTGGACTCTTAATTTCAAGAGTACTACCGGGTTGCTGCCCATCCTCCCGCCCGTATCTTCAATCGACAAAACTTCTGCAGTCGCTTCAAGAGCATCCTTTAGATCGTCAGGTTTTGTATTTCCAAATAATTTCCCAAACATGATTTATCCTTTTTGATTACGAAAGTATCACCTGACCACAATACTCGCATTTATCCATACCTAATTCAAGTGTGCCGCCGCAGTTGGGGCATTGGAATGTCTCTACTTTGATCGGGAAGCCTGCTGTTTTGTATGCGGATTCATTATCGGCCAGGTCACCTCGCAGACGTTTGAGGCGCGCGAGGTAGGCATCGCCTGTTACTTCGCCAGATTTGCGCAGGCGTTCTACATCTGCAATGGATTCTTTTAACATGCGGCGTTCGGCTGTTAGTGATTCCTTGCTTTTATCCTGGAAGGAGACTTTCATTTCAGGTTTTGCTGGGATGGATGCAAGGATTGCGGCAATAATCAATATAATAGCCGAGACGATCAAGCCAACGATCAAAGGTGTATATTGAAAGCCAGTAATGGAATTAAAGTTAACTTTGTGAGTTTCAATTCGATTAACATCAGCGATCACTACATAACGTTCGTTGCCCAGCTTGCCCACATCAATGCGCATGATGCCGCTGGTATGGGTGGACAAGTTATTGCGTGAACCGTTTTCAGTGAAGACCGCCACGTTGCCTGACTCATCGCCGAGGACGGCTTCTTCTTTTCCATCTCCATCAATGTCAATGCCTGCGATCTCGGTCACTTTATCGGATAAGGAACCTGTCCATATTTGTGTAGCAGTTGTGCCATTAAAAGTGAAGGCCCACACGCCGCCATCTTTACCGCCGACAACGATCTCGCGGGAAGATGGGTCACCGTTTAATTCCACTTCGCGAACTTCGCTGACAGCCTGCCCCAGAGACGTATTAAATAAAACACTTCCATCAGCTGCGTTGTAAATAAAGAACGCGCCAAACTCGCCGCCTGTGATGACTTCACTATTGCCATCTGCATTCAAGTCAAAGGCGCGCATACGGCGGAGTTGTTCCTGTTCGGTTTCCCAAACAATACTTCCTTGAGCATCAAATACTGCCACTGATCCATCATGTGACGCGGCTGCGAGATAAGTTTGCCCGCCGATCTTCGCATCGTCCATGCCGCGAATTTCTTCGTTGGAAAAACTGCTTTCCCAAGTGGGTTGTCCACTAGATGTGAGGGAGAGGAGACTGCCGCTAGTATCGCCCAGTACAATTTGAGGTCCAGAGGAGAAGCGGATAAAGACAATGCGTGCAGGACTTCCAATCGCGAGCGATGTTGCCAGAGTCGATTGCTGCCCATTAATGATCGTATCCACAGATGAGCCTGAGCCAGAATGGAAGACGATAATATCTTCAACGTTATCGCCGTTGATATCGGACATCGTTGTTTTGGAAGAGGAGTATGGAAAGTTCCATAGAAGAGTACCGCTGCCATCATATACAGTGACGTCGCTTGTGTTTTGAATAAAGAGTTCATCCTGACCATCGCCTGTGAAGTCAATGACATTCATACTTTCAGCGGATGTATACGGAGTTTCCCAAATAACGTTACTGCCAAACTTCTCGGCTGTGATCGCGCCGCTGTAGGCGAATGCGCCTGCCACAACCATCACAAGACATACCAAAACAAATGCGACGATAAACGGAATAATTTTTCTGCTCATGTTATGCAGCCTTTCGTTGTAAGAGAGAATATGCAGATTTCAAAAAGTTCAGGATCTGCTCCTGTTCCACTTCATCAAATGGTGAACTGGCGACAACATTAACCATGCCATTTTCGGTGCTCAACTGTGAGATGGTGTATTTGCCTATATTTACACCTGGTCTAAATTCTTTGTTGGTAACAATCTTGTAGACTTCAGGGTTGACCACAATACGGACTTTTATATCATGCTCGGTGCCTTTAAATTTTTCAGGCTTGGTCTTATATTTTCCGCTGATGCGGCTGCGCTTGGTATAAGATTTTCGCTTTTTTGATTTTTGAATGGCAGAAACGCGCAGAACATTTCCATCATATAGTTTTGCTTTTAGTGCCAGCCATTCATCACGGAAGTATTGCGTGGTGCGGTCTTGAGTGTCTTTTGCTTCACGCGCTACTTTAGTGGGGAGCAATGCACCTGTTAGATCTAAATGACCGAGAAACGTTGCATTGGGTTTTAGATCATCGCGCAGCGTATGCAGGATTTCCTTTGTGCCTTTGTATCTGGGTGAAAAATCAAACGAGTCGCTTTTGCGTAAACTACGCGCCATGACGAAGGCTGCGATCCAAAGTGCAAAGGCTCCCATTGTAAAGATAAACGAAAAATATCCAAACAAAATGAGCACACCATCGACTGCCACGAGTGCAACGCCAACAAAAAATATCAGCATGGGAATCCAACGCCATTTATCTCCAGCGCTTTCAGTTTTTTGAACTTCCTTTACAAATCTATCCATGCCCAGCATGATCGAGTCTGGTTTATCTGCAATGGAAACATAGACAGGTGTGAATTCTTTTTTGCCCATAATGTTCGTGACGGGCGCGGTCTTTTTGCGTGCGGTATTAAGCAGGTAAAAGAATAACGACAAAATGATGACGCCGATCACGCCGGCTATACATAATAATGGCATAAGTTTTTCCTATTTTTGTAGATGGACGTTAAGTAAATAAGCTTTTTGTTTGTTTGGCAGTTGCACTGCCGAACCCGTCAGCAGTGCAACTACTGACGGAACAAAACGCAGGTAAAAGAACAAAGATAAAATAATGATGCCGATCACGCCTGCTATACATAATAATGGCATCAGTTTCTCCTCTCAGACAGTGGCAATGGCTTTTCCGCTTGCAACATCCTGTTCGATATAAGATTTTATACCCGCAAACCCCTGATTAACCGCTGCTTGCATTTGCTCCCTGACTTCATCGGGGGGATTCTCGTCCGGTTTGGTTAGATAAAGGGCAAACCGCGTCCCATTATCAATTGGAATGAGTTGACGGGTTTGGCGGTAGTTGAGTCCGAAGGCTTGTTGACTCATTGAGTAATACTCGAAGGGCTTCCAATCCAAAACTTTGTTGTGAAAATGAATCTCGCCGTGCGCGCAATGAAAACCCGCATCTTCCCGCACGCGCCCGCCCAGCGTATCGGTTCTTTCGGCATAATCGAAGTTGAAGCATCCTGCTTCGAGATCGGGAGTGGTCAAATATTCCCAGACCAGCAGGGGAGGGAATGGCAGGTCTATTTCAAAAGTTATCCAGGCTTCCTCTTTGCTCACGAAATATCTAGTTTTCTCCTGCGCAAGTTTCCAAACCTGACCCAGATCAAATACCTGCATTTTTACTTCGCCGAGATGTTCATAGGATTCGGTGTGAGATATCAATGGCTGACTTAATTCTGATAATCGGAGAGCCTGTGCCGCGGCTTCACTGAATATGGCGTATGCTTTGACGCCAGTTTGTTCGATCACATGGTTTTTCAACATTCGATGCGGCACGATCACATCTGCGCCCAGCAGTTCTTCACGGTCACCAAGTTTTTGGACAAGATATTCCCCGTAATGAATGCACATCTTCAAATCGAGTTTGCCCATGTTCTTGCAGGCGTTGCACTGACAGGTTGTGTTGAATTGCATCTGACGCAGGGTGTCTGAAAATACGATGTATAGATTTTCGAGCGTCTCCAAAAAGCTTTGCGGATTGATGAAACATACCTCTGGCGTGTACATGAAAATCGCATCCCCGCGAAAGCCCGAAACCTTCAATGGGAAATTTATATGTTTCAACTGCGCGTCGAATAGACTCTGAAGAATCTCATGCGCGTGCTCAAGTTCTGAATCTGTCAGAAATTCGGTGTACCCTGAAATATCGGTAAGAATGAAGAAGCCTTTATTTGCCATATGCATCCTTTATAATTAAACCAATGACCAAAATTCTCTACACAGCCTTTGATATTGTACCAAGCCCAAAGGGTGCGTCAACACATATTCTGCACAACTTACGCGGTCTCGTCAATAGGAATTATGACATCCACCTGCTCACTCCCAGTGATGGCATTCTGCCTCTCGAAGATTCAATTGAAGGCTCGCAGGTCACTCGTGTGGCGCAAGACCTCACTCAAAATTTTCTTTCGCGCGCCATACACTTTGGCAAAGCTGTTCTTACGCATCTTACATTGAACCCGAATTATGATGTGGTGCAATATCGCAATATTTGGGATGGCCTTCACATTGCACAGAATAAAAAGCGATTTGGCTATAAGACTCTTTTTGAAGTGAACGGACTCCCATCCATTGAACTTAAATATCATTATCCTGGTTTGGACTCAGATTTATTATCCAAGATAAAGGAACAGGAGATTGCGACGTTACATTTAAGCGATGCGATCATCTGCCCATCCCGTGTGACCCGCGACTACATTGCCTCGCTCGGACTTAACCGTAAGCTGGTGACTGTCATCCCAAACGGAGTCAGCGCTTCAGATTTTTCTGCATCTCCTTTGCCTGCTCGTGAGGGACGAGTCCCTGTTTTACTTTACATTGGTACATTAGCCGATTGGCAGGGATTGGATATTGTTGTGAAGGCATTGCCAAAGATACTTGAACAAAAGAATGTTCAACTTCATATTGTTGGACGTGGACGTTCGAGGCAGAGGAAAATGCTTGCGAAGCAGATCCGTAAGCTGGGGGTGGAAGGAAGCGTTTTTGTCCAGCCTGCGGTGCCTCATCACGAAATCCCTGCTTTGATCGCCGAGTCAGATATTTGTGTGGCGCCGCTTGGATTAAATGATAGGAATGTGACGCAGGGGGCTTGCCCGATCAAAGTATTGGAATATATGGCGGCTGGACGTCCGTTGTTGGCATCGAATATGCCTATTGTGCGCGAGTTGGTGCGCGAAGATGTGGATGCACTTTTATTCTCCCCAAATGACCCTGACGACCTCGCACGCCAAACGTTGACATTATTGAATGATCTTGAATTATCGAAACGATTGGCTCAGTCTGCTTCCGAACGCGCATTGACCAAGTTCACATGGCACGAGTCACAGAAGAAGTTGGGGAAGGTGTATGAGAAGTTGCTGGGGTAGATATTTTTTAATTAGTTTCTTTGAATTGTAATCATTTTCCCCTTTCATAACTGTAAATGAATCTAACAAATTTGAAATCGTAAATATATATTCTTTGTGTAAAATATTGCCGTTGTCAATTTTTTACGCCCGCCCAAGTAGGAACGGTATAGGATGGGTATAGGATGAGTATGGGTTAACTGGGAATCAAACACATTCAAAAATACAGGTTGGAAAGTACGCCGCGCCCATATACCCAGTGCCAGAGCCAATATCTGTATGGCGATCACAAAGGGCGGCGAGGAAAGCAGGTTTCCTGAGATTAACAAATACAACATTGTCACAACAAAGATCGGAAAGAAAAATTTGGAAATTAGCTGCATGATTTGATTCTACTTTGGTTTGACTCGTAGCAGGTTTAATACCCAAACACTAATGACGAAAGAAGGATACTTATAGCAGTTATTTCAAGCCGCCCAACTATCTCATAACCAGGCGGATTTCTGTATAAGTACCGTTTTCGTGGATGCGAGATTCTTGTGCAATGCCAGCATAGACTCGACCTAGGCGTGGCCTCTGCTTGGGAGCAGAACGCGAAGCGGCTCGAAGCCACGCGTACGCGAAACGCTTGCCGTAGGTCACGCAGAATCTACAGCGTCGAGTGCACGTTTTGTTAGGCGAGATATAAGTTAAATTATTTTGCGCGTCTACTCGCCGTCCACGCATACGCGATTTCGTCCTGACTCTTTGGCTTTATAAAGGGCTTGATCTGCATGTTCTAATAACTCCTCTAATCTCATAGTACTGCCTTCAAAGACAGCTATTCCGAGACTTATGGTAACAGACAATAAGCCGTGTTTTGTACTGATTGATTCCTGAGAAGTCTGGTGACGTAAGCGTTCCGCTATGATGCGGGCACCCGCTAGTGGTGTTTCGGGCAGCAAGACCGAAAACTCTTCACCGCCATAGCGACCAAAAATATCCATCTTCCGTAACTGCCGACTGCAACATGTCGCTACCCCTTCAATCACTTTGTCCCCTGTCGCATGACCATAGCTGTCGTTGAACTGTTTGAAATTATCAATATCAAGCATAATCGCCGATAGAGGTTTTTCAAACCGTTTTGCGCGTTCTACTTCATGGTGACCTATCTCAAAGAACCCGCGGCGGTTGTAAAGGTGGGTGAGTTCATCCACAAGAGCCAATCTTTGCACTTCAGCGTTGAGGCGCTCCAGTTCGACATTCTTCTTCGCTAATTCGCGCTGAAGCGTGACCAATGTATTATTCGACCTGCTTAGTTCTTCATAGAGTCCAATTTCACGTTCAGGCTGGGTACGCATGAATTCGACTTGTTCTTTCGTAATGGTTCGCAAATGGTTTGTCTGGGAATTGTTGATCCGCACCATTTCTTCAAACAGATGATCGACAGCAGTGCGCGTCTGCGCCGCCAGAATGAGCAGGTTATCTTCGATTGCCAATCCGGCACAATGTGCCAGGATTAATTCGCTACCAATCGATAGGTCGAATTCCCAATCAAAGACAGCACGTTTGTCTCTCAGTTCCACCAGAAAGGATAGCGCTTTTTGGAAACTGGAACTTGTGACTAGCAGGGGAAATGGCTTTCCCAATAGCTCTGACTCGACACTACCTAACCCGTCATGCACAACGCTGATAATCACACCGTCCTGATTGCACATTAATGCCAGGCCATGGGTTGAATCATTGTCCTGCATTTTTAAGCTCATGCGGCTAACAAGGTATTGGCGGTGGCAATGGCGTGTTCAGCGTTGGATGCATACCCATCTGCGCCTACCTGACGCCACAATTCCGGTTCGATGTTAAAGGGGTATCCGCCCGCCAGAATTTTGATGTGCCGGTTGCTGTCAGAAGTTCGCACCTGCTTGATCAAGTCAGCAACGAGCGGGATGTGAAAGGCCATGGTGGCAGAAATTGCCAATACATCTGCTTCACGTTCCGTTATGGTCTGCATAATACTGGACAAAGGAACGTTGGATCCAAGATAGTAGGTATCCCACCCATCCATTTCAAAGAAATCTGTCACCATGCGTAGTCCAATCTCATGCAGTTCGTTACCTACACAAGTGGCGACAAGATGCTTTCCATTTTTCGGCGTGTCGAAAATATTGGAATAAAGTTGCGACATAATGAGTTGGGTCACGGCTGTGCAGTAATGCTCTTGTGCCACGCTCATTTGATTCATTTGCCATAAACGCCCAATTTCGCGTTGACTGGACTGGAAAACGTGCAGGTAGACATCTTTAATACTTGCGCCTTGAGCTACTGCATTCAGAATCAAACGACTGGCTGTGGAACGCTCACCTTTTAGAATTGCATCAAAGTATTGATGACCCAACACAAAAAGCGGCTGCGAATCATCAAAAAAACTTGGGATGGCTTCAGGCGCACTTGTTAAATGGTTCAAACCCAGTTCAATAAAATCTTTTACGATGGTAGCTGCATCAGGGAAGCGCAGTTCTAAGATATCGCCCGTGATTTCCAAACTCTCGGCTAATTCCCGCGTTGGGATTTTTAGCCCTTCAAACAGAACTTTGACCCAGTCAATATAAGCCGCAAATAGTGACGGGCTGTTTGAAGCAATGGCCTGAGATAGGTAAGCCAGGTTATATTTTACATCTTGTACGCATTTGGCATGTCCAACTTCGCCGTAGCGGACTTTGAACTGAGGGTTACGCGCCCATTGTTCATCTACAATGAGTTTGGCAAGTTCATCCTTTTGCGATTCGATGGTTCTACCCAGTGTCTGATTTGTACTATTCATTTTTTCTCCAATTAACTTATGATGAAATATGCTCGAAGAAAAGCATTTCGGTTGGATCACTGATTAACTTTAATCCGCTTAGGTCTGCTTGCATAATTATTATTAAATAATT
The DNA here is from genome assembly GCA_014379595.1 of Anaerolineales bacterium. Taxonomy (GTDB): domain Bacteria; phylum Chloroflexota; class Anaerolineae; order Anaerolineales; family Villigracilaceae; genus Villigracilis. Next base: position 86,037 of record JACMLM010000032.1, read on the forward strand.
CATACTACATGATCTTTACTTAAGTGTACGACCCTGGCCTTCGCGTTTGGTGAGGTAAAGTGCATCATCCACAAACTTCAAGATGTCTGTGCTCGAAGAACCATCCTTTGGGAAGATTGCAGTGCCAATCGAGAGCGTAACGGCCTCGAGGATCTGTCCTTCGAATGGCAGATGAAATTGTTTGGCAAATTCGTAAATAAGTTTCGCGCGCTGCTCTGTCACTTCCTGTGGGGCATCGGGCAGAATAACGATGAATTCATCTCCGCCATAACGGCAGGCAATATCCTCTACACGGACATGCGAAATTAGAAAATTGCCTAATTCACGCAGGATGCCATCACCGGCAGCATGACCGTAGGTGTCGTTGAAGTGCTTGAAATCATCCACATCAAACATAATAATACCGAGTGAGAGGTTTTTACGGATGGCTCGACGCAGCTCGCGTTCGAGGGTCTCTTCCATGTAGCGGCGGTTGAATAAACCGGTCAGATGGTCGCGGATGGATTGCTCGCGCAGGAGCGTTTCAAGCGCAGCCTGAACCTGTTTGCGCTTTGTGATGTCGCGAATATTACATTGGATCACCTTTTGGTCATCCACAGCATAGATGTTACTGACGAGTTCCACTTGAATCAGATGTCCATCCCTTACTTTAAGCGGTATGTCTTCATAGCGAATGTAATCATTCGCATGTAAAGCTTCGAAGATATGCTGGCTGGCTTCAACATCCTTGAACGCACCCACTTCCCAGAGTCTTTTTCCTATAAACTCTTCACGCGCATATCCCAACACATTGATCAGGAAAGGGTTGACATCTGTGATCGCTCCCGTTTCGGCATTGAGAATTAATATCCCATCCGGAGTGGCTTCAAACAGGCGGCGGTAGCGAAGTTCCGAGTGCTTGAGTGTAACGATCTGCTCGCCGCCCAAACCCGAAATGATGAGCGCGTCCCAATCACCGCTACGAATGGCGCGCAGAGCCTCTTCGGCTTCTGCCAGACGTGTGTGCAGGTTTTCGTTTTCAGAAGCCAGTTGTTTCTTTGTTCTGGTTATCGATTCTTGGGGCAAGTGAATTCTCCCGATTCTGGCGGTGCTTCTGTGGTGGGTATGCAGCTCATTGTTTCGCGTTTATCTCATTGGGCATTTTCATGAATACATCCACCACCTGCGGGTCAAAGTGTGTTCCAGATAAGCCAGTAATATGATCGCGCACTTTTTCTTCCGTCCAGGCGGCGCGATAGGGCCGGTCTGAACGCAGCGCATCCCACACATCCACAATTGCAAATATGCGTGCGGGCAGTGGAATCTGTTCGCCTTTTAATCCACGTGGATAGCCAGTGCCGTCCCATTTTTCATGATGGCAATACGGAATATCCAACGCCTGCCGCAGATGGCGAATTGGGTAGAGCAGGTCGTATGCAAAGCGTGGGTGCTTTTTCATGAGTACCCATTCTTCTTCTGTTAGAGCGCCAGGTTTAAGCAGGACGCCGTCTGGAACACCCATCTTGCCAATGTCGTGCAGCAGGGACCCCCCAACGCACTTGTATCAGTTCATCTTCGCTCAATTCAAAGTTGCGCGCGAGGTTCATGGTCATCTCTGTTACGCGCAGGCTATGGCCTTCGGTTTCCTTATCACGCAGATCGAGGGCGTGTGACCAACCTTCGATAGTGGCATTGTACGCTTGAGAGAGTTCAATATTGGAGTGCTGCAAGCTCTCAAAAAGTTGGGCATTGCTAATCGCAATTGCAGCCTGCCCGGCCAGGGCATTCAGAAAATCAAGCCATTCCTGATTGCGCTTAATCAGCGAGCGCTGTAATACCTCGAGCACACCGATCACTTTTCCATTAAGGATCAATGGCACAGCGTAAATACCCACAAAATCTTCTTCAGTCAGATAGTTTGGGATGAGTCCATTCCCTGCATCATCTTTCAGGTTTGGAATTTTCACAATATGCCGTTTCATCGCGGCTTTGCCGGCATAGCTCTGGGCTACTTTTATAGTAGCCGTCTGGAAGGCATTTGTCCGAAAACCATCCCCAACAACAAATTCCAAAGAGCCTGTGTTGAGATTCACCAGGAAAACCACTGCGGCATCCACTTCAAGCAGGGTAAGGGCCTTTGAAATGAGAACCTTTAGACTTAGGTGCATATCAAAAGTAGATGTAATGCTACGATCAATATCCTGCAGCGCTGTTAGATAATCAATCTGGCGCAGAATCTTTTCATCTGCCTGTTTGCGCTCTGTAATATCGCGGATGGTTGAAAGCATGGCAGTACGCTGCCCATCTGTTGAAAGGAATGATATGCGAGACTCCACGGTGCGTTCCGTACCATCGGTACGCTGTATTACAGATTCAAAGGTCGGAGGAATGAGCTCATTGGCAAAGACGGTCTTGTACTGTTGAATCGCAGTTTTGCGATTTTCTTCTGGAAAGATGATCGCAAAGCTGTTGCCAACCACCTGCTCTGATCTATAGCCATAAAGAGATAAGTACGCGGGGTTTTCGGCAAGTATGATACCTTCCGCATCAGATAATGCCATTGCATCTGAGGTCGTCTCCCACACTTGTCTGAAGCGCTCATTGCTCTCCAGCAGCGCGGTCTCTGACTGTTTACGTTCTGTAATATCAAGCATGATTCCCTGCCAGAATTGCGGCTGGCCTTTCAGGTCATTCACCAGCGTAACCTGATCGTGTACCCAGATCGTCCGATCATCGCTTGTGATCATTCGATATTCCGTGTCAAAGGGTTTGATCTTCTGATCAGAAGCAGTTAATTCTTCCAATACACGCTGACGATCTTCAGGATGCAATCTCTGCGACCATAATTTTGGATCGGCGAGCCATTGCTCTGCTGTATAGCCCAATAGAGTTTCAATCTGCGGGCTGACGTAGATTGTGGTGCTGGCATCGCCAACTGCATTCATATAAACGACGTTGGGAAGATGCTCGATCAGGTTTCGATATTTTTCTTCAGATTCCAACAAATTCTGTTCTGCCTGTTTGCGTTCGGTGATGTCTTGACAGGTGCCAACTGCCCACGCTGGTTGTTCTTGATCGTCACGGAAAATACGCCAATGTTCTTCCACATATTTTGTGACGCCTGTGGCGGTTACGATCCGATGTTCAATTGCGTTGTAGACTTTGCTGTTGAATGAATTTACAAACGCCGCATCAACTTTCGCGCGGTCATCTGGATGAACAAAATCCAAAAACGCTGTATGAGACGCCTGAAAAGTGTTTCGATCAAGGTCGAAAATCTCGTAGGTCTGCGCCGACCAAATTACCTTTAAAGTTGACAGGTCGGTTTCCCAACTGCCCACTTTTGCCGCAGACTGCGCTTCGAGTAAACGCGCCTCACTCGCGCGCAACGCTTCTTCCGCCCGTTTGCGCGCGGTGATGTCCATCATTATTCCGGTGATAATATCGTTCTCAAGCGTAGCACTCAACAAAATGTTTTTCACATCCCCTGTGTTCGTTAACGCCTCAATTTCAAAGCCGTCGATCTTGCCATCCCCGCGCAGGGTTCCTAATACAGTTTCTTGATCTGCCGCGTTTTTGTAACGCATGCGCGTGTTCTCGCGTATCAGTTCGGCTGGCGAGTCATACTCATATATGCGCGCCAGTGAGTCATTCACAAACAAGATTTGTCCATTTATGTTTGAGCGAAAGACTCCGACCAAAGCATTCTCTGCCAGACCACGAAATTCCTTCTCGGAACGGATTAGAGCATCTTCTGCCTGTATGCGCTCCGTAATATCGCGGATGATCATACTGGTTCTCATTTCACCATGCGCATTGGCAAAGATGGTCGAAGTAACATCGGCCGGGAATTTTGAGCCATTTGCCCGTATCATGGTGATCTCGGCTCTCATTTTTCCGGTGCGGGCGCGTTCCTCTAAAGCATGGGCTAGGCGCGGGTCGGTAATATCCACCAAAGCATTGCGGCCAACGCTCTTGATCTCCTCTGCTGTTCGGTTAAACATCTCAACGGTGGCAGGGTTGACATCCACAATTGAACCGTCTGGCGCGGTTAACAAGATGGCATCTTGAGAATTTTTGAAGATCGATTGGTAATGTGCTTCGCTTTCGCGCAATGCATCTTCGATTTGCTGCAAGTTTGTTTCTGCTTTCTTGCGCGCTGTAATATCCAACATTATGCCTTGACGGAACTTAGGTTTACCCATCAGGTCATGCACAAGCAGGGATTGATCATGTACCCAGACCATGCGGCCAGCATGGGTAATCATTCGATATTCCATATCAAATATTTCGTTGCCACGGTTGGTATTGTTAGCTTCTATCATTACATGTTGATAGTCGTCCGCATGGATCGATTTCGACCATAATTGCGGGTCAGCCAGCCATTCCTCTGGTGTATATCCCATGTGGGCTGAAATCTGCGGGCTAACATAGATCGTCGTGCCTGCATCACTTATCTCGTTCATATAAACCACCGAAGGAAGACTCTCCACCAGTTGACGGAATTTCCCCTCAGATTCAGCCAGGGCATCTTCTGCCTGTTTCAACGTAAAGATCTTGACGCCGTCATCACCTGAGACCACCAGCGCATCTACCTCGCCGCTGCGAATGGCGCTCAATATCTCGTCAGCTTCGTCCAGCCGCGCACGCAGGTCTTCGTTTTCAGCAAGGAGTTGTTTTGGTGTTTTGCTAGCAGATTTCTTAGGCATATCGATTCCAGTTGTTATGGGCAACTTCCGAAGTTTCATTCGAATCGCGTGTTTTCTTTTTTAACATAGTCACCATCTATTTTCGTGGCAGCAGATCCAACCCGATCAGCACGCGCTCGGTGTTGGAGAGGTCGCCAATGATCTTGCGCACGGGTACCGGCAATTCTCGCACTAGCGTTGGGATGGCAAGGATCTGGTCGCCGCGCGCCAGTTTGGGGTCTTCCAGTAGGTCTATCACTTGAATCTTGTAGCGCCCAGCCAGATGTTCTTCGCAGATTTTCTTCAGGTTGGCAAGAGCCAATATGGATCGGGGGGTTTGCCCGGCTACATAGAGGCGCAGGATGATGCTGTCTGACTTTGCTTGCTTGGCAACTTTCGCGCCGGTGGGTGGCTGGGCTTTCGGGCGTGCAGGCTTTGCGGATTTCGTAGATTTCGTTTTCATTTCGAGTTTCCATTTTTTTTATTTGGCGTTGTATCTGCTTTGCGGCTCAGCCCCATATCCACACGCTCTTGTACCAGTTGTGCTTCCTCGGCTTGTTCCTGCCCGATGATCACTTTTGATGCGATTTCCTGCACGGCAAACTCGGCACGTAAGGCCACAACCTGCGCTTCCAGTGTTGTACGCTTACGTTCCAGTTCGATCCCTCGGCGTTCCACTTCTTGATTGCGCACTGCGCGTCCAGCCTGTTCTTGTGCTTCCTGCACCAAGCGTGCTGAGCCAGTCAGCACGCCGCTTGGACCAACGTACACATCTCGTAACTCGACACCATGATCCGTTAATAAGAATTCGCGAATCTGATTCGAATGTGCCATACCGCGCGATTTGAGGATGTACATACCACGATTACGTTCACCGCCCACTTCGATCTCGCGCAATAAGATCCAGGTATCAATTAAGGATGCAATCGCAATTTGGGTTTGTTCAAGCAGGCCGCCACTCAAGGTTAAACTAGTAAACAAGCTGGTGCAGTGATTCATTTTCAATAAATCCACCAGCCGCACCACAATCGTTTTTACTTCAGTTTCGGTACCTCCGGCGACGAAGCTGGTTAACGGATCTACGATCACCACTTGTGGTTTGAATGACTTGATAGCTTTATGGATCATCGTAAGATGCATTTCGAGCCCGGCAGAAGATGGACGGTTCGCTTGAAATTGGAGCAGGCCTTTTTGTACCCATTGATCCAGGTCGATCCCGATTGAACGCATATTGCGCATGATCTGGCTGGGAGATTCCTCGAAGGCAAAATAAGTGACACGCTCGCCGCGCCGACAAGCTGCATCGGCAAAGTGCGCAGCCAGGCTGCTCTTGCCGGTGCCCGCTGTGCCAGACACCAGCACACTGCTGCCGCGAAAATAGCCAGCTCCGCCGAGCATCGAGTCGAGACGTGCAACACCTGTAGGAATGCGCTTGCTGGATGCGATCTGTTGTAAACCAAGCGAAGTGACCGGCAGTACCGAAATACCGTCTTCATCAATCAGAAATGGATATTCGTTCGTCCCATGTGTGGAGCCGCGGTATTTGACCACGCGCAACCGTCGCGAAGAAAGCTGGTCATTCACACGGTGGTCAAGCAATATCACACAATCGGATACATACTCCTCCAGTCCCTGGCGAGTTAGTGTCCCTTCGCCGCGTTCACCGGTGATTATGGCAGTCACGCCTCTATCTTTTAGCCAGCGAAACAAGCGGCGTAGCTCCGCACGCAGAATGTGTGAATTGGGCAGGCTGGTAAAGAGGGTCTCAATCGTATCCAGTACCACGCGCTTGGCGCCGATAGAGTCAATGGCTTGTCCGAGACGGATGAATAAGCCATCCAGGTCGTAGTCACCGGTCTCCTCCATTTCACCAGGCTCAAGATATACAAAATCGAGCACCATTTTTTTGCGTGCAACCAGGTCTTTCAAATCGAAACCGAGCGAGGCCACGTTTTGGGTCAGGTCTTTCGCAGCTTCTTCGAAGGCCATAAAAACGCCCGGCTCACCGTATTCTGTTGCGCCGCGCACCAAAAACTCCATGGCGAGCAGGGTCTTGCCGCAGCCTGGGCCGCCACAGATCAGCGTGGGCCGGCCTTTGGGAAACCCGCCGCCGGTGATCTCATCCAACCCCTGAATGCCGGTCGGGGCTTTGGGTAATTGCGTTCTTGCTTTTGCCATCGTTTATTACTCCTTATTGCCTTGTGATTCTGCGTTGCGATAGCACTGCTTACGACAGCATTGCAATTCCACTATTTATTTAGAGATGCAGCAATTACATCTTCAAATTTCTGACTATGCACTTCATGGTGTGTTGGGTGGCTTTTTGTACGGATCAGTCATTTGACCCGATGTAAATAATTGACCCCTTGATAAATGATTGTGCCATGAATGTGCCCTCTATCGCATGGGTGGATTCCCTATATCCCGTCCAAGCATGAAGAATCAAAATACCATCCTGTGTTGTTTCAAACAGGCGGCGGTAACGAAGCTCTGAATATTTCAATGATAATTCCGGTAACATCTCCACTTTCTAACTATTCCTCCTGATGTGTGCCTCTTATCTACTAATCAATCAGGCTTCTTGAATGTGCAAATAAAACAAGCAATACTTAATTTTATAACAAATCCTCCCCAGCCGCATCCATCGGCTGGGGAGGATTTGTCTCCGCCACATGGGGGAGACAAAATTTGGATAGCAGTTCATGAAATTAAGACTGATAACTTTATTCCGTTTCGAATTGACCGCACCCTGTGAAAAGTTTTAGCATTGCCCTTCAAGCCACTCTCGCCATTTCTGGTCATATTCTTCATAGCTAATACCAAAGGCGCTTTGCACCGCTTTTTTGAAATCGCTTGTGGTATCAAGTGCATTTGCCAGTTTCCAGAACCCATCCAGCCCGCCGTAGTTTTCAACTGTAAATGAGACGAGTGAATGAGCGAAGCTGTAGCTCAAGCCAAAATCCTGATCGAGCAGATACATATGCATCAGGTCTTGTTTGTATGTCGCATCGCTTTCATCGAGGATGGGAATGATCGTTCCAGAGCGTGCAGAGTCACATGCCCAATAAAGATTCTGATCTGCGCCCGATACATATTCTGCCAACCCTTCAGACATCCAATCTGATAATCTTCCAGCGTTGTTGAAAACGCGTGCATGAGTCATATGGGTGTATTCGTGAGTTAGTGTTCTTTGTAGTTCACCTTCCCAACCTATAGCAGGGTCATAATAGCTATAAGCAAAAGATTCTGGTGTGTACACTTCAATTGTATCTTCCGCCGCGCCGCCGTTTTTGTTGTATAGAGCAATGGCGTTCATTGGGTTGAATGGACTTAAGCCATAAATGGGCATGATCTTAACATTAGCTTTTTGTGTGGGTGCTTCACCTAATACTTTTTCTACATTTGTACGGGCTGTTTCCATCATGTCCATGATCTGCTGGTTGACGTCATCAGCCCAGGGATAGGTTGTGAAAGTAAAGTGCTCGGTATCTGTAATAACAGGCTCGCCGACTTGTTCCACAGTGGGCTCGGTGATAACCCAAACTCCATTCACCAAACGGAAGGGCCAATCTGCCTGATATCCGCCGCCTGTTTTAAATTGAGCAATGACGTAGCCAAACTCTCGCTTGGTTATGTTGATCAACGTATAACTAAATGTACCTGTCCCTGCTTGTGAAGAGAGTTGAAAATTGTCAAAGCGGCTGCGAGCGATACGATGAAAAGGTTTGTTTTCCTGGTCAACTACTTGTTCAAGCAACTCAGGATTGTTTTCATTGTACGCTTGAGCATATATATCCAGCGATGTTTGTATGCCCGCTTTGATTTCATCATCAGTTAGATTTACAGCGTCAGTGGGGGATGAAGGTGATGTAGTTTCTGTAGCTGGAAGAGACTGAGGTGTAGCAGTTGGGTTCGATACAGTTTGGCACGCGATCTGTGATGAGATCAATATTGCCAATGCAAAAATCGTTTGAATTAGTTTGTGAGATATAGTTTTCATTTCAACTCCGTTTGAGGTTGTGTAGGAATAACTTTTCTATTCATTTCTTTCATGGCTGGTATGAACCACATACTGACTGTGGCAATGAAATTGCTAATGCCTAAAAAGATCAACATTGGGAATGTGCCAAATTTTTCGGTGAACACTCCGCCCAATAACATACCCAAGGGCATGGCAAGCCATGCGCCTGCTTGCATAGCACCGAAGACTCGTCCGCGCATATCTGGAGGAATGCGTTCAAACTCAACCGCACCAATAATAGGATTCAAAGGTCCAGCGCCAATGCTGGTGATCAACGTTACGATAACTAAAACAGCAATCGGTGGTTGACTCAGATATACCCAAAATCTGAACGTAGTCAGTACGAATGCAGCAACGAATGTGGCATGGCGCGGCATCCGATGCCCGATGGCCGCGAAGATCAATCCACCGATGACCGCGCCTCCGCCATTTGCTGCGAGAAGCAGACCTAAATTGAGAGCGCTTCCAAATACTTCTTTTACATAAACAGGCTGTACAACACCGCCGAAGATCGTGTCTAGAAAATTTGTCAGCATGATCATGATCACGAGTGCGAAGATCAGCTTATCTTGCGTAATGAAGCGCAAGCCTTCCTTTAATTCGCCAAAGTAATCTCCAGTCCCTGCTTCTTTTTTAACTGGCTTGGGGCTGGCGATCACAAATCCAATAATTCCTGCAGAGATCAAAAATGAAAGGGCATTCAGCCACAAAACATTTTCTGTGCCCATGATGCCGATCAAGAGACCTGCAAGCGGCGCGCCAACCATTCTTGCGCCGCGCTCGATCACATGCGTGAGGGAAGTGGCGCGTTCAATGGGCATGCCTGCTTGTTCTGCAAGTTCTGGTAGTAGTGCAGCGCGTGCGGTTCCGCCTGGTGTATCTAATAATGCGCCAAGAAATACAAGCACCATCAACTGCCAAAATTCCAGCCCAATGGTGAAATGAAGTAATGGAATCAATGCAGTAGCTGCGCCGCTTGCAAGGTCTGCAATAATGCTGGTGCGTTTATAGCCCAGCCTGTCGATCAGCGTGCCGCCGAAGAACCCAGCGATCACAACAGGCAGGATCGTAAAGAAACCTGTGATACCTGTTTGTGTGGCGCTGCCAGTTGTTTGTAATACGAACCACGGAATTGCGATTGCAGAAAATACGTTGCCAACCAGTGAAATTGCATTGGCTGTGAATAAGGCATAAATTGGAATTGAGTTATGAGCCTTGACTGGTGTTGTTGATTGCATTTGCTCTCGCATCTATTTATTTGATTCAGAAGCAAACACATTAGATACTTCACTAGGAATCGCACGCGGACTGCCTGTTTTGACATCTACAAATACCCAATCCGTTTCACCCTTAACGAGCAGCCTGCTGTCTGCTATTCTGACGAATTCATACTTCCTCAATGATCTGACCTTGCGAATGCTTTCCACCCAGGTGCGGATCTCGATCTCTTCGCCCTCAAATGCAGGAAGCAGGTATTCGACCTTATGCTCGCGCACGACCCAGGTTGACTCTGTCCCCTGGGCTTGGTTGCCGCCGATGGAATCATAATGTTCTACAGCAATGTCCTGCATCCATTGTACATAGGCCACGTTGTTGACGTGGCCGTTTTCGTCTATTGATTTTTTTGGGATTGTGAATGTTTTTGAATACGTGGATGAAATTGGCATTCGCCAAGTTTACCGCAACTCGTAGTTAACAGATTCTTGTTTTCTTTATAAGAGATATGGCTTAGCGGGAATAGACCACTACCTGCCATAACAATGTTCGTCTATAAAAAATCCGTTTCAAGCCACTACGCATAATGATGGCTTCGACAGCTTCAGATGGATGTATAAAGACACGAAATGGATTGCGCTGTAAGCGGAAGAAAAAATTCTGAACAGCCAGTCCCATTTTCATCCACCAGATATCACGCGGATACACCACGCCATACAGCTTGCCTGCTCGTGCAACTGAAAGCCCTACCAGTTGTTGCATATCTGGGAAACAACAGATGACGCGATCTAATGTGACGATGTCAGCAGGTTGAATGTGCTCTGCCAGATCAACAAAGTTACCTTGATGATAGTGTATCCGTTCAGCATATCCACGTTTTTGGCTCTCCGCTTTGGCGGCAGCAGGATACGCTGTAGAGGCTTCGATATCTGTGGCGCTTTTTACGCCTGCATCCAGTAGCTCATATTGAATGGCTCCCACGCCTCCGCCAATATCGAGCAGGGTTAGTTCGTGCACACCCTGCTGTTTAAGTGCATTCGTTAACATGCGGGTGGTTTTGTCTGGGCCTTGTCTGCGGTATTTTGCAACTTCCTTCGCCACATATTCCGCACTAAATAATTCATCAAGTCCCTGGCAATGACTACAATTCATATTATGTCTCCAAAGAATACATTATTCTTATCAGTGTGATATTTGATCGAGATGAAAGTTAAAGTGAACTACTGGGTAGTGGTAAAGTTTTTCAATAGTCATAAATTCGCTAAAGTTGGCGTCCCATTTTGTGGGGTAATACATTCCGCGCTGCCATTCATCCTCTTTGATTGAAGCAGCAGTTTTTAACAGAGATGCATGAAATCGGTCAAACAATTTCCCAAGCCTCTTATGGGTAAAAACTTTACCCTGCATACGTGCGCCAATCGCATTAACCCAATTGAACGGCACGGTGAGGGCATTCAAGAGCCAGGCAAATGGTTTTGAAGAGCCGTTAGGTAACTTTCCCCATATACGCGTCATGGGTAGTAATACTACGGTTACGATAAACCCAAATAGCATATGCGCCAGGATTTCAACGTTCGTCCAGCCTGGGTTGAGGCTCTGTTTGTGTAGATCTTCTTCTGAAAGCGAAGCAAGAATAGCGTGAAATGAATCACGAGTTGATTCGAGTTCGGTACGAATGGAGTCTTGTATGTGCTTATGATTCATCAATCTTTACCTCTTCATAGCTCAATCCATATAACTGATCGAATGGAGTAATTGCGATTTTCTCTTTAACTATCTTGGTTTTCTCTCTGCTTTGAGGGACAATGTTTATCTGCATACGAGCAATAGACGCAGCAAATTCCTTTTATCGGACGAAGTACCGCGCCGCAACTGACGCATTGATAGAAAACGACTCAGGTATCTGGCGGCATTTGCTCTATTTTGGCAAACCCGCATTGCTGACAAGTAATCGTTGCATTCAGTTCTATCTTCTTATCCATTTATGACTCTACAATGTTTATTTCTTCTTCTGTAAGTCCATACAACTCGTAGACAAGCTTATCTATCTGACCATCCGCAACAGGTCTCGACTCGCCGCTCATTTCATGCAGACTCTTTCCCGACGCTCTCTCGGTGCGGTGTTTTCGCGGATGCGAGATTCTTGTGCAGTGCCAACATGCGCTCAACCAACGTTGTGACTTGGCATTTCATAGCGTGCATTTTCTCAATAGCCTCATTATTCGAAAGCGATTATAGCGCTGCACAAAGATGGGATATACATTTACATACAGGTTAATGGCGAAGATGACAAGAAACTCTACTATGGACAATTGCGGAAGTTTAAATACCAAAATAGAAACGGTAAAAAGCAGGGCCAGCGAGTGAATAACTTCGTTCCGTCTTGTTTCCCACTCGAGCCGCTTCAGTTCTGCCTTTAGCACTTCTTGACCTCCTTGCATCGCCGCCTTCTTGCCACGCAGGCGGAAGAGCAAAAGCTCAGTGGGCAGGAGATATCTTTTGAAGAACCTCACGCCCAAGAACTCGTAGATGGATCTCCCACGCCATTGCTCGAGCTTACTTGGTGCAAAGTATTTGGGCATGGCTGCCGAATGAGGGTCCTTGGCTAGTCGTCAAAGGTCAGACACGGAAGGGCATCCTGCGTTTCCACCCGTCCGGTTCAATGCCGGAATCAGGTCAAAACCCGGATGGGTGACGGCTAATCCGCGCTAATTTGCGCTAATCCACGTGGCAGCCGCACTTGAAACGCGGAGTTCGCGA
>JACMLM010000033.1 GCA_014379595.1 Anaerolineales bacterium
AACAATGAAGTGCCATCCCGCTTGATCAAAACTGTAGTAACGATTTTTAAGTCCAAGCCTCTCGAGCGCCATCTCTTTACCATATAGCGGATCTTTTTTAATTGACGCATCAGCGACTCCCCAACCCCATACATCGTGATTCCCAATGGCATGAATTACAGGCAGGCTATTCTCATTCTTCATAATACTGTTATAAGTCAGCCATTGCCCCACAGCTTTTGATTTACTTGTTTCAAGCGCATCCATGATCGAATCGCCAGTGTTCAAGATGAAATCGGGATGATCTGCCTGAGACTGGGCATGATGCAAAGCACGAGTCATTCCAGCAGATGAAACTCCTTGAGGCTCAACATGAAAATCTGTCATGTGGGCGATTCGCAATACCCTATTTTTCTGCTTTATTGGAAGTGGAACTACTGTTGGTTGAGTTGTTGGAGTAGAAATATCCACAGTTTGAGCGGGTGCACACGCACTGACCGCGCCTAGTGCGGTTAACCCAGCAAGTTTCAGAAAATCTCGGCGATCAAGTATTTTATTAGTCATCGCTTATCGATCCCTTCTTATTCGTTTTAGCATACTAGCTATTTCACTTCACTAGTTGTTTCCTCGTGAAGCTTCAACTCATCAAACATTTTATTTTTCAATTCATCAAAATGTTGTGTGGGTATTTGACCCAGCCCTTCATCGAAATTCGATTTCAACTGACCAACCAGGCTATCAAGTTTAGCTTTATTCGCTTCAAAGAAGCCACCCATATTTTTCTCGAAAGCGGGGTCGCTCTTTCTCTTGAAGCCGCGCTTTCGCAAATCTTTTATATAATCTGTGACAATGCCTGTCAGCCATTTTACGATGGACACTACAACGCCCCAGCTAGACTGAAATGTGCCTTTCATCACGCGGCGCATCAACTTCTTATTGAGTCCCTTTTTAGCGTTTTGAAGAGCGACAGCATAGTGATTCGTTTTAGCGGAGTCAAATTTTTCGTGTGCAAACAATTCATTGACGAGATAGCCTGAATAATAAGCGTCTGTTGCCATATCCAGCGCCTTGCCCCACTCTAAAAAGAAGATAAGTTCCTGAGCGATTTGCTTGAATATACGCTTGACGACAAGCAAACATCCATTCGAGAGAATAAACTTGTATTGATAGGATAATGTTGTCAATTGCTCATCACTTAAAGTCCTTTGATGTTTTTTTGCTAATTCGGAGATCATTCGTTTCCATAGATATGCAGCAAGTTTTTCGTCTAAAAATGGAATAGGCGCAAACAATGAAGCACCGATCAATAACGAGTGATACATGATAATAAACATCAGCCCAATCCTCCCACAACCTTTTCCACTTCAATCAAAATCTCCCCAGACTTTACTAATGCTTTCATCCGGTTATGATCGTTATAAAGCGGACGATCCACTTCGAGATGATCTACATGCTTGCGAATTGTATCGCGGGCTTTTTGTGTCCCTCTACCAAATGTGAACTTGCGGAAATCCATAGCTTGTGCGGCAGCCATGAATTCGATTCCCAACACACCATAGGCATTATCTAAAATTTGTCCGTTCTTCAAAGCAGTATTCATTCCCATCGAAACAAAATCTTCCTGATCCGCCGCAGCTGGAATGGATTGAATACTTGCAGGCGCGGATAAAATTCTTTGTTCTACGATCAAATGATCGGCGGTGTATTGGCTGAGCATTAATCCAGAGTAGAACCCAGGCTCATGGGCGAGGAAATCAGGCAGCCCCTGAGAAAGAGCTGGGTTTGTTAATCGATTGAGTCTACGTTCAGATAAAACAGAAATCATCGTGATGGCAATGCCCGCCATATCCATCGGCAATGAAACAGGCGAGCCTTGAAAGTTCGCGCCTGTTAGAGTTAAATTATCTTCGGGGATGAAGATCGGGTTATCGCCCACGCCGTTCAATTCAATTTCAACTTGTGACCTTGCATACGCAATCGCATCACGTGCCGCACCAACCACTTGCGGCGTGGAACGCATCGAGTACGCATCCTGCACCTTCGTTTTCATCTTGCCCGTTGTCAAATCCGAACCTTCCACCATCTTCGCGATATTCTGCGCCGATGTGATCGCGCCTTTGAATCCGCGCAGTTCATGCAGCTTGGTGTTATATGGTTTCATATTTCCAAGCAGCGCCTCAATCGACATCGCCGCAGCGATCTCTGCCTGCTTGATAAATCTTTCCATATCATAAATATGCAATGCAGACATGGCAGTTAATAAATTGGATCCATTAATCGCAGCCAGACCATCTCTCGCCTGCAAACCTGGGACTTCGATCCCAGCCTGCCGCATCGCTTCTTGACCTGTGAGTCGTTCGCCGTTTAAAAACGCTTCGCCTTCGCCCATCAGCAGCAGCGCGGCTTGTGCCATTGGAGCAAGGTCACCGCTTGCGCCCACTGACCCTTTCTGACAAACAACTGGTGTGACGCCTTTGTTCAGCATCTCCACCAGTGTTAACGTGATCTCGGGTCTGCAGCCTGAATTCCCATGTGCATGGACATTGATGCGCCCTGCCAGTGCCGCACGGACATGTTCTATCGGTGCAGGCTCACCAATTCCAGCGGCATGGTTATATATTAAATACTTTTGAAATTCTTTGACCTGATCATCATTCAATATTTTTTCTGAGAATTCCCCAATGCCCGTGTTCGTGCCATACATAATTTCTTTATTAGCTAATTTCTCTTCCAGCATTGCACGGCAAATTTTTATACGATCCAATGCTTCGGGAGCAAGTTCTATTTTTTCATTGAAGCGCGCAATCGCAACAAGTTTTTCAACTGTAAGAGATGAACCGTCGAGGGTGATGGTCATGAGCAAACTCCTTAAAAAAGAATAGGAATATTGTAATCCTGTAAGAGCAGAATTGTGTTATGTTTTATAGCTAGGTAAGCCAAGTTCGCCGATTTATTTAACAGATTTAAGGAACAAAATATGAATCTCATTAATCATCCACTGCCTATTGATAATTCAATCTCTTCTTTCAAATCCTTTTCAAGAGGCGCAAGCCTTTTTGTTATCGGAGTTGGCTGTCTTGTACTCTTTGGTTGGGCGCTGGATATCTCTGTACTGAAAAGCATCCTGCCTGGTCTGGCAAGCATGAAGAGCAACACCGCATTTTTATTCATACTCTGCGGTATATCCTTGTGGATGCAGGTAAGAGGGCAAACTCTGCGGATTGCGCAAGCCTGCGCATTTATTGTGACCCTTGCTGGATTCCTGACACTTGGAGAATATCTATTCAATAAAGATTTTGGCATTGATCAATTATTATTTCAGGATAACAATATAGGCGCGCTACATCCTGGGCGTATGTCACCTGCTACAGCGTTAGCTTTTGTTCTCATTGGGTACGCCTTGATATTCCGGGATAATCATTCGGGAAATCGGTTCAATGAATCTTTAGTAATTGCAGTATTTGCGATTTGCGGTTTGGCTTTGCTTGGCTATCTCTATGGAGTTTCCTCGCTTTATCAAATCGGTGCGTATTCATCCATGGCATTGCATACATCCATAACCATGCTTCTGCTTTCAATCGGCATCTTTTTTGCGAGGCCAGAACAGGGCCTGATGCAAACCATTCTGGCAGACACAGTGGGCGGACTTATCTTACGAAGGTTTTTACCCGTAATTATCGTCGGGCCCATCCTGCTGGGATGGGTAAGATTATTGGGCCAGCGCGCAGGATTGTATGATACGGCCTTTGGTCTTGTTTTAATGGTGGTATCTATTATCACAACACTGACTGTTTTTATCTGGTTCAACGCGAGGCAACTGACGAATATTGATATCAAACGCAGGCAATTGGATGCAACCTTGCTTGAGCGTGAAATGAAGCTCTCGAAGCTTTTCGAAATATTGCCAGTAGGCATCTCCATTCTCGATGCAGAGCGCAATGTAACTTATACAAACCCTGCCCTGAAAAAGATACTGGATATTTCTGAGGAAGGACTGCTTAAAGGCATATATAGAAATCGTAAGTATTTAAGAGCCGATGAGACTTTAATGCCGGTTGATGAACTGGCCAGTATGCGGGCATTCAAGGAAAATAGGGAGATCGATGGAGTGGAAACCGGGGTGGTAAAAGAAAACGAAAGTATCGTCTGGACAGAGGTGAGCGCGGTGCCTGTGGATTTTCCAGATTGGAAGATTGTAGTGGTCACATCAGATATTACCGAACGCAAGCAGGCGGAGGAAGATTTGCGTGCGAATGAGCAGCGTCTGCATCTCGCCGCTGCCGCAGGGGAGGTTGGCATTTGGGATTGGGACATTGTAAAAGATGAGCTGATTTGGGATGAGAGTATGTATTCCCTCTACAGTATTGACGAAAAGGATTTTAGCGGCGCATATGACGCGTGGATCAGCACCTTGCATCCCGATGACCGCCAGTTTACGGATGGGGAGATCCAGGCTGCGCTGCACGGCGAACGGGAATATGCTCCCGAATTCCGCATCCTTCGCCCGGATGGCATTGTGCGGGTAATCAAGGCCACCTCCCAAACCATCCGCGACCAGGATGGCAAAGCCCTGCGTATGATCGGCACGAATATTGATATCACTGAGCGCAAACAGGCGGAGGAAGAAATCATCAAACTCAATACCAACTTGGAAATGAAGGTTGCCGAGCGGACAGACGAGCTGGCAGCGGCAAATAAGAAATTACACGAACTATCAATTGTGGATGAATTGACTGGCTTATACAACCGTCGCGGTTTCCTCTTACACGCTGAGCAACAATTGTTGCTGGCTCGACGCGCCAAATATAACCTGCTGGTCTTTTATGCCGACCTTGATGGCTTGAAACAAATTAATGATCGCTTTGGTCATAGTGCCGGCGATGAAGCCATTATCATCGCTGGCCGTGCCTTGTATGAAACATTCCGCACTTCTGATATTAAAGCCCGTCTCGGCGGCGATGAATTTATCGTGCTAGCTATAGAAGCCGAAGAGCAGGATGCACAAATGCTGGTTGCCCGCTTGCACGAACAACTTGCAGAGAATAATCAATCCATGAGTATTGGCGTGGTTACCCTAAATGCACAAAATGAGATAACCCTGGATGAGCTCATTGCCCGCGCGGATGAGGCCATGTATGCTGAGAAGCGCACCAAGCCAAGCCGCCGTGAAAGGTAACACTCTCAGAAAACTTTCCAAACCCAAAACCATAGCGGAGATCAATTGGTCTCCGCTTTTGATTTCAAAGATTACATTACAATTCCCATTATGGCCGATCCACATTATAGAAAACTCACCCTCTCCGATCTCAAATCAATGACGCAGGTCCTCGCACAATCGTTTGAAGATGACCCATTGGTCTCGTTCATTCTGCCAAATAAAAAAACACGTATAAAAACGGTTGCTAAATTCTTCCGTGCCATGGGCAGGCTTAACATTCAGAACAACATGGCATTCGGCATTTCTGATCCGCTGGAGGGCGTGGCGGTATGGAACTTTCCCGATAAAAGCCTATCTGTCAAACCAAAAGATTTTTTGACTTTTATTCCTCTGATTCTTTCATCGTATCCATATAAAGCACAGAAGGCACGTCCAATTTTCCGTCAGATTGAAGCCAATCATAAAAAATATGCGGATGAGCCACATTTTTACTTGGATAATCTTGGAGTGCTCGCATCTTCACGGGGCAAAGGGCTTTCATCCAAGCTGATTCGTCCCTTTCTCGAAATGGCTGATTCGCAAAAAGTCATCGCTTATACAGATACGGTGACGAAAGAAAATGTTCCGCTGTATGAACACTTTGGGTTTAAATGTATGGAAGAGAATCATGTCAGCAGGACAGGCATTACTGTTTATGCGTTACGCAGGTCTGCGAGATAACAAAGACTTTCGAGTAAAATCCCCTTATGAACAAAGAAAAAATAGATGAGCTAAAGAAGCATCCATCACAAGGAACTCGCTTTACTTACAAACTTAAGAATGCAAATGTTTATGTCTCTGATGAAGGATTTCACTTCATAGATTACCTAGACCCTGTAGAAGAGATACCTCACAATATAGATGCTTCACAATTAACCAACGAAGAGTCTGCTTATATTGAAACGCAGTTACAGGCGAATTTACAAAAGTTCAGAAATCAAGCAGATATTGTCAAAAAACATCTTCAACTCAATAAAGCTAAAGTGCTGGATATTGGCTGCGGAGGCGGCTTGTTCCTATCTCTTCTAAAACAAGATGGAGCAGAAGTTGTTGGCATTGAATTAAGTGACAGCCGCGCACAATACGCAAAAATTAAGCATAACCTTGAAATCCATAAATATGCAATTGAAGATGACTTCTGGCAAAAAGAATATGTCAATTCTTTTGATGCAATCACCCTTTGGGATGTAATCGAGCATGTCAATTATCCGTTTCAGGTTTTGCAGTCTACTGCGAATGTATTGAAGCAAGGCGGACTCCTCTTTATCGACACGCCATGCCGTGATAGTTTCTATCATCAGTTCGGCGAGTTCACCTATCGACTCACCAAAGGTAAATATCCCACTTTCTTGAACGCAATGTATTCATCGCATTTGTTCGGTCATAAACAGATATTCTCCACTAATGAAATGAAGCAACTTTTCGAGTCAGCGGGATTTGAAATCATTGACTTAAATAAATTCCACGAACTATCCTTCCCATACAGTTTCTATTTGAAGAAATTATTCAGATCAGAAGTGCTCGTCAGTTTATTATTGCCAGCTGTTAAAATATTCTTTAAGATATTCAAAATCCAAAATAAAATGTTAGTGATCGGGAGAAAAAAATGAGCGATGAATATATTCCCCAGCGTGCAATGTCCATCCAAGCTCACCCAGATGATCAGGATTTTTCTGTGGCAGGTACGCTTGCAAAATGGGCAAAAGCTGGATGTGAAATCACATCCGTGCTTATTACCAGCGGAGACTCTGGCTCAAATGACATAACCAGAGGCACAGCGTATAAAGCTGAGCTTGCGGCTCTACGTGAGGGTGAACAACTGGCAGCCAACGAAGTGCTTGGCATCAAGCATACAGTTTTTTTACATTACCCAGATGGCGAACTGGAACCGTCGCTTCCTTTACGAAAAGATCTAACGCGTGTCATCCGTCAATATAAACCTGACGTGGTTTTTGCGGGTAACCCTGAAGCGTGGTTTTATGGCAATGAATATGTTAATCATCCCGATCATCGCGCGGCAGCACAAGCTGCATGTGAAGCGGTCTTCCCGTCAGCTGGGACCAGGCTCATTTTTACCGACCTGCTTGAAGCGGGGTATGAACCGCACAATGTTGAACGGTTATATATCCACGGGTCGGAAAAAAATGATACGTGGATCGACATCAGTGAAACCATCGATATAAAGATCGAAGCGCTGAAAAAACATGTAAGTCAAATGGATACGCATGAAGTGGATAAATGGATGCGCGATTGGGCGAAGGATGAAGGCAAGGAAAAAGGAATCGATTTTGCTGAAGCCTATAAAGTGATGATCCTGCAAAAAAAGGAAGAGCCAGAGAAATAAGCATGGCTTTTACGAGTTATGTTTTTCTCCTTTTCTACCTGACCGTTTTTGTTTTGTATTGGGTGGTTCGGGAACGCCGCTGGCAAAATGTTATCTTGCTGGCGGCGAGTTATATTTTTTATGGCTGGCTGCAACCCTGGCTTGTAGTATTGCTTGGGGTATCCACCCTCGCTGATTTTTTCCTTGCACGCGGCATGAACGCTTATCCCAACCGCAAACTTCTTTTTATATGGATAAGTTTGTTCGTTAATCTGGGAGTGTTGGCATTCTTTAAATACTTCGGGTTTTTTAGAGAAGGTGCTATTGCGGCTTTGCAAAGTGCAGGTATTCAAGCTGACTTATTTCTTCTTTCGATCCTATTGCCCGCAGGGCTTTCTTTTTTTACTTTGAAAAAGCTAGGCTATATGATCGATGTCTATCGCGGCACACTCAAGCATTCACACTCACTAATTGACTTTGCATTATATGTATCATTCTTTCCACAGATCATAGCGGGCCCGATTGAGCGGCCGCAAAAGCTATTGCCGCAACTTGAAGCGCCGCGTATTTGGCAAATGGATTATTTTTACAGGGCATGGCCTTTGCTGGTGATGGGTCTTTTCAAAAAGATCGTGATCGCCAATAGCATTAAAGTGATCGTAGATCGTGTTTTTGGATTAAACGACCCAACAGGTTTTTTACTCATCAGCGGCGCACTTGGTTTTACCTTACAGATCCTCGCAGATTTTTCTGCGTATACCGATCTCGCGCGCGGAGTTGCTTTGCTGCTGGGTTTTGAAACTTCAGAAAATTTCAATCGTCCATATACATCTCTTACACCAACCGATTTTTGGAATCGCTGGCATATTACTCTTTCCACCTGGTTAAGGGATTATGTTTTTTTCCCTGTGCGCCGCGCGCTTCTACAAAGCCGATTTAGATTCAATGAAAGCATCGCCATGTCCATCCCACCGATTGTGACGATGTTTATTAGCGGCCTCTGGCATGGCGCAGGTTGGACGTATGTGATTTGGGGTTTATATTACGGTGTGTTAATTGCCGCTTATCAACTGATCGGCATTCGAGGCGAATGGAAACCAAGCTCCAAAATAAAAATCTTTTTTGCATGGTTCATCATGTTTATGTTTATTGTCTTTGGTTGGGCCATCTTCCGCGCACCTTCTATCAACTGGGTTGGCAACGCGCTCTTTCACTCTCCATTTGTACGCGCACAAAATGACCTGGTGCTTGGCTTGATCGCGCTCACCATGGCATTGGTTTATTCACTGCCTTTGATCATTAAAATGTTACTGGATCAATATTCAAAGGAAAGCTGGCTGCAAGGTGCTTATTACGCGATTGCCGTTTCACTCATATTAATTTATATCAATTCATCATCATCGGATTTTATTTACGTTCAATTCTGAAAATAAAATATGCGCTTCTTTCTGGCACAGCCCCCTGTGGGTAAATTCATCCTGCTTCTATCCATCATCATGGTCGCCACCTCGATCATTCTCCCACGTCGCTACAACTTGGATTTTCCCCGTAACCCTGGCCCTGCGTTGGATGCAAAGGTCCGCAGGAATTATATTGATGTCCTTGTTGAACAGGAACCAGAGATCGTTCTCATGGGTGATTCAACCCTGGTCCTCGGCCTGGATGCAGACTTACTTGCCCAACAAACAGGCAAATCAGTTTATAGCATTGGCATTCCAGGATCTGCCTCTGCTTTATGGTATCTCATTCTCAAGAATAATATTGCCGAGTCATCTTATAAGCCGAAATATCTACTTGTCGTATTTCGCGACACAATCCTGACTGCACCAGGTTATCGCGTTCACGGCAGTTATTTTGAGTTAGTGGATGAATATGCGCGCCGCAATGAACCTTTGTTCATTCAGAATTCATTCGTCAACTTGATGAATCCGCTTGAAATTGCAGCCGAGAAATATTTTCCTTTATATGTCTCGCGTACAAACATAAGAAATAATATTGACGCACATATCCGTTATTTTTCGCCAGCCCTCTTTGGCTGTGACAGAAATTGCACCGATTATGCAATGGGTGATATTTTCAGCGGCGCAGACCTTGAACCACAAGCGCTGGTCAACGCTGTAGCAGCGGCTGAGTCCGATCTTTATAGGCCAGATCAAATGGATTTTTCCACTCAAGTGGATCAATCCTATCTTCCTGAAATGATCCGCATTGCGAAGCAACATAATATTCAAATTGTGTTTGTGCGTATCAAGGTCGAAACTGTAGGGCCGCGCATTACCAATTCCCCAGCAATGCTCAATTATCTCGATTCACTCACAGATTACCTGGCAAATGAAAACGTCCCGCTTCTGGATTTTGGTTCTGACCCAAGGCTCACACATGATCTGTTCTACGATTCGATCCATCTAAATGAACAGGGTCAGGTCGTGTTTACTAAAATGGTTGCTGATGAATTGAAGGGTATTTTAAAATAATTAGTTGCTAGCTTAGAAAAGCAAGTACCCAACAAGCACAGAAGCTATAGTCATCGTTATATTATCAATATCTTTAAAGTGCAATGATTCAACCAGCGCAGCAGCAAGTGCAATCAATGTTATGGGCAAAAGATAATTTGTAAAAGGGCCTGCAAATACACCTGCACTTACATAAATAAATAAAATAATCGCAGATAAAATCCATCCGCCTGCAAACACACCAATTGACCCTGCCACGGATTTTTCCCTGCTCCAGGGAAGTTTCGGTGATTTGATCCGCCGCCCCACAATATCAGCAATCCCGTCTCCGCCACACATCATCATTAACGCGACAATGCCAATTGGGGAATCTCTCCAAAATAGGATCGTCAACACAACGAACATAATTCCATAATAAAGCGGACCACGCAAAATTTCTTTCGGGTCACCATTGCGTGACATGGCTTTCACAGATGCATCATCTTTTATGATGCCAAGTCCGATCAAGGCAAATTGAACAGTGATCGTAAATGGAACTAAAGCCGCCAGCCAACGTGCATCAGGTGTATCTCGAAAAAGAAACCAACATAAAACGAATAATGGACCTGTGCCAATATGAATCACCTTGCGGCTGAGTTTGCTATCCATCCAGCCACGATGAGCAATAAAATCCATGGAACGGAGAAAGATGAGCGAAATACCAAAAGTAATGATGAGTGCAATATAGTTATTCAATTTAAACTCCTCAGGCAATTTATTTATATGATAAACCCGTAATACTATGAAAAGATATACTTTTTACGCGGTAAATCCCCTATGCTATAATCCAAAATTGTTTTCAAAATAACCAAACGGAGATTTCAATGCGATACTTAACAATATTATCCATGCTCGGGTTGGGCATACTTTTATCGGCCTGTGGTTCAGCTTCCAATTCAACGGGCGCAGTGGATGCGGTTGAAGGCTATGTCAATGCACTCGCCAGCAATGATGAAGCTAGTCTATCCGCGCTTTCCTGCGCCGAATGGGAAACAAATGCACTGACCGAGCTTGATTCGTTACAGGCAGTGACAGCATCACTCGAAAGCTTTTCCTGCCAGCAATCAGGAACAGATGGTGACACAGCTCTGGTTGACTGCGAAGGAAAGATGATCCTCAGCTACAACGGAGAAGATCAGGAACTTGACCTCTCCAACCGAACTTATCAGGTTGTTGAACAAAGTGGCAGCTGGCTGGTCTGTGGCACTCAATAACTATTTTGAAACACATTTTTTCACGCGAAAATCTTTGGGCTGTGCTTTTCTGTTTGATACTGATCGCCTTGGTGATCCTTACAGCAGATAGCAGCCCAACGTGGATCTATCAAGGATTTTAAAATGACGATCAATCAAATTTTGATCGTTGTAGCAGCCGCTTTGTTTTGGGGATTTGTCATGCGCGAACGCGGCCGTTTGCATTTCATCCTGATCGCAAGCATCATCGTCATCTTCTGGCTGCAGTCTGCCCTGCCTTTGCGCGGCTTTGATTTTTGGCTGCCCGTCGCAACACTTGTGATAACAATCTTCAGTTGGTATATCACTGCTGCTCTAGAAGCTCGGCATTCAAGAAAAAATTGGAGCACGCTTGCGCTCATAATTACCATAGTTTTGCTATTAAATTTAACTCGCTTTCTTCCTTTCGATCCCGCACTAACAGCTTCACGCCCACCTCAAACTGAAATCTTATTATTGATTCTGGCTTTATCAGGATTGTTCTTATTTCTCACGAAAAAGCTAACGCGCTTTCATACAGCTTTATTAGCTATTGCTATCATCAGTCTTATTCTTATTTTTCTTGCCATCAAGGTTCCCGCATTTGCTTATTGGGTTAGTTATGGAATTCGGTTGCTAACCAGTCAATCATTGGAGCAGGCAAAAATCACTGATCTGCGTTGGCTTGGGTTTTCCTATGTTGCCTTTCGTATCATCCACACCCTTCGTGATCGTCAAATGGGACGCCTGCCTGATGTTGATCTCGCGGAATATATGACTTATGTTATTTTCTTCCCCGCTTTTACTGCTGGCCCGATTGACCGTATTGAAAGATTTATGAAAGACCTGCGTCAACCTGCAACCGCCCTTGGAAATGATGAGCTCCTTGTTGCTGGTCAACGCTTCATCCTTGGATTATTCAAAAAATTTGTGATTGCAGATGCTCTTGCATTAATTGCATTAAACGATGTCAACGCATTACAAGTCCGCACGGCTGGATGGACATGGATATTGTTGTATGCGTATGCATTTCAGATCTATTTTGATTTCAGCGGCTATACCGATATTGCGATCGGGACTTCCCGATTGCTCGGTATTAAATTACCTGAAAATTTTTCGACGCCTTATCTAAAACCAAACCTGACCCAGTTCTGGAATAACTGGCACATTACGTTGACCCAATGGTTCCGCGCTTATTTTTTCAATCCCACTACGCGCTGGTTACGCTCATGGAAAAACCCATTGCCAATGCCACTAATGATTTTAGTTACGCAAGTTGCGACGATGGTTTTGATCGGTTTCTGGCATGGAGTGACATGGAACTTCACCCTCTGGGGTCTCTGGCATGGACTTGGCCTATTCATCCATAACCGCTGGAATGAATTCACGCGTGCTCGTGCAACAGCCTGGGCAACAACACCCATTCGCCAAAATGTACTAGCCATCAGCGGAGTATTAATCACATTCCATTTCGTGGCATTGGGGTGGATATTTTTTGCATTATCTTCGACATCTACTTCGTTACATGTATTTTTAAAGTTGTTTAGCATAAAATAAGATAACAGTAGGGCGTGCTTGCAGCGCGCCATTTCCTACATAACAAAATTCGTCATGCTAAAAGCATGACCTACGAAAGCTTGCAATCTTTATGAAAAACGAAATTAAACCAATAAATATCCTGGTAAAAGGACTTTCCCTTTTCATTCTTATCAATATCCTCTTTGCTGTTTGGCAGCCGAAGATAGGTCAGTTTTCAGCTTATAACGCGATATTTCCTGGGCGGGAGCGATTGCCATTTGGTGAAAATTCAGCGCAGGCGTATAACCTCAGCCTTTTTGATTTGGATGCCATGTTTGCATCACATGTAATTAACGATGACCAAAAACAAGATGATGAATTTCGCGTTATCTTGATCGGCGATTCGTCTGTTTGGGGAACTTTACTTAAGCCAGAGGAAACTTTAGCTGGTCAACTTAATTCAGCTGATATGTCTGCATGCGGAAAAAATGTCCACGTGTATAACTTGGGATATCCAACCATTTCATTGACGAAAGATGTTCTCATGCTTTCATATGGAATGAAATATGAACCAGACCTCGTCATTTGGCTGACGACATTGGAAGCGTTTCCTATGGAAAAACAGCTCGCTTCGCCGATAGTAGCTAACAACCAGGAAACTCTTAATAGTTTGCGGAGCAGGTACGGGCTAGTGTTTGATCCGAATGATCCTGCTTTTGTCAAACAGTCATCGTGGATTATTGTAAATCGACGTGCTTTTGCTGACATTATCCGCTTGCAAATTTATGGGGTGATGTGGGCGGCTACTGGCATTGACCAAATCTACCCAGTTAATTATGAACCTGCTCAAATTAATCTTGAAGATAACGAAAAATTTCATGAAGCAAAGCCGCCTATGCTTGATACGAAGTCACTGGCGATCAATGCACTTGAAACTGGTATTCGTGTTGCGGTTGACACACCCGTTATGATCGTCAATGAACCGATGCTTATCAGTAACGGAGAGAATAGTGATATCCGCTATAATTTCTTTTATCCGCGTTGGGCTTATGACCAGTACCGTGATATGATGGCCGAGTTAAGCCAGAAAAACGACTGGAACTATGTCGATCTATGGGACGCCGTGCCTGCAAATGAATTTACCAATAGCGCCATTCATCTCACTCCAACGGGAGAGGGTTTATTGGCTGAAAAACTTGCGCCTGTTATTATGGCGACATGTAAATAAAAAATCTATGTCCTGAGCGGAGTGACGAGCTCTCTTCGAGGAACGTAGTCGAAGGACAATTTGATTGAAAAATAAATGTTTGAAGCATTATCCTTCGACTACGCCGCAAAATCACGCGGCTCCGCTCAGGACGAATTACAGGAGTATAAATGTATAAAGTTCGAAACGCAGTACTGTTTTTGATGATTGCAGTGCTTGCCGCTTGCAGCGATACACCTAAAACAAATGATGTGGAAGTTATTGCTACATCTACACAAAATGAAATCACACCTCTTGCAACAGAAACATTGACTCAAGTTCCAGAATCCACGCCTCGCCCAACTCTTGGAGTGGATGAATGGAAAAGCTTTCCCATCGTTCCAACTATCAGCGATACAGCGCGTGAAATTTATCAGCGCGGGCTTGAAATGGGAAATGACCCGAATGCATTCTCCAAAGTTGGCGACTGCCAAACCAATACCAGTTTCTATTTAGTGGACTTTGATTATGCTAATCAGTACAGTCTAGGTGAAGACTATGCTTATCTGCAAGAGACGATTGATCATTATGAAGGTTCATTCTCACGCACGAGTCTCGCGATGCGTGATGGATATAATGTCGCCGCGATTTTGACTCCTCTGCGAGCCGACCCAAAACAATGTGAGTCGGGTGAGTCTCCGATTGCATGTGAATTTCGTTTGTATAATCCTAGCGTGGCATTAATTAGTTTGGAGACGAACTTCAATGACCGCTCAGCGGATGATTATGGCAAGTATATGCGTCAGATTGTGGAATATACAATTGAACAAGGTGTCGTTCCAATCCTCGCCACGAAAGCGGATAATAAAGAAGGCGACCATAGCATCAATGCTGAAATTGCAGAGATCACGCTTGAATATGATATTCCATTGTGGAATGTATGGGCGGCGATAGATGTGCTTCCAAACCACGGCTTCGACACTGAATTAAATGATGGCTTTCATCTTTCATTCTCTCGAAACTTTTTTGATAAGCCTAAGAACATGCTCAGCGGCTGGCCCTGGCGAAACCTGACCGCGTTACAAGCGTTGAATGCAGTACGGGAAGGTTTGAACCAATAATTCAAGAAAAAGGAAACAAATATGACAACTGAAATCATCTCCACCCTTGCGAAATTTATTGCGGAAAAAATATTGAAGCAGCCGAATAAAGAAATTAAACCCGATGAATCCTTGATATCCAGCGGATTGATCGATTCATTCAGCTTGATGGATCTGGCATTATTTGTTGAAGATACCTATGGCGTACGAATCGAAGACACCGAATTGAATGCGCAGACATTTGATAATTTATCCCAGCTAACAGAGTTGATCGCATCCCGTCAGAAGTAAATGTCTACATTCTCAAATCTTTTACATCGTTCATATTTAGAAGTTCCTGATAAGGTCAGTATTGTCTTGCAACATGCTGGCGAAGCAGATCAGGAAATCACTTATCGACAGTTGATCCTTGGTGCAAATCAATACGCGTTGAGTTATGCACGCGAGGAGTTAAAACCTGGCGAGGTAGTGCTGCTCATCCTTCAGCATGGGCAGGATTTAACTTTTGCGTTTTGGGGAGCGATATTACATGGTGTGATTCCTGCAATCATGCCGTTTCTCAGCGAGAAACTTTCACCGGAAAGATATCGCGCTGATCTTGCTTCACTCATTTCAATTACAAAACCATCGGCGATCATCACTTCTGCAGAATTTGAAGAAGAGGCTCGTTCAGCACTCGTGCCTGGCGATTCGATTCGCAAGATAATCGTTACCAATACAATCGAAACACAATCAGAACCTGATTTTGAATCATTGCCCGGCATGAAAGCAATGCCCGATGATATTGTCATCTTGCAACATTCATCAGGGACGACGGGTCTACAAAAAGGCGTAGCTCTCTCGCACAAGGCGGTTCTTAATCAACTTGAGGCATACAGCAAAGCAATTAATCTCGATGCTGAAAAAGATGTGATCGTTTCATGGCTGCCGCTTTATCACGACATGGGATTGATCTCGTGTTTCCTCATGCCAGTTCTTTTGCGCGTGCCAGTGATCGAGATGTCGCCATTTGATTGGGTGCGTGCGCCATATAAGTTGATGCAGTCCGTGTCACAATACAAAGGCACGTTAAGCTGGCTGCCAAATTTTGCATATAATTTTTGTGCCAATAAAATTCGTGAACGAAATCTTGAAGATGTGGATTTATCGTCATGGCGGGCTATCATCAATTGCTCGGAACCTGTCCATGCTGAGAGTCATAAACTCTTTGTAGAAAAATTTGAGAAGTTCGGGCTTCGACCCAATACATTGCAAACATCTTATGCCATGGCTGAAAATGTCTTCGGTGTAACTCAGAGCTTATTGGAAGCTGGGCCAACTGTCGATGAGATTGACCGCGAATCTTTTATGAAGAACCGAGTCGCGACTCCGCCGATAACTGGTCAGCCATCGATGAAGATATTATCTTCGGGACGTCTGCTCGACAACACAAAAATCCGCATCATAAATGAAAATGGAGAAGACATCCCCGACCGTTTGATTGGTGAGATCATGCTGCAAAGCAATTGTATGTTGACAGGGTATTACAACCGCCCCGATGCTACAGAATCAGTATTACGTAACGGCTGGTACATAACAGGTGATATTGGTTATCTTGCAGACGGGGAGCTTTATGTCTCTGGGCGCAAAAAAGATATGATCATTGTAGGCGGAAAAAATATTTATCCACAAGATCTAGAAACCTTAACCAGTGAAGTGCCTGGTGTACATCCTGGCCGCACCGTGGCCTTTGGCATGTATGATGAAGAAGCAGGGACCGAGGAAGTTGTGATCATTGCTGAAGTAGATAGTGAAGAAGCATCCGAACAGGAAGTCATCGCAGATGCGATCCGCAAACATGTGACGAAGAGTTCAGCAATTGCATTGCGGCACGTCAAAGTGGTTGGTGAAAAATGGATCGTGAAGACATCCAGTGGAAAGATAGCACGTTCGGCAAATAAGGAAAAATTTATCGGGGAGCTGAAGAGTTAATTCTCAGAACAAACATTTATGGCATTAATTAGTTTACAAGATGTAAGTCTCGGTTTCGGCGGGCCGCGGCTTTTTGAAGAGATCAATTTACAAATTGAGCAAGGCGAATGGGTTGGCTTATTGGGCCGAAACGGCATGGGCAAATCCACTTTGCTTAAGTTGGTCAATGGTGATATTTTGCCGCAAAGTGGCGCCGTATCACGTCAACAAAATTTACGCGTGGCATATTTACCGCAAGAAGTTCCTGCAGATATTGTTGGTAAAGTTTTTGACATTATCACAAGTGGATTGGATACACCACCTACCCATGATGAGCATCACTGGCAGGGACAGCTTCAAGTGGAACAGGTCATCTCGCGTATGCAATTGGATGCCGATGCTAAATTTGAAACGCTTTCTGCGGGGATGAAGCGCCGCGTCATGCTCGCCCGAGGCCTGGTGCGTGACCCCGAACTTCTCCTGCTCGACGAGCCCACCAATCATCTTGATATTGCATCCATTGATTGGCTGGAAGGTTTTCTAAAACGTTGGGGCGGCACATTATTATTCGTTACACATGACCGTGTTTTTCTACAAAAGTTAACTACCCGCATTATTGAATTAGATCGGGGCCGCTTATTCGATTGGAATTGCAGTTACACCACTTTCCTCGAACGCAAGGAAGCCATGCTCTCTGCTGAAGCAGAGCAAAATGTTCTATTCGATAAAAAGCTGGCTCAAGAAGAAGTCTGGATTCGTAAAGGCATCGAAGCTCGCCGCACACGTAATGAGGGACGAGTTCGTGCGCTTAAACGATTGCGTGAACAACGGCTTGAAAGGCGCGAACGCCCGGGCAAGGTCCGCATGCAGATTCAGGGAGAAAAACGTTCGGGGAAAATCGTGATCGAAGTAGAAAATATGAATTATTCGATTGGAGATCAAACAATTGTCAGCGATTTCACGACGACCATTCAACGTGGTGACAAGATCGGTATTATCGGTCCAAATGGATCTGGCAAAACAACTTTGCTGCGTTTATTACTTGGCGAGCTAACTCCACAAAGCGGAACTGTTGAATATGGGACAAATTTAGAGATCGCATACTTTGATCAACTGCGCGCGCAATTAGATGACAGTAAATCTGTTTTAGATAATGTGGGGCAGGGCAGTGATAACGTCACCATCAACGGCAGGACGCGCAACTTGAATGTTTATCTCGAAGATTTTCTTTTCTCCAAAGACCGAGTCAATGCACCGATCAGTGCGCTTTCAGGCGGCGAACGGAATCGTCTGTTGTTAGCGCGTTTATTTGCTCAACCTGCGAATCTGCTTGTGATGGATGAACCCACTAACGATTTGGATGTTGAGACGCTAGAAATTCTCGAAGACTTGTTGCTTGATTACGAAGGCACATTGTTACTGGTCAGCCATGACCGCGCTTTCCTGAACAACATTGTCACGAGTACATTTGCCATGGATGGCAGTGGACAAGTCACCGAGACAGTGGGCGGGTATGACGAGTGGCAGAGGCAAAATGAATCAGCGAAGCAAGAGTCAAAGCCGCGCAAAGCAGTTGTCGGTCAAGAGAATGAACCGCGATCTTCATCAGATAAAAAACTTAGCTATAAAGAGCAACGCGCACTTGAATCCCAAAAACGTGAGCTCGTCGAACTGCCACAGAAAATCGAAAAACTGGAAGCCGATGTCCATGCTCTAACTGTTGAGATGGCAACCCCATCTTTCTATCAACAAGACAGTGCAGAGATCACGCGGGTGGTCAATCAATTAAAAGAGATGCAAGATGAGTTAGCACAGGCATATCACAGGTGGGAAGAGTTGGAGAAAAATAATCATATACCTTAATTTGTTAACATTTGATTATGCCCACAACCTCGACAAATCAATTCCGTATATGGAAATGAAACATCTTTATTATTTTTCACGGAGGATACATGGAACAACTTGTTCTTGAAGAAAAGAAAACCAAATCATCCAAAATATGGAATGTCATTCGCTGGATTCCACTTGGGACAATGATCCTGGCGGCAGTGGTTTTATTGGGCATGATGCTGGCTGGCGGTATGACCAGGATCTCTGGATGGTATTTACTGCAATTGATTCCGCCCGTTTTGGGAATTGTAAGTTTAATCGCAGTCGTGATCTATGCAATCGTTCGGCGGCGCAGGAGTAAACCTATCATTGTGACAGGAATCGCTTCGTTGGTGAGTCTGCTTCCCTTGATCCTTTGGTTCTCGCCTTTTGCATATCCTGCATCGCTTGAAAAGATGTCTCCTTCAGCAACTATACGTCTCCCTGCGGATGGCCCGATCCGCGTGGTTTGGGGAGGTGACTCGCTCAAAACAAATTATCATGCCATTTCACCTGATCAACGTTGGGCCTATGACTTGTTGATAGAACCATATTTTTCAGGCACTCCCAATTTGGAAGATTACGGTTGTTATGGCGTACCTGTAGTTGCCCCAATTAATGGAACCGTAGTCTCTGCTCATGATGGCGAACCTGATGAAGTACCGGGCGTGGTGTCAAATAACTTTACAGCGCCAACTGGCAATCATGTGATGATCCTCATGGACACAGGCACATATCTGGTAATTGCCCATTTGAAAAATGGAAGTGTCGCTGTAAAAACTGGTGACGTCATTGAAGAAGGCCAAATGATAGGAGAATGCGGCAACTCAGGGAATACCAGCGAACCGCACATTCATATTCATCACCAACGCCAAGACCCAACTGTCTATGAGCTAAATTTTGCAGAAGGTCTGCCGCTTTACTTTCGAGACCATGATGGTCCGCCAATGCCTGTGGGAGGCGTGCGCATGGAAGGCGAGACTATTATTCCATTGGGAGATATCGTTCAACATATTGGAAAATAGTTGTAAAACAATTTGATCAACAAAAACCTGTTTGGATATATATCCAAACAGGTTTTATTTTTTACTCCCACTATTCTTCGTGATAAACTCAATTAAATCTACCAAACAGAGCGTTTTGAAACAGTAACTATCATTCTCCGATATTAAAAAATTGAAAGGCAAGACCATGCAATTAACAAAAGAAGAACTTGGCGCACTTCTAAACGGAACGAAACCGCTGCAACTGGCAAGATATGATTTAAGTAAAGCCGATCTAAACGAAGTTGACTTGAGCAAAGCGGACTTAAGCGGAGCGAACCTGAACGGAGCTTTCCTCGATAAAGCTAAACTACGCTATGCTGACCTGAGCAAGGCCAATTTAGAAGGTGCTAACTTAAACAAAGCAAACTTTCATGGGGCCACTCTAATAGAAGCTGATTTGAGCGAAACGAACCTACGCGGCGCTGACTTAAGCGGAGCGAAACTGAATAATGCAAATTTGAACTTCGCTAACTTGACCGAGGCGAACCTAAGCGGAGCGGATTTGAATGAAGCTACTTATAATACGTACACTCAATGGCCTATTGGATTTGATCCAGTAGCGGCGGGGGCAATACTAGGTTAATAAAAATTATGAGTGAGAAACTCGGCACACAAACACAGCGATGTTAATCGATGAATTACTCATCTATCTCTTCGATGGGAAGTCCCACCTCATTGCTGCACCGATGGCAGCGTGGTTAGCCTCCTCGCGTCGGTTCACTGCGTTTGTCACTACCTATCACACGAAAATTCGCAAGAAACTCCGCACCGCGCATGAACCAGAAAGCCTGCGCGATCTCCAGCTTGAACTGGAAACGGCCTACCTGCTCCTCCGTGAGAGTTCATTGAGTCTGGCATATGAACCGGTTCATCGGGAACTCGGGCGCAGCCCGGATTTCGCAGTCACCTTTACTACCAGCCTTGTGTTTATGGTCGAGGTCACGCGGCTGCGGGCAGTTCAGCAAAGAATATCCGCGGATACCACTCTCAGTATTCCACCAAAGCTAGTTGATCGTTTCACTGATATGTTGTGTGACAAATTAGGACAGCTCATGTCGCAACGTAGTAACGTTCTGCTCGTTGGTATGGAATCTCCTCCCATGACTCACAGTGAACTCAACACTATCATGCTCCGCCTCCAGCAGCGTGCGGAAGCCAATGATTTAGCTATCATGCAGCGGTATGGGTTTCGTGACCGCGCTGACTTTTTCCGTCACTATGGGAGATTGAGTGCATTAGTTGTGCGCGAGATACCCTTGCAAGCCGGCGAACCCGCAGTCATTTGGGTTAATCCTCAGGCGAAATATCCGTTGCCTGCCAAAGTACACACTGCACTCACCCGCAGCCATACTATCTGATACTTACTTTTGTCACGGCAGCCAGCCAATGAGCCGAATCGGTCTTAACTGGTCTTCATCATATACCCTGACCTTGCCATTGCCAAGTCTGTCCATAATAAGAATACTTCCATCAACGGAGTATGTAGTGGCGATGTATTGGCTATCAGGTGACCAGGTCCAATCATAGAAACCGTTGCCGCCGCCCGTCAAACGCAAAGGCTCGCCTCCATTTGCATCCACAACATGAATGCCAAAATCTTCATAAGAGATGAGACTGCCGTCTGGTGACAGGCTTAGAAGTCCCACATGATCTCCTGTGGCAGTGACGAATGTGATTGCTCCAGTGGAAACATCCAGACCGTAAATACCGAGTTCAGGTTTATCACAGACAAAAAATAAGCGCTTCCCATCGGGATGCCAGACAAGATTTTGGCTGACCCATCCTTCGACCATCATCCGCTGATCGGTTCCATCCGCGTTGATCAAGGATAAGCCCGGGGTTGCTGATAAAGCGGTGAAGGCGAGCTGTGCCCCGTCTGGTGAGAGTGCAAACGCATACGGCTGAACAGCATCAATACGAATAGTTTTAAGATTGCCTGATATAACCTCATATATATATAAGAGATGCTGCTGTTCAAAGCTTGTCCAATCCGTTGACCGCGCAAATGCAAGAACTTCGCTATTTGCAGACCACGAGAATGCTGGTCCCTTCCAACGCTCGTCAGCAATGGCATCACCAGTAAAAGCATCGCCGATTTGAATGGCCTCGTTACTATCAGGGTTTGAGAGATATACGGAAACCGAAACACTGCCATACAGATTATCGCCCGATTGTGTGTAGACTTCCTGTGCAAACCCTAAATGGGAAAAATCAGGCGAGAGAGTCACAGCCTTTTCTCTAATTGGATATTCGCCGATCAAATATTGATGAGCTTCCACTTTCATATTTGGTAATTGCAACCAGAAGTATTGATTGAACCCGGGAGTGCTGGGATCGGCATTGCTTGCATCGGAATTCACAGCGGCCTCGAACAGAAGTCTGCCACCGGGCAACACGAAAACCTCGTCCGTTGGTGTTGGGGAAATTGCAGTGGGTAGTGAAGTTGGAGAAGGGGTGCTGGGTTGAGAAGTTGGTGCAGAAGTTACTATCTGCGACTCAGTGGGTGTTGATTGACTACAGGAAGAAATAAATAAAAAGCCAACCAAAATTGTGAATATCTTTTTCATGTTCGACTTTGACATCATAGCCTTTTCCTTTCAGGATCAACCTATACGTCAACCAGAAGCGACAACAATTAATTATAGCCGCATATGATATTTATACTCGATTGCATAGTAGTGGTATTATCACAACATGACCACCAAAACCGCACAAGCAAATCCAAATATTGCATTTATTAAATACTGGGGCAATCGTGATAATAATTTACGTCTCCCCGTCAACGGCTCCATCTCAATGAATCTTGATGGGCTTTTTACGCGCACCACAGTTACATTTAATTCATCCAAACAGGATTCGCTTACGATCAACGATCATGCAGTGCTAGGCAAGGGACTCGAGCGCGTATCATCCATTCTCGATCTTGTGCGTGAGATGGCTAATATCAATGAACGCGCTGAAGTTTCAAGCACGAATAATTTTCCTGCCGGTGCAGGGATTGCTTCTTCAGCAGCGGCGTTTGCAGCACTCGCGCTCGCTTCATCCCACGCCGCCGGTCTGACTCTGTCCGAAGCGCAGTTATCGCGGCTGGCACGGCGTGGTTCCGGTTCAGCGTCACGTTCCATCCCCAGCGGATTTGTCGAATGGAAGATGGGCACCGGCGATGATGACTCTGTTGCAGAATCAATTGCACCTCCTGAACATTGGGATTTAACCGATTGCATTGCCATCGTCAACGCATCTCACAAAAAGACTGGCTCCACCGAAGGTCATGCCATCGCAGGGACAAGTCCGCTACAGAATGCGCGAGTAGAAGATACACCTCGCAGGTTGGATATTTGCCGCAACACAATCCTCAAAAAAGATTTTGAGGCGTTTGCAAATATTATTGAACATGATTCAGATGTAATGCATTCTGTAATGATGACGTCTAATCCGCCCTTGATGTATTGGCAGGCGGCCACCGTTGGCATCTTTCATGCAGTTCGCGAGTGGCGCGCCAATGGATTGCCCGTGGGCTATACAGTAGATGCCGGGGCGAATGTGCATGTGTTGTGTTTGACCGAAAAAGCAAAGGAAGTTGAAAAAAGATTAAGAGAATTGCCTGGTGTGGAAAATGTCCTTGTCGCCAAAGTCGGTGGCGCGGCACAAGTGGTTTGAGTCCGCTTAAGCGGGCTTCGTAGCAGTAGCCCGACGGTTAATCGTCGGGCGGGGGTGACGGGGAGAAAATGCCCATCGAACAGAATCAACTGTCGCTGGTGAGAGAATCGTTAGATTTATCTAATAAATCTTTAACTTCAATCAAATCCATTTGAAGATATAATCCTGTCTTGTCGTTCAAATTAGACTAAGGAATATAAAATGGTATCTGGTTTTGTAACTTTAATAATATTCATTCTCGCATTAAGCGTGATGATTATCGTACATGAATTAGGACACTTCATTGCCGCACGCTGGGCAGGGATCGAAGTGGAAGAATTTGGCTTGGGTTTGCCTTCTGTAAAACTAGCAACCCTCTTCACATGGAAGGGAACCGAGTTCACGATTCATGCGCTGCCTCTTGGCGGATTCATTCGACCTAAAGGCGAGAATGATCCCAACGTTCCCGGCGGACTTGCATCTGCCAGCCCCTGGAAAAGACTCGTTGTATTATTTGCAGGCCCGCTGATGAACTTGATCACAGCAGTGATCGTGTTCTCTTTTCTCGTCGCCTCTGAAGGCGTGCCTGTTCCTGGCTCGATCAAGATCGACGCGATCACTGAAAACTCTCCTGCAGAAATAGCAGGCATGGAAACAGGAGATGTTCTGCTTGCCATCAATGGAGAAAGAGTCAGCGAAGTGGAATCTGCCATTGCGCTTATTCAAGCCAATCTCGATAAACCCGTTGAATTGTTAATTGATCGCAACGGCGAAGAAATTATGATCACAGCTACTCCCTTATCCAGCCGACTGAAAAGTGAAGGCGCGCTTGGTGTTGGGCTTACTTATCCAACACGGCCCGCAACGTTTTATGAGAGCGTATCCAGCGGAGTGATGATCACAGGCTTACAAGCTGCCACCATTGTGTATCTTCCCATCGCTCTTATTCAAGGTGTTATTGCTCCTGAAGATGCACGTATCATCGGCTTCAAAGGTATCTTTGACATGTTCGATGTGGCCGTGGAAGAAGATTTATCGAGCCGTCAGGAAGCTGTCACTGCCCCTGCTGGCGCAAGCAGTTCACGCCCCACCAACTGGACCCTCAACCTGATCGGTGTACTCAGTATTTCATTAGGCGTAATGAATCTCCTCCCCATCCCCGCCCTCGATGGTGGACGCATTCTCTTTACACTTCCTGAAATCCTTTTCAAAAAACGCGTTCCCATGGAATGGGAGAATCGTGTCAACGGTATCGCCATGCTGCTGCTCATTGGGCTTCTGCTATTCGTCAACGTGATGGATTTCGTTAACCCTGCTCAAATTCCCCGCCCATAAATATGACCGAAACAATTTCCTTTCAAAACATTCTCGATCACCTGCTGGATTCTAAAAAAGATATTCCACGGGGTCACCTGTCATACTATTCGGATCTGGATCCGATGTCTTTGCAGCTGTTTAAGGATGTCTGGTCCAGCGTCAAGCCTGCCCGAAAACTGTTACTGCTTAAAGAGCTTTTAACTCACCTCGACTCAGATAACCTCGTCTCATACGAAGAGATTGGTCGCGCACTGTTAAATGATGCGGATGGAGAAGTACGCGCACTTGCCATTCGACTGCTCGCCGAATCAGACGACCCGCAGCTTGCCGGCACATTAACTGACATTCTCTTAAACGACACAGAGCTCGCTCCGCGTATGGAAGCCACGCAATTGCTTGGCGAGTTTATTCTGTTGGGTGAGTTGGAAGAAATCAAAGAAGAATTACAACGCAAGGCAGAAGATGCCTTGATCACTGTTATCAGGAGTGAAGATAATCCTGCCTTACGAAAGGTGGCGCTTGAAGCTCTGGGGTATTCTTCCCGAGATGAGATCATCAAACTGATCGAATCCGCCTTTCAACGCACAGACCCAGCCTGGATAGCCAGCGCCCTGCGTGCCATGGGGCGTTCGCATGATGATCGCTGGAATGATGATGTTGTTAGCATGCTGCTCAACGATGATCCTCGCATTCGTTTCGCAGCCGTTGAAGCAGCAGGCGAACTTAATATTGAAGAAGCTGGCCCCATCATGCTTCAGATGCTTGAAGAAGAGGAAGAAGATGATGAGGTGGTTGCTGGCGCAATCTGGTCGCTTTCACAGATCGGCGGCGAGGATGCACGCATCTATCTGGTGAACCTGCTTGAGCTTACCGAAGATGAAGACATGACCAAGTATCTTGAAGATGCACTCGAAAATTTAGACTTCACTGATGAACTGAATAAATTTGATCTATTGTCACTCGATGAAAATGAACTGGAAGAAGTAGACGAAGTGGAAGTAGATGAAGATGACTAAAACAAAAGAGTTCTCCTGAAGGAGAACTCTTTTGTTCTTTTGTGAGCGCGGGGGGACTCGAACCCTCAACAAATGGCTTAAAAGGCCACTGCTCTGCCATTGAGCTACGCGCCCATCAAAGCGGGTTGCATTTTATCACGTGAAAATACGAACGTCAACGTAATAATACGAAGCAACATCACATCTATTTGTTTGGAGGCACAAATGACAGAAGTTCAATATGTAACCGAATCAGATTTTCAAGATGAAGTAATCGGCGCCGCCCTGCCCGTGCTCGTGGATTTCACAGCCACCTGGTGCCCGCCGTGTAAAATGATCGACCCCATTGTGAAGCAGCTTGCAGGCGAGTGGGAAGGCAAAGTCAAAGTCGTCAAACTCGATGCAGACCAAAACCCGAACATCATGATGCAATATGGAGTGATGGGTATTCCCACCCTTATGCTTTTCAAAGGTGGCGAGCTGAAAGAACGCATGACAGGCTTTCAGCCAAAAGAAAAACTGACTGCTAAAGTCATCCCCCATGTGTAAAGAAAAAAGAGCCGAAATTCGGCTCTTTTTTATCTTTTGCATACAAATTGCAATATTGTAATTAGCAAAATACGAATTTAGGAATTAGAATGAATTATATATTCGTTTAATAAAAAGGCCAGGGTTTTGTGTCAGAAGAAGAAAAACTAAAAGCGGGGATGGTAGCAATTAGGTCCGGAGAGCGGGGTCGTGCTGCATCCATATTTGCCGAAATCGTCAAGTCGAATCCATTATCAGAGCAGGGTTGGTATTTGCTGGGGATTAGTTGCACCGCGCCTGATCAGCGTGAATATTGTTTTCGCCGCGTAATAACCCTCAACCCTAACAACCAGGAAGCAACAAACCAACTAGTCAGCTTGTCCAAGCTTATAATTGCACAGCCTCCAGCCTGGGCATCTCAGCCACCTGCCATTCAAAATACAAGTACCCCTGCTACAACTACTATTTCCCCTTTTGTATATGAGGAAAATATCCCCAGCCCTGTAGGGAATAAAGAATCTGTTAAGTTTCTAGAAGACACATACCCCAAAGTTGAGCAACAAAAGAAAGCTGTTGTTCAGCCAAAAAAATCAAACAAAGTATTAATATTTTCTTTGTTATCGATCCCAATTTTGATCGGTTTTGGGTTTGCAATTGCATATTTGCTGTACCCGAAACAATCATTCACCAATCTCCCTGCTACTCAAATTCCTCTTCCATTACTGCCAGCATCTAGTCCTACGCCACTTCCCCCAACAGCAATTCCTACTGCAATGCCCACAGTAGAATATACAGCTATCTACGAGAAGGCTCCTTGTCCATTTGATACTCCTGTATTCTCAGACACTGATTGCGGATATTTGATCGTACCCGAAGACCGCACAGGTGACCCAACCCACACGATTAGATTAGCTGTTGCTGTTTATCACAGCACAAGTGAGAACCCTGAGCATCCAGTGATGTTCTTGCAGGGAGGCCCAGGAGCAGGGGCTGTTCAATTAAGTGCGGATGCATATGATTTTCTTGTCGCTCCTTTTCTATCAGAAAGAGACTTTATTGTTTTCGATCAACGTGGAACTGGGTTATCAGAACCTTTCCTGCATTGTGATGAGTTGAAAAAAATATACTCACAAGATATTCATGGATTGATTCCCAGCACAACTCGTGAGCTGGTGTATTCAAATGCTTTTCTTTCATGCAATGGTTTAATGAAGGCACAAGGTGTGAAATTAAATGCTTATACAACTGTCGAAAGTGCGGCGGATGTAAGGGATATCCTGAAAGTACTGGGATATGAAAAAGTTAATTTATATGGCGCATCCTACGGAACACGGCTTGCACAAGTCGTCATGCGCGACCATGCACAGATCGTGCAAAGTGCCATATTGGATTCTGTTGTTCCTATTGAAACCAATCTCTTTAACAAATACGCAGACTCTTCCGAATCTGCACTGAAAACATTATTTGATACATGTGCGGCTGATCTGGAATGTAATACCGCCTACCCCGACCTGGAAACCGTATTTTGGGATCTCGTAACCAAATTGGATGCCAGGCCTGTCACGGTGACTACATCCACGTACCCAATAGGAACAGTTACAGAATCTGTCACTGGCTCCACTTTCAGGTCTATTATTTTAGGCTCTATAAAAAGTTCATATTTTTTATCCACTGCGCCACAGACGATCCATCGTTTTGAATTGGGCGATTATTCAACATTGATCGCGGCGCAATATGGTTTGCCTTTTGCATTTGAAGATATCAGCCCCGGCTTATATATCTCCATGATGTGCCATGAACATATTCTTACCACTACTCCCGAAGAACTACAAAATATTTCCACACGGCGCGGCGTCAAAGATTATGGATGGCTTCCATTTCAAGGGAATGCTGATAATATTTTTGAAACTTGTAAATCATGGGGATCTGTAAGTCCTTATCTAGGTGAGAATGATCCAGTAATAAGCGACATTCCTTCACTGATTATCACCGGTAAATATGACCCGGTCACACCGCCAGTGTATGGTCAGCAGATCGCTGAACGATTGAGTAACAGTTATTATTTTGAATTTTCCAATCTTGGTCATACCCCAACAGCAGCGGATGGTACAGGCTGTGCCATGGATATTGCGATCGCATTTCTTGCAGACCCAACTGTTGAGCCTGATCGCAGCTGCTTAGATAATTTGGAGAAGGAAGAGTTTCTTGTCCCATATACCGGGAATCCACCTCTTTCGCTGGACAAAACAACAATAATGGGTGTCTCGGTAGATGCGCCAGAAGATTGGTATAACATTGGCGATGGATTTTTCTTTCGCGGTAGTTCGTCTTTAGATATAACCCAGATAGGAGTTCTTCGGGCAATCCTCAGCGCTGAAGAATTGAAAGACTGGTTTTCGTTGAGCATCTACGGATATCGCGGATTGGATACTGCACCGGTCAAAGCTAGTCAGTTGGAAGTAAATAACCTGACGTGGACACTTTACACATCTACTTCAAATGGCCGCCCGGTGGATATTGCCATGGCAGATTACAAAGGTAACTCGCTGGTGATCCTGATGTTTTCCCATATTGATGAACGCGAAGCTTTATATCAGACCATCTTCTTGCCCATGGTTGAATCTGCGAAATAAATTTCATGTCACACCTGCACTTGCGTACAGGTGCAAGTGTTGCGAGGGCGTTCTTCTTCGCCCGATACTTGCGCGGTACGCCAATGCTGTGAGCAACCCTCAATTCGACGAGGAGATTGCTTCGTCGGAAAGACAAGGACCTCCTCGCAAAGACATGTTTAAACAGCCATTTCGTTGACGATTCGCCTGCCTTCATGGTATTATTTGACCCGCTAAAAAACCAGCCGAACTTGGGCTGGATTTGTTTCATAGATAACGAGGAGTAGCATATCAGCGCCAACGAATTTAGAGTAAATGAGGGCATCCGCGTCGCGGAGGTTCGCCTGATCGGGCCAGATGGCGGTAATGTCGGTGTTGTGCCGATTCGCCAGGCTTTGCAAATTGCCCGTGATGCCGAGATGGATCTGGTAGAGGTTTCACCCGGGGCCACCCCACCTGTTTGCCGTGTAATGGATTTTGGTAAGTTCATTTACGAAAAGGCAAAGAAGGAACGTGAGGCCAAGAAAACTCAAACCAAGGTTGAGGTTAAGGAAATCCGCTTGCGCCCTAAAACGGCTGGAGCCCATCGCGGTTTCAAAGTGGATGATGCCCGCCGTTGGCTGGGCCAGGGACATAAGGTGCGTGTCACCATTAGGTTTCGTGGCCGTGAAATGGATTATCCCGAGATCGCTCTCGAAGATTTGAAAGAGATCGTTCAAGACCTGATCGATGTAGCTGTTGTTGAAGTACCACCGCAAATGGAAGGCCGCACAATGCTCGTGGTGTTGGTCCCCGCTAAAGGCGCAGTGAAAAAGAAGGAAAAGACCGAGCAGGCTGAGGTTAAGTCTGAGGCGAGTCCTGAAGCGTCGTAAGTTTAAACATGTTGATTGTCTGCGGTAGAAATTAATCCGCAGTTAAATAAATTTTCTGAAAGGAAAAATAGCAATGCCTCGCAAAGCAAAGAAGTCTGGTAAATTAAAGCTGAAGACCCACAAAGCGACATCCAAAAGATTCCGCTTGACTGGCTCCGGCACACTTGTGCGAACCAAAGGCGGTAAGAGCCATTTACGCCGCCGCACGTCGGATCGCACGAAAGCATTATTGGGCGAAATGATCGTAGTAAAAGGCCGTAAATACATCAAACGTATTAAACGCCTTAATCCCAACATGGAAAGCTAGTCTCCATAATCATCGTCAATTTTTAGTTGCGGCTTTCGGGTGTGTGCAACTGGTGTCGCTAAAAGCACGCCGACGCCCGCGAGTTTGCAGGAGGTAATAAGAAATGCGCGTAAAAAGAGGTCCGCACAACCATCTTCGTCACAAAAAAGTTTTGAAGATGACCAAGGGGCAGCGCGGTTCGAAGCACTTGTTATTCAGACGTGCGAACGAAGCCATGCTTAAAAGTCTGTGGTACGCCACACGTGATCGCCGCGTACGCAAGCGCGATCTTCGCAAGTTATGGATCGCTCGTATCAATGCAGCAGCCCGAATGAATGGCACCACCTACAGCAAGTTAGTGGCTTCACTCAAGAAGGCAAACATCGAGCTTAATCGCAAGATGCTGGCCGATATCGCAGTACGCAATCCGCACGCATTCGCTGCGGTTGTAGCAAAAACGAAATAAAAAAACTGGTCGGGATGAAAATCTCGACCAGTTTTTTTAACGGGGTAAAATAGAAATATGAATTCCGTCTTGGTAGAGCGCGCGCTTTCAACAGGTCAAACCCTGCAAATCGTTCGTGGCGATATCACACTTGAAAAAGTGGATGCCATTGTCAACGCAGCTAACGAACATTTGCAGCATGGAGGTGGTGTGGCTTGGGCTATTGCAAAAGGTGGCGGGGATAGCGTTCAGGGAGAAAGCGACCTGTGGATTCAAAAACATGGGCCTGTCTCACACGCGCATCCAGCCTGGACTTCGGCCGGGGCACTGCCTGCGAAATACATCATCCATGCTGTAGGTCCGGTTTGGGGCGATGGAGACGAGGATAAAAAATTATCTGATGCAGTGATGGGTTCTTTGCAAGTTGCGGATGAATTGCAATGCTCATCCATATCCATGCCTGCCATTTCAACGGGGATATTTGGTTTTCCAAAAGATAGAGCCGCAGGAATTATTTTAAATTCCATTGACCAATATTTTGCCAAAGCTCAAGAATCAGGCATTCGACAAATCAGAATCATTTTGTTCGATGTATCAAGCTTGCAGGTGTTTGTGAAGGTCTGGCAGAAATATATATCAAAGAATAATAAAACAACTCTTGGTGATTGGATTGATGG
This sequence comes from Anaerolineales bacterium, assembly GCA_014379595.1. GTDB lineage: Bacteria > Chloroflexota > Anaerolineae > Anaerolineales > Villigracilaceae > Villigracilis. The sequence continues at coordinate 31,243 of JACMLM010000033.1, forward strand.
GATTGACGAACTCTTTTCATAATTTTTCCAATGATCACATCCAACCAAAACTCAAAAATAAAATTGATCCGCGCATTGCAAGGCCGCGCAAAAGAACGCCGCGAAACTAGTGCATTTCTCGCGGAAGGAGTGCGCCTTGTTGAGGAAGCAGTAAATAGTAATTGGGAATTTCAATTCGCGTTGTATGATGAGACGTTAAGCGAGAGGGGAAGATTACAAGTTGAAACTTTAAAGTTGCGGGGTATAGATGTGGAAGAAGTTTCAACAACCATCATGAAATCCTTGAGCGAAACAGAAACACCTCAAGGTATTCTCGCCGTTCTCAACGAATCCCCACTCCCGATTCCCGATTCCCCAAATTTTATTCTTATTCCAGATCAAATCCGCGATCCTGGCAATCTCGGCACCTTGTTGCGGACTGCTGCTGCGGCGGGTGTACAAGCCGTGTTGCTTCCACCTGAGACAACAGATGCGTTTGCACCAAAAGTAATCCGTTCGGGGATGGGTGCACATTTCCGTTTACCAATCCACTCGATGACATGGGATGAGATAAAACAATGCACAAATGGTTTACAAATTTTTCTAGCTGAAATGAATGGACAATCTTGCTGGGAAACAGATTTGCGTCAGCCTTTAACTTTAATTATCGGCGGCGAAGCAGACGGCGCGAGTGAGCAAGCTCGCAAACTGGCGAATCAAAAAATTAGCATTCCAATGAATGGAAATATTGAATCTTTGAATGCAGGTGTAGCGGGTTCAGTGTTGATATTTGAAGTAGTGAGGCAGAGGAATTAACATGGAAACAAAATATTTTCACTATCCGAAGTCAATCCAATTTTCAAAAAAATACAGTAAGTTTATGATATTCGTGTCGCTCCCCATTTTTATTCTAATAATTCTAAATAACAAATCGACAGATTTCAATTCATTGATTGAATATTATTTTGCAATGTTTTCTGTACCACTAATCCTTATTTTGGGATCCATACTTCATCTAGGGAGTTTTTCAGATATAGGTGTTGATGAAGAAGGTATATTAGTCGAATTTCTATGGACATATCTGCGTATTAGTTGGAGCGACATAGTAGAAGTTAAGCTCGCAGGTTCACGAAAATACGGTGTCATAGTAGTTACGACTAATAACCGATTAACCCTAATTCACCGGTTATATAGTTTATTTACAGCCTATTCTCTACAACCGGGCTTTTATATACACCAACAGTTTATTTCATCAGAAGTTCTTAACATCATTAATAAGCATATTGTCAAAGGCACATAATGAAAATCCGTTCCATTACCTATTTTGGCAATCCTAAATATTCTACGAATAGCAGGAGAACGAATAATGGCCACAACACTTGAAACTGTCCGCCCTATAGAACTGGCAGAGATAAAAGAAGCGCGCGAGCGCATCGCAGGGACTATCGTGCGAACGCCTCTGATCCGCTTGGAACTGGGTCCAGGTTTCCCAGATATTCGACTCAAACTTGAGAACCTTCAACCAATCAATGCTTATAAGTTGCGGGGCGCTGCAAATGCGGTGGCAATGCTTTCTGAGGCGGAACGCAAGCGCGGAGTATGGACGATCAGCGCGGGCAATGCAGGACAAGGCGTTGCCTACGCAGCAAGGAAAGCGGGGGTTCCATGCTCGGTGGTTGCAATCGAAACAGCCCCGCTCTCGAAACTTGAGCGAATGAAGGCACTCGGCGCAAAACTCATTCCAGTGTCATACGATGTCGCGTGGAAGGCTCTTGAGGAGCGTTCATATCCCGGAGCGGAAGGGACGTTTATACATCCCTTCGACGATCACAACTTCATCGCGGGTCATGCTACTATGGGCTTGGAGATTCTTGAAGATGCGCCTGATACAGTTGTAGTCATTGCTGGCATAGGCGGCGGCGGACTCATAACAGGAGTTGGTAGTGCTATAAAAGCAATCAAGCCAGATGTTCAGGTTTGGGGTGTTGAACCAGAGACCGCCGCTCCAGGAGCACTTTCATTCAGTATGGGATCACCGCAAATATTTAAAGAATGGAAACCTTCCTTTGTTGATGGTGCTGGCGGCCAGAGTGTTTTCCCTCGCATGTGGGAACGAATGAAACCAATCGTCGATGATTATATCGTGGTCAGCTTGGAAGAAACTAAGCGAGCAATGCGGCTTATGGCGGAAAAGGCGCGTGTTATCTCAGAAGGCGCTGGAGCTCTGCCGCTTGCCGCCGCGTTGACTGGCAAAGCAGGTCAGGGCCCAATCGTTGCAATCGTATCTGGCGGAAACATTGATCTAAAGAAATTCTCCGAGCTTATTGAATCAGTAATGGTTTGAAAGTGTTGTATCGGCACGCTTCGCGTAACTGCCGATACAACACTTATTCGCGCCAGTAATCCCCTCCGCCACCCTCACGTTTCATTAATCCATAGCCGACAAGTTCACGCCGCAAGCTGGCTGTATCCTCATGGTATTTGCTTAGAATTTCATTTACCTTTTTCTCGCTGTATCTTTTATTGATTTCAAAAGATTTCACTATATAACGCAAAATGGCTTCCAGCTTTTTCCGTTGAGCTGGGATGGTCTTTAGGCTTCCGTCTTTGCGCACATAATCCTTAACTACTTTATTATCATAGGCATTTGAATCCACATCAATAACAGATGCGGCTAGATTCTCTTGTGAGAACAGATTCCGCGATTTGCTTTGTAAGGCTTTTTCATCGAGTTGATAGACGTTGTAATAACTTTGTGTTTTCGCGCTGACTAAACCAACTTGTGCAAGTTTCGCAAGGTGATGAGAAACTGTGGATGCTTTTAGGTTGAGCAACGCAGCAAGCTCTTCCACACTATAAGGCTGTTGAGCTAGAAGACCTACGATCTTAAGTCGATTTGCATCTGCAAGGGCTTTGAAGAAGGTAACCATTTCGTCACTCATATTGCACCTTCTTCTACACGCCAGTAACGCGAACCATCACTAATTCGGGCTAACATTTTGGCATCCACCAGGTCACGCCGTAAACCAGCCGTGTCTTCATGGAATCGGCGCAAAATCTGATTCACTTCCTTTTCTGTGTAATTGGTAGCTGGAGCAAATGCTTGAATTAAATAATTCAAGATCACGTGCAGCTTTGTTGATTGCATAGGTATTTCCTTGATGCTTCCATCTGGATTCAAATGAGCCTTTAGAATTTTCTGTGACTTTTGATCAAGTTCAGGAACAGGGATATAGGTCGCGCGTACATGTTCAAATTGATCACGTCCAAGAACAGCAAGATTATCCGCATTTAATTCATACACATCCTCTTTTTGCTGGATAACTCCAACCTGTTCAAGGAATACGAGATGATCTACAACTTCACGTAACGGGAGCCTAAGCGTTGCGACGATATCAGCCCGGCTGGCAACGCGCTGAGTCGTTAATAGACCGATGATTCGCAATCGATCCGCATGGGACATGGCTTTTAGGAAATCGAGTATTTGAAGGGTTGCATCCATATTTCACTTTCGCAAATCTAATTAGATAAGTATCGAATTAGATTTTAGCAGAATTCATCCATCCGTCAAGGGAATATTTGAAAAATAGAAGCAGGTTGAGGTCCAAAAATGAAGCGGATTGTATCGGTTATAATTTCTGTGTAAACAACATCACACTTATTTTATTGGAGGTGCAAGTGGACCTTTCTAAACATGCCTTCTTCGAGGGAAAGATCGTCCCTTTAAGCGAAGCAAAGATAACAATTGCCACTCATGCTTTTTTATACGGAACTTCTGTGTTTAGCGGCATGCGGGCGTATTGGAACGAAGAGAAGAAACGTCTCTTCGTTTTTCGTCCATACGATCATTATCGCCGCCTGCTTAATTCGGCGCGCATGATGTCGATGGACATCCCTTATGACGAGGAAAGTTTGATCCAGTTGAGCTTGGATGTTTTACGCGCTGACGATTGGAAGCAGGATGTGTACCTGCGCCCCACCATCTACAAAGCGGATATGGGTATCGGTGTGCGTTTGCATGATCTAAAAGATGAGTTTTGCATGTTCGTAATGGCGTTTGAAAAATATGTAAAAAATGATGCGGATGCGCACTTAACCGTTTCCTCCTGGCGGCGTATTGATGACAATTCCATTCCTGCGCGCGCTAAGATAGCGGGTGCATATGCCAATTCTGCGTTGATCAAAACCGATGCAAACCGCGCAGGGTTTGACGAAGCAATTGTGCTGGATCAAAATGGACATGTCTCTGAAGGTTCAGCGATGAATATTTTTATGATGCGCGACGGGGCATTGATCACGCCGCCAATCACAGATAATATTCTTGAAGGTATTACCCGCCGCTCCATTATCGAACTGGCGCATAATGAATTAGGGCTTGAAGTGGTGGAACGGTCAATTGACCGAACCGAAGTTTTCATTGCGGAAGAAATGTTCATGACCGGCACAGCCGCGCAAGTGGTTGCCGTAACGAAAATAGACCATCGCCCGGTTGGCACGGGACTGATGGGGCCAGTCACTACAAAATTACGCAAGTTATTTGATGATGTGGTGCATGCCAAACATTCAAAATATCAACAGTGGAATTTGGAAGTGTGATCGTTAAAACATTTACAGGTAAACAAGAAAAAGACCGCCGCTCATTGAGCGGCGGTCTTTAAATTTATTTCCTGGTCTTCCTCTTTGGCTTGCTTTCCTTTAATCTTTCAAGTTCAAGTTTAGTCTTCTCAAGTTCGGCTTCCAGTTTTTTATGTTGCACGTCTGCCAGAGATGCTTCGCGTTTTTCCTTGCGCCATGCGATCATAGTGGTAGTGATAAAACCAATCAGTGAAGTCACTGAGGTGATAACCGAACCAATCAATGCAAATCCTAAATTTTTAGAGTTTTGTGTCGATGGATCAACCTCAGGGTTATCTGTCGAAGCTGTTGGCACAATATTTGGGATTTGTGTAACTACTGGTGTTTCTGTAGTCGCAGGCGCAGGAAAACTGAGGTTGGGCAGTATGTTCATAAACAGCGCCAAGACGCCCAGCGTGGAAATCACAAACACAATAAGGAATATTTTGCTAGCTGTATTCAAGTTAATTCCAGGTTATGGATTCTTTTTAAACCTTACTAATACAAGATTCTTTGAACAATCGTTGAAGGTATCAATGTAAATATTATCAGAAAGCGGCAAGCCAGCCTGATCAAGGATCTGAATATATAACTGTCCTTTGGATGAGATCGGCACAGTCCCCAGGAAAAATTCATAGCCAGATTTACCATAGGAAGGTGCAATACTACTGACTGTTAATTCATTCTTGGTCTTGCTGTTATAAAAACCTACCAGGCGAATTGTAATTCTTAGCATATCTGCATTATTAGCATCCACTATCGTGCCGCCTACGCCCTGCCAATTACAGGCTGCTTCTGGGTGAATGATCGTGCTATCAATGTAAGTGATGGTTGCGGAGAATGGTGCTTTAGGTGTGGCCGTTGGCGTTGGGGTTTTGGTTGGAGGCACAAGTGAAAATGCTGTGGCCGAAGGCTCTAGTGTGAAAGTGGGGAAAAGAGTTGGTGTCTCCGTCGTATCGGCAACAGGAGTAGCAGTCCATGTTGGTTCGAGCTGAATGGGTGTGATCGTAGCAGGTGGAGGAGCAAATGGATCAGATGGTGGAAAAGGATTCAAAGCAGAGTTGGGTGCAATAAAGATCGCAACAAAATATGCACCAATACAAAGCGTAATTAAAAGCACGACGATACTTAACATATCCCACAACTCAAGCTTGCCTGCACTTTTCTTCGGTGCTTCTTCGTAACTATAATTGTTTTTGCTCATGTGCGACTCCAAATAATAACTTTGACCACCTTGATAGTGGCTTAAACTTTTTATGGGGTGAGAACAATTGCACTTTTTTCTCGTTGTTCAGCAAGCCAGTTCTTTACAGCAAGTTCCTGCACTGTCAATAAAGCATCAGGCGTTAACGCATGACTGCCGCGTTCAAGAGCTTTGAAAATATGAAAGCCAGCATCTGTTGCGATCACAGTACTGTATGCACCAGCTTGCAAAGCGAACACAGCTTCATCAGCTTTTGCATCGAGCAAATATCCGCGCGGCAGCCAGCCTAATTCGCCCAATGTAATTGGATCATATAAGCCAGCCAGTTCATCAAAATCTGCGCCGGCGTTCAATTGCTCCAACGCGGCGAGCGCATCTTCCTGATTATAGGTCAAAATCTGACGCACGTGAATCTGTTCAACAACACTGGGCACATCAGCAATGATTTTGTCACGCATCCAGGCAGATTCGGCGGAGCGCTTCAATGAAATGCGAAATGACGCATCATCGTAACCGTGAGCAGCTTGCCATGCAAATAAAGCATCCGCGCCTCCAATTTCAGCCGCCAACGCATCTATTCTGGACTTGAGGTCTGCTTCTGTTAAATTGAAATTCGCTTCCCTTGCAGCTTGAGCCAGCAAAAACTGCGCGATCAAATCGTCGAGAACAATTTTATTCGCCTCATCATCTGAGACAGAAATTCCAAGCTCAACTTGTGCAGCTTGATAACGCTCAAGTTCTGCTTGAAATTCTTCAGAAGTAATATACTCTCCATTAACACTTGCCACCGAAGGCGGAGGTGTGGCAGTAGGAGGCACAGGCGTAGAAGTCGGTATGGAGGGAGTGGGCGTGCCCGGGTTTAAAAAAGAAGCGCAGGCACTTAATCCCAAAACAATCATTAAAGTCAATTGAGGTAAAAAACGGGGGGGTGAAAACATTCGTGGAATTATACCCGTGAGCGGGCATACCACAAATTAAAAACGTAGGGACACAGCAATGCTGTGTCCCTACAAATTTCTTGATGGATCGGTTTAGTAATCCATGCCGCCCATGCCGCCAGGAGGCATGGCAGGAGCACTTTCTTTCGCAGGTACATCGGTGATCAACACATCAGTGGTGAGGATCATCGCTGCAATGGATGAAGCGTTTTCGAGTGCGCCGCGTACAACCTTCACAGGATCAATCACACCTGCTTTGATCATATCCACATATTCACCGGTAAGAACGTTGAAGCCGATGTTAGGATTCTTCTTCTCAGCTGCAGTGCGGCGAACAGTGTCAATGATGACAGAGCCGTCTTGGCCAGCATTTGAGGCCAGCTTGCGGATCGGGGCTTCAAGAGCCTTCTTGACAATGTTGATGCCGACTTTGATTTCTTCATTCTCGTCTTCAGCATGTGCCTTGGCAAGTTTATCAAGTTTATTCGCGGCATTGATGAGGGAGATCTCACCACCAGGGACAATGCCTTCTTCTACAGCGGCGCGAGCAGCTGAGAGAGCATCTTCCACGCGGTGCTTCTTTTCTTTCATTTCAGTTTCGGTCGCGGCACCTACGCGGATGATGGCAACACCACCGCTGAGCTTGGCGAGACGTTCCTGAAGTTTTTCTTTGTCATAATCGCTGGTGCTCTTGTCGATCTCAATGCGGATCTCTTTGATACGACCTTCGATTTCACTCTTCTTGCCTTTGCCACCGATGATGGTTGTGTTCTCTTTGTCAGAGACAACCTTCTCAGCGCGGCCGAGGTCTTGAATAGTGGTGGTCTCAAGCTTGCGGCCAGTCTCTTCAGAGATGACCTGTCCAGCGGTGAGGGTAGCAATATCCTGCAACATGGCCTTGCGGCGATCACCAAAACCTGGAGCTTTGATGGCAAGCACATTGAGCATACCGCGCAGTTTGTTCAACACGAGGGTAGCAAGAGCTTCGCCGTCAATATCTTCAGCAATGATGACGAGTTCGCGTTTACCAACTTGAACGAGTTTCTCAAGCAAAGGAACAATGTCCTGTGCGGCGGAAATCTTCTTGTCATAAATCAAGACATAAGCATCGCTGATCTGAGCTTCCATTTGATCGGCGTTGGTGATGAAGTAAGCTGAGATGTAACCACGGTCAAACTGCATACCTTCGACGAATTCAGTCTCGAACTGCATGGACTTGGATTCTTCAACAGTGATAACGCCGTCTTTACCGACTTTGTCCATCACGTCTGCGATCAATTCACCAATCTCACTGTCTGCTGCGGAATTGGTTGCAACAGAGGCAATTTCTTCGCGAGTGTCGATCTTGGTGGAGTTTTTCTTGAGTTCGGTCACGATGGTCTCAGTGGCGAGCTCAATGCCCTTCTTGAGGAGCATTGGGTTGTAACCAGCTTCGAGAGCCTTCAGACCTTCTGTAACGATGGCATAAGCCAAAACGGTGGAGGTGGTTGTACCATCACCGGCGATGTCATTGGTCTTCTGGGCAGCTTCCTTAAGAAGCTGAGCGCCCATGTTTTCGAATGGATCTTCGAGTTCAATTTCTTTCGCAACGGATACGCCGTCGTGAGTAATGGTTGGGGAACCGAACTTTCGGTCAATGGATACGTTGCGACCCTTGGGTCCGAGTGTTGCAGAAACAGCGTTTGCAACAACAGTCATGCCGTTCTTAAGCTTACGGCGGGCTTCTTCTGAAAATACAATTTGTTTAGCGGCCATAGTAATAATTCCTTACTTTCTTCTTTATTGGGATTAACCGACGATGCCGAGAAGATCACTCTCGCGCATGATGAGCAATTTCTTGCCTTCCATCTTGACTTCAGTACCAGAGTACTTGGCGAAAAGTACGATATCGCCGACTTTTACGTCCAATGCGATACGTTCGCCTTTGTCATTGCGGTCACCAGGACCAGCAGCTAACACTTTGCCCTGCTGAGGTTTTTCCTTAGCAGTTTCGGGCAGGACGATGCCACCCGCGGTTACTTCTTCCTGTTCGACCGGTTCCACGAGCACACGGCCGCCTAGGGGTTTGAATGATAGTTTTGCCATTTCTTGTCTCCTATGAGGATTTTGGGTTTTGAGTAATCACGAAATTAGCACTCAATAGCTTCGAGTGCTAATTCAATATTACCTATTTAAACAGGCAACGTCAAGGGGATTGTATGGTTTCTTACAAAACTCTGATGGACAATACTTAAGGTGTGGCTGTCGGTATTGCGCTTGGAATCGCAGACTCAACCGTGGGAGTTAAATCAGCACTTATACCAAATGGCAAATCATTGCAAATATTCCGAACTACTACAATATCTGCAGCAATATTCGGGTCGTTATCAAATTCTTTGGCTTCGATTTCACTAGCTACCAACAACGCTTCAGGACAATAGTTATTTTTGGGCAGTTTGTGGAGCGCAGCCAACTCTGACGCATATATGTCGTAGTAATAGACAGTTCCATTTGTTAAGGGAAGCCCGATGACAACTGCGGGAATGTCATTTTTGCCGCACTCACCCCGCCCAGCACATGATTCTTCCTCAGTACAGCCACGCACCGCACACTTGAGCGCCAGTATCCCAGTCTCATAATTACGATTCTTATGATACAGCACACCCAACTCCCCATACAGTTCAGCTTGACTCGGCTCGAATTCAATTGTCTTTTGCACATTACGAATGGCAATGAAGAATTCACCCATTTGAGAATACGTCTTGGCAATCGAAAGATATGGACCCGGGTCCTGCACACCTAACTGCTCATTTATACGGGCGGTTTGCGCAAAATAGTCGAGCGACTTTTCATAGAGTTCACGTTGGATATCTTCATTGGGGCTGTCAAACGCAAGACGGCGATAATTCGCACCTGCATACTGATATAAAAATGTCAGATTTGGAGTTATGGCAATTGCACGATCATACGCTTCAATTGCAAGCGCATATTCACCCAAAGACTCAAGCACATAGGCATTTATGCGATGCACATCCATCAGAGATGCATTGCGCTGCAATGCTTGTTTAATGTTTTGATCTGCCTGTGTCCATTTTTGCTGATCAACAAGAATTTCAGCAGAGAAAGCCAATGCCAGCGTATTGGTATTATCCAATTGCAAGGCACGTGCAGCCTCCTGCTCGGCCTCTTGGAGCAGTCTTGAGATTTCACGTGGATCTTCAATAAGTCTCGAATCGGCATTCCAATCCAATGTAAAAGCGTATATGGAATGAACGTAACTATCATCAGGCGCAAGCTCCACAGCTTTTTCCGCAGAGACAAGCGCCTCAGCAAGGCGAGCCTTAATATCGTCACGATTTACGATCATCGCAGATGAATAAGTTTGAACGCGTGCAAGGTCTGCCCATACCTTTGCATTGTTCGGGTCTACTTTTGTGGCTTCAAGATAGGATGAGATTGCTCCATTAGATATAACATTTCCTTCTGCATCTTTCGTGTCATCCAATTTACCGGCAGTGAATAGAGCTTCAGCTTCAAGAACATATGATCCTGCAAAACGTGTAGGAGTAGCGGTCGGTAAAAATAACGGTTTGATATCGCCTTGTCGAACAGAGCGGATCAGCCAAATACCGCCCAGGATCAATATGACCCAAAAGAACATGCGGTACACGCTGGATTCGTCACGGCGGCGAAAAATGGCTCGCTTATGATATATGTTCATGGTGTAGCTGTCACCGTGGGTGTAGAAGTTGCTATCTCATCGAGACTTTCAGTTGAAACAGCATCAGGCTCGGGCGAGGTGGGAGGCGTTGGCGTCTGCTCAAGATTTTGCTGGCAACGGTTCACGATCTCATTCGCATTCTCTACCGCTAATTCATCAGTAGGAATACTTGCAAGAATGGACTGTGCAATTTCTAAAGCTTCGCTGCATTTATTCAAACGCGACAATGCAAGCCCATAAGTGAAGTAGTATTCTGCAACAAGTGAATTGTTGGGTGCAAGATTAATTGCTTCCACTGGATCGCCGTCTTCTGTAAAGCCACCGTTGACCACATATTCAAGCTCTTCAACTGCTTCCTCAAAGTAAGCATTCCGATAATACATTACGCCAAGATTTCCACGCAAATTTGTATTGGTGGGGGTATTTCCAACCGCAGTCTCAGCAAATTGCATCGCCTTGGAGAATTCACCGATCGTCGCATACGTACGCGAAGTTAAATAATCTGGCATGTGGTCTTCGGGATTAAGCGCATTGGCATCTGTATATGCGGCAATAGCCTGATCGTAAATACTCAACCTGCTATAGTTTCGTCCAAGAGCGAGGTGCAAATCAGCAATATTATTATTGATGGCAAGCGCCGCTTTATATTCAGGAATAGCTTCTTGATAATTGCCTGTATTCTCCAAAACATATCCACGTGCGCGGCGCGATTCTATTAGATCTGGAGCAAGACCAATCGCAATATTTGATTCCTCAATAGCTTTTTCAATACCACCAATAGCACCTGTACCATTATTATTGGCATCAATAAGGATTTCTGCATAATAAGCATGTGCAATTGCGTTGTTGGGGTCCAGCTCCAGAGCACGTTTAATGCTGTCCTCTGCTCGAAGAGTTTCGCCCTGAAAATCCAAGGCCCACGCTTTCACAGCATGTGCCATGGAATTATCTGCGTTGAGCAGTATGGCGCTTTCCGCGCTCTCTTGCGCTTCTGGATATCGACCCGCCCAAACCTGCACACGTGCCAATGCTATATAGGCTGCAGGGTTATCCGGCTTCGATAAAATCGCCTGTTCATAGGCAGCAATTGCAGGAACCAGTTTCCCAGCTTTAAAAAGCTCTTCTGCTTCTGTAATAAATGCTTCAGACGCACGCGTTGGTGTTGGCGATGGCACACCCAGTTGTGGCTGGTTGGGGAGAATGTATCGATTGACATATGCACCACCCAATACCAAAAGGCACAGCAAAATAATGCGAAACCAGTTTGGACGGGTCCGCTTGTGGTTCATACTCCACTTACTTCCTTTTAAATACATGGTTTTATATTACCATTGTAAACAAAGCACAGTCAAGCAAGGGTCTTGATCTCTTATTTGCTTCTAACATCACAGGGCGCGGAAAAATCTATGCTAAAATCCCTCCATGAAATTTGAGGTATTTACCCTCCTGCCCGAAGTATTTCCCTCTTATCTTGAAACCAGCATCATTAAACGCGCCCGTGAACGGAATTTGATCGACGTGCGTGTTCATAACATCCGCGATTACACACACGACAAACATCACATGACCGACGATACACCATACGGTGGCGGTGGCGGGATGGTGATGAAACCTGAACCTGTCTTTGAAGCAATAGAATCTGTTTTGGGATTAAATTCGAGTCACACTGCGCCCGAGCCTGCTTCAAACATCCCGATCATTTTGCTAACTCCGCAGGGACGTGTGTTTAATCAGAGCATTGCTCAGGAATTTTCCCAACACCCACACATCGCTTTGATCTGCGGCCGCTACGAAGGGATCGATGAACGCATCCGTGAGCATCTTGTTACCCATGAAATTTCCATTGGCGATTATGTGCTAACGGGCGGCGAACTCCCTGCGCTTATCCTCATTGACGCAATTGCACGCTTATTGCCTGATGTACTCGGTGACCCCACCGGTGCACAGGATGATTCTCATGCCATGGGGCTACTCGAATATCCGCATTACACACGTCCGCCTGAATTTCGCGGCTGGAAAGCGCCCGATGTTTTGCTTTCAGGAGATCACGCAAAAATAGACAAATGGCGCCGCGAACAAGCCTTGTTACGTACATTCAATAAAAGACCAGATATGTTAGAGAAAGCAGAATTGACCAAGGAAGATTTGAAATTTATTGAGCGGTTGAAGGTTGGAAAGTTAGAAGGTTGAAAAGGTAAGAGCCAAACATTTGCAACTTGTAAACCATAATGTGGAGGAAATATGTCAACAAAATTCAACTACGGCAAAACATTACTACTCGGATTTGGTTTTTTGGGAATCAGCATTATCTGGCCAATCTTCAATCAATACTTACCGATCTTCTTGCAGGCAGGCAACCCCGAATTCGAAAAACAACTGCTTGCTGAAGGACGTTCCATTCCCGATATAGTTGGCTTTGGTCTGGCCCCCGGTCTCGCGCTTTTTATTATGACGTGGGATAACATTATCAACATGTTCATCCAACCCTGGGTTGGCACAAAAAGCGACCAGACTTGGAATCGCTTTGGCAGGCGCAAACCGTGGATATTGATTGGTGCGCCCATTGCGTTACTGGGGTTTATCTTTATCCCCATCGCGCAATCGCTTATTGCAATTGCTGTATTCATTTTAATCACCAACTTGGGCATGTCTTTATTCCGCTCACCGACGGTTGCATGGCTGGGAGATCTTTTCGAACCAAACGAGCGCAGCAAAGCAAATGGCATCATCAACCTAATGGGCGGCATAGGTGGACTCCTCGCTTATTTTGGCGGTGGGATCTTATTTAATTCCTTAGGACGCGCTGCACCATTTATAGCAGGCGCAATCGTGGCCGCGCTGGCATTAATCACCGTTTTTATTTTTGTAAAAGAACCAGAACAAATTCACTTGGAGAACGGCGAAAAACAACCCGGTTTATTTGATAATATAAAGGCTCTCCTTGATCATCAGGATAAAAGCGGAATCTTTGTATTGCTTGGCATCCTATTCTGGTTTATGGGATTCAACGCGCTCGAAACGGGTTTATCGTCGTTCGCAGTTTTTACGCTTGGCATGAAAGCAGGGACAGCTTCAATCTATACGGGACTGGTAACCGTTACATTCATCCTATTCGCCGTACCTGCCGGGAATTTCGGCACACGCTTTGGGCGCGCCGCCGTGATTCGTGTCGGATTGATTGGGCTTTCTATTTTGATGTTGCTTGGTTACTTATTCATTCAAAACACAATCACCTTTGCAATCGTTTTGGTCTTAATAGGAATCTTCTGGGCAATGGTGAATGTCAACAGCCTGCCATTGGTCTACGATCATGGTGATGAAAAACGTATCGGTGCATTTACTGGCTTATATTATTTTTCTTCACAATTTGCGGCTGTGCTTGGCCCAACGCTTGGTGGAGTTCTGGTAGGGGTGATGGGAAATCAATATCGCTGGCTATGGTTATTTGCGGCGGTCTTCATGGCTGCCGCTTTGGCAGTGATGTTTAATGTGAAGCGTGGCAATTCCCAAAGTTTACAAGCTTCCGGGTGAGCAGTAATATGACAATTACAAACTTACCCAACGAAAATAACCAGGATTCATCAAACACCTATGCCTGGATAGCTGTTGCAGTCTTCACTGCTTTGATACTTTGCTTTTCTATTGTATTTTGTGGGTTAGGCTTATGGGCCATTCGCAATAGTACAACCAGTGAAACTCAGTCAGAATCTGAGGCGTCTGAATCGCAAGAAAATATCCTTCAAGAAATTGGCTCAGACCCGGCCTGGAAGCTTCTGGTCAATGATGAATTTACGAATAACAAAAACAGATGGGAAGTAGGGGCTTATTTAACTGACTTTCTAACTTTAGACCGTTCAATTGAAGATGGGAAATATATTTTAGATTTCCAATCCAGTACTGGTTGGACGTATTGGTCATTTCCAGATATAGAAATTTTGGAAGATTTTGTTGCAAGCGTAGAAATTAAACATAGTGACGGAAACCTCGCTGACTCATTTGGCTTGATCTTGAGGGCTAGTTATGACGATTATTATCTTTTTCAAATCAACGAGAATAACCGAGCGTCGTTTTTTATTTACACCCTTGATAAATATACTACATTGATGGACATCTCTACTTCGGCGGTCAAAATTGGGGAAGTCAACGAAATCACGGTCAGAGCGGAAGGAAGCCACTTCACTTTCTATGTAAACAATACTAAGGTTGGCGAAATTGATGATGACCGTTTGGCAAGTGGATACGCTGGCATCCTTACATCACCAAGTGGCCTGCCCTCATCCAAACAAAATCTCAACTCGAACACTGCCCAGCAACGATATCCATCTACGTTTGAAGTGGATAATTTCAAAATTTGGGAACTGGTTGCTGGAAATATCAAACTTGAGTCTCTCACCCCAGAGCAAGGCCGTATCGCTTTCGTTTCAGATAAAGATGGAAACTCGGAAATATATTCCATTAACACAGATGGAACAGATATGGTACGCCTAACAGATAATAAAGCTGATGATCTCTCACCAAAATGGTCACCAGATGGGAGCAAAATCACTTTTATTTCAACAAGGGATGGAAACTCTGAAATTTATGTGATGAACTCAGATGGTTTAGGAATTATAAGAATCACAAATGATAAATCTGATGATATTGACCCGTCATGGTCGCCGGATGGACAGAAGATTGTTTTCTCATCTAATCGTGACGGTGATTATGAAATTTATATTCATAACCTAGAAACAGGCACTGACGAGCAAATAACAGAAAACACCTTCGAAGACCGTTATCCAGATTGGTCTTCAAAAAATGATGTGATCCTTTATCAATCCCTACAATATGGGAGTTCTGCTCTATATATGCTTGACATTTCTACAGAGGAAAGTGAGCGAATCACCCCAAGAATCCCTCCATACAGTGACAGTCGCTCATCTTTTTCCAAGGATGGCTCAAAAATCGTCTATGCAGCCGGAAGTTATAAAAACCAAACGGGCATCATGATATATGACCTTGACACAAAGATGACCATTGATGTAGTGATCAGGTTCGCAGATCCAACAAACAAAAAAGGCGAAAATTTATCTCCTACATGGTCGGCTAATGACGAACAGATCGCCTTTGTATCCAGCCGCGATGGCCAAATTGATATTTATATTATCAGCAGCGATGGGAAATCAATTTTCCGCGTAACGAATACCGAAACTAATGAATGGGATTTGGACTGGACGGAAAACTAATTACAACGTGACGATCCATAAGTTTTTCATTTTGGTTGTTTTAGCTTTGACTTCTTGCGCGAACTTAAATGATTGCTTTAGCGAGAATGTCTTTTGCGCAGCATTGGTAACAGATACGCTTGGCATTAACGATCATGGCATTAATCAGGATACATGGGCAGGACTGGAAGAATCCAAAGCAAATGGCGTCGTGGATCAAATTGAATATATTGAATCAGTTGATACACGTGATTACGAAAAGAATATTATCTACTTTGCTGAAAAGGGATACGATGTGATCATCACCTCAGGAATTGGTTTGCTCGATGAGACGTTTCGCAGCGCGGACCTGTATCCTGATTCCCCAGAGGGGGCTGTGCCTGTTTTCGTTGGAATGAATCAACCCTACGAAGAAACACGCTCGAATATTATTTCAATCACGTTTGCAGAAGATCAAATGGGATTCGCTGCAGGCGCATTGGCGGCACGTATTTCAGAGACTCGAATTGTCGGCGCGGCGTGTGAGACATCTGGCATCGATTCGATGTGGAGATATTGCGAAGGTTTCCGTGCAGGCGCCCAGTTCGTGGATGAAGATATAAAGGTAATGGTAATCTATCGTGATGATGGGAGCAGTGAAAAATTATTTATTGATGAAGCCTGGGGGCGTGAGACCGCGCAGAAATTAATCCAACGCGGTGCGGATGTGATCTTTGCTGCGGGTGGAGCAACGGCGCAAAGCGCACTGCGTGCAGCATCCGAGGTGGAAGTAGATGCAATTGGCACAGAGCGAGATCAGAGTGTGATTTTAGGAGAAGAAGGTTCAAGTGTAATAACTTCTATTTATGGGAATGCCAGCTTCGAGGTCCAGAGTTTGATGCAGCTGATAAAGGATGGAAATGCAAATGAGCCACGATTAAGTCAAATTAAATATGTACCATTTGATGAGAAATTCCCCGAAAGTTTTACAAAGGAAATGGACACTTTACTTGTAAGTCTATGGAAAAGAGTTGTCAAGACAAATGTTAACAACGAGAAGCCATAAAATTGGTTCAGGCTTGCACAATAAAATAATAGGATTTATACTAGTCATGTCGTAAGGCCCTTGTACAAGGGCCATTAAATCCCTACTCTTCTAGAGGAGAAGAAAAAAATGAAAAAGTTTTACTTTGTTATGGCTTTGTTGATCGTCGCTTCGATGATCCTCACAGCCTGTGGCACACCTGCTGCCACTGAAGCACCAGCTGCTACAGATGCACCAGCTGTTACGGAAGCACCCGCCGCTACGGAAGCTCCTGCTGCCACTGAGGCACCTGCTGAAGTCACCCAGGAAGACTGCGTCACTGAAGAAGTCTTCTGTGTTGGCGTCGTGACCGATGTGGGTAAAGTCAATGATAAATCCTTCAACCAATCTGCCTGGGAAGGTGCTTTGAAATCTCAGGAAGATGGCGTAGCAGATTTGGTCCAATTCATTGAGACCGCTGATGCCAAAGACTATGCCAAGAACATTGGTACCTTCGGCGATGCTGGTTTCGATGTAATCGTGACCGTTGGTTTTGCTCTTGGCGAAGCCACTGTAGCTGCCGCTGCCACCTACCCCGATATTTCCTTCATCGGTGTAGATCAGTTTCAAGCTTGGGAGTTTGATGAAGATGCAGCCAACGATGTTGCTAATGTAACTGGTTTGGGCTTCCCTGAAGATCAAGCTGGCTTCCTCGTTGGTGCTCTTGCTGCTGCCATGTCTGAGAGCCACAAGATTGGCGCCGTTTGTGGTACCGATGTTGTTCCTCCCGTTTGGCGCTTTGGTGAAGGCTACAAAGCCGGTGCTGCTTATGCTGATGGCTTGAATGGCACAACCACGGAAGTATTCGTTGTGTACCACAGTGATGTGGGCTTTGATAAGACCTTCACTGACCCAGAATGGGGTGCACAAACTGCCACCTCCATGATGGATCAGGGTGCAGATGCAATCTTCGGTTGTGGTGGTCTTACCGGTAACGGTGCTATCACTGCAGCAGCCCAAGCTGGCAAATATGCTATTGGTGTGGATGCTGACCAATACTTGACCTTGCCCGAAGCTGCTCCTCGTATGCTCTCCAGTGCAATGAAACTCATTACTCCTGGTGTTGCTGATCTTGTTGCTGCCGCTAAAGATGGCTCCATCAAACCTGGTAACTTTACTGGTCTTGCTGGTTATGCTCCATATCACGATCTTGAGAGCGAAGTTCCTGCCGAAGTCAACGCTATGATGGAAGAACTCAACGCCGCTTTGCTTGATGGAAGCGTCACAACTAATGTTCCTCCAGTCAAGCCGTAATTTAGAAATTTAGATGTAATAAAAGGGAAAGAGGTTAACCTCTTTCCCTTTTTGTTTTATTAAGAAGAAATTTATTACTTGCCAGGTTGTTTTTGCATCAAATATTTAACGCTATTTTCCTCTTGAAACAAACCCTATTTGATATAATTGACTGATAATTCGCAGGACCACTGGAGTGAAGGATGCAAACGGAAAAGCCAAATTCGCTGACAAGTCAAATACTGCAATCCATATCCAATGCAAGCCTAATTCCATTTCTTGCCATACTAACTGCTGTAATCCTGGGTGGCATCATTATCAAGATTGTGGGCGGCGATCCATTTTTAGCTTACAAAGGTTTGATTCAAGGATCATTAGGTTCTGCAAAAGCATTAAGTGAAACAGCAATTTGGGCAACACCTTATATCTTTGCCGGGTTGGCAGTGGCATTGGCATTCAAAGGTGGTTTGTTTAATATCGGCGCAGAAGGTCAATTGGCTGTCGGCGCTGTTTTTTCAGCTTTGATTGGTTATGGTTTACCTGAATGGCTTGGTTATGATCTACCGGCCATAATTCATCTACCACTCGCTATTGGTGTTGGAATGTTAATGGGTGGAATTTGGGCAGGTATCGTTGGCGCACTCAAAGCATATACAGGCGGACATGAAGTAATCAATACCATTATGATGAATTACATTGCTTTAAATACAACATCATTCCTGTTGAACGGTGTGATGAAAGACCCTAGCCCAAACAATGTTATTGCACGTACGCCTTTGATCGCGGAGAGTGCCCGCATCTCTCCGCTCTTTGAAGGGCTTCGCGTTCATTGGGGATTTGTCCTCGCTCTGCTCGTGGCATTCTTAATCTGGTGGCTGCTCAACAAAACCACACTTGGCTTTGAGATTCGTACAGTGGGATTAAATCCAGATGCAGCACAATATGCAGGTATTAACGTCAAGAGGACAATCATCGTCACCATGCTGCTCTCGGGCATGTTGGCAGGTTTGGCAGGTTCCATCGAAGTAACAGGTTTGAATTATCGCCATGAGCTTGGTTTCTCCATTGGTTATGGTTATGATGCAATTGCCATCGCATTACTTGGAAAATCTCATCCCCTTGGGATCGTTTTATCGTCATTTCTTTTTGCGGCCATGCGTAATGGCGCAACGCGCATGCAATTTCTCACGCAATTGCCCGTTGACCTGATCTCCATGCTTCAAGCTTTGATCTTGCTCTTTGTGGCAGCTGATGCTATCGTTAGATATATTTATCGCATCAAATCCAAAGGCGAACGCGTTGTGCTCACTCGCGGTTGGGGAGGCTAGGAGACAAATATGGACTGGAGACGTTTTGGTTTCATTGCTCTAATTATTATTGTTCTCTTCAGCGTGGTTGTTTTTATTGGACAGGTAAAACAACCACCGCTATTGATCATAACCAGCATGTTAGCAACCACAATTGCAGTTGCCACACCGTTAACTCTGGGTGCGCTTTCAGGTGTATTTTGTGAACGAGCAGGCGTGGTTAACATCGGTATTGAAGGCATGATGCTTACCTCTGCATTCTTTGGATGGCTAGGTGCTATTTACTCATATCATATTTTTGGTTTTGGAAATTGGACCAGCATTATCCTTGGTGTAGTCTTTGCCGTCATCACAGGTGCATTAATGGCTTTGCTTCATGCCGCACTCTCAGTAACTTTCAAAGTAGATCAGATCATTGGCGGGACGGTCATTAACATTCTTGCAGTAGGGCTGACAGGCTTTCTCAATCGTCAATTGTTTTTTGGGCAGGGCAGTGTCTTTGGCGGCAATGTACCTGGTTCTCCCGGGGTTTTGCAGACACTCCATATTATTCCACTAACAGAATTGTTTGCTCCAATCTGTGGAGCATCTGAGATTTGCTTGCGAAATATTCAAGCGATCAACCGTGTATTCGATCAAAAACCGATTGCACTCGCCGCTATTTTATTGGTGTTTATATCTCACTATATTTTGTTTAACACACGTTGGGGACTACGCACACGCGCAGTGGGCGAACATCCCAAAGCAGCAGATACGGTTGGTATTAACGTCACCAAGATGCGCTACGCCAATGTCATTATTGGCGGAATGTTTGCCGGGCTTGCAGGTGCATACTTCACTATTGAATCGGTTCCATCCTTTGAACCTTTACTTACAAACGGACGAGGTTTCATCTCATTGGCTGCCATGATCTTCGGGAACTGGACTCCAATCGGCGCGTGGGCTGCGGCGCTTGTTTTTGGCTCATCACAAGCCATGTTGATCAACATGCAGATATTCCGTGATGTGATTCCTCCGCAATTGGCATTTCTCCAGGAATCCTATATTGTAGGTCTTACACCCTATATTCTCACCATGTTTATCCTTACGGGTATCATCGGTAGAACCACACCACCTGCCGCCGATGGCGTTCCGTACGAGAAATAAAGAGGCCGTCTATGTCAGAAAACAATATCGTCCTTGAAGCCAAAGGCATCACTAAACAATTTCCCGGTGTGCTTGCCAGCGACAACGTTAATTTCGATTTACGCAAAGGTGAGATCCATGCCTTGCTTGGAGAGAATGGTGCAGGCAAAAGCACCTTGATGAATCTTATCTACGGTTTGCATCGTCCCGATAAAGGCGAGATCATTGTCAATGGAAAAACTGCAGCGATCCATTCCCCAAATGACTCCATCGCTCTTGGCATCGGCATGGTGCATCAACATTTCATGCTTATCCCCGTTTTTACAGTTGCCGAAAATGTGATGCTTGGCGATGAAACAGTCAAACGCGGCTCGCTGGACCGTAATGCTGTTGCCGCAAAAATAAATGAGATCTCCAAACAATATGGTCTCGATGTAGATCCGAATGCAATGGTTGGTCCCCTGCCTGTTGGCATCCAACAACGCGTGGAGATCGTCAAGACCCTTTATCGCAATGCAGAGATCGTCATTCTTGACGAACCAACCGCAGTGCTCACTCCTCAAGAAGCTGAAGACCTCTTCCGCATCATGCATGACCTGACCGCGCGGGGTGTTTCGATCATCTTTATCACACATAAACTGAAAGAAGTTCTTGCCGTTGCAGACCGCATTACAGTCATGAGAGCGGGGCGAGTTATTAATACGGTCCTTCCATCGGAAACAGATTCTGCACAATTAGCCAATATGATGGTTGGGCGTCAGGTTATCCTTACCGTGAACAAGAAAGATCATGTAGCGGAAGGCGAAGTTCTAAAGGTAGAGGGGCTTTCTGTTCGTGACCAGCGTGATCTGGAAACAGTTCACAATGTTTCCTTCTCTGTATTGGGTGGTGAGGTGCTTGGCATTGCAGGTGTACAAGGCAATGGTCAAACTGAACTTTCCGAGGCACTCACAGGCCTGCGTCGTCCCACCGGTGGCAAAGTAACAATTGATGGACGTGATCTAACGGGTAAACCACCGCGCATCATTACTCAAGCCGGCCTTGCTCACATCCCAGAAGATCGTCAACGTCATGGTCTCGTGCTATCCTACAGTGTTGCAGATAATATGGCGCTTTGCGACTATTATCATTCGCCATTTAGTCAGCGCGGTGTAATTCAGCCAAAAGCGCTGGATGAAAACTCACGTAAACTTATCAAAGCATTTGATGTACGCACCCCATCTCCATTTGTAAACGCAGGCAAGCTCTCTGGCGGCAACCAGCAAAAAGTGATCGTCGCGCGCGAACTCAGCCGTAATGTAAAACTCGTCATTGCCAATCAACCTACCCGTGGACTGGATGTCGGCTCCATTGAATATATCCATGGTGAGATCATAAAAATGCGTGATCGCGGCGTTGCCGTCTTACTTATTTCCGCCGAACTGGATGAGATCATGGCGTTATCAGATCGCATTGCTGTTATGTATCAAGGTCAGATCGTCGCAGTTGTAGAAACAAAAAAAACCACACGCGAACAACTGGGATTATGGATGGCTGGCGCGCACGTGGAAACCACCCAATAGACTGATCGAATATTTCTTAAACTCGAACTGCTCCATTAAAACAGGAGTTGTCACAACTCCTGTTTTGATTCTCATAAGAAATGCAGGGGATATGAAGAAAGATAACCTGCGGTAAAATACTTTTATTCTGAAGGAGAATGTAATATGAAAAAACAAACACGCCTGTTTAACCTGCTAATTATTATCACCTTATTCATGGGTGCATGTAATCTGCCATCAGCTAATCAAGGCGAAGAACTTAGTCTCACCGCTGCGGCACAAACTGTGGAAGCTTTACTAAGTGCCACCCCCGCATCGGGTACTGCCACGCCTAGTGTCACACCCTTGCCAGCTTTAGCTACACTTACTCCTATTCCATTAACAAATACTCCTGCGGCCACAGCTACTTCAAACTGTAATGTTGCTCAATTTGTTACCGATGTGACCATTCCTGATGGCACAGTTATGACACCCGGACAGGCTTTTATTAAAAAATGGCGTATCAAAAATATTGGCTCATGTGCCTGGTCTGGTTATATAATGGCGTTTGATAATGGCGATTCGATGAACGGGCCTGCATCAAAAGCCATCAGTGCTTTAAATCCCGGGCAGGAAGTCGACCTTGAAGTCAACTTGACCGCTCCCTCCACTGCTGGCAATTATCGCGGTTATTGGCGTATCACCACAAATGGAGGCGTGCTCGTGCCTGTAGTTAACGGCTATCAAGGAAATTCTTTCTACGTCGATATAAAGGTGCAAAGCCCATCTGCTCCTGCCTTTGCAGTTAGTAGTGCACCAGTTACGAATGGAGGCACATGTGGAGCATTCACTGCCACAGCCAGTATTACTACAAATGGTGCAGGTTCTGTCACCTATCACTGGGTCCGAAGCGATGGAGCCATAGACGGTGTTTCCCATCCCGCAGTTGTTTTTTCAGCGGCCGGCACACAGTCTGTTAATACCACATGGTCTGTATCTGCCCCGGGGACATATTGGATCGACATTTATATAGATACTCCCAACAACCAACAATTTGGGCGGGCTTCTTTTACTTGCCCATAACAGATTAGTATCTATTAATACAGAACGCCCGGTCACTCCGGGCGTTTCTCTTTAACAGTATAATACTCTGTGTAAATGAAAGGAAAAAAATGTATAAAACAACAAAATATATACTCTTAAACACCCTCTTAATCTTAACTTTTCTGGCTACAGCCTGCAGCGCGGGAAACGCACAGGACCCATTCATATCCACCGCTGTTGCACAGACCGTTGCTGCACAAAACGCAGAACCAACGAGTACAGAAACACCCTCTGTACCTGCATCAACAATAATTACCCAGACACCTTTCGCTCTTTCTCCCACACTCACTCCGCTAGCTTCTCCAACTGTGCCTGCAAATGTTACTACATCAGAATGCGCCAAAGCCAGTCTTGAGAGCGAGACGATTATTGACGGTACGATCTACAAGCCCGGCGAACAGTTCACAAAAGTTTGGCAAATTACCAACACAAGCAACTGCGTTTGGGATACAAACTATAAAATCGTATTTTGGTCTGGTGACATATTGGGCGGAGCTTACTATTACAACCTACCTCAGGCTACTGGCCCTGGCCAAACGATTCCCATTGCTCTTGTATTAACTACACCTGCGATAGATGGAACCTACAAATCTGAGTGGAAACTCCAAACTCCGGAAGGCATTGAATTCGGCGTGGGAAGTTATAATGCGGCTTTCTTTACGGTGATCGCTGTTTCTTCTGAAGAAAATCCAGAATATGGAATCGCTTCAATAACCACTAGCATAACTCGTGAACCAAAAACAGGCTGCCCCGCAAATAGCCTGTTTACCGTGAATGCTACTGTCTCAACAAGCGGCCCAGTAGACTTTACTTACTATTGGGATCAAAGTGATGGCAATGACTCAAGTCCCAAAACATTTACCATGGAAGCAGCAGGTACAAAAACATTTACGCGCGAATGGAAATTTGGGCGCGCCAACACCCAAGGTCCCAAATGGATCTCTTTTAAGATCACAAATCCTGATTATCCAGAACAGGTGGTAAATTTTACTTTTGAGTGTCCATAAGATAATCAACACAAGAAGTCAGCTTGCTGGCTTCTTCTATATTCAGGAACAATTCATCTGGTCTCTTCGTCTTTAATCATTGAGATAAGCAAACGGAGGATCCATGTTCACTAAAAAATCACCTTTAATTTTATTCCTTACTACAATAATGATTGCCCAACTTGCCTGTAATATTCAAGCTGACGCGGCAACGCCAGATACATTTGCCACCTTAAATGGACTCTATACCGCCTCTGCGCAAACGCTCGAAGCTGCCGGCACACAATCAGGTTTTACAGCCACTCCTGGCCTTCCCCTGCCAACTACTACATTGAGCGGCTCTATTCCAGTGACGAATACGCCTATTCTGCAGGCGCCTGTTCCAGTTTCCAAATGTGATGCGGCTCAATTTCTGGCTGACGTAACATACCCAGATGGCAGTGTTGTCGGACGGAACAATACATTCGTCAAAATTTGGCGTATTAAAAATGTAGGGACATGCACGTGGACTCCATCCTACTCATTTGTATTCACCAGCGGCGACTCCATGAGCGGACCTTCTGCTATTGCACTTGCTGGAAACGTGAGCCCGGGACAGTATATTGAAATTCCAGTAACATTTATAGCCCCAAATAGAGATGGAAACTATCGCGGCTATTGGAAAATACGCAACAGTGGCGGCTCATTATTTGGTATCGGCACGCAAGCGGACACTGCTGTTTGGGTTGATATAAAAGTTACAGGCCCAGGTTATGTTGCTTATGATTTTGTTACAAATTATTGCAATGCCGATTGGGAAAATAATAATGCCACGCTCCCCTGCCCGGGCACAGACGGCGACTCAAAAGGATTTGTTCTAAAGTTAAATGCACCTGTGATGGAAAATGGAACAACAGAGGATGAACCGGGTTTACTTACTTCACCACAGGATAAGACAAACGGCATCATCACTGGGCAGTACCCATCTTTCACAGTTCAGGCAGGAGATCGTTTCCGCGCTCTGGTGAATTGCCAGTATAACTCGAAAAACTGCGATGTGATCTTCAGAGTGGATTACAGGAACAATGGACAGACGAAAACTTTGGCAAGCTGGCACGAAGCATATGAAGGCAAGTATTACCCGGTTGATCTCGACTTAAGCGGCCTTGCTGGCAGCACTGTGAAATTTATTCTTGTAGTAAATGCCAATGGCTCAAATAATAACGATAACGCCATCTGGCTTAATCCTCATATCATTCGTCAGGGTGTCCCACCTCCTACATCCATACCATCATCTACACATACAATTACATCTACGGCTACATCGACTTTTACATTCACCCCCACGTTTACTCCAACGCCAACGGATACACCAACTGAGACACCCACGCCATAGGTGCGTTATAATAAAGTTAACCATTTTCGGAGGTTATTAACATGAAATTTCGCAAGTCACTTTGGCTGGTAATTATGGCAATGCTAGCCGTCACCTTGAATGCGTGCAATCTTGGCGCCACCCCAGCTCCCACACAGGATCCAGGTATAGTTCAAACAGAAGCAGTCAGTATTGTATTAACCCAGGCCGCTCTACAACAGACTCAGACCGCGTTGGCAATTCCCCCAACTCCATTGCCAACAAATACGCCTCTTCCAACAGCCACATTGGGAGATATTCCTACATTTTCCGCTCTTGCCGGTACAAATACACCCTTTGCATTTAACACACAACAGCCCGGCTTAACTCCATTATCATCGCCTATTGCAACAGTAGGTGGGGTCGTTGCGACATTTACGACAAAGAATGGATGCAATGATGGCGCTTATGTAGGAGAAACTAAACCTTTTGATCAGGACAAACTCGTCGCGAAAAAAAATTATTCCAAAGGCTGGACCATTCTTAACACCGGCACCTGCACCTGGGATGAAGGCTATTCTTTCACTTATATGGCTGATCTTTCAGACCCCGAAATTAAAGGGTATAGTATCGTTCTAAAGAAAAACGCTCCCGGTGACTACACCAAGCCAGGCCACAGTCAAACGTTTATCGTTAAACTGGTTACGCCTGATAAAGCTGGAGAGTATAAAGGTTATTGGAAAATGAAAGATGACGCAGGTAACTTCTTTGGTCCGCTTGTTTCCATTTGGATTATCGTCCTATAGAATAAGCTAAAGCAGTAATCCGAATAAGGAGGTAGTTATGAAAACAAAATTGCCAATCATGGCTTTAACCAGCATCCTGATTCTCGCTGCGTGTGCACCCGCCACACCGATTGAACCAACTCCTGATGTTCTTGCAATTCGTACCTCGGCAGCATATACAGTTGTGGCAGAGTTTACGCTCACAGCATCTGCCTTTACACCTACAGCTCTGCCTCCAACAGAGACACCCATCCCAGAGTTGCCAACAGAAACAGCAACACTTGCCTTTGCAACTGACCCCACTCAAATTGCTCTCGGCACTCCTGGTGCTCCATGTAACGACCTATCTATTGATAACAACACTGTGGATGTAACTATACTAGATGGAACACAAATGACCCCAGGACAGGAATTCGTAAAAACATGGAAGATCAAAAATACAGGTATCTGTACTTGGGGTGAGGGATATGGATTACTTTATTTATATGGAGAAAGAATGAATGGTCAGCCTATTCCACTCAGTGTGGTTGTAGAAGTGGGCCAGGAAGTTGAAGTCTCTGTAACTCTAAAGGCTCCTGATCAGGTCGGCAGCTATATCA
This sequence comes from Anaerolineales bacterium, assembly GCA_014379595.1. GTDB lineage: Bacteria > Chloroflexota > Anaerolineae > Anaerolineales > Villigracilaceae > Villigracilis. The sequence continues at coordinate 57,937 of JACMLM010000033.1, forward strand.
GTGCCTGGCAAATGGCAACTGCTAGCGGTGTTCCATTTGGAGTAGAGCTTAATTGCAAGATCATTGTGCAATAAAGTTTTGAACGACAATCTTACACAAGCCATCAAAGAAAAAGCGCGCCAGCTGGGATTTATCCTGGCTGGCGTTACTTCTTGTGGGCCGCCGTTGCATTACACAGTTTTCGAATCATGGCTCAACGCAGGCCATCACGGCACAATGGATTATCTTGCAAAAGAAAAAAGCCTTGTTCGCCGTTCGGACCCCAAACAAATACTCTCTGAGTGTAAATCCATTCTTGTACTCGCCATACCTTATTCATCTCCAAGTGAAAAAATTTCTGGTGATAAAAAAATTGCAGCTTATGCTCTCGGTGATGACTATCACGATATTATTCCTCCACGCCTGAAATTAATTGTTGAATTTATCGAAGAACAAGTTGGTCATCCAATTCCCAATCGTTATTACACAGATACAGGCCCAATCCTCGAACGCGACCTGGCTCAACGAGCAGGGCTAGGCTGGATCGGCAAAAACTCTATGCTTATCAACCCTAAAGCTGGTTCCTATTTTCTGCTCGCGGAAATACTACTGGGCATTGAGCTTGAGTCAGATCAACCCTTCGCTACTGACCATTGCGGCACGTGCACACGTTGTATTGACGCTTGCCCCACACAATGTATTCTTCCAAACCGCACTATTGATGCACGTAGTTGCATTTCCTATCTCACCATCGAACTTAAAGATGACATTCCTCTGGCGTTACGTTCGTCGATGCAAGATTGGATTTTCGGATGCGATATCTGTCAGCAGGTCTGCCCGTGGAATCGATTTTCACCAGAAGCTGACCCTGCTTTTGAGCCGAAAATTCCGCTTCCTGTCTTAACCTCAGACTTGTTGTTGACATCCGTTGAGTTTAATCAGCGCTTCAAGAAAAGCCCCATCAAACGTGCCAAGCGACGCGGTTATCTGCGAAATATAGCAGTTGCCATTGGAAACAATGGAAATAAAAATGATATTCCCATTTTAGAACAAGCCATGGAAGCTGCGCGTGATGAACCCCTGATACGTGAACATGCAAAATGGGCAATAGAAAAGATAACAGGTAAATAATGGAAAAACTCCTTATCGCAACAAATAACAATGGGAAAGTAAAAGAGTTAAAAGAATTGTTGAAAAATACTGGAATTGAACTCATCACACCCTTTGATATTGGTTTGGATCTCGAAGTTGACGAAGATGGCACAACCTATGCAGAAAACGCCATCAAGAAAGCTGTGGCTTTCGCCCATGCCAGCGGACTAACTTCCCTTGCGGATGATTCGGGCGTAGAAGTAGAAGCATTAAATGGTGCGCCCGGTTTATTTTCCAAGCGATATTCTCCCAAGCTCAACGCATCAAATGCAGATCGCCGCGCCTATATGCTTGAAAATCTCAAGGGTAAACCTCGCCCATGGAAGGCACGCTTTCATGCAACAATCGCAATTGCCACATCAGAAAAGGATGTTCAAGTAGCGGAAGGTAATTGTTATGGCGAGATCATCCCTGAAGAAAGAGGTACTGGTGGCTTTGGTTATGATGCTATTTTTTTATTACCAGAATTAAATAAAACAATGGCTGAATTGGAACAAGAAGAAAAAAACCGCTTCAGCCATCGGGCCAAAGCAGTGATGAATGCAATTCCTATTTTGAGGGAAATATTTCAGACTTAATAAAAATATGGGTCGTTCATAAGCATTACGATCTTTATTTTTTTGAACGCGCGTGATGCAAGCGGTCCGCTGCATCCTCTGTGAGAGGAATATATACCTGCACTTTCGTTCCTTTCCCCGGTGCTGAATCCATTTGGAACAGGCCATTTACAAGTTCAGCGCGTTCACGCAAATTCACCATACCAAGGCTGCTGCTTGAACGCTTATCATAAGCCTGCGTCATGGATTTTATATCAAACCCAACCCCGTTATCTACAATTTCCAATAAGGCGATGCCCTCTTCCATTTGACGCAAACGCACTGCAATGGTTTCGGCAGATGCATGTTTACGAGCATTGTTGATAGCTTCCTCAACAATATAAAAGATCACACCCTGCTTGCCCATTTCCAGTTGAGTCGTCACACGCTCATCCACGGTGACAGTAACTTTTTGAGAATATGTTTCCATCATTTTATCGGCCATGGCTTGCACGGCGGCGGCAAGACCTTGAGATTCTAATATCAGCGGGCGCAAGGTAAAGAGCATATGGCGAATTTCTTTTGTAGTGCGATGCGCTAGTTCTTCAAGTTTTACAATCTCCTCCCCCGCACCCTTAACATCCTTCACCATCATACGCCTTGTAATATTAAGCCGCATTGCCATTGCTGCAACTGACTGTGTGGGCCCATCGTGTAAATCACGTGCGAGTTTCTTGCGAGCTTCTTCGTGAACTTCTATCATGCGTTCTTTCTCTTCCACAAGATCCTGATATAAACGCGCATTCTGGATTGCGATCACTGCCTGTCTGCCAATAATATCAAGTAAGTTACGGCGTTCCGAGTTGAAATATTCAGGGTCGGGATGCGCGAATAAAAGCACACCGTACACGTTAAAGCCGCTGCGCAAAGGAAACAAATATCCGCTTGTACAAGTTCTTAACGCGATGATGTGTCCAAGTTCAGGATCATATCCAATATCTTTGAAGATAATCGGCTCACCTTCATCAAGCGCTTTTTTGAGGAGACCCTCCGCAGCATCAAAGGTCACACGCATATCAGGAGTGGTAAATCGTCGCGCTGATCCGATCCGCAATTTACCCCCGTTGAATAGCATCACTGCACTCACAAGAGGATCGCTTACTGATTGTTCATCAGGGTCAGGGTTCAAAGCAGCAGCACTCATATCCAATGCAGATTCGAGCACACGCTTATAACTTAATGTAGAAGAAAGCGCTGACGTCAATTCGTAGATGGCGCGCATACGCTCATTTTGGATGGCCTGTTTCCTGTCCTCCGAATCGAAATACAAGGAACGGTTTTTCCGCATATGCGCCATCATACGACGGCCAAGAAACCCAAATATAAGGCTCAGCGTAACCATTACAACTGCAGTGGGGATTGCAAGAGAAAGCTCTCCCTCAACTTGTGTACTCGTATAAATGATAAGAGCTGAGAATAAAATCGCAGAGATCAATGCCCCAAAAAATTCGAAATAAATTGAAGCAGTTAAGATCGGTAACAAACCTGCCCAAAATGCAGGGCCATGCAAACCACCCTGCACCAGAAAAAAAGCACCCGTTAATATAAGGTCTACAAAAATACTAATAAACCGATGATATTTCATGCGGATGTTCAAGGTTGTCAATGCTGTCATCCCAAGATTCCAGGCAACCATTAAGCCGAGGGGCCATGATAGGGCGAGCTCCAACTTTTGTCCAAGGCCAAGCGAAACGATCAGGCCAACGAACATGACCCAACGCAAGGAAATGGCAAACCAGTCTGCCATATATGGAGTTTCAAATCTACGCATCATACTTCCCAATAATAACGAAAATCCTCACAGTCGACAACTTGAAAGGCGTTACAGCAAGTTTACACCTTGTTATATATCATATCCCATTTGAGTTAAATATGACCCCAGTTTTTTCTCCAAAACAGATTTCTGCTCACCAGTATAGGATTCACGGAAGCGGCCAATTTTTCCCTTAAAAAAATGGAGACCTTGCTGGCCCTCTGCTGCGTCAGGGCGGTATTTTTCGATCACAGCGCGGACCTGAGGCCTGCTTCCGTCTAATTTGAGATAATCTATCAGTTTGGATGATTCTACGTCATAGTTCGTCAACAGGTCTTCATATCGGGCGATAAGCACATTTTTTTCGGCCAACCATTTCTCCCAAATGTAAACGTATTCCATCATAAAATCTACACTTTTCTCAAAATCAGATAAATGCGAAAAGGCGTTAGGGCGTCCCTTCGTAAGAGCACGTTGTCCAAAATCAAATGCTGAAAGCATGGCGTCGCGCGGGTCACGATAAATATATGTGACGCGTAGCAGGCCGAGGCTTGAGAGAAGACGCGATGAATTTGTCGGGCTTGAATGTGCTTTGATGACAAAGGTATTTCCCATCAACGCAGGCAGCGTCACCATTCCTAATCTGCGCGCGGAGAGAACACCAATATTGCAGTTAACTTCAGTAAGAATTTTTTGCAAACCATATTTCTCGCGGATATCACGCGCATCTGCAGAACCTGTAGTTTCCATCAAATCATGAATTAGATTGTAATGCCAACCCGAGCCAGCCCGCGGCATTCCAACGGAGAGAACGATCATTATTTTTCCTTGTGTGATGAAGTTGCAGATAGCCCAACCATGATACCCGAAACCAGCCAAATGTTTGGCGTTGTAAGCGAATCCTGTGTGACATTATAAAATGCGATTGCAAACCATGCAAAGGCTCCTCCAATGGCAGCAAAGCGCGCCCAAGATTCCTTACGAAGATAAAGCGAAAGTGTGTCACTAAGAATATAAAACTGAAAAGCAATAAACAAAAAGAAACCGATCAAGCCTGTTTCAGCCAGCAAACGCACATAAAGGTTTTTTGGGTTTGGATACAAACGATTCTCAGGATTCAATTGTTTTGCGATTTCAGGCACAGTAGTCAACGACCAATCTGGTAAGTTCTGGTAAATATAAAATCCGCTTGCGCCGAGGCCCACACCTGTTAATGGGTATTCTTCATAGGCGGCCATTGCGCCTGCGGAATATGCACCGCGCGCTCCTGCATTGATATCTATAATATATTCACTTAGATTCTCTGCATCTGTTTCCCACAAACGGCGGAAGAAATTTTTCTGACTTAAAAAGAGAAATGATCCCGCAAATACCCCAATGACTACAACGACCATTCCAATGCGAAAGAGCATATCCATGGCACGGCCGCGAAAACCGTTGATAAACCATATCCATGTTGAGCGTAGCATATCATGGCCAAAAAATAAAAATGTAAGTCCAGCCGCGGCTATTACGGTCAACAACCCGCCACGTGAATAGGTAGCCAAAAGTATCAGCAAAGACAATGCTAACAGAATAGGTTCCAGCCATTTGAAACGTGTGAGGCGGAACTTTGTCAGAATGGATGCGAAAAGAAATGGTATGAATATCGTAGCCAGCTGACCTGCCAGCCAGGCAGGTTCGTATGCAAAGCCTGAGATACGATTCGTGCGCACGAGTTCGCGCATCGAAAATGCCAATTGCCAATGCGTGACCATTTCCTTATCAAGCAAACCTGTATAAAAAGTAACTGCCTGTAATCCGCTCCACAAAATTGTGAGGCATAACCCAGCAAAAACCCATTTCACTGAAAAACGAAAATCATTTTCATCTTTGTTCATCCAAACGGCTGAGATGAAAAAGATGACTCCAATAAGAAGAGTTGCCAACGCGCGGATGGCCCGGCCAAGATATTCCTGTCCGCGAAGAGGAATCGGGTCGATCAAAATGCCAAAGCTGGATATTGTAAAAACAAAAAGGATAAATACCCCAAGTGCAACAAACGCACCTGATACATATAAATTTGTTTTTCTACGAAATGCCTGAATCAATAAAAGCGGCAATAGCAATGCCAGCGGATATAAAGAAAGTGGGCGAACCAGTGTGCCTTCACCGAGAAAAGGAAACCATCTAAAACTTGTGACGGGTACAGTAAGCAGAGCTAATCCCCAAAGGATGCGCGGGAGATTTGCTAAAGAGAAATTTAGATTCTTCATTTATTCTTTGGCTTGATGAACAACATAACAAAAACAAATAGTGTAAGAAAACTTGTGGAGCCTGCAAGTAAATATCCACTTAAAGGAATGCTTCGTTCCTTTGGTAAATTTTCGGATTGGGTTACTTCGAGTTTTACAAATTGATTGATATTACCAGTGTCGATTTCAGCTACTACTTTTTGCACTTTTTGAACAAAAGCCTCAGCCCATGCAGATGCAAGTAATGCCGCAATAATAGGATCATTATCATCAGCATAGAAATGCCAGCCTGCTTCAGCGGGTTGGCTAAGCTGAAATTTATTATTCCTCAAATCCTCAACTGTAATTCCAAATTGAGAAGATAGCTGACTCATGATCTCATCTGACCACGCAATCTCCTCGAGCTTGCGTGATTCACGTTCAAGATAATAAAATTGTTGACGGTCAGTTTCCTGCGGCCAGGCTTGCTCAAGATTGAAGTCCACATTGACAGTGGCACGGGCCCGATATGGGGGCGGGACAATATAAAAAAGTGCCGCTCCGAGAATAGCACCTATAATTGCACCTAATACCCAAAATCGCCATGCTTTTAGTAAGCGGATAATGTCTTCAAGAGAGGGGGAAGTAAGAAGGTAATTCATAAGTCAGGTTCTTGAGTAATTGGTAAATTACGAATTACGAATTACCAATTACGGGTTTGCGAATTCGCCATTTCCAAAGTGGGCCAATGATTTTTCTCAAATAGTATTTTGCCACAATTATTGAAAAGAAACTACCACCATCTCGATAATGTACACGCAGCATTTCCTGCCAGCCGCGTTCATCCGATACATTCGTTTTGCTTGTAGTATGAATACGAAAATTTGACCATATCTGTCCAGCTAAATATTTAATCGGTGCTTTTGACGCAATGCGAGTCCACAGATCATAATCCATTGCGAAGTAAAACGATGGGTCAAGCGGGCCAAGTTCCTTCCAATATTTAGCACGGAAGAACATGGTTTGCTGCGGAATGTGGATATAGCCTTCTCGCAAGCGACGGTAATCCGTTTGCGCAGAATTAAACTTCCCGATCACATCTCCAGTTTCATTGATGAAATTACAATCTGCATATACCATCGCAACTTCAGGGTTTTCGATTAAATATTTTACAGCTTGCCCCACAGCGTGAGGATTATAAGTATCATCTGAATTGATCCATGCGAGGATTTCGCCTTTTGCGCCGGCAAATCCCTTGTTGATCGCATCGGTCTGACCTTTGTCTTGTTCGCTGACCCACCAGGCTAACTTATCTTCGTATTCTTTTATTACATCAACGCTGCCATCCGTTGAGCCTCCGTCCACGATGATGTATTCGATACGTGGGTAATCCTGCTCAAGCACGGATAAGATCGTCTGCTCAAGAAATTTTGCTTGATTAAAAGATGGGGTGATAATCGAAACACGAGGCAATGGAATTGGCTTCATTATTATTCCCACTCTTTATCCGAATAAAATAACTCAGAAACGCTTTCGGTCATTTTGCGGATGCAAGTAATCTCTTCTACTGTCAACCGTTTTTTCCAATTGCTAATATTAGCCAGGCTGTTTAATTTTACTGAATGAGTCTTTTTCTTTGAGAGTTGAGATGGGTTTTCGGAATTACTGGAATTAAGAATAAACTTTTTAACTCTTTCATCAAATTTAAGATCGAGGGATTCGTATAATGCTTTGTATCCATCAACGGGGTCTAGCGACAAATCTTCATGGCGGACAATTTTGAAGTCTGGGTGTAACTGACCAGTTGAGTGAACGAAGCGATAAATGATTCGCCAGAGCAATGCAGATTGGCCGATAATATCATCAGACTGAATTAATTCCATTTCTGCTCGATCCGCTTCCAAATAATCACGCATGAGAGCAGGTTGATCCAAGAGGTTACGAAAATCAAAATGCCAATTAAGACGTTTGAGGCTGCTGGCAAAGGCAGCAGGGTGACGAACGGTCATAACCACCTGACAATTTAATGTTTGTGCAAACCAGGGGGCAGAAAAAAGGGCAAAAGGGTCTTTGAGCAAGGCACGCCTGCCTTGTAAACTTCCGATGAGAAATGTGTGAAAGTCACGGCCCATGCGAAGAAAGTCTTTGGTAGAGCGAATGGAACGAATTTCCAATAAAGTATGATATTCAAAATTAAGTAATTCATGAAAAGCTGGAATGTACTGAGCTTCGTTTTCGTTGTTGATATATGTGTACCAATGCTTGACAGGCGCGCGAAAAATACCTGGGCGATGCGATACATTCAGAGGTTCACTGACATACGCCATATTTGCATTGGCGGCAAGCATTTTTCCCACCCAAGTCGTTCCGCTGCGATGTGCGCCTGTTACGAGAATAGGTTGATAATTCATGGCGAGTCCGGTGCTGTTATGGCACTAATGGAGTTGACACCATAATACTGTGCTGCACATTGATTGACCCAAAAATTTTCGCGAATATCCAATTCTTTTGTATTGAAAAAGCCAGACAAGGCGGGAATTCTGAGATCCGTCTGACCTTCAGATTTGAGTTCTTCAATATAAATCACACGTTCATCCCAATAAGCAGACCATCTATGCATGTATGGAATCTGTGCAATATATGATCTGCTGGTCCAGAATGGATACAGAATGGATAATGTTAGGAGAGCGAGAGCAAATCCGTGTGCAAAATTTGGAAGCTTGAGTTGTGATATGTAATAGCCAAAACATATACCTAATGATAGCAATGCGGCTGTGAAAACAAAATGTGCAGGGAACCGTACACGTTCCACAGGATAAGACTGCCCATATGCGCTGGGAGCTACAATGGCAATTAGTAAGCCATATGTGATGAGAGGAATCAAAATAAAAGCAAGCCAAAAGCGCGGGTGGATATCTTTTTTCGATTGTTCAGAAAACAGCGCAAAGGAAGCGAGAGCAGAGATCAAAAAGGTAAAAAGTGATGGGGTAGGCAATGTCTTAAAGGAAGATTCTATAAAAGAAAAGGCATATTGAAGTGAACGAGTGATCAATTCAATAAAGTTTGGCGTGGGAATTTCTGGGTTGATCCGCAAGGCGTTGGCAGGTGACAAAAACATTGCCAGCAGTGCAGCAAATGCACCCACAAGAGTCGCAACAAGAAGAGACAAAGCTGGCTTGCGGCGTGAAGATTTGTCAAAAAAGAAAACGCCCATGATGGCAAGAAGCAAAATGGAGATGTGAAATGCACCCATGGTTTCAGATAGACCACCGATAAAGAATGCCAAAAAACCAAATAGAGGCATCTGCCAGGTCAATGAACGAGGTGACTGTAACCGAATAATCCGTGTCATCCATGCGGCAAGCAGAGCAAAGAAAACGAGGGGCGTGAAATATGTCACCTGGCCAGAGCGCCAATATACAGATTGAAAGAGACTAGGTGCAGTATAAAATGAGAAGATGGCCAGAAGTTCTGCAAACAACAAAACAATAGGGAATTTCAACTTTAAATCAAAGAGTTGAGTAAGTTCATTGAAAAGCCAGAATAGACCCAACACCCACAAAACGATGAGTAAGGCGGGGATATAGGCAATGTTATTTGGGCCTAATAGTTCCCAAAAACCAAGTACGAATAGATTGGAAAAGCGATTTGAGCTAAAGAGATATTTTTCCCAACTGGCATTGACGATATTTCCTGATTGTAAGTCGATCAGAAGACAGTAGTCGTCAGCGAGATAACGAGTGAATAAACCGATATACATATAAACAAATAATGCTGAGGTTGCGGCAAGAATTCCAATCCACAAGATGATGTTTGTAATACGTTGAGTTGAGATCGCTTTAAACGATGTTGTCATTTGATTCATTAGCGTAAATTATAAATCACGTAGCCATCCCCTTCGGCAAATATGAGATATGTGGACAACTTTTCTTTGAGGAATGGCTGACGAGCCAGGTCATCAAAGTCAGTTACGAGGAAGAGTTCTTTGGTGAGAACTATATTTTCAAATTGTTTTTCAAAATCACGTTGAGCACCGCGTAAATCGTCATGATAAATAAGATCACCATAGGTGGGCCAGGATGTGATGTTCTGCCAGCCCCAATAAGCGAGGCGCGAGCCGTAATCCTGAGTCAGACCAGCAGCTTTACTATCACCTATCTTTTCACTGATCTCGGCCCACATTGCCGCATCGGGGCGATAGTCTATGGAATTTAATTCGGTGCGGGAATTCCAAAGAGATGCGAAGATACCAAAAAGTAGTAAACAGTAAATAGTAAATCGAGACCAGTGAGTTGTAGTAAGTTGGGTCATTTGTGCAAAGAACCAGTGTGCCAGAGGCGCAAGAGATAATGCTACGATGGGAATCAATGGCAGGCTGTAGTAGTCATGGGAGAAAATGTGATAGTTAAAGTAAAGGCCAAAGAGGGCATACGCAGCCCAAAGTCCGAGCATGAAGCGCAGCTTTTCATTTTCCAAAAAGAATAGCCCGAGCAGTGCCAGCATAAGAGTCACGCCGCCGATGACGTGATTCAGTGTTGCGATCCATCCAAGATAATAAGATGGGTTTAGTAAAAGGGATGGGATGAAATGGCTGCTGAATTTTGACCCAAGATAGCCTGCGATCCAAACGCCGTAAATGAGATACGCTGTACCAGGCAAAATACCCAACAGGGTCATCACATAAATTTGAGGTTGTTTCAGCGTCTCACGAAATGATCCACGCCCGAGCGTTGCTCCAAGCCCGCCGCCGATGACGAAGAATGCTGCAACAAATTTTATGAAGATAGCGAAGCCGCCGAAGAGACCTGCTAGGATGGCGAAGAGCCAACCCATCGGTGAACCGCTAAGCGCGCGAAGATCGCGAAGATTTAAATCTTTTGAACTATTTGCGTCCTTTGCGGTCTTCGCGGTAGATATCGTATTTGACCACTTGTAAACCGCCCATAAGAAAATGATGGTGAGCATCACCATTAATGGATCGGGTTGAAAACTTCGGCTGGCGATGACTGCATATGGGAGGAAAACATAAAAAGCTGTGGCTGCGAGCGCTCCATCGATTGATGTCAATTCGCGAGCCAGCAAAAACAAAAAGACTGCACCGATCATCCAAAACAGGGACGAATAGATACGAGCGACCCAGGCTTGCTCGCCAGTGAATCGATAAGTGAATGCAACGATGTTATCTAGAACCTCAGGCTCAATCGAAGAACGAAATCTCCATTGCTGAATGGCAAAGGAGCGTTCCTCAGCTGGGACATCGTCTACAGAGAGGGTCTGATAATAGATACCACGCGCTTTGAGCACAGAGACCAATTGACGCGTGGGGTGAAAATCAAGCGGGAGGTCAGTAAGGTCGTAGAGACGAATCGCGAAACCGAGAATGACGATCACAAGCAAAGATGTGACCCATGCGGCGCGCGATGCAAAAAATGATGTGTTTTGAGGGGAATTTTCTTTCATTAGCATGCTTTCAAGCGTGCCAATTGTAACGTATTTATTAGGATGGGATTCTTGTCTTAGATGAGAAGGAGGGCGTATAATTTGTAAATGTATATAAGGATTTATACAGTCTATACACTGTATAATCACCCTATATGGGACATTATACAGCCGCTGGCTGTATAAATCATAGTTAGGCACCCTTAAGTCAATCCTTCAAGAACTCTCTCACTTCAAGGACGAGAACGATTTTGTCCAACGCTTCCTCGTGCCGCTTCTCAGTCGGCTCGGTTTAGGCTTGGTTGTGAACTATCATGGCAAGAGTGAAGCAGGAATGGACGTCATAGCAGGCGAGATTGATCGATTCGGGCACGTGCGGTACGTCGGTGTTCAGGCTAAGTATGTATCGAGCATCAGCAAGGGCGATAGCCACGGCCTAGTTCAGGACGCAAGGGAGTCCTTTGCGGCGGAATTCGTCCACCCTCAGACAGGTGCGTCTCAACGAATCAGTGCGTTCATTGCTGTGAACGCTGGTAGCATTTCCGATGAAGCACGCAAGTTTTTCTTTGCAACGCTCCTCAGCGAACGCGGGGATAACGTCCGGCTCTTGGACGGTCGCGATCTTGTCGCGTTGGATCGCTCAGCTGCGATTCGGACTGAAGAGGCACGTGCTCAGCTTGTTGGTATGCTCAACGAATGTCGTCGAATTTCGGAGTCTCTCGGTCGCCTTCGTCCAAGTCTAGAGGCAATAGTTTAAGGTGATGGGAATGGTGTTGTGTATCCGTTCGAGCGTTTGCAGTTGGTTGCGGTAGCGTCATGGATTGCCGCGCCTCTGCATCTTGCTGATCTGAATCCTGAAAGCGTGTCGAATCTCTACGCGTTTGCAACCGCATTTAACCGATCGCTTGATGAAGCAGGATCGTCGCCACTACACACAGTTGTCTCAATCAAGATTCCGGCTCAAAAGGCCCTACGACTAGTTAGCGAGATTCAGCCGGGCGCAGGTATCGTGCAAAATGCGATCTCCGGGCTTTTGGAACGCTTAGGACCACTGCTTTCAATATAAGTGCGGGTGCCTAACAGCGGACGGCGGGGAGTCTGCGCGATTTACAGGCATTTTTCTGGCTTCGGGTTTTTTCTGCTCCCAAGCAGAGTCCACGCCCACCCCAGCGCCAGTAACGCAAACCGTTGGGCGGCTGTCGCTAATGTATTCGCAATCTTTGGGTTGAGTATGTAAATTATGGCTAAAAACAACATTCAAAACCTTTTTGCGCTCTTCCGTTTCAGTATATTTCCAGTAAAAACTTTATTTGTTGTATCAATTATTCTTGCTGGTTGTACACCTTCTACGTCAGCCCCAACGCAGTCTGTTTATCCAACTTCTATGGCGCATTGTTTACCAGAATCAGTTTTCACAGCCGAAGATATGCGCGCACGAGTTGAGTGCCACCCCGATAATTACAAATTGGAAATCACTAAAGATACAGTAGTTTTATTCGCGTTCCCTGACCCTGTAATCGACTGGGCTGGCTCAATTTTCATAATCCACATACCTTCGGTTTCAGATGTAACTCTCAACACAGATGGAAGCATGTTTTCTGAAGTCTACAATTCTCCAGATGGTCAAACCGCTATCCAAGATGTTTTGAATAACCAAGAATTGATGGTTAATATTCTTAAGAGAGCAAAAGAAATTGAAGGTAAAAACTTCCCATGAAAGTTCAAATAAATTCTGTGCAAAGACTCACTTATAATATGCCCTCCGCCCAACAAAGCGTGCACTGGATTGGCGGGTAGCGTGCGCGTTCTAAAGTAAAATGGCGCAAATTTCTAGTTTTCGTTGGCGAAGTACGTCCCACCCGCCAACCAGTAACGCAAACCGTTAGGCGCAATCTTCCGCAATCAAATCAAAAGGAGATAAGGTCATGAAAAAGTCAATTCAACCGTTATTCCTTGCGTTTGTTGTACTAACGGTTTTGTTGAGTGGGTGCGCTCCTGCCTCAACGCCGATCCCGCCTACACAGATACCACCCACATTTACGCCTTCGCCTATACCACCTACATTCACGCCTGAACCAACTGCAACAAAGGAATCTACGGCCTTACTTCCTGGGCTCAAGCCAGCCAATGTAACTGTAAATCTTAAACAGCGTGGATTTACCTGCGATCCTGTGGAACAAGTGCAACCTTATTACATTACAACCTGCACAAAAGATTCGGTAGATTATTCATTGCGGGTTGACATCTGGGGTCGCCAAGCGATTGCAGTAGATTGGATCGAGTCTTCTGTTTTACAATTTGCAAATCCAGATAAAGAATTTGCGGCATCCTTCTTGGGTTTTATCGCTACAATGCCTTATGATGGAGCAGTACAAGAAGAAGCACGAAATTGGGTTGAAACCACGTTACCAAACCTCACTGGTCAGGGTGATGTGAGGGAGAAAGTTTTTGCAGGTGTAAAGTACAGTTTGTATGGCATACCGACCGCCATCCATTTGGTCATGGGCGACTTGCCATAACAAAAGCGTGCCAACACAGCGTCCCGCACGATCACCGGGATAATAATGCACTGGACCCCACCCGTCCTTCGGACACCCTCCCCAAATACGACATTGAAATTGGGAAGGAGATTTAAGGTACACTGGTCGTATTTGGAGAGGGATTGGCTTCAATTTTTTCCTGCTCCCAAGCAGAGTCCACGCCTGCAACTTATAATCTTTGACTAAAAATTATAATTATGAAGAAAAGTAAATTTACAGCATCGGATCTTATACCTAACCAAGCCTATCATGTCATTACCGAATTCAAGGACTATGATGGGATCATTCATCCTGTTGGAGAGTCTTGGCGTTTTGTAGAGAAGAATTTCCTGCCGTATGAGGATGGGTTGTCACTATTTGTTGAAAAAGATGGGCAAAATGTTTCGTTTCGTCTTCAATGGCGGCCAGAGGCGCAAGGTCAAATCATCGACAATTTTTCTAACTACGTTGAAGAAGTAAAGTGAGATAAGAAATGAGATTCCTGTGTGATCACTGCGATCAAAAGCTGCACAGCGGACATTATTGGGGAGGGATTTCTATTACCTGCCCTAACTGCGGCAAGTCAACAGGGCTGAGTTATAGGGAAGGCCAGAGTATTCCCAATACAGAGTACAGTCTGTCTTTCAATGATTTTAAACAACTGCTTACTTCCGAACCTTATTCCACAGCAATCGATTCAATTGTCGAAAAATCTCTTAATTGTTCGATCAAGAGAACGGAGGCAGGAATAAAATTGGTTGCAGAAGACGGGTCATTAATTCCCCTGCAAGTTGCGCATTTTGAAATACAATTCAATATCAATTCCCAACGGGATATTTATAATGCAGCCATGACTCAATGGCATTAAAATTCAACTGATGGTTGTAGTGGAAAATATTTCAAAGATTAAACGGGAGATTTATATATGCAATATCGTGAATTAGGACGTACGGGTTGGAAAGTATCTGCTCTGAGTTTTGGATCATGGGCTATTGGCGGCACTTGGGGGCCAGTGGACGATTCTGAATCAATGGCTGCATTACACCGAGCCATAGAACTCGGCGTCAACTTCTTTGATACTGCGGATGGATATGGCGACGGTCACAGCGAACAACTGCTCGCACAACTTCGTCGCGACCACAAGGAAATACATATTGCTACTAAAGTCGGACGGCGGTTAAATCCGCATATTGCGTCAGGTTACACTCGTGAAAATATCACAACCTTTGTGGAACGCAGCCTCAAAAATCTGGACATGGAAGCGCTCGACCTCCTTCAACTCCACTGTCCGCCCACACAGGTCTACTACATGCCCGAGGTCTTTGGCATCCTTGATGATCTGGTCAACGCGGGCAAGGTCCGCTATTATGGTGTGAGTGTTGAAAAGGTGGAAGAGGCGCTCAAGGCAATCGAGTATTCCAACGTGCAAAGTGTGCAGATCATCTTCAACATGTTCCGCCATCGTCCAGCAGAACTTTTATTTGAACAGGCCACGAAGCGTAAAGTGGGAATCCTTGCGCGCGTTCCACTAGCTTCTGGGATGCTTACTGGCAAACTGAAACCAGATAACCATTTTGCACCTGAAGATCATCGAACATTTAATCGTCATGGTGAGGCATTTGATCGGGGCGAAACTTTTTCAGGCGTAGATTATGAAACTGGCTTGCAAGCAGTGGATGAACTAAAAGCGATTTGTCCGCCGGGAATGAGTATGACGCGCTTCGCCCTGCGCTGGATCTTGATGTTTGATGCTGTGACATGTGCCATCCCCGGAGCAAAACGCCCATCCCAAGTGGACGAAAATTTCACCGCCGCAGATCTGGCTCCGCTCTCTGAGGAGACCATGGCACAAGTCCGCTCCATATATGACCGCTACATCCGCGAATTGGTACATCATTACTGGTAAGGCTGATGACCACCTACCAAATAAAGAAATACTGACTGTGAAATGAATCAGGCTGAATTCGTTATTTTTGCCGAGTTGGACCGAGATGTATTTGACCAAATTCTGGAAAGACTGATGCATCATTTCCAAAATGTTCAATTTGGAAGGCAAGGCGACGACTGGATATGGGTCAATTTTTCAAATGGAAAGATCGAGATCGATACTTTTTATTCAACTAATTTGGAAGTCAAGGGAGAGCGAAGGCAATATTCGATTGCCATGGAGCTTTTACATGTACTGGAAAACAAATGGATTATTAAAGAATTCGATCCTCCCAAGGTGGATTTGACGAGGTAAATCAAAGCTCATTTTTTATATTGC
>JACMLM010000034.1 GCA_014379595.1 Anaerolineales bacterium
ACAAGCGCCATCCATGATGTGGTCCGTCCTGAACATCTGCAGCCCGGTAGTGTAGTTTGTGATGTTGCCCGCCCCCGTGATGTTTCTGCAATGGTGGCGGCTGTGAGAGATGATATATTAGTGATTGACGGCGGCATGGTCGATGTACCTGGAACCGTGGATTTTCATTTTAATTTCGGTTTTCCTGAAGGGAAGGCCTACGCCTGTATGGCCGAGACGATTGCTCTTGCTTTGGAAGGTCGATTTGAGGATTACACTGTGGGCAGAGATATTACGCTTGAACGTGTGCAAGATATTACTGCGATTGCCGAGAAACACGGTTTTCGCATGAGTGGATTCCGCTCGTTTGAGCGAGAAGTAACAACTGAACAGATCGAAGCCGTTAAAAAGAATGCCCGCATGGGCACTCGTACACGACGCGCTTAGAGGAGATTCATATGGGAAATGCTCGCCTTTTAGTAGTTGAAGATGACATTGATATCGCCAATATGCTCAAGATCTACTTCACGGGTATGCAGTATGACGTGGATGTAGCACATCGCGGCCGCGATGCTTTGGAGAAGACAAAGCAGGTTCTGCCGCATTTGATCGTATTGGATATCATGTTACCGGATATTGATGGGTATGAAGTATGCCGCAATTTGCGAACGAGCATACGCACCAGTCATATTCCTGTGATATTCCTTACCCAAAAAGATGAACGCAGTGACAAACTGCAGGGTCTTGAATTGGGTGCGGATGATTACATCACCAAGCCCTTTGACATTGAAGAATTAAAGCTGCGCGTGCAAGGTGCCATTCGACGCTCTGAACGCGAGAGCCTTACAGACCCACGATCTGGTTTGCCTGCGGGTCGTTTGATCGAAGAGCAGTTGCGGCGCATTATCCGCGAAAAAGAGTGGGCTTTACTTGATGTGCGCCTCAATAATTTTGATTCGTTCAAGGATGTATATGGTTTTGTAGCAGGTGATGATGTATTGCGCTTCGCGTCTATGATGATTGGTGAAGTGGTGGATGAGCTTGGAACAACAAGCGATTTCATTGGTCATGCTGGAGGTGATAACTTTATTATCATTACTACGAATGAAGCCGCTCCGAATATCCGCCAGAGATTAAAGGAACGTTTCGCAAATGAAGTGCAGAGTCACTATAACTTTATAGACCGCCAGCAAGGATTCATTCAAGCACCCAAAGCCGAAGGCGGCTTTGAAAAAGTGTCGTTTATGACTTTCTCTGCTGGCCTGGTCTCGCCAAGTATTCAATCTTTTGCTGATATCCGTGAGATCACGGAGCTTGCAGCCGATGCGCGACGTCAGGACGCTGCGGCTGCTTCTGCCGCCTGATAGGGTGAGCTTTCCTCATGTTTCCCGAGTTGGGCCTTAGCCTGTTCATTGCTGGGCTGGTATTTATTGTACTGGTCTGGGTGTTTTTACGTGTTTTACCGCGGACACAAGCGGCCCAGGTTGACTCTACCTCTTTAGTTTATCCCCAATCTAATCAATCAAATGAAGCTGTGATCATTCTCCAGCCCGGCGGGCGGGTGGAGCATATTAGTTCGCTTGCACGTACATATTTTGATTTGCGTGAGAATGAACCTTATGACTTGGAACGCCTTGCACGGCGGGTACGTCCATCTGATGATTTCCTTGACCTGTGTGCTACTTCGGGTCATAAACGTGTTTCCATTGGTGGCAAGTTAGTAGATATGTCGTCTTTTGAAGTACCGGGCGTTTACCCAATGATGCTGATCTCTCTGCGAGGAAAGGAACTTGCTCCTGCATTAGAACAAAGCAACGGCGCTTCAGATGAGATATTGCGCGTGATCACTGAATTTAGCCAGGGGATTGCTGCCAGCCTTGATCTTAGAACCACAGTGCAATCTATTTTAAATAATGTGAGCCGTCTTATATCTTCGGATGTGCTTGAATTGAAGTTATGGAATTCAGAAGCTCAGGTTTTGGTTCCATATCGTTTTCAAGAGTCCAGTTCCAGTTTTGGGCGAATAGTAACTGCATCTTTATCTCAGTTTGGAAGTCTTACAAATCAACTGGTGGCACGCCGCAATCCGATTTTGATTGGGGATACACGGGCACAATCAGAGCTTGTAAATGGTGAACTGCTTCCCATTCAGTCGTATTTGGGAATCCCTCTCATGGCTGGCGGTGAATTGGTTGGCGCGCTGGAAGCAGGTCAAACGGCAGGCGGGGCATTTGGTCAACATGATCTTGATCTGTTGTTCCTGGTTTCAGGTCAGGCTGCCGTTG
Source organism: Anaerolineales bacterium (assembly GCA_014379595.1). Taxonomy (GTDB): domain Bacteria; phylum Chloroflexota; class Anaerolineae; order Anaerolineales; family Villigracilaceae; genus Villigracilis. Next base: position 2,265 of record JACMLM010000034.1, read on the forward strand.
CCATCCGCAATGCAAAACTATATGAAGAAGAACAGAAACGCGGCGCGGAACTTGCCGGCTTGGCGAATCTGAATCAAACACTTGGTTCAGTGCGCGATATGAAAGATATTTTTGCACGGTTGGTTGAAAGTGTCGCTCCTTTGTTTTCTGCAGAGATTGTTGGCTTTCTTCTTTACGATGAAGAGAAGCGTACTCTTGAAGGTAAAAATCCTTTTCGCGGACTGCCCTCGCACTTTGTCGATATCTATCGAACAAGCATTGCAGTGGATAGCGCAGCCGAACATGTGATAGCAGACCAGATGACACTGGTTACATTGAACGCGACCAGTGATGAAAATTGGCGCTCGCTCGGCCTTTCCGACATTGCAGTTGCAGCCAGTTTACGTGATAACGCACTTGTTCCATTACTTTCATCAGGGCGTATGCTTGGTTATTTGCAGGTTGGGCATCATACACGCGGTACATCCAGTTTTGGGGTTGAAGAAATCCGTTTGATGCATATCGTGGCTAATCAGGCTGCGGCTATTATTGAAAATGTTTTGTTGGTACAGCAGTCTCGCGCCCGCGCACAACGTGCTGATGCTTTACGTCGTATTGCAAGTCTCTCAGGTTCTTCGGCCACATTGGAAGAGATCCTTAAATACTCTGTGCAGGAACTAGCGAATCTTTTTCAAGCGGATACAGGCGCTATTTTTCTTATGGAGGAATCACGCGGTGAGTTGCGTTTACGCCGCGAGTCTACTTTTGGCGTTGCAGAAGATATCAGCAGTTCCTTTATTCAGATATATTTGGATGACCCTAATTATCGTTATACAGTTTCAGGGAGCCAAAGGCCTTTCTTATCTGGGCACCTAAATACAGACCGAAGAGTTTTACCTGCCTACCGTCCATTGGCAACTGCACTCCAAATGGAATCAGCTATTGTTGTTCCTTTGATCGTGCGCGAACGTAGTATTGGTGAATTAATGCTGGGTAGCTCCAAAGCGGATTATTTCAACTCATATGATCTTCAAGTTGTATTCAGTGCAGCAGGTCAATTGGCAACGGCAGTCGAGTCAGCTGGTTTGCTCACACAAACAGATGACTCTTTACGCCGTCGTGTGGAGCAGCTTTCTGCAATTACGCGTGTTAGCAGGGAGCTGGGAGCATCGCTAGACCTTAAGCTTTTACTCAAGATCATTCATGATGAAGGCTTACGTGCAGTTGGGGCGGATTGTTCATCTGTAATGTTGTTTGAACAGAATAGAGATTCAGTTGACCCTGTGATCGAGCTGGCCGTGGGTTGTGAGGCTGTGCGCGAATTATCCAACCTTGAACAAACGGCCTTAAAAATAGGCGAGCTACAGACCATTAAAGATTTTTCGCTGGAAGGAATTTCCCCTCCACACGAAAATGTACGTTCTGCCGTCATTGCCCCGATCACATATCAGGCACAGACGATCGGGTTGATCAATATCCATTCCAATCAGCCTGATTTCTTTACACCAGAATTGATCGATTTGGTACAAACACTGGCTATTCAGGCTGGTATCTCACTCAGCAATGCTCAGCGCTATCAACATGAAAGACAGCGCGGTGAGTTAATGCGCCGCCGCTCTGATACGCTTGTACGGCTGACAGACGTAAGCTATAACATTGGCCACGATCAGCCATTGGATCAGGCGTTGCAGATCATTGCGCGCGGTATTCGTGATTCAACTCCTTTCCGCGTGGTATTGATAAGTATAGTGGAAGCGGATAGTCTACTACGACGTGTGACTGCGGTGGGCATTCCACAGGAAACACTTAATGAATTGCTTGCTCGTAAGCAACCTCTTTCCGGCATTAAGCAGCTTATGCAGCCGGAATTCAAAGTAAGCCGTTCGTATTTCATTCCTATTGACCAATCTCCAGTAGTTCCTTCCGATGTGCACATTGTCACATTGGATGTTGCTGAAGCGATCTCCAAATCTCCCAATTCATGGGATGCAGATGACACCTTGATCATTCCTCTTGAAAATGCAGAAGGGCAGATTGTAGGCATTATTAGTTTGGATGATCCTACAAATGCTTTGCGTCCTGATAAGGCAACGATTGAATCGGTGGAAGTCTTTGCAGCTCAAGCAGCATTATTGATCAGTACTAATCTTCGTCAGGGTGAACTACGCACTCGCATTGATTCACTGTCATCAGGATTGCAGCGTCAGCAGAAATTGCTTGATATTACCCAGAATGATCTTCCCATTCTTTTGCATAAGGATCTTGAGCAGACTATTTCGCTGCACAATTTGGATCGCCGTGCCCAACGTGTACGTGCTGGTTTGGCCATTACAGAATCAGTCAGCCGTCAGTTAGATTCTTCCTCGGCGTTGTCTGCTCTTGGACGTGAAACACTTACACAATTGGGAATGTCTGTTGCGCTTGTAGCGGAGAATACACCAGACGGTCCGCGTCTTTTACATGTGCTTGGCAGTTTGCCGCGCTCGACAAATGTAGAGGCATTATTTGGCCAACGGAATCCTTTGCGTGCTTGTTTACAAAACGGAACACCCATTCTTATCTCGAGCCTTGATGAAGATGATGAATGGCGTGATGCTTCACTGCTGACTTCATTACGTGCCAAAGGTGTGATCTGTCTGCCTGTATTGGTGGAAAATAAACCTGTGGCTGCCATGTTGGCCGTTAGTCCTGAACCTATGACTACGTTTACAGATGAAGATTATCAAGTCTATTTGCAAATTTCTCAGCAGACATCTTTGATCCTGCAAAATATTTCTCTGCTTAATCAAACGCGCCGCCGTCTTGACGAGGTGAATCTGCTGCTCGATTTTAGTCGCCAGCTTTCGGGTATGGATCCTGATGCGATTGTCAAATCCTTGTTGGATAGCTCACGTCGGGTACTTCCACATGCTCATGCAGGTGCGGTACTGATTTGGAATCCAAAAACTGAAGTGCTTAATCCACGTGCAGTCTCCGGATATGCTGATAACTCCAGTATGTCAAAGATCAATTATCGCTCTGGTGAGGCTTTGCCAGGACATGTGTTCGTAAACAAACTTGCGCGCCGCGTAGACGAAATAAACTTTGTGCGTGATTACAATTTGAGTGCAGAAAATCTTGCACTGTATCGTCAGGCTACTGGCGGCCGTTTACCAGTTTCCAGTTTGCTCGTTCCCATTGTAGCGAGTGACCAGTGCCTCGGCTTGCTGGTGTTGGATAATTTCAATGCGATCTCTGCCTTCCGCCCTGAAGATGAAGTTCTTTTACTTTCGCTTGCGCAACAGATCGCGCTTTCACTGGATAACCTTCGCCTCGTGCAGGCCACGCAGGAACGCGCTGGACAATTGCAGGCATTAAATGATGCCTCTGCTTCGCTTACATCCAGTTTGCGCAGCGATCAATTAGTTAACTCACTGCTTGATCAGTTAACTCCGATCATTCCATATGACACGGCCACGCTTTGGCTGCGTGAGAAAGATCGTCTTTCAGTGGTATCTGCTCGTGGATTTTCAGACGCTGAGGAGAGGTTGGGACTGTCCATTTCTGTTTTGGATAGCGCACTGTTTAAAGAGATGGCTCAAACAGGCCAGGCGATTTTGGTTCGGGATGTGCGTGAGGACTCGCGTTTCATGCCTGTGGAATCGCCGCGCCTTTCATGGCTTGGTATTCCATTGATTTCCAAAGGTGAGTTAGTAGGTGCACTCGCTGTTGAAAAATGGCAGGCACATTTTTATACACGTGAACAAATGCAAGTAGGCCTTACCTTTGCCAGCCAATCGGCTGTTTCGTTGGATAACGCACGCATGTATGAAGATAGTGTGAGCCGCGCCACGGAACTCGATCAACGTTCACAACGTCTTACAACACTCAACCGCTTCACATCTGCTTTGACTGGGTCATTGGATACGGAACAGATCCTAAACTTGACAGCAGACGAATTGCTTAAGGGGTTGGGTGTGCGCCGTGTCTCTGTTGTGACCTTTGAGCGGGGCCAGGCGATCTGGAAAATTACTGCCCCTCGTATGCGGATCAAGCTTCCGCGTCCGCTGCCTGATTCGCCCATCTTTAGTCGTTTACACGAATCGCTTGGCATCTTCAATACTGATGATGTCCGCAATGAACCAGACCTCGCATCCTTGATGGAAATGCTGGGTGAGAATACCTCTGCTTTGCTTATTCTTCCGCTGATAAGCGGTCAAAGCCTTACTGCGTTGCTCTTTGCGCAGATGACCGGCGAAGTGCGTTTTGGCTTGAATGAACTTGAGGTGGCACGTACCATTACCAATCAGGCCAGCATTGCACTTGAAAATGCACGTTTGTATCAATCTACTGTGCGAACGGCGGAACGATTTGCCATTCTTAATGAAACCAGTTCACAGGTCAGCGCAAGTTTGGACCCGGAAGAGACCTATGTTGCTGTGCATAAAGCGGCTGAACGCTTAATGCCGTTGGATTCATTTGTGATTACTTTGCTTGATGCAGAAAAGAATGAGATCGATCCTGCTTACTTGTACGATCTTGGCAAACGCTATCCAGGCGAACGAGTTCCATTTGGAAAAGGCTTAAGCAGCAAGGTGATCGAGACCGGGAAACCCATTTTGATCTCTTCGCTTGTTGAAGTAAATAAATTAGATACGGTGCAGATCGGTGAAGAGGATGAAACTCAGTCCATTGTCGCTGTCCCGATGACCCTTGGTGGTAAGGTTTTAGGTATGCTCTCTGCCCAAAGTTACCAAGCGGATATGTATACCGATGAAGATATGCAGATCCTTGGTACGCTTGCAAATCAGGCCATCGTTGCTATTCAAAACGGACGGCTGTTTGAAGAAACACAAAACCTCGCTTCCAAGTTGGAAATACGCGTAATCGAGCGCACATCACAGTTGCAGCGTGAACAACAAAATACCGAAACGCTTCTGCGTATTCTTACTGAAGTTTCATCCAGTCTCGATCTTGACCGTGCTCTTAATCGTACATTGTCATTGCTAAATGATGCCATCGGCGCAGAGCAAGGTACTATTTTGCTTGTGCATGCAGAAGATAACTTACTGCATTATCGAGCGGGATACGGATATCTTTCAGATCGCTCTACTCCCGGCAGCAGAGGTTTTACTTTGAAGGTTGGCGAAGGTCTTGCAGGATGGGTTGTAAAGAATCGCGAATCTGTTTTGGTCAGCGACCTGCATCAAGATCCGCGCTGGGTGCGAAGCACCGCATCTGGTCAGGATCATCGCAGTGCCATCGTTGTGCCTATGGTGGTTGGTGAAGATGTGATCGGTGTACTCATGGTTTTCCAACGTACGGAAAATTTCTTCAGCGCTGAAATGCTCAACCTCGTCAAAGCCATTGCTGGACAAGTTGCAGTTGCGATCAACAACGCACATCTCTATGAGTTGATCCGCGATCAGGCAGAACGCCTGGGCGTGATGCTTCGCAAAGAGCAGGAAGATGCCAGTCGTTCACAAGCTATTCTCGAGGCCGTGGCTGATGGCGTGCTGGTTACCGGTGCAGATAATCGCATCACATTTGTTAACTCATCCACACAGCGCATCATTGCTGTGGATGAAACACGTTTGCTTGGTAATCCTTTGGATGTATTTGGCGGCCTCTTCGGAAAAGCAGCCAGCACATGGATGGAAACAATTCGTCAATGGTCTCAAGACCCGAATTCTCATTTGGAAGGTGATACGTATGCCGAACAATTGGAATTGGAAAATGGACGCATTGCACTTGTCCATCTTGCGCCTGTGATCCTGCAAAATGATTTCCTTGGAACTGTATCCATCTTCCGTGATATTACGCATGAAGTGGAAGTAGATCGTTTGAAATCTGAGTTTGTTGCAACTGTAAGCCATGAACTTCGCACACCCATGACAGCTATTAAAGGTTATGTAGACATTCTAACGATGGGCGCGGCGGGCGCACTAAACGAAAATCAAGCTCACTTCCTGAGTGTCGTTCGCAATAATATTGACCGTCTTAATACGCTCGTTAGTGACCTGCTGGATATTTCGCGCATTGAAGCGGGACGCATCACGCTTAATCCGCAATCTGTTGATTTGCATGAGATCGCCGAAGATGTGGTTGCTGATGTTCTGCGCCGTTCACAGAATGAAGAGAAGCCAATTGCCATGTCTTTGGATGCACCTAAGAAACTTCCATCTGTTATCGGTGATAGTGAACGCGTTCGTCAGATTCTGGATAACCTTGTGGACAATGCTTATAACTACACACCCAACAATGGAACGATCCGTGTAAACATTCATCAGGAGAATGGTGAAGTACAGGTGGATGTTCAGGATAATGGGATCGGCATCGCGTCTGAAGATCAGACACGCATTTTTGAGCGTTTCTTCCGAGGCGAGCATCCGCTCGTTCTCGCAACCCCTGGAACTGGCCTTGGCCTTCCAATTGTTCGGCAATTGGTTGAAATGCATAAAGGTCGTCTCTGGATGACAAGTACTGGCGTGCCGGGAGAGGGAAGTACCTTCTCTTTCACCCTGCCTATTTACAAATAATGGAGTTTGAATGGCAAGGATTTTAATAGCAGAGGACGAACCCGATATCCGTGAGCTTGTGGCTTTTACATTGCGATTCGCAGGCCATGAGGTCACCACTACTTCCAATGGGGAGGAAGCATTACAGCAGGCAGGTCAGATCATCCCTGACTTGATCTTGATGGACGTGCGTATGCCAAGAATGACAGGCTATGATGCCTGCCGTGCCATGAAGACAATGCCATCTTTAAAAGATATTCCTGTTGTCTTTCTCTCCGCTAAAGGACAGGATGCAGAAATTCAATCTGGTTTGGATGCAGGCGCAGAAGATTATTTACTTAAACCATTTGCTCCCGATCAGCTTACTGAACGGGTTAAGGCTATTCTTGCAAAATTTGGAAAATAACTAAACTTAATGAGCGCAATTATTCTTGATGGTTCGATGGTGCATTACGAGGCTTTGGGACGCGGCCGTCCCATTGTCTTTCTGCACGGCTGGGTCGGGTCATGGCGTTATTGGATCAATGCCATGCAGATCGCATCCACATCGTACCGCGCTTATGCCATAGACCTTTTTGGCTTTGGCGATACTACACGTGATCCTTTGCGTTATTCTTTAGATCGGCAGGCAGATCTTATCAAACGTTTCCTCGAAGAAATGGGAATTGGAAAAGTTGCGTTGGTGGGCCATGACCTCGGAGCATTAGTTGGTTTTTCTTTTATCAAACAATCAGCGCAAAGTGTGGATCGTATTATGGCGATCAACTGTCCGCTTGAGTATGATTCGGTCAATGCCCGTATGCGGACTGCTCCCATGCCGGAATTAGTCGAATGGCTGGCTGGACGCACACCTGAAGCAGTATCTGCTCTTGCAGACGCATCCAAAGCGGACCCGCAAGCTGTTTCTGCTTCGATGGCTGGTCTTCAGGCTAATAATTTATTCCCCGAAATTCGAAACCTTGGCGTTCCAAGTTTGCTGGTATATGGGTCGAACAATACGGCTATTACCTTGCCCACACAGGAAAAAACGGATGGCCTTCCAAATCATATGCACCAGTTGAACCTTGAAGGCACGGGACATTTCCCGATGATCGATAATCCAACTCAGTTCAACCGCCTGATGACCGATTTCCTGGCGTTGGATTCGGGAGCAAGCCCGCGTGAACTGCAACTGAAAGAGGAATGGAAACGTAGAGTTCGCTAAAAAGACCGTCACAACATGACGGTCTTTTTATTTAATGCCTTGACATCCATACCCCTGAGTCATATACTCACAACACAATTAGACGGGGAGCCTGCCCCATAGGCTGAGAGGAGCACACGTTGCTCGACCCGCATTACCTGATCTGGTTAATACCAGCGGAGGGACTCTTGATTTGATCATATCATCCTCCGCCCTCGGAGGATTTTTTGTTTGTAAATCGTATTGTCATCTTCGCCAACGGCGAATTGCCCAACCTAGAAAAAGCACGCACTATTCTGCGTGATGATGATTTCATCATCGCTGCAGATGGTGGTACGCGTCATGTTCTCGCGCTTGGCAAAATCCCTAAAGTTATCATTGGTGACTTGGACTCATTGCCTGCAAACTTTGAACTTTCAACTTTTAATGATGAAGTCATTTTGCATCCTCAAGACAAGAACGAAACTGATCTTGAGCTTGCGATTCAACATGCGCTTACCTTAAACCCTGAACAGATCATCATCATTGCTGCGTTGGGTGGCCGCTTGGATCATACACTTGGTAATATCTCTCTCATCAGCAATATTCAACTTTCAACCCTCAAACTGAAACTTGATGATGGTATTGAAGAAGTTTTCTTTTGCCATGAACAAGCTCAGGTTAATGGAGTAATTGGGGATGCCGTCTCGCTCATTCCCTGGCAGGATGATGTGACAGGCGTTCTTACCGAGGGTCTTAAATGGCCGTTGCGAAATGAAACTTTATATCACCAAAAAACACGCGGCATCAGCAACGAAATGTTGAACGATACAGCAACTATTCAAATCAAATCTGGACTGCTCCTCGTGGTTCACCGCCGTACCAATCACTAATTACCAATTACTAATCACTGGAGTCTAATAATGAAACCGATGTTTTATGTTTTACTTTTCACTTTACTTCTCGTATCCTGCACCCCAGCATCAACTCCTACATCCACAGGACCTCAAACCATTACTATCATGACCCACGACTCTTTTGCCATTGGTGAGGATGTCATCAAAGCCTTTGAAGCAGACAATGATGCAAAAGTTGTTTTTCTCCAAAGCGGGGATGCGGGTTCCGTACTAAATCAAGCTATCCTTACTAAAGATGCGCCGCTAGCGGATATTCTCTTCGGTGTGGACAATACTTTCCTCTCCCGCGCATTAGATGCCGATATTTTTGAAGCCTATCAATCACCTCTATTGGATCAAGTTTCTACTGAATATATTTTAGATGACACATATCATGCTCTGCCCATAGATTATGGTGATGTGTGCATCAACTACGATAAAAATTATTTTTCTGAAAATAATTTATCTGTTCCACAAACCTTTGAAGATTTGGTTAAGCCAGAATACAAAGATTTGCTAGTTGTTGAAGATCCCGCCACCTCCTCACCTGGGCTTGCCTTCCTGCTTGCCACGCGTGCTCACTTTGGCGATGACTATCTTGATTATTGGCAAAGCCTGAAAGAAAATGGTATTGTCATTGTGGATGGTTGGGAAACTGCCTATTACACAAACTTCTCCGCTTCATCAGGCAGGGGACCACAGCCAATGGTTGTCTCTTATGCTTCCAGTCCCGCTGCGGAAGTGTTCTTCGCATCCGAACCTTTGACAGAATCACCAACAGCCTCTATTGTTGCACCGGGCATGTGCTTTCGTCAAATAGAATTTGTTGGTACGCTTCGCGTCAAGAACACAGCAAATAAGGCCCTCGCCCAAAAATTTGTAGACTTTATGTTAAGCCAGTCATTTCAAGAAGATATGCCGCTTAACATGTTTGTCTATCCAGTGAACAAAAATGCAAATCTGCCTGAGGTTTTTGTTAATTTTGCGCAGATTGCAGAAAACCCAGCTGTGCTTTCTTATTCAGAGATCGCAGAAAATCGCGATGCATGGATCGAAGCCTGGACGGAAGCAATGAAGTAGGAAGGGCAAGTAGAAGACGGGTAGAAATGGATATAAAGAAACAAGATAATATTCCTAATAACGTGAATACAAGTTTACGTGTCTACTTGTCTACTTTCTCCCGCCCTCTTCTCTGGCTTGCGCCTCTTATCTTTCTTGTTTTATTTTTCTTTCTGCCTCTTTCTAAAATACTCATCCTTGCTTTCAACACTTCTGCTTTTACAAGCAAGAACTTTCAGTTAATTCTATCTACATTAAGTTTTACTTTTTATCAAGCTGCTCTCTCCACCATATTAACTTTCATCCTCGGTATTCCATCGGCGATCTTATTTTCTCGTTTTAATTTTCGTGGCAAGTCACTCCTCCGGGCGCTCACTGCTGTTCCTTTTATGCTTCCAACAGTTGTTGTTGCGGCGGCGTTCAACTCATTTCTCGGTTCCCGCGGACTATTTTCTTTCCTCTTTCCTCTTTCCTCTGAATTTACGACATCCAAAACTTTTTACTTTTTACTGATCCTTACCGCTCATATTTTTTACAACACAACAATTGTTATTCGCATTGTAGGCAATGCTCTTTCACGCCTCGACCCAAAACTGGAAGGTGCCGCACGCTCTCTTGGCGCGGATACATTCCATGTTTGGAAAAATATCACCCTGCCACTTTTACGCCCATCTTTGCTTGCCGCCGCCTTGCTCGTCTTTATGTTTGACTTTACAAGTTTCGGCGTGATACTTTTATTAGGTGGTTCTAATTTCTCTACACTAGAAGTTGAGATTTATCTGCGCGTGCTCAAACTCCCAAACCTGCCTCTTGCCGCATTGCTTTCCATTATCCAGCTGATATTTACTCTTATCTTTTCTATTCTTTACACGCGCACTATTAATCAAGTTACTACCCAAAATGCCCCGCGTTTCTCCACCTCGCGTCCACCTAAAACTCTCCGCGAACGCGCCTTCGTTTTTACTTTTTACTTATTACTAATTACTTTTTTCCTTCTCCCCCTAGCTTCTCTGCCCTTTCGCTCCATCACCCGCTTTGAAGCAGATCGCGGACAACGTGACGATGTCCAGTATGGTCTTACAACTGATTATTATCAGGAACTTTTTATCAATAGACGCGGTTCATTATTTTACGTCCCACCTGTGCAAGCGGCAATCAATTCAATCAGCTATGCAGGTATTACAGTTTTACTTTCTCTACTATTAGGTTATCCTGCCGCAGTTGCTCTTTCCAAACCAACCCGCCTAGAAAAATTCCTCGACCCTCTTATCATGCTGCCGCTCGGTTCTTCGGCTGTGATGCTTGGGCTGGGATTCATTCTCTCATTTGGACGTTCTCTCGCTTCGCCGTGGTTTGTTCCCATTGCACATACACTCGTTGCACTTCCATTTGTGATTCGCACTCTACAGCCTGCACTTGCATCCATCCCCGAACGGCTGCGTCAAGCCGCATCAACTTTGGGTGCATCACCTTTTCGTGTTTGGCAAACAGTAGACTTTCCGATTCTTTCGCGCGCAACTCTTTCTGCGGCGACTTTTGCTTTTACGGTTTCACTTGGCGAATTTGGCGCAACTCTTTTACTTACGCGCCCCGAATATCCAACTATCCCGATTGCCATTCAACGTTTTCTTTCGCAGCCCGGTGGACTCAATTACGGTCAGGCAATGGCAATGGCAACTCTCTTGATGCTTCTCACCACGTTTGCTATTTTGGTCATCGAAAAACTTCGTCTTTCCGACTCGGGAGAATTCTAATGCTCGAACTTCGCAACATCGTCAAGTCCTATGAAAACAAACCGTTGCTGCAAGGTGTTTCTTTTTCTGTTTCAAAAGGTGAGACGGTTTGTTTGCTTGGTGCATCGGGCAGTGGCAAATCCACACTTTTGCGGATCATTGCTGGGTTGGAATTTCCTGAAAGTGGACATGTCCTGTTTAACAAAATTGACCTCGCCCAAACACCGCCTCACATCCGCGACTTTGGCCTGGTCTTTCAAGACTATGGGCTTTTTCCTCACCTGAACATTTTTGATAACATCGCATTCGGATTGAGAATGCGAAAAGTTTCACTTGTAAAAATTAATTCACGTGTCACTGAAATGTTAGAGTTGGTCAATATGCAAGGCTTCGAAAAACGAAAAGTGACCGATCTCTCAGGCGGTGAACAGCAGCGTGTTGCATTAGCTCGTGCGCTTGCACCTCAGCCGCGCCTTTTGATGTTTGATGAACCGCTCGGCGCATTGGACAGAACTTTGAAAGAAGATTTGTTGCACGAACTGCGTTCCATTTTGCATAAGACAAAAATTCCCGCGATCTATGTCACACACGACCAGGATGAAGCCTTCACCATTGCAGACCGCATCCTGCTCTTGCACAATGGCGAAATTATTCGCGATGGCACACCCGATGAAGTTTGGAAGAATCCAGATTCTGTCTATGCTGCTCGCATGTTAGGGCTGGGTAATGTTATCGATGGTGTTGTTATTTCGGCGAATAAAGCAAAGACAGAGGTTGGCATACTTAGTTTGAACTGCAAACACAGACATGCAAAAGGTGAACCAGTTTCTTTATTGTTGAAACAGTCTGACGATGGGATCGACGAGATAAAACTCAAAGTGGAAGATGTATTGTTTAAGCGGGATCAGTTTGAAATTAAAGCAAGAAGCGGGCTTGTCATCCATATGAAGGATGCGCCGAAGATCGGTCAAATTATTCGCGTGCGGGTTAAGGTAGAATGTCTCGCATGAAAATTTTGAAGAAAAACCTTGTCGATGAAGTGACATGGGAATATGAAGGTGTGGTGTTGCATCGTGAAGAAAACTCTGTCACATTGGAAGCGTTATTCAATCGCGACGACATGCCTTTTATGGATATTGTGCTAAAACGCAACGACCGTTTTGTGGAGATGTTTTATTCAGATCGTTGGTATAACATTTTTGAAATTTACGACCGCGATGACAAAAAATTCAAAGGCTGGTATTGCAATATTTGCAAGCCCGCTGTTATCGAAGATGACTTTGTCGCGTATGTTGATCTGGCGTTGGATTTATGGGTTTCAGCAAATGGCAAGCAAACTGTATTGGATGAAGATGAATTAGAAGAATTAAATTTGGAAGATGAGTTAAAACAAAAGGTGTTTGATGGTTTAAAAGAATTGCAGAGTGCTTTTAAAACAAAAAATCCTCCGAATTGACTCGGAGGTTTTTTTTGTGATGCTATTACTTTGTTTATCCACCAACTGCTTGCATAATTGCATCGCCGTAGATCCAACCACCAGCGACCACTACGCAGCAGCAGCAAAGCAGAACAACTACAACAACACCGATAATGATAGGGGTATTGTTTTTCTTGGGAGCCCCGAGAGGAGGCATTTCATTCATTTCGGTCGTTTCGTTCATAATTTCTTTTCTCCTTATTAATAATTAATCGCGCCGATGAGCCATTTGCGCGTGATAAACAGTTAAACAAGCTGGCCTGCTACATGTACCAATGAAAAATTTGAATTTTCAAGGATGTACTGCCCGATAAATAATGCTGCACAACATAAGCAGCAAAACACAACGACACCGAGCACAATATAGATAATATTTTTATTGTTGTTTTTAGGTGTTTCGGTTTGTGTCGTGGATTCAGTGGACATATTGCTGATTATATCAGGCTGTTTGTGTCTTGTCTGTGCGGCGCCATAGCCACCAAAGTACTAGTGCAAGCAAAATGATCAAGATAATTCCCATAACGATGGGAAGTAAGATCGCAAACACAGATGCAACGAATGCGACAATGTCTTCTGCAATGGAGACAGGGATGTTCCCTGCGCCAGCGGTGGTAGCTGTGACTGCGGGTCGCACTGCTGCTGACTTGACGACATGCACACTTCCTGCCATGAGCAAACCACAGGCGAGTGCAAGTACGGGATTAATATCTGTCACAACCTTTGCACTCGCCGCAAAAGCAATCGCTCCCGCAGCAGGGCGGACGACGGTCTGAATGAGATCATTAACATGATTCACTGCAGGGACTTTATCTGCAACCATTTCGATAACGACCAATACCCCGAGCAGGATAAGTATCCAGGGATTGGCGATTAGGTCAAAGGGCTGGCTGAGGGTGAGCGTGTTGGGGAAATAATGCGCGATCGTTCCCACTACGAGAAGTGGAATGTAGGCGTTAAGTCCCGCACTAGCTGAAAGCCCAAAAGCAGAAAATATTCCAAGTAATAGATCCATTTTTTTTCTCCTTACTATAAATTTATCAGATACAGTCTATATACGATATTTTTGTTGTGTTGTTGCTATCCTGACAGCCCGGGGAAGCCGCTCCATGTGCCTGTGAATTGCAAGCGGAGCAGGTCAATGCTGAGGATCATGAGCAGAGCCAGGGTCAAGCCAGATGCGAATGGCAGCCAAAGCTGACGGGGATTTTCCAGAAGATTGTCCTCACGCATAATAATAATCCATAAGATGGCAAAGACGATAACAAGCAGGGACAACGTCCCCAGTGCACTGATATATGCGATGGGATACAACACAATTGGGCTATCGGTGAGAATGAGCAAGTTCGTGCCAATAATTAACACAATTAGCATCCCAAAAGATTTCCACTCAAGTGCAGGGCGTTCGTCTAATTCACGCCACAAAGTTTGATTGATAATGGGATACAGGATTGCCGCCAAGGCAATGCCCATACCGCTGCCCGTAAAGAGACGCAGGATATTGTTTGGAACATACAAATTGGGGATGTTATCCAATGCACCTGGCGATGTTTGCTTGAGCAAATAAAGATATGAATTGCTGCCATCAATGCCAAAGGCAAGGAAGAATAGAACAAGTACTGCAATGATTCCGCGTGAAGGAAGCTTGCTTCTTTTCCCGCTTATAAAGAGTTGAAAAATAAGCGCGATACCTGCTGCGTAAAATTCCCCAGTACAGCGTGCACACAGTGGAAGTTGTCGGTCTCCGATGTGAAAGGAACGTTCGTCAATGCGATGACAGACGGCGTAACCAATGGCATCTAATTTTCCGAGAGCGCCTTCGGGTGAAATATACATCCACGCGGCAAAGGCGAGAATCGCGGCAACAGGTACAAACCATTTTAGTATTTCTTTAAAACGTGAGTTTTGAATAATATTCATCATTTACATTATATGAGCAATAAGATGGGATGGCAAGAAAACAACCACATTGTAAGGACTTCGCGGTATTATAGAATGAGTCAAACTAGGTAATTATTATTCTCTTAGCAACAAGGAGTTATGTGTATGAAGCGAATTGGAATTCTAACAGGCGGCGGTGACGCCCCAGGATTAAATGCAGTGATCCGCGCGGCAGTGAAGACCGCGATCAATGAATATGGTTGTGATGTCTTTGGGATTAAGAATAGTTACGATGGCTTTCTTGAAGAAGACGGCATTGTTCCATTAGGCATGGAGGAAGTCCGTGGGATTTTGCCGCGCGGCGGGACAATTCTCGGTTCGGCAAATCGCGGCAATCCATACGCGCGCAAAGTGATCCGCGATGGCAAAGAAGTGACGATTGATGTTTCAGATGAGATCGTGAAGGGAATGAAGAAATTAAACCTGGATGCTTTACTCGTATTGGGCGGTGATGGTACCTTGCACATTGCACACGAACTTGCAGAAAAAGGCGTGCCTATCATTGGCATTCCCAAAACTATTGACAATGATATCGGCGGCACAGAAGTTACGTTTGGATTTGATACTGCGCTTAATATTGCAACGGAAGCACTGGACCGTTTGCATACTACAGCCGAGTCACATCATCGCGCGATGGTGCTTGAGCTGATGGGGCGTGATGCAGGTTTCATTGCCTTGCAGGCAGGTGTTTCCGGTGGTGCAGATGTGATTCTGATCCCTGAAATTCCATTTAAGTTTGAAAGCATAATGAAAAAGATACAGGAAAGGCATGCAAAGGGACGCAAGTTCAGCATTCTTGCAGTTTCAGAAGGTGCGAAATTAGAAGGCGGAGAACAAGTCTTCTCACGTAAAGGGGATGAGATCTATGTACCGCGTTTAGGAGGGGTAGGTCAGATGGTTGGGGAATATATTGAGAAGCAAGGCATCGAGTCGCGTGTAACCGTTTTAGGGCATATACAGCGAGGAGGAACGCCTACTTCATTTGATCGTTCACTGGCAACTCGTTTGGGTGCGGCAGCTGTCCGCCTTGCCGCGCGAGATGGCTTTGATCGCATGGTCGCATTTCAGTGTGGCACGATCACTGATATTTCTTTGGCGGAATCGATCATGATTCCCAAGCGTGTCAAACTGGACGATGATGCAGTTGTTACCGCACGTAATATTGGAATTTCATTTGGGGATTAAAAAGTAGGGGCGACCCTTGTGGTCGCCCTGTAAATAATTTTGCCATTCTTGGGCAGGGACAAGCCCTGCCCCTAGCGAATTATTTCTCAAACACAAACTGACCGTTCTTATAGAATAATTCACCATCCACAAGGATTTCGGAATCCTTGCGCATGTCACAGATCATATCCCAATGGATCGCACTCTTGTTTTTCGAACCAGTTTCGGGGTAGCCTGCTCCGAGTGCCATGTGGAAGGAACCGCCGATCTTTTCGTCAAATAAAATGTTGCCCGTAAACTGCTGGATGTCAAAATTAGTACCGATGGCAAACTCACCAAGAAAGCGTGAGCCTGCATCGCTATCAAGTGTCTTAAGAAGGAACTCTTGATTCTTATCAGCCTTTGCAGTGGTTACACGGCCGTTTGAAAAAGTGAGTTCTGCATTTTCAACACTGTTACCGCCATAGTTTGCAGGATAAGTAAATTTGACCCAACCGTTAACTGATTCTTCCACAGGGCCTGTATAAATTTCACCGTCAGGCATATTGAATGTGCCGAACGAATTCATGAAAGTGCGGCCTTTTACTGAAAGTGTGAGATCTACATTTGGCCCGCGCAGAATAACCTGACTCTTACCTTTCATAAAATCCACTGCGGATTGCTGCTTGCTTTCCACAGTTTTCCAAAATGCAACTGGGTCATCTTCGTTGGTATGTACGGCGCCAAAGACAAAGTCTTCATATTCTTTGAGACTCATATTTGCATCTTGAGCATAGGCTTCAGTAGGGAAGAGTGTGGTGACCCATTTGAATGCACCGTCTCCACCGCGTCGAAATTGTGCTTCCGTGATTGACGAAATTGCCTTGCTTCGCCGTTGTTGTTTTTCAGGGTCAATGTTTGTTGTGCCGCGTGTATTGGTAGCAGAGTGAACGCGGACGCGGCCTTCAAATTGATCGTATGCTAGTTTATAAAAGGTGGGCACAAAATCAAGTTGTGCGTCTTTGGCATAAGTCAGATACGTTTCATCCTGACTGAACGGCATGATGCCGGGCAGAGCCATCATCAAATGAGGATGACCGCCCTTTTCTAAAATTTGAATATAAAGTTCACGCAATAAGGGTTCAGCAGCGGTGGTTCCTTCGAGAAGAATGCGGTCACCGGGCACAACTCGCGCGGAATGTTCCACCAAAACTTTTGCATATTTTTGAACACGGATATCAGCCACAGATCAGCTCCTGCACCTTAATAAGATTTTGAAATTATAACATGCGCATTCTGGACTAAAATTGAAGAAACATTCGCAAATAAAGGTACCCTATGACCATTCGCTTCAAACTCGACCCTCAAATTGCCACTGCTCAAACGCCGCCAGCTGACTGGTACACAGACCCTGCCATGTTGAGCCTCGAAAGAGAAAAAGTATTCCGCTCCACCTGGCAATACGCCGCCTCTTTGGATTTGCTGCGCCTGCCGGGCAATTATGCCGCTGTGGACGTGATCGGTATGCCCATCATCCTCACGCGTGGACAGGATGGCGTTCTCCGGGCGTTTCACAATGTCTGTCGTCACCGGGCAGGTGTGGTGGCGCATGGATGCGGAAACCGCAAGTCATTGCAATGTCAGTATCATGGCTGGCTGTATGGTTTGGATGGCAAGCTCAAGAACACTCCTGAATTTGATGGCGTGGAAAATTTCAACAAAGATGATTTTGGATTAATTCCAGTCCGCGTTGAAACTTGGGGCGGATATGCATTTGTGAATATAGATAATTCTGCTCCACCTTTGCTCGAGGTGCTCGGAAAAATTCCTGCAGAAACCGCAGACTTGAATTTTGATGAGCTTCGCAAAGTGGAACGCCGTGATTATGTGATCAATGCCAATTGGAAAATTTATATTGATAATTATCTAGAAGGCTATCACATTCCCATTGCACATCCAGGTTTATTCAAAGAAGTAGATTACGATAAGTATCGCATAGATGCATTCCGTTATTATTCTTCACAATATGCGCCGATTAGGCCTGTCCGCTCAGAAGATTCTGCTGGACGAGTCTTCACCGAATTAAAAGGAGATGAACAGGCGCATTATTATTGGATCTTTCCCAACTTCATGGTCAATACCTATCCGGGCAATGTACAGATCAATATCATTGTTCCGCTCAGTCACGATAAAACATTAACCATCTTCGAATGGTATTTTGCGGACCCCGGCACGCCTGAAGCCTGGAACAATTTACAGGATGGAATTGCATTCAGTGATAATGTCCAAAAAGAGGACATTCAATTGTGTGAAGATGTTCAGCGCAATTTGCAATCAGGCGTTTATCATCAGGGGCGTTACTCTGTCAAACGTGAAAATGGAGTCCATCATTTTCATGGGCTGTTGAATGAGTTCTTGAATAAGTAAGATATGAGAGAATAGTAATCAGTTGATAGTGAATAGTGAAAGTTGGTTTTATAAAGATGAAGCAGTTATTACAAAATATCAAAAACGGAAAAACTTTGATCGAAGATGTGCCTGTGCCAACTCCTCGTGAGGGTATGGCGCTTGTTAAAGTTGCCGCATCGCTTGTCTCTGCTGGCACAGAACGCATGGTGGTTGAGTTCGCAGAAAAAAGCTTGGTAGGTAAGGCACGTTCACGGCCTGACCTCGTAAAACAAGTCCTCGATAAAGCCAAGCGCGAAGGACTCATGCCAACAATGCAAGCCGCTTTCAATCGACTCGATCAACCGATGGCGCTGGGTTATTCATCCGCTGGCACGATCGTTGCGCTTGGAAAAAATATGCAGGGCTTCAAAATTGGTCAACGTGTGGCTTGTGCAGGCGGTGGTTATGCAACTCATGCTGAATACAATGTTGTGCCGCGCAATCTTTTAACTCCGCTCCCCAAAAATGTAGATTTTGAATCCGCTGCCTTCACTACCCTCGGCGCAATTGCCTTGCATGGTTTTCGTTTAGCAGAACCTCAGCTTGGCGAAAATGTTGCTGTGATTGGTTTGGGGCTTGTAGGATTATTGACGATTCAATTGGCGGCTGCGGCGGGGTGCAACGTCCTCGGCATTGACCTTGACCCGAAGCGAATCAAGCTCGCCTCTACTCTTGGCCTCGAAGCTGTCACTCGCCAAAATGCAGAATCAGCATCTTCAGCATTCACAGCCAACCGCGGCTTTGACGTGGTCATCATCTGCGCGGATACATCCTCCAATGATCCAGTTGAATTAGCAGGCGTAATTGCAAGAGACCGCGCCAAAGTTGTCGCAACGGGTGCGGTTGGACTTAACATCCCAAGAAAAATTTATTACGAAAAAGAAATCTCCTTTATTAACTCCCGTTCCTACGGACCAGGTCGCTACGACTCCAATTACGAAGAAAATGGAGTTGACTATCCACTGGGTTATATCCGCTGGACTGAAGGCCGTAATTTCCAAGCAGTTGTAGATTTGATGTCAACAGGCAAGCTGAAAGTTCAACCTCTTATTTCACATCGCTTTCCAATTGAAAAAGGAATTCAAGCTTACGAGGTTATCACAGGGAAAAAGAAAGAATCGTTTCTTGGCGTTTTGTTGACATATGATGAAGCGAAAGAAGAAAGAGGAAAGAAGATTGAATTTCCTTCTACTGTCCACCGTCCATCGTCCACAGTCAAGCTGGGCGTTCTCGGTGCTGGCCTTTATGCCAACTCAACTCTATTGCCCATTATCAAAAGTAATAAAGACTTTCAACTCGTTGGCATCGCATCCTCTGGTGGACTCCATGCTCAGCACTCAGGCAAAAAATTCGGTTTTCAATATGCCACTTCATCTGAAGATGAAATCATCAACGATAAAAATATAAACACTGTTGCTATCTTAACTCGGCATGACTCGCATGCTGATTTGGTCGTCAAAGCCTTAAAGGCTGGCAAACATGTTTTCGTTGAAAAACCTCTTGCCATCACTCAAAAACAACTGGAACAAGTCACCAAAGCACTTACTACTCACCACTCACTACTTACAGTTGGCTTCAACAGAAGATTTTCTCCACTCGCGCAATCTCTTTCATCTTTCATCTTAAATCGCAAAGAACCTCTCCATGCTCATTACAGAGTAAATGCTGGGCATATCCCATCAACCCACTGGACTCAAGACCCAGCCATCGGCGGCGGACGGATCATCGGCGAAGCCTGTCACTTTATTGACATGCTCACTTTCCTTGTTGACGCGTCTCCTATCTCAGTAACTGCACATGCCCTTCCAAATAACGGAAAATACAGTGAAGACAATGTCTCCATGACCTTCACCCTCCCCGATGGCTCCATTGGAGTAGTAGACTATCTCGCCAATGGCAACAAATCCTTCCCCAAAGAACGCCTAGAAGTTTTCTGTGAAGGCATGATCGCGGTGCTGGATGATTACGTCTCGCTGACTATTACAAAAGATGGAAATAAAAAAGAAGAAAGAATTACACAAGATAAAGGCTGGAAAAATGAAATAGCTGCTTTTGCAAAAGCAATTAAAGAAGGCGGAGAGCCACCTATTCCATATGAGCATTTGATTGGAGTCACCAAGTCCACGTTCGCAGCAGTGGAGTCTTTGCGCCATAATGGACTTATTACCCAAATTAACTAATAAGGTAGCGCAATGAATGAAAAAACTGATAAACAAATAATTGATGAGTTTGTTCTACGACGCACACGTCATCGAATAAGTTATTTCATTTTGATACTTTTACTCTTATCAACTTTCCTTTTTCGAGAAGCTGTTGATTTAGTTATGGTCTTCTTTGGAATTTTTGCGATCTATTCTTTGGTATTTCTTGTTTATTTTCAATATAATTGGCGATGTCCATCTTGTAATAAACATTTGGATAGATTATTTAGTAGGAAGCCAAATGTTAATCCATTTTTTCATTCAAAATCTGTGTATTGCCCATATTGCAAAAAACAATTGAAATAAGTTGCTTCATTCCTTTTCTACTTATCTGATGTGTTTGTAACTCTTGCCCTCTTCCAATGGGGAAAGTAAACTTCACTACTTTCTATTTTAGTTATAAGTTGCCACCTTCTTGAATCCATCCCTTCTCTTCATCTTCATCACCGTCTTCGTTGACCTGCTTGGCTATGGCATCATGCTGCCTTTGCTTCCATTTTACGTGCAAGCGCAGGATGGTGGTGCGGCGATTGCAGGTGCGCTTACTTCGTTGTATGCATCCACGCAATTATTTGCGGGTCCCGTGCTTGGCGCACTCTCTGATCGTTATGGGCGGCGACCTGTTTTACTGATATGTCTGTTTGGCACATCATTAGGCTATCTCATGCTGGGGCTGGCAAATACACTTCCGCTGATCTTCCTGGCTGTGTTCATTGACGGATTAACAGGTGCAAACCTCACAACTGCTTATGCTTATATCGCAGATGTAACTACTAAAGAGAATCGCGCGCGCGGGATGGGAATGGTTGGTGCTGCGTTTGGTTTGGGATTAATGGCTGGGCCTGCATTAGGCGGTTTACTAAGTGGATATGGTTTATATGTCCCTGCATTTACAGCATCTGCGATTGCATTAAGTAATGTCATCTTCGGTTTTTTTGTCTTGCCCGAATCACTTCCGCCAGAAAAACGCGAGATCAAATCTATCTCACAAATTTTCAATTGGGGAAAACAATTTACAAGTTTTTTTCGTCAGATAAATATTCAGAAATTATTGATCTCAATGTTCCTGCTGAATCTTGCGTTCTCAGGGTTGCAATCCAACTTTCCTTTATATTCCAACTTTCGCTTCCAATGGACTCCGACTCAAAACAGTTTCTTTTATCTTTATGTTGGCTTATGTGCAGTTTTTATTCAAGGATTTTTATTCGGCAAGCTTCAACCGCGCTTTGGTGAACGCAACCTCACATTATTTGGTTTAACCTTCATGGCAATCGGTTTGGCATTCATGGCGCTCGCACGTGAGTCGTGGATGTTATATCCCGCCGTTACCATTGTTGCACTTGGCACAGGCACGAGCATCCCGTCACTCACCGCGCTGGTTTCGTTGCGCGTCTCTGAAAGCGAACAAGGTCGCTTGATGGGCGGCACGCAAACTTTGCTCAGCCTCACGAGTATTTTTGGCCCCGTCATTGCGGGCATCTCATTTGAAGCCATCGCCTTCTCCGCGCCCTATTGGCTGGGGAGTCTGTTTTCTATTTTTGCTTTGATTGTTTTTTATATGTCATTGCGAAGGAGTGCGTCGCACCAACCTTAATGCGATATTTCAACTCGAGCAGATTTTCTACTTAATGAGATTCATTCACCCGTCAGGCCCCCATGCGGGGATGATATGCGACGCACCCTCACACCATATTTCGGATCACACTCACCGCAGCTTGGACTCCGTTCTCTTTGCTTAATGCTTCGCTGATAGCTTTTGCCTTCGCACGCATGTCATTATCTTTTAGAGATTCTTGAATTGCACCTGCAAGCCTTTCTGCATTCAATGCACGCTGCGGAATTGGTTTTGGTCCGACTCCAATTTTATAAACTCTTTCGCCCCAGAAGAATTGGTCAATTGCTAATGGCATCGTAATCGTAGGAATTCCTGCATGTAAACTTGCGGATGTTGTCCCAGCACCGCCATGATGTACAGCAACTTGCACGTGACGATATAACCAGTCATGTCGTGCATACTCAATCGGGAAAATATTTTTAGATTTTATTTCACTATGAAATTTACTTGGAATAGTTAATACGGCTTGAGCATTGGTCATATTCAATGCATCTTCCAGTATTTTCAGAGTATGAGTAATTCCGTTTGTGCCTGGGCTTCCGAATCCGATGGCGATGGTATTGGATGATGAATCAATAAATTTTTGGAGTCGAATTTCGGGAGCGCCCACAGGGCCTGGGAGCTGCCTGACTCCAGAGTCTCGCCAATATCCCGTGATGACCTGTTTCTCATTCCAATCTGATGGGCGTGGCAAAATATGTTTGCTGAAGCCATTCAAGGTAAGAGGTTGGTGGGAAAATGCCTGGAGTGAAGGATCTGTCCATTGGGCAGGTGGCAGGCCAAAGTCCGCTTGACGCGCGTGATTGATCTCACGAGGCCATGAAAGCCAGATGGCTTGAGTCATAGCCCAATGCGTGAACCAGTTTCCGATCCCCAAAAAAGAAAATCGAAATGGTAATAACGCAGATGGAAATTGACGTGTGGGCGCGTAGGGTTGCAGCACGGCGCGAATTGATGGGATGTGCAAGCCTTCGGCGATGTGCGCGCCCCACATGGCCGCTGGGCCATAAATGAGAATGTCTGAGCCGCGGCATGCGATTGCAGCGGTATGCAGCATGTTCGTATAAATAGGCCGCGCTTTGATCAGAAAACTGCGTGTGGCGTGTATTGACGTAATGAAGTTGCTGCCGAGGGTGAGCGGAGTTTGATCGCCTTGTTCGAGAAGCAGGTCAGATGGATTGCCTTCATAAGGTGCGAATGTAAGTTTGCTGGATTGAATGAGATTTGCAAACCCAATCGGTGCGGCTATGCGGACGCGATAGCCTGCGTCAAGCAAGCCTTCGCCGAGGGCGATGTAGGGGATGATGTCGCCGCGTGTTCCGCTGGTAAGGATGGTGATAGTTTTTGTCATAAATACTTTGGTGGTCGAGTAGCCACGAACAAAGTGAGTGGCGTATCGAGACCACTAGTTGCAAGTGAACTCTCAATAATTTGTGGTCTCGATACGAGCGAGGAAAGCACTCGCTCTACTCGACCACCGAGTCATCTTTTCTCAAATACCAAAAACCGATATTCAACGATCTTCATATACAGGCATTGTTGTAAAGCCATACTCCCTAGCATAGACGGCAGAATGGCATGTTTGATCGGTAAAAGATTTCCGATAAAAAGAATTATACGTGCGATGAGGTCGGGTAGATTTCGTAAGCGTAGATAAGGGGTGAGTTCATCATTTTTAGATAAACGCAGATTATATTTTTCTGCCCATGCAGTTATTTGTTCAACAGTTCTTACACCTGGCACATACCAACCGTCAATATACGCTTTTAGCCATTTTGATTCAGACTGTGAAAGCGGACGTGTAGTTTGGTAATCATCTACAAGAATTAGTTTTCCACCTTTGCGTAGCAGTCTGCCTGCCTCGCGAAAATATTTCTCAGGTTCCACTGCATGACAAACTGCTTCGACAGAATAAACTGCATCTAAATTTTTTATGAGCGGCACGGAGGTAAAGTCACCTTCTGCAAACAGAATTTTATCTTGCAGACCTAATTGCTTTACAGATTCTTTTGCTAATTTTGCTTGTACTGGACTGAGAGTTAAACCGAGGGCGGGATTGGGTGCATTTAAACGTGGATAAATGTAAAACAAGCTTGCACCGACTCCACATCCGAGGTCTGCGATGCAGGCGTTGCTTGTGGCTATAGATTCTATTTCGTTGAGAATCAGTGAATTAGAGAAGTTGAGTGCATCTTCCAGAGTTTTTATGCCATCTTTCCACAATGAACGATGGATGTTTTGAGCTTTCTTTGAATTGTTGAATTTCAAAAATAATGAAGTATTCTGGTCATAATACGTGCGGACGGCGTCTGTAGTGATCGGCATTCTGAAATTATAATGTAACCGTTTGCCTAATAGTCTGTGTTTATACTATTGTTTGGATCGGCTTGAATGAAATAATTTAATCTTAGACTTACATAAAGATATTAGACTACCAAGACAAAACCACCTGTACTAAAATAAATCATTGAATCTAAGGATGGATAGTTTATGTCCAATCAACCCTGGAAAATTCTAGAATCAAGCTATCTACGCCCAAAGTTTCGCATTGACAAATGTGAGCTGGCCAACGGTAAGGTCTTTGAACCGATGGTATTTGAGCTTAATACTTGGGCGAATATTTTGGCAATTACAAAAGACCAGCAAGCGGTTTTAGTCAAACAATATCGGCATGGAGTGCAGGAAGTATTGTTGGAACTGCCTGGCGGAGTCGTGGAAGAGGATGAAGAGCCAATTGAGGGTGCTAAACGAGAATTGCTTGAAGAGACGGGCTATTCATCTAATAATATTGTGGAAGTCGGTATGATCTATCCGAATCCAGCGTTTCAAACGAATCGATTATTTTGTTTTCTGGCTTTGGATGCTGAAGAAGTAGGTTTTCAGAATCTCGATGAGTCAGAGGATATTGAAGTGCAGCTTGTTCCTTTGGATGAATTGGTCGCGATGACCAAACGCGGAGAATTTCTTCATGCCCTGCAGGTTGCCACCTTGTTTCATGCTCTTGCCCATCTAAATCGTATCAACTAAATGGATTGATAACTTATGAATATCAATTTTGGTTTAACAGCAGATGATTATGCCAAGCACCGTGCAGGATTCCCAGATGAATTCTTTGAACGTGTATTTAATCTAGGCATTATTAAAACAAATGACTTGCTCGTTGACTTGGGCACTGGCACAGGTACCCTCGCGTGTGGATTTGCCCAGCGCGGTTGCAACGTCATTGGGCTGGATATTTCGGCCCAAATGTTGGAACAGGCGAAAGATCTAAGTGAACAAGCGGATTTGAATATTGACTTCCGTTTTGCGAAAGCTGAAGCAACAGGCTTGCCCGATGATTCGTTTGACGTTGTCAGTGCGGGACAATGCTGGCATTGGTTCGACCGTCCAACCGCAGTAGCAGAAGTAAAGCGCATTCTCAAGCCTAACGGATGTGTTGTCATTGCTCATTTCGACTGGCTTCCGTTGAAAGATAATGTTGTGGATGCAACGGAAAAACTGATTCAAAAATATAATCCAAGCTGGTATGAAACATCTGCCAATGGATTTGGTTTGTATCCGCAATGGCTGCGTGATCTTGGTGAGGCGGGCTTTACTGATATTCAAACCTTTTCATTCGATGTGGATGTGCCTTATAGTCATGATGCGTGGCGTGGACGCATCCGTGCGAGTGCTGGGGTAGGGGCGAGCCTGTCAGATGAGGATGTAAGTAGAATCGACTTGGAGTTAAAGTCCATGCTTGAAGCGCTGGAGCAGGATGATGCTAAGAAGGAGTCGGGTTCATATCCAGTTTTAAAAATTCCACATCGAGTCTTTGTCGCACATGCATGTAAACCAGATTTATAAAAATGGTTGTGCAATTCCATCAACGGGCGTAAAATACTTAACAAGGAAATGATGAATCACACTGACGAGAACGACCTAGATTCTTCTGATAATAACCCGCCCAGTACGTGTTGTGAGGCGCAGAATAGATTTAATTTAAGTACCAACATTACGTAGGTGCGCGTGCGCCTCTGCGTGATGTCAATTCACGCAAGGAGGTAGCCATGCTGAGCATTTACAAAACCACTGAGCAGGGGCTCGACAAAATTGAAGTGATCGCAAACGGTGCCTGGGTTAATGTAGTAGACCCAAAGCCCGATGAGATCGAAAAATTGGTCAACTGGGGGATGGATATGGACTATATCCACTATTCTCTCGACCAGGACGAAATGCCGCGTATGGAGCGTGATGATGATTACACTTTCATCCTGCTTCGTATTCCGCTTCACCAACCTGATAGCGACGTGCCTTATATGACTGCGCCATTGGGTATTATGATTTTGGGAAACAAGATCATCACTGTTTGTCGTTATGACAGCGATATTTTCAGAGTGCTTGCAAATGGAAAATATCGTTTAATGAAAACGGGTAAGCGTTATCGTCTTGCGCTTTATATCTTCCTTGAAACTTCAGCCCGCTACTTGAACTTGCTGCGTGAGATTAATCGTGCAACCGAGATAGTGGAAGATAAATTGCAAAAATCCACGCGCAACCGTGAAGTGCTTGAGTTGCTCAAATATCAAAAGTGCCTTACTTATTTTGCAACTGCATTACGCTCCAACGAAGTGATGATGGAACGTGTGCAACGTACACAGCTCTTTAATTATTATGAAGAAGACCAGGATCTGCTTGAGGATGTGCTTACTGAAAATCAGCAAGCCATTCAAATGACGACCATCACCACTGAAATTCTTTCCAGCATGATGGACGCATTCGCTTCGATCATTTCTAATAATCTTAATGGTGTCATGAAAGCTCTCGCGGCGTTGACGATCATCGTGAGTTTGCCAGGCACAGTGGCAAGCTTTTTCGGAATGAACGTGATGCTGCCTTTGACGGATACAAATCCAATCGCGTTTTTGATCGTCTTTGGCATTGCACTCGCATTAACCGCCGTCGCAACATTCATTTTCTACAAACGGGATTGGTTCTAAAATGAAAACTGAACTTATTTTTGATGCAAAAGCAACTCTGGGCGAAGGCCCAGCTTGGGATGTCAAAACTCAAACCCTTTATTGGGTGAGTATTCTCGACAAACGCGTTTATGCAGGGAGCCAAATTCTTGCTCAACTGGATGAATTTGTCGGGTGCCTTGCTCCACGCAAAGACGGTCATCTCATCCTGGGCACGCGCTTCAACTTCGTGGACCTGGATCCTGATTCTGGTCAATTAACAGTTCTGGCATCTTTAGACTCTGAGCTACCTACAAATCGTCTCAACGATGGCAAATGTGACCCCGCTGGACGTTTCCTCGCTGGCACAATGGATATGAACGAGACAGACCCAACTGGTACGTTGTATTCATTTGATGGAAAAAATGCAACTCCACTGCTTAATAATGTGACCATTTCCAATGGTCTCGCATGGAGCCCTGATCATAAAACTTTTTATTACATTGATACACCCACACGCGAAGTCAGAGCCTTTGATTATGATGTCGCCAGTGGTCAAATTGCAAATCCGCGTGTTGCGATTCATTCAGGCGACTCCCTCGGCTGGCTAGACGGCATGACTTCTGACTCAGAAGGTAATTTGTGGATCGCGATGTGGGGTGGGGCACAAGTGACCAAATGGAATCCCAACACAGGTCAATTACTTGAGAAAATTGCTGTACCTGCTTTGCAGCCCTCATGTCCCGTGTTTGGCGGCAAGGATATGAACGAGTTATATATTACATCTGCTCGCAAAGGGATGAGCGAGGATGACTTAAAAAAATATCCACTCTCGGGCGGGTTGTTTAAGGTAGTAACAAAAATAGAAGGAATGCCAACGTTTGAGTTTGGATAAATAATAGCAAAACCCTAAAGGTCTTTCTGATAAACGAGAAGCGAGATCGCAATGAAGACCTTTAGGGTTTCTCTAAGATAAATTACAAATTTAATTTCTCTCCATTCTCTCTCAGCCATTTTCTTTGTTTCTTATATTCGGGGTAAATCGATTCTACTGCTTTCCAAAACTTGCTGGAATGATCTTTTACGCGTAAATGTACGAGTTCGTGGACGACCACATAATCGATCACATCCAGCGGAGCCATTATCAGCCGCCATGTGAAGTTCAATGTTCCGTTTGAGCTGCATGATCCCCAGCGCGTTTTTGCAGATATGATCTTTACTTGTTTGGGTGTGAAGTTGTATTGCTTTGCAAAATGGGCCACTCGTTCAGAGATGACCTTATAAGCGCGTTCTTTATACCAACGTGTAAAAGTGGCTGCACCTCTTTTTTGTGCAGTCTGGCTAAGTGTGAAGCCACTGCCAAACTTAAGGGAAGGACGTTGCGGCTTGACCAGTTTCAAGTTAAAGGATGAGCCGAGGAATAAAAATGTCTCCCCATCCACATATTGTTTCGTAAGAGTCTCAACAATAGATTCGAGCTTTTCCCTTGTGTGTGTGATCCAAGTTGATTTTTCCTGCACAAAGGAATTAATTTCAGCCTGTGAAACCCGCATCGGCGCGCGGACAGTTAACGCACCGTCACGTTCGATGATGATCGCAATTGTTCTGCGCTTGCTGCGGATGAGTTTGTCAATTTGAATTTGCATAGATGTAAATAATAAAAAGGACATCTTTTGCGGCGACTTTTGGAGTGCAGATGGACAGTTGCGAAGTCCCGTTTAACGAGAAACTCTCGACTGAAGGCACTACAGACCTTTAATAAAAAGACCACCTTTTTATCGGTGGTCTTTGGAGTGAGTGCCGAGGGAGAGATTTGCGAAGTCCGTTGCGGGGAACTCTCGACCGAAGGCTATACAGACCTCTAATAAAAAGACCACCTCTTTTAGTGGTGGTCTTAACAGTGCCGAGGGAGAGATTTGAACTCTCGACCGAAGGCTTATGAGTCCTTTGCTCTGCCACTGAGCTACCTCGGCATTACCAAAATGGCGCGACAAATATTACTATGGGAAATGGCATTTGTCAACGTGAGCTAAATTCATTCATGTTAAAACCAGTTCAAGGATAAAATTAAGGGATCGGCTGGCGAACACCCTGTATAATCTTTGAAAAGAGTTATTGATGAAAATACTGGTGCTTGAAAATGATCCGCAAGAATTTGCATTGATCCAGCAAGCCCTGAACAGCGAGAGGAATACGTTAACGCTTCTCATGTTTAGTGAGCATACCTGGCAATATATTAAGTCTGGTCAATCTCGTTTTCTGATTGCAAACTGGGATACGAGTGATCTGCGTTCTACTCAATTTATTTCACGTGTGCAGGCCGCCAAGCTTACAGAACCTCTTTACATTCTATTAACGACAGCAAAAAATTCGGATGATGAAGATGTTCCAGCTGGGGCAGATGACATCATTCAAAGGCCGTTTAAAGCGCCTGAATTAAAAAATAAGGTGGCGATAGGGGAGCGGATCATTTCTCTTTCCAGCAGCCTTGCCACGGCGCGGAAGCAGTTGGAAATCCAGGCCATGTTTGACAGCCTGACAGGGTTTATGAATCGGGCAGCTTTTTTTAAACAGGCGGCAGGGGAGTTAGATCGCGCCCGCCGCGCATCCATGCCTGTGAGTTTGATCGTGCTGAATATTGAGAATTTCAAGTGGTTCAACGAAACATTAGGTACAAAAACTGCGAACGAAATTTTACGAGTTTTATCACAATCTATTCGTGAGAAGAGCCGCCCTTATGATTGCATTGGTCGTTGGTCAGAAGATAAGTTCGTGTTTATGCTTTCAGGTGTGCTTGGCGCGGATGCGGAAAAAGCAGCAGACAGGATCATTGCCGGAGTACGCGGCACCAGGATCGAGCTTAAGAATGAAGAAGCGCCGCTTAATATAAAGATCAGTGCGGGTATCGCATCCGTATCGCGTATCGGTACATCCACTGAAGTGGAGTTATTGATGGAGCAGGCATTACAAGCCATGCTGCGTGCGAAAGAAGCGGGGGATAATCAGGTCTTTATGGTGTATGTATAGGCTTATAGTAATTGTAAAATAAGCAAGGCAACCATGCCCACAAGAATGGTGACCAATGTATTCTTTGAAAACCATGCTACCAAAATTGCGATGATGCCTGCCATCAAACGGGTGTTGCCTAATGATATATCCAAAGCATCTGCTCGATAAAATAATTCAGGAAAAATAATCGCGGAAAGCACGGCAGGCGGGACGTAATGTAATGCTTTGCTCATCGTCTCCGGGACCTCGAACCTGCCCTCTCCGAGCAAATAAATGAGGGAGAATCTCATCCCGAACGTGATCAAGCCACCCAGGATCAATACAAGCCAGATGTTCATAGTGTCCCCCCTGAGGATTTCTTCCCTTCCAAAATTGTGCCCACTAGAATTCCTGTCAACGCGGCGAGAATGAGGCCGAGTTTAAAAGGCAGATTATAGGCAAGCAATGCAACAACACCTGCCGAAAGCGCAGCAGCCACCATCGGACGATTCTTTAAGACGGGAACGACCATTGCAATAAAAGTGAGTGGGAGTGCAAAATCCAAGGGCCACTCTTCGGGGATGGCCGCACCAAGAAAAATGCCAAGTGCGGTGCAGATCTGCCAGTTGAACCATAACGCAAATCCTGCGCCAAATAAAAACCAGTGACTGAATGGCTGGAGACCGTCTTTCTCATATTTAATAATGCTCGGTGCATATGCTTCATCGGTGAGAAGATAGGAAAGCAAAGCCTTCCAGCGTAATGAAAGATTTTTTAAATAGGGTGCAAGTGATGCGCTATATAACATGTGACGTAAATTTACAACCGCAATGGTTAATACGATCACAAACCCTGGCGCATTCTCGCTAACAAGTTGTGTAGTGACGAATTGTGCAGAGCCTGCAAACACGATGGACGACATTAGTTGTGCTGCGCTGGTCGATAAACCTGCATCAAGTGCAAGTGCGCCATAAATCATTCCAAAGGGAAATACACCGATCAAAAGAGGTATTTCTGCGCGTACACCTTCCAAAAACATTTTTCTTGCTTCGCTCATTTAAATTCTCCAAACTCTAGTTCATCCCGCAGTTCAACTGCGGGATATCTCCATGATATTTTTTGCAGCGCGTTGTCCGCTTTCTACTGCGCCTTCCATAAAACCCTGATAAACCGTTGCATGTTCGCCTGCAAAGTATAAACGACCAGCAGGCGTAAAAAGTGTTTTCCAGTGGGCTGTTACTTGACCAGGAGCGAGCGCCATATAAGAACAACGTGTAAACGGTTCATTGACCCATGCCATGGTGGCTGTGTTTTCTATTAAGTCTAATGAACCAGGAAATATTTTTTCGATCACTTCTACGGCGAGTTTTATTCTTTCTTCATCAGATAAAGCGGATAGCTTCGCACCGGGTCCGCCGCCTGCATAGGCTGTGATAATTCCGTGCTCGCCTTCAAGATGACTGGTCGCATCCCATGTGTAGACGATGGGCTGGTCAGTGGACAAACGGCCATTCCAACCTTTGTCATGCCAGAAACGATTGCGATACTCGATCATCACCTTGGTGACTGCACCATATGATATTTCCTGTACCATTTTTTGATGATCAGCTGGCAGTGGCGGATTGAATTTAATCAGTCGCGCAGTTGTAAGTGGAATGGCAAGAATTGCAAATGCTGATGTAATTGTATGAAATGAGTCGCCTTGTTGGTAGGTGATCTTTACCTCTTCAGCATGATTATTTATGGATGTGACTACTGTATTCAAACGTACATCAGGCAAAGCGGATGTAATCGCACGCGGAATCTGGTCATTGCCTCCGATGACGCGATAATTTGGTTCAGCAACGCTCGGGGTGCTGTAATATAAGGCTGCATTGCGAGCCAGGTCAAGCAGTGAAAAATTTTCAGGCTCGCATGTATATTCCGAGCGGATATGTTGGATGAATGATAAACGCGCAAGCGAATGTATAGCTTGTGAATCTAACCAGTCACTTGCGGATTGTTTGTCCAGCTCCTTTGCATGCAGCGCAGACTGAGGATTTGCTGGGTCTGTTACTTGCTTTGCTAACTCTGCAAGTGCAACCCAGATTTTTTCAATTTCATTCCTCAGATCAAATCCCCATACATTTGTATTTTTTAATTGACCAGCTTTTCCTTCATATGCACCCCAGTCTCCGCTTTGACCCTGCCAACTGCCAACCTGCCCAAGCGATAATTTAAATTCTTTTGCCAAAGCCAACATGCGAATGTGATGTTGATCAATGAATTCTCCACCAGCTTCTGCGGTTAATCCATTTGTAAAATTGCGCAAAGTGTGGACACGTCCACCAACGCGATCACGCGCTTCGAGCACAGTTACCTGCCAACCTGCACGATGCAAATCATATGCTGCGGCTAGCCCAGCCAGGCCCGCGCCGATAATAGTTACTGTTTTATTATTCGTTTTCATGAGTCGTAATTGTAATGCCTCTGTTACGAGCCTAAACAGTTCAGAATCAAATTAGACCCTGCACTTTGACAGAGTCTATTAATGTTTATTTCGATCTGTTGACTGGTGTATTCAGCGGCGGAAGTTTATTTCCTTCGCCCACTTTTTTCACTTCCACCCAAATAGATTGTGACAGTTCATAGCCGATGATGTGATCGTGCGGTTTCATTTGCAATCGCAATGGACCTTGGAACGGCGCACAGCTAAATAAATGAAATGGAGTTCCAGGTACGAGTCCAAGTTCGGCGATATATCGCAGCTTATCTGAATCATGGGTACGGACTCGGCTGACCACACAATCTGACTCGGAAGGAACTTCCACGAGCGGCTTATCTATGACCACAGGCATTACACCTTCTTTCGAAGGAATCGGTTCGCCATGCGGACAGCGCGTTGGTTTTCCTGCTAAATCGAATACTCGATCTTCCAGCTCATCATTAATTCCCCTTTCAAATACATCCGATAATTCATGTGCAGAAGCCCAGTCATATCCCATTACTTTAACAAGGAAAACTTCTGTTAAGCGGTGACGGCGTAAGGAGGGCATGGCGATCTTTTCGCCTTCGGGGGTGAGCCGAACACCACGATACGGTTCGTGTTTGAGATAACCATGTTTGCCCAAACGTTTCACCATTGTAGATATGGCCTGAGCGGATGATTCGACATGTGAACTTAAAAGAGAAAGCGAAACCTGATCATTATCTTGTTGTAAGCGATAGATTTCGGCGGCATAACGTTGCATAGCAGGGCTGACTGTCATAAAACTCGTATTAACTCCAGAAATTATCAACCAGGTTGAAAACTGGTTACATAGCAATATAATTCAATATTAAGACATTTATCTAGATTATTGTAAGCCTGAAAATTATACTATACGTCGTTAACAGCAGATACAGCCTTCTATTTTGTCTGCTGTTTCTCAAATACTTTAATTCCTCCAAGGAGTACTCTAATGGTAAGCAAGACAAAAATTTCTATTTTTCTTCTCGTGATGATGATCGGGGCAAGCGCGTGTAGTGCCGCACCAGCCGTCACCGAGGAGTCTGCAACTTTGGCGGCACCAGTTACCAGCGTAAGCACTGAAGCTCCCGTCGAAGCGGAAGTCGCAGGTGATTTGGTCATCTATTCCGGCCGTTCCGAGCCGCTCATCCAGCCTGTTATTGATGCGTTCAAGGCAAAATACCCGAACGTGGAAGTATTGCTCAAGGCGGGGAGCAACAGCGAATTGGCAAACGCGCTACTCGAAGAGCAAGCCAACCCGCAGGCAGACGTGTTCATCACAACCGAATTGTTCACTGTACAATCATTGGCGGGACAGGGGATATTCCAATCCTATTTGCCGCTGGGTGCAGACCAGTTACCAGATGAATTTCTCGGTGCAGATAGCATGTGGACCGGACTCACCCGCCGCGCGCGTGTCATTATTTATAACAAGGATCTCGTTTCAGAAGATGAACTGCCAACTTCGATCTTTGATTTGACCGACCCCAAATGGAAAGGACAGATCGCAGCGGCTGGTTCAACAAATGGTTCGATGCAGGCGCAGATCGCCGCCATGCGACAGTTGCTCGGCGAAGAGGAAACTGAAGCCTGGTTGAATGGGTTGATCGCGAATGAAGTGACATTCTTCGGCGGTCACACAGACGTACGCAAAGCCGTCGGTGCGGGCGAGTTCAAACTGGGCCTTGTTAATCATTATTACTTTCATCTGCAACAGGCAGAAGGAAGCAATGTTGGAATTATCTTCCCGGATCAGGGTGAAGGACAGATTGGTTTACTGTCCAATGCAACTGCTGCGGCAATTGTGAACAGTGCGCCTCATACAGCGGCAGCGCAAGCCTTCCTTGATTTCCTTGTCTCAGCAGATGGACAGAAATTGTTTGCCGAACAAAACTATGAGTATCCTCTTCTGCCTGGTGTCGCTTTGCAGGCAGATGTCCAACCCCTGGATGGTTTCCGTTTGGCAGATGTGAATGTTGTACAGGCTGCATTGGATTTTGACGCAACCTTTGACCTCATCGAAAAAGTCGGTTTGCCGTAACAGATTAATAAAAACGCAGAGCTTTTGATGTGGCTCTTAACATCGGCTACAATCATCCCTCTGGTCGAGACAAGTGGAAACTGTACACACGGATCACGCTCATCCCACACGTATGAAAGCATTATCCATCAGCCCCCGGCTTGCGATTGCCGCGGGGCTGGTGGCGCTTTTTGTTGCCATTCCACTTGTTTATATTTTCATTCGAGCGTTCGGCGCAGACACAGAATCCTGGCAGAGGTTGTTGCAAACCCGCATTTGGAAATTGCTGGGCAATACACTTCTGCTTGTCGTCGCAGTGACGAGTGGCACGCTCGTCACTGGCGTCAGCATGGCCTGGCTTACTGAACGTACAGACCTGCCCGGCAGAAAAATTTTCCGCTGGATGCTCGTCATGCCACTTGCCATTCCGGCTTATATAGGCGGCATCGTTTATCTTGCACTTCTGCGCCCACGCGGCGGATACATCCCACAGGTGCTCGAAAATATTTTTGGTCAGTCTGTGTTCACGCCTAGTCCGCTTGGTTTTTTTGGCGCGGCATTTATTCTCACGTTATTTACATATCCTTATGTTTATCTATTGAGCGGCGCGGCGTTTCGTTCCTTGCATGCTTCGCTCGAAGAAGCCGCACGTACATTTGGGCGCACGACATTTCAAACTCTTTTTCAAGTGACCCTGCCCGCTTTACGTCCCGGGCTTGCGGCGGGCGCATTGCTTGTCGCTTTGGATATTTTGGCGGAGTACGGAACCGTGGCTTTGCTCCGTTATGAAACATTTTCCTCTGCCATCTTCGTCCAACTCTCGGGTCGTTATGACCGTTCAGCTGCTTCTGTTCTAAGCGGCATTCTTGTCACGTTAGCCATTCTCATTCTGTGGAGCGAGTTACGCTTGCAAGGGCAGGCGCGCTTCACGCAAATGGAGAGCAACTGGCGTCCTGCGCCTCTCACATTGTTGGGCAAATGGCGGTTTCCTGCATTTTTGCTGGTAATGGGTGTGATCTCTGCCAGTTTAATTATCCCTGTTGCGGTGCTTGTGGTGTGGAGTATTCAAGCCTTTCTCGACTCGCAGAGTCTCACAACAATTTTTCACACAGGTTCGCAAGGCTTTGGAAGTTATGTCTGGAACAGCCTGTGGAGTTCGGGCCTGGCGGCGTTGATCGCTGTCCTTTTCTCTTTACCTGTGGCGCTGTTAGCGGTTCGTTATCCGAATCGTTTTTCAAGGTTTATTTCCCGCTTTTGTCAGGTGGGGTACGCGATTCCTGGTGTGGTCATCGCGCTCAGCCTCGTCCTGTTTGTGAATCGCACATTGCCATTTCTTTACGCAACTCCGTTTGTGATTGTCATTGCCTATGTGTTGCGTCACATGCCGCAGGCTATTCGCGCAAGCGAGTCAGCGTTGAATCAACTTTCGCCGTCGCTGGAGGAAGCCTCGCGTACTTTGGGACGAACCTCGCTTCAAACATTATTTCAAGTGACCCTTCCGTTAATTCTGCCAGGGTTGCTGGCAGGAGGGTCATTAGTCTTCATCACATCGCTCAAGGAATTACCCGCTACATTGTTGTTGCGTCCTCCAGGGTTTGATACACTTGCTGTGCGTGTGTGGGTATGGGCTGGAGAGGGATTTTATCTTCAGGCTGCGCCTGCTGCGCTTTTGCTGGTGCTGATTTCAGCATTGCCTTTATCCTTCCTCCTGCGCAGGGAGAAGATTTTCAGATGACCACGCTTGAAGTGCGAAATCTCGTTAAACAGTTTCACGGTTCACAACAATCTGCGGTGAACGATATTTCCTTTGAATTGAGCGATGGGGAAATCCTCGCAGTAGTAGGTCCGAGCGGATGCGGCAAAACCACCACCCTGCGTCTCATTGCTGGACTCGAACGGCCTGATTCTGGCGTCATTCGCTTGAATAACCATGTTGTTGCTGCTGAGTCTGTTTTTATTCCGCCCGAAAAACGAGGCGTGGGGATGGTCTTTCAAGATCATGCATTGTTTCCACATTTAACGGTCTATGAAAATGTCGCCTTTGGTTTGCGCGGGAAAAAAACTTCGGAGGTCAGAACGATCGTGGGAGATATGCTTCATCTTGTCGGGTTGCTTCAATTTTCGAAACGGTATCCGCATGCGTTGTCTGGCGGGGAACGTCAGCGAGTCGCGTTAGCGCGCGCGCTTGCCCCGCATCCTGTGTTGATCTTGATGGATGAGCCGTTCAGCAGTCTCGATGCCGACTTGCGGACCGAGGTGCGCGAGCATGTGCGCAGTATCCTTAAATCCAGGCAGGCAACGGTTGTCTTCGTCACACATGACCAGGATGAGGCCCTTTACATGGGAGACCGTCTCGCGGTTTTACAAAAAGGTCATCTGGAACAAATAGGCACGCCTCAGGAAATATTCCATGATTCCAACACGCGCTTCGTGGCTGAATTCATGGGCGATAGTGATTTTCTGAAAGGCAAAGTTGTGCCAGGAGGCATCCAGACCGAAATTGGTTTGTTGAATCAGGTTGTTGAGCTCCCCATTTCAACCCCTGTTGAAATTGCGATACGCGCTGATGATATCGACTTTCAAATTGATGGAAGTGGAAATAGCCTGATAGTTGAACGTTTCTTCCGTGGCGCATTCAATCTCTATCGCTTGCGCCTGGATTCAGGGCAAATCCTGCATGCCTTCACAGACCACACACAGATTTTGCCAGTGGGCGCACGTGTCAGAGCCTACATCCATGTCGAACATTCGTTGACTGTTTTTTCTGAATAAAAGGAATTGTTCTGCAATTGCTTGCAGCTGTTTTCGTAGCCGGGACTGATTATCTGGCAGAGGTGCTGCACATGAAACGCTTGAAAATTAATTCAAAACCTATATAAAGAAAACTGAATCAATATAAAATTCTCTACAAAAACAAACTCCTGCTTCAAAGCAGGGAATTGTTTTATTAACTTGTTTGTTCTCTTATAATATATTGCTCAAATAATTTTTACAGGCCCTTATTCAAGTGATAGTATAGATCATTCCAGCGGAGCTTTTCCTTGAACTCTTGCACTTTTGTGTTTTCATCGATCAATAAGAATTCAATCCCAGCAATATCCGCAAAATCTTGTAAGTGCTCGGCTGTAACTGAATAGCTGAAGCTGGTATGGTGCGCGCCTCCAGCATGGATCCATGCCGCTGTGGCGACCTTTAGATTCGGGCGAGGCAGCCATAACGCACGTGCCACTGGAAGTTTGGGAAGGGGTTCATCTGTTGGTACAACATCTACTACATTCGCAACCATGCGGAAGCGTCCACCCATATGAACAATCGATGCGCCAATAGCAGGGCCGGTGTTCGCGTCGAATACTGAGCGGACAGGATCAGCTTTCCCTCCGATGGAGAGTGGATGAATTTCCAATTTTGGTTTGCCAACTGCAATTGATTCGCAGATTTCAAGCATATGTGAACCTAACACTTTGTCACCCGAAGCGCTAAAGTGATAGGTGTAATCCTCCATAAAACTCACGCCGCCTTCTAATCCTTGATTCATCACTTTCATGGCACGTACGAGAGCAGATGTTTTCCAATCGCCTTCTGCACCGAAGCCGTAACCATCGCGCATCAATCGTTGAGCTGCAAGCCCGGGCAATTGTGTCAGCCCATGTAAATCTTCAAAGGTCGTAGTGAAGGCTTTGAAGTTGCCTGCATTCAAAAAATTGCGTAAACCGATTTCAATCCGTGCGCCATCGCGTAGGGATGAATTTCTTGCGCCGCCAGGTTTGAGCTCTGCCACAACTTCATATTCATCGAGATAAGTTTTTATGAGTTGATCAACTTCGGCATCGCTAGCTTCGTTGACTAACTTAACCAATTCCCCCACGCCATACCCATAAACATCGTAACCAAGTTGAATTTGCGCTTCGACCTTGTCACCTTCGGTCACGGCGACGTCACGCATGTTATCGCCAAAGCGCGCGATCTTTGCGCCCTGCCAATCGGCCCACGCGGATGCGGCACGCACCCAAACCCCGATCTCAGCTTGGACAGTTTCGTCGCTCCAATGACCAACTACCACTTTACGATTGAGTCGTAGGCGGCTTCCGATAAATCCAAATTCACGATCACCATGTGCAGCTTGATTCAAATTCATAAAATCCATGTCGATCTCAGACCATGGGATCTCTTGATTGTATTGTGTATGCAAATGAAGAATCGGTTTCTTGAGCAGGGTCAACCCTGCGATCCACATTTTGGCGGGGGAGAAGGTGTGCATCCAGGTGACAAGGCCAATGCAGTTTTTTGATGAGTTGGCTTCCAGACATAATTCACGAATTGCATCGGGTGTGGTCAAGACTGGCTTGAATACTACTTGCACGGGAAGATGTTTGGAAACACCAAGTGCTGATGCTATTGCTCGTGAATGTTCAGCAACTGTTTCCAGTGTTTTTGGACCATATAAATGTTGACTGCCCGTTACAAACCAAACTTCATACTGCTTTAGATCAATCATAAAAATATCTCCTAAAATAAATACTATTGTCCGTAGACGTTTGTATAGCGTTGATGCAATTTTTCCACGTCTTCTTCCGATATCACATCGGGTGTGCCGATCTGCAGCGCCAGCCATACTGTCTTTGCATTGTCTTCCGTCATAATGGCTGCTTTGACAGCTGACTTGGCATCTTTACCTATGGTGAACACCCCATGATTCTTGAGCAGCACAGCTGGAGATTTGCCAATACTTTCGATGACTACTTTTCCAATGGCTTCATCACCGATCAATGCAAATCCGCCGCATGGAATAGGACCGCCGAATTCATCGGCAATGGCGGTTAACACAACTGGAATAGGTTTATTGACAGCAGCAAAAGCCGTGGCATAGGCTGAATGAGTATGTACCACGCCATTTACATCGGAGCGATGTTTGTAAATATACAAATGACTATAAACATCTGAAGAAGGTTTGAAATCCCCTTCGATCATTTTGCCATCTAAGTCTACAACCACCATGTGTTCTGGTCGCATCTCTTCGTATCGGATGCCCGAAGCTTTGATGACGATTAGACCTGTCTCTGTATCGCGCGCACTGACATTGCCGCCAGTCCACGCTACAAGATTGTTTTTAGGTAATTCGAGATGAAGTTGAACCAATTCTTCTTTTAATTTTTCAAGCATTTTTACTTCCTTGCCTCAGCCTTGATACTCTTCAAGCGTTTCATTACATTGTTTTCGCCGCGTCCAAAATAATCATGCAGGATGACATACTCAGCATACAATTTTTCATACATCTTTTGATTTTCAGCATTGGGGAGATAAACTTCATCTTTGAGATGTGCCATGACTTTTGCTGCGTCGTAAATCGAATCATATCCGCCAGCTGATTCACCTGCTGCTACAGCACCGAACATTGCCGAACCTAAAGCGGGAGTCTGCTTTGAAGCGCTGACCTTGATCGGCAGTCCGATCACGTCTGCATAGATTTGCATGAGCAATTTGTTTTTCTCAGGTAATCCACCACAAGCAACCAGTTCATGAATTGGCACACCGTTCTTCTGAAAGGTTTCAATGATGATGCGCTTGCCATAAGCAGTAGCTTCGATTAACGCACGATAAATTTCTTCAGGCTTGGTTGCAAGTGTCATGCCAATCATCATGCCTGTCAAATCTACATCCACCAATACAGACCGATTACCATTCCACCAATCGAGTGTGAGTAACCCACTTTCTCCAATCTTAAGAGCACTGGCTTTTTCTTCAAGCAAGGCATGAATATCCAGGCCGCGTTCATCGGCTTGAATTTCATACTCAGCGGGCACACAGTTTTCTACAAACCACGCAAAGTGATCACCTACACACGATTGACCCGCTTCATAACCAAAGAAGCCAGGGATGATGCCATCGTCTACATAACCGCACATGCCTGGCACAATGTGTTCTTCGGTGCCAAGGACCATGTCACATGTGGATGTGCCCATGATCATCACCATGCGTCCAGGTTCGGTGACACCAGTTGCAGGGACAGCTACATGTGCGTCAACATTTGCGATTGCCACAGCCGTGCCGGGTTTGAGTCCTGTCCACTGTGCGGCGCGTTCACTCAGTCCACCAGCTTTTTGTCCGATGGGGAGGATGTCGGTAGTCATCTTGTCTTCGATAACAGTGGCAAGTTTCGGGTGGAGTGCAGCGAAGTATTCCTTCGATGGAAATCCATTTTCTTTTGACCACAGCGCTTTATATCCAGCAGTGCAGCTGTTGCGAGTCTCTGTTCCCGTAAGCTGCCATACCACCCAATCAGTTGCTTCGATCAAACGATCAGCGGCATCATAGATTTCAGGTGCTTCATTGACGATTTGCAATGCTTTCGAAAAAAACCATTCAGATGAAATCTTGCCGCCATAGCGATCCAACCAACCTTCATTCATTGCACGTGCTGTTTCATTTATTTTGTCTGCTTCAGGTTGAGCCGCGTGATGTTTCCACAACTTGACCCATGCATGAGGCTGCTCACGAAATTCAGGCAGATCAGATAATGGGGTTCCATCGGCTTTGGTAGGGAGCATTGTGCAGGCAGTGAAATCGACTCCAACGCCTATTACATCTGATGCATCCACTCCAGATTCTTTAAGCACAGCAGGGATAGTGTTTTGAAACACACGAATATAATCCTGCGGGTCTTGCAGCGCCCAATCGGGTTCAAGACGAACTTTTGAATCAGGCAGCTGTTCATCGATCACGCCATGTGAATATGGATAAACCGCTGTTGCGATTTCTTTGCCATTTGAAATATCCACCAGCACCGCACGGCCAGATTCTGTACCAAAGTCCACGCCAATTGTATATTTTGTCATCACTACAACTCCATCATAATTTTTAATCCATCACGCCGCGCTGCCAAACGAAAAGCATCAGAAACTTGTTCCAGTGGGAAGCGATGTGTAATAAGTGAGCTCACATCTACTTTGCCACTTTGAACCAATTCAATCGCGCGCGGGTATGTATGTTTCATACGCCGCACCAATTTGATGGTCAGCCCTTTGCGGCGCGCCGTTGACGCAGAAAAAGATGTAACGTCATCATTAGGAATGCCAGCCAGAATCACTTTTCCACCGGGGAGAACGGCGGCGAACGCGTCATCAACAGTTTCCTGTTCCCCGGCTGCTTCGAACGCTACATCCACGCCTCGTCCCCCAGTCGCCGACCGAATCTCTCCGTCCCCCTGCTTGCCCGCTACTAAAATTGCGTAGTCTGCCCCTAAGCTTTTGGCTGCCTCTACGCGATGATGAAGTTTATCTGTTGCAACGATATGTGCCGCGCCTGAAAGTTTTGCCAGTTGAATAATCAGCAATCCAATCGGTCCGCATCCAAAAATGCCCACGGTCATTCCTGCTTTGAGATGACCCAGATCAACAGTATGGATGGCAACGCCAAGCGGCTCGAGCATTGCACCATCGGCAGCACTAAATGAATCAGGAATGGGAAATAAACATTTTTCAGGCCATGCCATATATTCACGAAGTGCGCCGTCTGTTTCGCCGTGTCCTGCAAAAAACATGTTGGAGCAAAGGTTGGGGTGACCATGTTCACAAAATTCACAATGCCCGCATGAGATCGCGGGGTCTATCGCAACACGTTGACCTTCTTCAGTCTCGCCTGCAAATTCATGTCCTAATACAAGCGGTTGATTTAGTTTTGCATCACCAATGGCGCCTTCAGAAAACCAATGCAAATCTGAGCCGCAAATGCCAACAGCTTTCACACGAATTAATTTCTCGCCTTTGCCAGCCACTGGAATTGGTTCATCCTGGATTTGTAAGTCTCCAGGAGCGCATAAACGTACCGATTTCATTTAATGTTTTTCCAGAATAGCAGGTCGTTTAATGATTTGGCCGCCAATTTGAACATCAATGGTTGGCCAATTTGCCATTTCAGTAATAACTTCGTTAGAGTCAACCCCTACTAATATCGTATCTTCAGACTTTGCACCCGTAATAGATGGATTCCATGCAAATGCCTGGCCTATCAAAATTGGCTGCGTGGATGCAGGTGTAGCTGTGAATTCGCGCGGCGCATATCCCGCCGAACCCCCTTGATGATGAAGCTTCCATTCATCTGGGAAGCCAGTTGATCCATAAGCTGCTTGTGTTTTACGCAAGACGTCGCCCATTGTAAAACCGGGCCGCGTAGCAGCTATCATCTCTGCATCGATTTGGGCAACCATTTTTTCCTTATGACGAATTTCATCTGGCAACGGTCCGAAATGAACAAAACGAGTAATTGAACATATCAGCCCGCCTTTACGTCCACATAGAACCAGCATGGCATATTTCTCAAGTTTCTTTGAAGTTGGTAACGGATGGCGATAGGAAAATATTCGATCATCCGTTGCGATCAAATTGACAATAGCCTGAATACCTTTACTTTCAGCAGCCTGCATAAGATGTGAGCCAATTTCATATTCTGTCATTCCAGGGCGTACAGCATCAATCGCAATTTGCATTGCTTGTGCACATAATTTTCCTAACTCCTTATAGCGTTGACCTTCCTCAGAAGTTAATTCAGAGCGCAACGATGCGATTTCTTGACTCAAATCCACCGCATTGAGGAAATTAGTATCTGCTCCTAACTTCATTCCTTTCGTCAATTCTGAAACTATATCTTTTTGTTCATACCAGGGTGCTCCAATAATCTCCCACCCTTGTTGATCAAGCTTTTCCTCTTTTATCAATCGATTAGCTTCTATATTTGTGGTGATCACATAACGATTCTTAGGTGTAATCAACAACGAGGCAGCACCAAGTGAATCAGCTCGATTAATAAACGAATCTGCTCCACAGGTTACCCATGCAAAGTTACTGGTTTGGCGCAGCAGGAGTGTATCTAAACCAGATCGGATAAGTAGTTTTTGGATGCGCTCCAATTTGATTGCACGTTCTGTTTCAGTGATAACTAGATTTAGTTCCATATTTCTTTTCCAAAATTATTTATTGATGGTTAACAATGTGATAGCTCTTTCAAATCAATACTCAGTTCGTAAAGAATAGTTGAAACAATTTCCAGTTCTTACTCAGATCATAAATGGCTATTCCGATGAGGAGTAGGCCGCCAATGAAATTTATGATTCGGCTGTTATATGCAAAGAAGTTGGTTAACTGGCGTTGGAGCGCAGCAGAGAGTAACGAAAGTATCAACAGTGGCACGCCAAGTCCCAATCCAAACCAAAGGAATACCCATAGTTGGCTGAACGCTTCTGCGGCCGTAAAAGACAGGGCAAAGATGCTAACCACCATGGGTCCAGAACAGGGGAGTGCAATTGGCCCATAAAGCAAACCATATACATACGCATTACTAAATGGATGACGCAGTGCCGGCATCTGAATTTGCGGCAGAGATTTGAAAGGGTTACGATTCAATAAAAGCAGAATACCCAGGATGAAAATTAGAAGGTTTGCAAGGGGGATGATATACACCAAT
Source organism: Anaerolineales bacterium (assembly GCA_014379595.1). GTDB lineage: Bacteria > Chloroflexota > Anaerolineae > Anaerolineales > Villigracilaceae > Villigracilis. The sequence continues at coordinate 46,302 of JACMLM010000034.1, forward strand.
ATACTGCCGATGGGAACAGCGAGTAAAGCGATCAAGGCCCCCAACACCAGCATCATGGTCAGTACGCCAGACAGTACGAATAAACCTAGAAAGTATCTTTGTCTTCCCACCGCAATTTCATTTTGACCACTCAAGTAAGCTAAAAAGCCCGGGTAAAGCGGCAATATGCAAGGGCTGGTTGTCGTCAGCAGACCAAGCAGCAATGAGGTAACAGCAAGGTTATTCATCGTTATTTATTTGCAAGGTAAGGTTCAACAATCTTTTGCAGTGTTTCAGCTTTCTTTAGACCATATTCTAGATGATAAACATTCCCTTCACGATCAATGATTAGCATGGGGGAAAGCGGCGCATTCAAATATTGGGCCGTATATAAATTTCCAAGTGCTCGGACAACTAAAATTGGCGCAACAGCAAAATGCCAGTCAAAACCATAACCCGAAGCATATTCCTTAAGTGATGCTTGGTCTTCATTAAAGTCAACGTCCAGCGTGACTGAAATCAGGTCCTCAGGGTTCCCCAGCAATTCGTGGAGATTTCTCACTTCGTTTGCTTGAACAACGCAGTTAGGACACCAGATCGCCATGGTTTCGAGCAGGACTACCTTTCCGGCGTAATCATTCATAGTGAATATCTCGCCAGTCTGGGCGTCAGTTAACTCCATATCGAACCATTCTGGTGTTGTGACGGCGTTAGTGGGAACAACGGTGGGTAACAGTTCCGGAGTATTGATTACGTTTGTCTGTGCAGGTATGCAAGCAGACATGATCAATACAACTCCTAAAAGAATCAGTACAAATCGAAATGTTTTCATGAATATCCTTATCAGATAAATAACATTTTAGATCGTCTATTTATCACTGATATCAAGAACGTAGAATACATAAGTGCGCGGTTTTTTGGACTCAACGCCAAGCAGCATATAAAAACCTTTGACATCTTTAGGAACTGCAACCTCAGTACTCCACTCCATATTTTCGTTTGCAAGCGTGAGCGGAATCGACACAATATCTAGAGACTCATAAAGACCATAAAGTATCCCGTCTGAACCGATCACCGGCGGAGTGCCGATATGAGTTTTTAGGGGAAATTTAGTGGGGTTAAAATTTTGCCAATTGAATTGGAAGCCAGTATCCGTTCGTTGAACCTCGAGCAGGGTAATCACATTGTCACTTAACGCTGTGATGCTGATCTCCGGTTCTTGAATTAATCCTTCGACTGGTGAAGCGATCGGATACGTCAAATCTGTAACGACCTCATCAAGATTTAATTCCAATACTCCCTCGGTTTTGTTTAGCTCTGGATCATAATCATCAAGGTCACCGCTAAAACTTACATAATCGATTGCGAGTTTGGCTCCAGGGTCGGCTGCTGCGCCTTTGCATTCAACATAAATAAGTTGGGTTTTTAGATCATCTTTTTTTCCATCTGTGTACCCACGCATCTGAAAACCTGGAGCCAAACGGTGACCGCCAGTTCCAACAAAAACAGTATCGCAGTTGGTAGTCTTTCCATCCCCGGTTGTGAGTATGGCTGGTTTATCTGCCACAGCCTGCATCGTACTCCAATCATCGGAATTGTTCTGAATGGTAATATCGATATGTAAGTCTCCAGCATCAGACTTGCCTACATTGGTCGCAATAGCGTTCCAGGTTTTTAATTCTGCGCCTTCCACCACTGCCTCGGGAGTTTCCAAACCTTCAGGCAATACGATGTAGACACAAGCAAAGCTAAAAAACACATAAATTAGGAGGGCTGGAATGAGCACCTTTCTAAAATTCATTTTTCCTTCTCCTTATGATAAATGCCATTGGCTGTATAAAAACGCTTACTTGTTTGAAAACTCAAGAGCGCCGAAAGTAATTGATATTAGCGGATTTGAACAAATTATGGAGCAGGATTAAGTTCAGGGAGCAGGGGACGAATGACTGACAGTGTCAACGTATACCCAACCGGCATACTCGCTGTACCGTCAACCTGGGATACAGTTTTTTCCTGCCCATCATAGGAGATAGTGACATAGTGTGCAAAACATTGCCTACATGGGGTTAGATATCTACCGTAAATGGCATCTGTGAACCATTTATATTCTCCGCTAATTGTAGCAAGGGTTTGTTCCACATCGGCTGGGTCAACCTGTTTTTCCACAGTATTAACGCCATCATTTCCAGTCACTCGCCCATCGGGATATATTGCAAATAACTCATCGACACAAAGAGGGCCGGCTGTTCGGTTATAAACGATCACGGCTCCATCTTTTATCAAGGTGGCGGCTTCTTCTTCACGGAATGGCTTGATCACACAATGAGTATTTTCCGGGGTTTCATTGGATGAGAACCATCCAAGTCTTGAAGAAGTGATGATACCGACAACAGCCAAAAGCACAATTGCACCAATACTATAAGCGAGCCTTTGCTGTTTACGACGAACAGTCTGTAATTCCTGCGTTGTTTGGGTGCTTTGGGCCCCGCTCTTGCGGTTTGCCAAAATGGTTTGCACACCGATAAAAATCAGAGTGAGCACACCAATTACAATTTTTGTCCACCAGGAACTAAGTGACCCGATAAATTGGATCAAAGCCTGAGTGACAGCCAGAACTAAAACGCCAAATAATGTACCGAACACATAGCCTGAGCCGCCAGTCAACATTGTGCCGCCGATCACCACCGAAGCAATCACATCCAACTCAAAGCCAGGTGCATACAAGCCATGCCCGGAAGATACAAAGAGACTGAACGACAGGCCCGCCAATGCGGAACAGAATCCATTGAACGTATACACCAACATTTTTGTTCTGTTGACAGGTAGTCCCATCAAACGAGCAGATTGTTCATTTCTGCCTTCGTTCCCGCCTATGGCATAAATGGTGCGGCCAAAACGTGTGTAGTGTGCAACAAAGATTACAACAATTAGCAATACAAATGCTACAACTACAGGAATGGAAATATAAGGTGCCGGGTTCCCTTGTTGTACGGCGAGTTCTGTTAAACCTGGAATTAGGATTTTTGTTTTTCCAAGAATTTGAAAAACCTGATCGTCTATAGCGACAGCGTTATCACTGATGAAGAAGCACATGCCCCGAGCAAACCACATGCCTGCAAGAGTGGCAATAAATGGCTGTACTTTCAAATAAACAATAAAGCTCCCCATAATAGCGCCTAACGTCATTCCCATTGCCAGCATGAGAAGAATAACAGCCCAGGCATTCCATCCGTCTCGAAGTAACACAGCGGAGGCTACTGTTGTCAGTGCCACTACGCCGCTGACTGAAAGATCAATGCCTCCCGTTAGAATGACAAGCGTCATGCCAATGCCGCTAATTAGGAGAAATGAACTATTTCGGAATAAATTAAAGAATACTTGTGGGTTTCTCATACCATCGAAAAAATAAGCTCCAATTCCATAAGCGGCAAAAGCTAGTAATGCCGTGGATACAAGAGGAATAAATTTTCGGTTGTTCGAAATAAAATTGCCTGCCAGTCGCAACATAATTAGACCTCTGTTTTCGGTGCGCTGATCCCTCGGACAAAGCCTCTAACTTGTTCCGAATATAAGAGGATCACAAGGATGACAACCACTGACTTGATTGCCTGAAGAGCAAATGCCGGTACGCCGATCGCATACATCGATTGGGTGATGGCTTGCATCACCAGAGCGCCGACCATACTGGCCAGCAGGGAGAAACGCCCACCTGACATGGATGTACCGCCGATGACAACTGCCAGAATGGCATCCAGTTCGGTTGTGAGGCCAATATTATTGGCATCTGAGGTTCTAACATTTGAACTGGCGACCAGGCCGGCGATGCCGGCGCAAAAGCCGCAAAACGTATAGACCAGCAATTTAATTCTCTTTTCGTTAATACCGCTGAAAAAACTGGAGCGGAAATTAATGCCCACTGATTCGATGAACATTCCAATGGCTGTTTTGCGGGTCATGACCCAGGTCAGCGCTAGCAGAATGGCTACGATATATAAAGAAAAAGGCAGGATAATCCAACCCTGCCCAATGAATGCATATGGTTTATAGGTGATCTGGACTCTGAGGCCGTTTGTGATCAACTGAGCAATCCCGCGGCCGGAAATCATCAAGATCAGTGTAGCCACCATTGGCTGAATTCTCATATAAGCAACCAGCACTCCGTTCCACAAACCACAGATGATCGAAACGATCAAAGCGGCCGCAATCACCACCCAAAGCGGTTGAAATGTGTAATTGGTATCTGTAACGAAAAACACTTCGTTCTTAAGCGCAGATGGATTCATTAAAATCCCTGCCACGGAAGCCGCAATCGCCATGGTGGCACCCACAGAGAGATCCACTCCCCCTGTAGCGATGACAAGTGTCATGCCAATGGCGAGCAGCATCACGGTTGAGCCATTCCTAAAGATATCGATCATGCTTCCATGCAGGTTGCCATCCCTATTCTCTATAGCGAAAAAGCCGGGGATAAAAATAAAGTCAAATAAAAGGATAAGCGATAAAGCGAGGACCGGGAAAAAGAGCCTGGTCTCTGTGATGTTTCTCCACGTGAAGGATGATTTGGTAAGCTGGTTCATGATTCGCTCCCTGCAATGGCCTGAATGATCGTATTCTCGTCCACTTCGCCAACAAACTCTGCCACTTTCTCGCGTTCGCGAAGAACGACGATACGATGGCTGGTACGCAGTACTTCCTCCAATTCAGAAGAAATAAATAGACAGGCCATGCCCTCTTCTGCCAGTGACAACACAAGTTTTTGTATTTCTGCCTTGGTACCCACGTCAATTCCTCGGGTAGGTTCGTCAAGGATAAGCACTTGTGGGTTGGTGGCCAGCCATCTTGCCAGAATAACTTTTTGCTGATTGCCACCGCTCAAGTTTTTCACCAGCTGATCAGCTGAAGGAGTGGCAATATTCAGTAATTTAATGTACTTTTCCGCAATTCCATATTGTTCTGGCAAACTTAGATATTTGAACCAACCCTTGTTTGCTTGTATGGCAAGAACTATATTTTCCCTTACTGTCAAGTCATCGACAATCCCTGCAGCTTTTCGATCTTCCGGGCAAAGAGCTACCCCACGTTGGATTGACCCGAGAGGGGAGTAATCTTGCACTAAATTGCCATTAAAGTTGATCGCGCCTGTATCGGGTTTTTCGACCCCGAATAAAATACTGGCGGTTTCTGTCCGACCTGAACCGAGCAGTCCTGCCAGACCAACGACTTCTCCGGCATGTAAATCCAGATTGAATGGTCGAATCGAGCCTGTAAGACCAAGATCCCTGGCCTGCAACACTGCATCACTTTTAATGTGTTTACTGCTTTCCAATTTTATTTTTGTCATCTCTTCAAATTCGGCCAGGCTTCGACCGATCATTTTTGAGATTAATTCGACACGCGTTATTGAGGATGTGTCGTATGTTCCAACTAGTTTTCCATTCCGTAAGACAGTAATTCGGTCTGAAATTTCATAAATCTGACCCATAAAGTGAGTGATAAAAATAATGCCCACGCCTTCATCTTTGAGTTTCCTCATCACCGTGAAGAGTTGTTGCGTTTCATTGATATCCAGGCTGGATGTAGGTTCATCCAGAATTAGCATTTTCGCAGATTCAATATAGAGCGCCCTTGCGATAGCGACCATTTGCTGGATCGCCACCGTATAGGAGCCGAGTGATTGGGTGACGTCGATATCAACCCCCAATAAATTTTGCAGAGTTTCGCCGGCCAGTGCGTTCATCTTCTTCCAATCGATCCGACCCATTTTGTGAGGTTCCTGCCCGAGGAGGATATTTTCGGCAACTGTCAGGTTAGGACACAGGTTGATCTCCTGATAAACCGTGCTAATTCCCAAAGATTGCGCATGTTGGGGTGATTTCGCCTGTATGTCCTTGCCATCAAGAATGATTCTACCGGAATCCTGCTTATCAACTCCGGTTAATATTTTCATCAAGGTGGATTTTCCGGCACCATTTTCTCCCACCAAACAGAGAACCTCGCCTCTTTTGAGCGTCAAGCTTACATCATCCAGTGCTTGCACGCCGGGAAAGGCTTTGCTAATCCCCTCCATAATGAGTAAATTTTGATCTGTCTCGGACATGCATGCCTGCCTTTACAAACAATTTTTTTTGAAGGATTGGGAAGCGATGTACTTCATCGCTTCCCAATCAATTACATTATTTGTATCTGATCTGCCATGCTCGAAAAATTAGCAGCAGATCGGATATAAACTTTAGTACTTACGACCAGCGGCAATTTCAGCCAAATTCGGGTCATCCATGTAAAACACGCCTTCAATCGAAGGAATCCATTTGGGTAATGATGCACCCTCTCCGTTCATTACAGCAAGCGCGACTTCAAAAACTTGGGGGGCAATCAAAGGATTACATTCCACGGTCACGTTCAGGGTGCCGTCGAGCATGGCCTGGAACGCACCAGCGGTGGCATCTACAGAGATGATTTTAACATCAACTGCAGGTACGAGACCAGCTTCCTTGAGGGCTTCAATAGCACCAAATGCCATTTCATCATTCTGCCCGAAGATGCCCTGAACATCCTTGCTTTCTTTCAACCAGGCTTCTGTTACCTGCTTGCCTTCCACGACACTCCAGTTGCCGGTTTGGCTATTGGTCACCACAATACCGCACTCCTCTGCGGTCTGGCGGAAGCCCACGCCGCGGTCGATGGCAGCTGAAGCGCCCACATTGCCGACCAATTCCCAGACGTTCTTGCTCTCGCTGCCTTCGAGCAATTTGCACATTTCGGTGCCAGACTTGCGTCCTTCTTCAATGAAGTCGGCGCCAACAAAGGTCACATACAGATCTTCGTTGCCATCGATACGGCGGTCTGAAAGAATTACAGGTTTGCCAGCGGCCTCGGCATCCTTTAGAACCTGTTCCCAACCAGCTGCTTCAAGTGGCGAGATGGAGATCACATTCACTTCAGGATCTTCGATGAATTGTTGGAAGCCAGCAACCTGTTTCGCCAGATCATTTTGGGAATCATAAAACTTTAGATTGACACCAAGTTGTTCTGCCGTCTCTTTGTAGGAGGCGGTATTCGCAGCGCGCCAACCACCTTCAGAGCCGGTCTGTAGGAAACCCATAACCATGTCTGAATATTGGCAGTTGGGCGCACAAGCTGCCGCGCCAGCTACAGGGGCCTCAGTGGCGGCGGGTGCTTCAGTTGCAGCGGGCGCATCTGTTGCGGCGGGAGCATCTGTCGCAGCGGGCGCTTCAGTGGCAGCCGGTGCACAAGCTGCCAAGACCAAGGAAGCTACTACGATTAGAAAAGCAATTGTTTTGAAACGGAACATGATCTTCTCTCCTTAAATAGGTCAATATGTTTCTCCTTGCGGAGATTTTGGTGAGATATAATCTGGGCACGTAGGTGCCTTTTCTTAATGGCTCTCGCCCGAAGTGCTTGCTTGGAGACGCCCATTGATAAGCAAGTACTTCTTTTTGGTGTTACTTAATATTGTTATTTTTTCGCTATACACCTCCATCTTTTTCTCTACTACGTAAAGAACTTTGTCTCACAACCAGTGTAGGCGGCAGCATAATAGACTTGGGGGTAAAACTTTCCAGTCCCTGCCAGCCTGATTCGATAATTTGGATCATTTCTTCCACTGCTATCCTGGCAACCTCATATTGATCTTGTTGAATAGTTGTTAGTGATGGCAAGAAATATTCTGATTCGGGGATATTATCAAAACCAACCAGCCCAATATCTCCCGGGATTTGCAATCCTTTTTGATGAATGAGCTGCAAAGCACTAAGTGCCATTTGGTCATTTGCAACAAAAATTGAATCCATTTGTGGGTATTGGTCAAATAGTTTTACAACTGCCTCAGCACCACTTTCGGATGACCAATTTCCCTCTACCCAATGATTTTCTGTAAATTCAATAGCCGCTTCTGTCAAAGCGTCTTTCCAGGCTCTTAAGCGCTGGCGAGCTTCCCACCAATCTAAGGGACCAGAAATATGCCCAATGTGTTGGTATCCCTGTTCAAGCAGGTGAGACATGGCCATGCGACCGCCCATATAATTGTCTATAGACACAACCGGAATATTTTTTTGCGGCTCCATCGTAAGATAAACTAGTGGGATATTCACATCCAGGGGTGGCTTATTAACCCAATTCAAATTTTCCCCAACCTCAGATACAGCCCAAATGATTCCATCCACATGGCGCGAAAGAAGTGCCTGAAAAATTGGTTCAATATCGTTAGTGACAAAGCTTGGGAGCTCCTTTAAGAGCAGGGAGTACCCAGCTTTTTCAGCTGCTGAAGCAATACCACTCAATGTACGAGAGGGGCCGATATAACTTAGGCCGGCAGTAACCACTCCTAATGTATAGCTGCGCTGGCTGCTCAAACTGCGCGCCAGTGCACTGGGCTGGTAGCTTAATTTATCTATTACATCTTGAACGCGTTTACGGGTCTCGGAAGATACATCCGGTCTGGCATTAATAACACGGGATACTGTCTGTGTAGATACCCCTGCCACAGAAGCTACTTCCTTAATTGTGGAGCGCACTGCTTTTTGACGCATTATTCTCCGTTATCGTTCCCGTTATCGATAACGGGAACGATAACATTCTAGCAAATTAAGATGTCAGAGTCAAGTACCTTTAATGAAATTGGTTATTCTCGTGAAAGTTGCTGGTTTAGATAGACGTGATAACTGGAATTTTCCCCACTCTTGTTCGTTTCAAACTCTCTGACCTTTAGTCTGGATACCCAAAATTTGCAATTTCCTCCACTCATACAGTGCAGACGATATTGGATATTTCCACTTGCCGAGCTATCCCGCCATTAACTCATCATATTTCCTGCGGACCTCGCGGATATCATCCCACATTAGTGATTTTGGTGACCCAGGCGCTTTAGATTGATTCCTCAATAAATAAGAAGGATGAAAGATCGGCATGATCCAAATGTTTTGACTTTGAATCCATTTCCCACGCAAATTGGTAATACCTGTTTTTCCAAGAATGGACTGGCTGGCTACATTACCGGTTAACAACACAATGAACGGGTTAACCTGACGAATGATCTCAAAGACAAATGGCCTGTAATATTCGATCTCTGTATCGTTTGGCTTGCGAAAGTTGCTGCCCTCATCACCGGGCGGCATACGAAATACAGAATTGGTAATATACACATCTTTTTCTGTATCGAAATTTCCTGCTTCTAAAATTTTATCGAGTAATTGGCCCGCCTTCCCAACAAATGGTTTTCCTTGAATATTTTCCTGCGGCCCCGGAGCTTCTCCAACGATCAACAATTTAGCATTTGGGTTCCCACGGCTGATAACGATATTCGTCCCTGCATTGGCAAGCGGGTCATTCTTCATTTCCTTGATTGCTTTTATAGCACCATCTAATGAAGAATATTTTTTGGGCGAACTTAATAAATCAGATTGTGTCATTTTCGATTTCCTATCCTATCATCAGCTTGGGACGATATTGTAAAGCCTCTGCCAAATGCGGCGATTGGATATCTTCACTGCCTGCTAAATCTGCGATGGTACGTGATAATTTGAGAATGCGATGATAAGCACGAGCAGATAACTGCAATTGACTCATTGCCGCCCGCATCAAACTCTGACCTTCATCCTGCAACTGACAAAATTGGCGAATCTCCCCGATGCGCATATCAGCGTTACTGACGATATTCGAAGATGCGATATTTGAAAATCGGGTTTGCTGAATATTTCTGGCGGCTTGCACACGTTGACGAATATTTTCAGAAGTCTCACTTATTTTATTCCCGCTTAACTTTTCATAATCCACTCGTGGCACTTCAATGTGGATATCAATACGGTCAAGCAGCGGCCCAGAGATTCGCTTTTGATATTTTGTTACCACAACAGGTGCACACGTGCATGGTTTAAGGGAATCCCCATAATAACCACATGGACATGGATTCATCGCAGCGATCAACTGAAAATTTGCCGAAAAAGTTAATGAGCCTTTTGCGCGGCTGATAGTGACAACTTTGTCTTCCATGGGTTGGCGCATCACCTCGAGAACACGTGTGCCGAATTCGGGGAATTCATCCAGAAATAAAACGCCGCGATGCGCCAGAGATATTTCACCAGGCTTGGGGATATTTCCTCCACCCACTAAACCAGCATGTGAAATCGTATGATGTGGCGAACGAAACGGGCGATAACGAATTAACGGTGTACCTGCGGGGAGTTGATCTGCTACTGAATAAATGCGTGTGACATCCAAAGATTCTTCGATGCTCATTTCTGGGAGAATGCCAGGCATGGCTCTTGCTAATAAAGTTTTGCCTGCACCAGGGCTTCCCACCATTAAAACATTATGCCCCCCGGCAGCAGCGACTTCAAGTGCACGTTTGACATGTTCCTGTCCCTTTACTTCGCTGAAGTCTGTTGGAGTGAATAATGGTTCAAGTGCATCTGCTGAGGGGAGATAAGGTTCGATTAAACGGCGACCTGTTAAATGGTCGAAGAGATCTGCAAGTGTTTTAACCGGGATAATTTCTAGGTCTGGAATTAGAGCTGCTTCGTGCGCATCCACTTCGGGCACGAACATCCGCTTGAATCCATTTGCCCGTGCAGTGGCAGCCATTGGCAAAACGCCGCGCGCATGACGCACAACGCCATCGAGTGAAAGCTCACCGATGACCATTGTATTTTCAACTTTATCTTGTGGAAGAAAACCCGCGAGGACGATCACGCCAAGCGCGATGGGGAGGTCGTAAGATGGCCCCTCTTTGCGAACTGTAGCCGGCGCAAGATTTACGATCACGCGATGACGAGGAAAATGCAAGCCCGCATTTTTGACAGCATTTTGCACGCGATCACGACTTTCCTGTACGGCTGTATCAGGTAAACCAACAATTGTCATGCCGGGCAGGCCATTGCCGTAATCAACTTCCACTTCAACAATGACGCCATCAAGACCAACTACAGCACAGGAAAATATTCGAGCAAGCATAAATGGATTTTATCAGACTTCGGAAGTCTGACTCTGTTTATACAAAATCAAGGCAACCGATGGCTCTCATTTCATTAAAAGAAAACAGCGCGGACATTCGTCCGCGCTGTTTTATATAACTTTAACTTTTAGTCTAAAAGAGAGGCTGGAATATTTCCACCGTTCTCAGAGATCTTCTTGAGCACAGTCTTATGAAGCCAGACGTTCATCCGGGCAGAGTCACTCATTACGTCTGCTGGGGCTGCTAATTCCTTTGCCAATTCTTCGCGTGCCTCGCGGCTGCTGTCAATGTCTAGCAATTTGAGCAAATCCACAATGGACACCTTCCAATTGAGATCTTTTCCTTGGGCGAGTCCTTCAAGTTTGCTCACCACATCAACTTCTGACATTTGTCTGGGAGGCAATGCTGATTTGATGGCATCATCTCTTTCTTTGCTGCTCATAGCAGGAGCGGCAGGCTTTGCGGCGGTTGCAGCCGGTTTGGCAGCAGCAGCCTCAGCTGCTTTTTCCTCTTCACTTTTCTTGAGGCCAAGTTTTTCGAGAATATTGCTGAAGAAACCCATGGTAAATCTCCTTTTGATATTTTATATGAAGTTACAGAATGATTTTTGATTATAGAATAATCAATGAATTTATTATAACCTGTTACCCCTCTTGCAAATCTTAATAAAATATAAAAAAAGATTCGCTCAATGGCTTGAAATGGCAGCGCATAATTTTTATATGCTATCCTATTTGCTTGAAAATAAATGGGAGAAGGCTCGCGAAAGCGAGCCTTCTCTTTTTGCGTTTACACAACCAACAAATTTAAGACGGATTACGTTCCGTCACTTGTGTCTCCAGCACCTGCATTGAAGTCAGTATTTGAGTCGTTGCCCGGGCCACCACTGAAGGAGTCTGCATTCGTGCCACCAGTCAACGAGTCATTGCCATCTGCACCAGACAGACTGTCGTTGCCAGCGCCGCCATTGAGTGTGTCATTGCCGATATCTCCACGCAAGATGTCGTTACCGTTGTTGCCGTTGAGTACATCGTTTCCAGCCTGGCCATCCAGCGTGTCATCGTTGTCGCCACCGTTGATGGTATCGTTCTTGATTCCGCCGCAGAGCAGATCGATACCACCCAGTCCGTTGAGAGTGTCATTGCCGTTTAGGCCAAGGATTAGATCCGCACCGGAGGTACCGTTGATTGTATTGTTGCCACTCGTGCCAATGATGACCGTAATTGTAGTCGAGGTTGTGTTCACGCCATCGCTCACGTTAATGGTAACAGTTGCTGTACGGACAGTTGACCCAGACACAGCAGTAATCTTGACTGTGCGGTTGGACCCACTGCCGCCGAAGACAATATTGGCATTTGGCACTGCCGTAGTGTTAGAGGAACTGCCACTAAGTGTTAGTGGATCGTTATTCGAATCTGCAACCATCAGGTTCATTGTGCCGCCCGAGCTTGCACATATTCCACCAGCTGAAACAGAAATCGTCGGCGGGATGTTACTTACAACCCCAGAGTTTGCTACGAAGGCATGCGACCCAGCATTTCCCGCTGTAGATGAAATGCCAATCACCATTCCCGCCTCATTGATAGCAACAGGCTGGCTGGTAGTGCCGCCTAAAGTATCAAGGTCAGTCATTCCTTCGACGCTATCCCACACGAAAGCATGCGTCTCTCCTCCCGCTATATCGGCAACGCCTATCACTTGGCCTGCCTCATTGATTGCTATGGCATCGCTGAAGGGGCCGATCAAAATCCCCAAGTCGGTCATCCCTCCGACGCTATCCCACACGAATGCATGCCGCTCAGCATTCCCTGCGGTGAATGCATTGCCAATCACCTGGCCTGCCTCATTAATAGCCGCAGCATGGCTGATGGTGCCACCAAAGGTGCCTAGGTCAGTCATGCCTTCAACGCTATCCCACACGAAAGCATGCTGCTCAGCATTCCCCGCTGTGGATGAAACGCCTATGACCTGGCCTGCCTCATTGAGCGCAAAGGCAGCACTGCTGGTGCCGCCCAAGGTGCCGAGGTCAGTCATTCCTCCGACACTATCCCACACGAAAGCATGCTGCTCAGCATTCCCCGCGGTGTATGTATAACCAATCACTTGTCCGGCCTCATTGATCGCTGCAGCATAGCTGAAGGTGCCACCAAAGGTGCCCAGATCGGTCATTCCTCCGACACTATTCCACACGAAAGCATGCTGCTCAGCGTTCCCCGCTGTAGTTGAAAAGCCAATCACCTGTCCTGCCTCATTGATGGCTATAGGCTGGCTTGTGGTGCCGCCCAAGGTGCCCAGATCAGTCGTGCCTCCAACGCTATCCCACACGAAAGCATGCGTCTGAGCATTCCCCGCTGTGGATGCAAAACCAATCACTTGTCCGGCCTCATTGAGCCCCATGGCAATGCTGAAGTTGCCGCCCAAGGTGCCTAGGTCAGTCATTCCTCCAACGCTATCCCACACGAAGGCATGCGAATCATTCCCAGCTGTGGATGCATAACCGGCTACCTGTCCAGCCTCATTGAGCGCCAAAGGGTGGCTTTCGGGGCCACCCAAAGTACCCAGGTCAGTGATCCCTCCGATGCTATCCCACACGAAGGCATGCGCCGCGGCATTTCCGCCTGTATATGCATAACCGATTACCTGTCCAGCTTCATTGATCGCTTGAGCATAGCTGATGTCGCCACCAAAGGTGCCCAGATCGGTGATTGTATACGCGGCATTGACCGGGCTGACATGGGCAAAACTAAATATAATTGCCACGATCACCCATACGGACATCCAACGAAGTTTGTTTTTAGTAGATAACATGTTTTATTCCTTTCATATCATAAAATTTCGATGAACGAGATAAACGAATTGACTGCGCCTGCAGGTTTCCTTTTCGGCGCGGCTTTCCCCACTTAGGGGGTTGATTATGCAGAGTTAGATTTTTATGATTCGGCAAAGATAAATTTCACCTCCTGAAAAAATTCGATTTTATTATAACCTGTTATCTATCCCACAGAGTTTAATAAAATGTAAAAAAGATTCTCTCAATGGCTTGAAATGACGTTCAATCACTTATTTGCTATTCTGCTGCTTGAATATAAATTAGAGACGGCTCGCGAAAGCGAGCCGTCTCTAATTTTCGTTATGCAATAAACAGATTATCGGACGGGTTATGTTCCATCATTCGTATCTGACTCTCCAGCATTGAAGTCGGTATTTGAGTCATTGCCAGGACCGCCGCTGAAGGAGTCGGCATTGGAACCGCCGGTTAGCGAGTCGTTGCCATTACCTCCTGATAGGGCATCATTACCTGCGCCACCGTTGAGAGAGTCGTTCCCTGCATCTCCGCGCAAGATGTCGTTGCCGTTGTTGCCGTTGAGTACATCGTTTCCGGCCTGGCCATCCAACGTGTCATCATTGTCGCCTCCGCTCAGTGTATCGTTCTTGTCACCGCTACAGAGCAGATCATTGCCAGCCAGACCATTGAGTGTGTCGTTACCATCCAGGCCAAGGATCATGTCTGCACCTGATGTGCCGTTCAGAGTATTGTTTCCAGTTGTGCCGACGACAACATTTATCGTCACTGAAGATGTTGATATGCCATCATCCACAGTAATGGTAACGATTGCTGTACGAACTGTTGCTGCTGGTACAGCAGTAATCGTAACCGTACGATTCGATCCACTTCCACCAAATGTTATATTGGCATTCGGCACCGCACTGGTGTTGGATGAACTGCCGCTAAGGGCCAGTGTATCACCCTCAGCATCTGTGATTGTGAGGTTCATCGTGCCACTCAAACCGCTGGCGTTACAACTACCACCGGCCGAGACAACAATCGTTGGCGCCGTGTTGTTGAATATGACCGTGTTATCCGTGCTGGTTGAGGCAGTGTTGCCATTACCAACCGCGTCGGTCGCCGCACCCGCAGAAATCGATGCGGTCACGGTGCCGTTTCCAGTCATCCCGCTGACTGCCACATTGTATGTAGTTAGACCACCCGTTACCACAGCTGTTGTTGCACCAGCTGTGCCGCCGATGATTACATCCGCATTAGTAAAACCAGTCACCGGCTCATTAAAGACTACAGTGAAGTTAATAGGACTGGCGCCGGTCGGGTCGGTCTGTCCCACTGCCTGATTGATCGTCACTGCAGGTGATGTGGCATCAATGTTCCAGGTGAAGGAAGCAGGCGTCGGGTCAACATTGCCCGCGCCGTCGATTGCGCGTACCTGGAAGGTGTGGCTGCCATCGCTCAGGCCGCTATAGTTCTGCGGGGTGGTACATGCAGAGAAGCCGCCGCCATCCAAATCACATTCGAAGCTTGCAACACCGCTGCCACCGGTATCTGTTCCACTGAAGGTGAAGGAAGCAGAGCTACTGTTGCTGGGATCGGATGGGGAACTATCAATGATTGTATTAGGAGCAATAACCTCTGTCAGGTTCAACCCCACGACCACAGAATCGTGGTCAGAGGTGCGATAGGGATCTACTGCGTACAGTGCCTCCTGTGCGGCGGGTTTGAACGAAGTATCGTAATCCAGAATACTTGGCTCATCGGAGTTAATGTGCCAATCGGCGGCACCAGTGATCTGGTCTGCGAGGCTGGCATTTGCCAGTGCATGATCAAGATAACCAGCCTGACCATCAAAAGTATAAGAATAGGCGTAGGGGCCGTGGTAATCGAAGATGAGGTTGGTGAAGTCGTCGCCTGTTCCAGCTGTATCGTCTGAGCCAGCCTTGATCGCGTCGATAGGATCTTCCTGGGCATAGGCATTGAGATCGCCCATAATGAGGAAGTCCGGGTCGCCGCTGCCTGTCGGGTCAGTCGCCAGCCAATCCACCAAGGCCTGTGCCGCAAGCGTGCGTGTCCCGTTACAGTTTCCCTGACCATCGCCGGCATCCGGGTCACCAGCACACGCAGAACCCTTGGATTTGAGATGGTTTACAACCACAGTGAATCGAGCGCCTGTTGCCAGTTCTTCGAATGTCTGTGCTAATGCTGGTCGGCTTCGAGTATCGATAAAGCGTGGATCATCGGTCGAATCCAGAATTTGGTACGGACCGATCGGTGTGACGACTGCGGGCCTATAAATGATACCCACTTTGATCGCGTCGGTGCCAATGGGGCCCGTATCGATATAGTCATAGCCAGGCATCCCGGATGTGATGCTATCCAACGGTTCAGCACCTGGCGTGCTCTCTAATTCATTCAAACCGATAACATCGGCGTCGAGACCCAAAAGGGCTGTGAGGAGTTTGTCGCGTTGACGTGTGAATTCATTCGGCTCGATTGAATCGGCACCACGGCAATCTAGATTCTGAAGGGCACCACAAGGTCCACCGCCAGTATCGCTGGCGGTAGTGTCGAGGGTCACGAAGAAGTTGAGCGTATTCATCGCCGCAACGCGGAGAGTACCACCCACCGGTTCAGGCGAAGCTGGGCGTGGGTTCACAGGTGTGTAGTCTGCAGGTCCCGTTGGGATGATGCGGTACAGGCTGAAGTCGAAGCCGAGCACACCGACCGCATTCTCGACTGTATCACCGCCACGGAAGAGGTTGCTCAACGAGAATGCTAATCCGTTCGGATGGCGCAAAGTGCTTGGATTCTGGGCGCTCTGCACATCATCCAGCGTGATGCGGCTCAAAGCGTTGGCAGCGATACGTGCGTTCGCTGGTGCGCCGGGTTCGTCAATTGCCGTTCCTGAGAAGGGCCGGGACTCGCTACCAAGAGGCAGTGCAAGAACCATTTCGCCAAAACGGGCATAGTTGAAATATTCAGCAATGACCAACGGTTGCGGGAAGCGCACCAACATGCCCTCATACCGTTCAGCAAACGTTGCACTGACAAAAGGCAAAGTCACATCTGTTACAGGAACACCACCTGTATCACAATTAACAACGTTCGTTACCGGAGCTGAGTCGCTGTTCGAGCCATTGAGCGTGGTCTGGTTGAAGCGTTCGCGTGCAAAACCGGTCACGCGTACTACATCCCCAATATTGACCAAGTTGGAAGCACCGGTAAATACGAAGATACCATCCGAGGTTGTCGCATCACCATCACCAGTTAGATCCTGGATATAGAAACCCGAAGCGGCTGCAGTCCCTTCAAAGTCACCAACTACGACGCCCTCTGTAGTGACATTGCCAGGAATAGTTGTAGCAGCACCACTGCCCTGGATGCTATATATAGGTGTGAATGATTGTGTACACACATCAACATCATCGTTGACAATGGTTCCCAGGCCCTGTCCATCGACAAGAATAGCGCCTGTCACATTGCTGACATTGACGAAAAATGTCTCGTCAGCTCCTTCGTCAGTTGCATCTCCGTTGACTAAGACACTAAAGGAGTAACTTGAACTATTAGCTGGAATGGATTGCCCGGTCAGAGAATTAGTTTGGTAATCATTGTCAGCAATAGTTGCTGTGTTTTCAGCAGTCGTGATATCAAATGTCACGCCGCCTGCGTTGGCAGGGGATGAGAGATTAACTGTGAAGTCGAATGATGTTGTTCCCGAGTTGCCTTCACTCATAGAAACATCAGTAATCGTTAAGTTGGGATTGGGTGGAGGAGTGTTGCGCGGATTTGGTGCACTAGTAGAAAAATCAGCTGTATTATTGTCTGTATCTGTAGCGCCATTTGCAGCTCGGAAGATAGCTGTTGTTGTGCTTGGTGCAGGAGCTGGTGCTCCACCCTCAGAACAGTTCGCTGTAGCGCCATACCCTACAAAATCAACAATTGGCGCGGCGATCGGACAACCGTTGGTCCCGCTCAACGCGGTTGAATTGTTAACCAACGCCACCTTACCAGCAGTTGCACTCATTGCAATGGTGCCAGTTGCATTTGGTGTGGGGAGCGGACTGACACCATTAGCGTTTCCACCCTCCTGAACCAGATAATACTGACCAGGAGCTACAGTGCCAGATAGGGCCGTTACCTGCCAGCTTGTGCCAGCAGCCGAAGCATACTGCACCGACCAACCAGTAATATTAACAGGGTTCGCGCTGCGGTTGTAGAGTTCAATGTAGTCATTCGTATAGGTTGAACAGCCAGCCGTACCACAACCCGCACCACTATAAATCTGACTAATAACAACTTCGCTGGTTGAAAGAGGAGCTGCTGTATTGAAACTGGCACTGAAGTTAGCAGCCATCTCATTGGGTGGATCATTCGCATCCTCATCTGTCACACTACTTGCAGTCACGTTAATTGTGCAAGTGGTGCTCGCTGGCAAATCACTTGCCGGGTCAATGACAACGCTGGAAAGGTTATCAACTATAGCGTTGCTCGCGACCACACTACCCGCAGGGCACTCAACGGTGATCGCACCTGCGGCTACATCCACTGCCTCGCTGAAATTGACGGTGATATTGGTATTGACAGCGACATTTATTGCGCCATTCGTGGGAGTAGTGCTAGAAACAGAAGGAGCGGTATCCCCTACTACAATGGGATTACCACTAACAGTAAAGTTATCCACCCGGTTCGTTCCACCAATTCCGCCGGCTGCGCTGGTGGCGATGAGTCTGAAATAGACATTTGACTGATTGTCGACGGCCGTGACAGCAGAGAGATTAAAGCTAAAGTTAGACGAAGCAGGCGTGGAGGAACTCCAAGTAGTCGCGGCAACAGTATACGAACCGAAATCGGTAAAGGTAGTTCCGTCTGTACTGTATGCCAGTTTGAAGTCAGCCGGCCCAGTGCCGCTCCGGGTTTGATCCCAGGAAACCTGAATGCTTTGAAAGGTCAATGTGCTGACGGTGAACTGATAATAATCACCGATTGCCCAGGTGTTCGAACTGAAGGAATCGGTCGAACCATTTCCGGCTGGCGTCGTCCAATCGGTGGATGCGCTCGCGTGAAAACCGCCGGCGTTACCGGACCCTACAACGGGTGCTATGGCGTTGGGATAGGTTGCCGCATCCGTGGCATCGAGGGGCGGTGGTTCAAAAGTCCATTGCGCGATGTTGGTAGCAGCCTGCGCGCTTTGCACCGGCAAAGCCATCAGCATCAAAGCCAGAATCGTAATCGCTGAAAACATCTTGAACAAAGATTTATTCATGCTACTCTCCTCTAATTGGTAGAAAGGCCGGGATATTAAAATATGCCTCAAGGGCTGGAATGGGTGTGAAGTTCGGTTTTCACGAACGCAAAGCACCTCCTAAATTACTCACATGCAATCCAATACTTTTATGCTTTCCCACTATGTTATGTCTATTATTATAGGTCAAGCCTGAAAAAAAGCAAGATGACTTGTGACCCATTAGCGATTTTTAAGTTAGTACCTTGTACAAAACCCCTGCTATAATTTTGGCCCATGACCCTCATTCGAAATGCACTAAAACATCTCTGGACCCGCGATAGCAGCGTGCTGCTAGGTGGGTTCTTTGTCACTATCATTCTTATTCTTTATATTTGGTGGCCGCTTGCACAGGAAGTACTCTCCTATATTGATTGGAACGGTGCCTGGTGGCTGTACATGGATTGGCTTTTGCTGGGCGTTTTCCTGTTCATGTCCATTACGATTGTGGCGCGTGCGAATCTCAAGACCGATGTGCTGATCGTCTTCGTTGGCATGTGCGGCGGATTGGCTATTGAGTCATGGGGTACGCAAACAAATCTCTGGCATTATTACACCGCCGAACGCCCACCTTTGTGGATCATCCCTGCCTGGCCGATTGCAAGCCTTTCGATTGACCGAATTACAAGATTCCTTAACGCAACAATTGAAAGAGTGAGCAAACAAATCAAGCCAACTATTCTCCATTCTCTATTCTCTCTTTTCTATTGGCTGACCTTCGTTTCTTTCTTAACCTTGATGCTGGTCTTCGTTTCTCCAACATTTGACAAGTCCTATACATGGCTCGCGATAATCTTGTGTATTCTTCTGATCGCTACTCCAACAAACTATCGTTTTGCTTTACTAACGTTTATTGCAGGTGCAGGACTCGGTTACTTCCTGGAGTTGTGGGGGACAACTCGTGAATGTTGGATCTACTATACTAATGAAAAGCCACCGTTATTTGCAGTGCTGGCACATGGTATGGCGGCTGTCGCTTTTTGGAGGGCGGGGTTACTGGTCAGTATGGTATTGGAAAAGATACCCATTAGCAGGAAGTTGTTTGTTAGAAGTGAACAATAGATAAAAACACGCGAGCTGAAAAGCCTGCGTGTTTTTATTCTCAGTGTGACCAAAATTTTCAGAAAACAGAATCAAGCCTGAGTGAGAGAAGAAGCGGACTCAGAAGCCCCTTGACAGTGGGCAGAATCGTCCTATAATGTGACCTGCAGGTCATATGACCCTGAGGTCACATTTTATGCCTAAACAGACTTTTCTCAACCTTCCCGAAGAAAAACGCGAAATAATCATAAACGCCGCGGTAGAAGAATTTGCCGAATACGGTTTAGAGAACGCTTCTACGAATCGCATTGTAAAAAACAGCAGCATTGCAAAAGGAAGTTTCTATCAATATTTTGAAGACAAACAGGATGTCTTTATGCATTTGCTCGCTGTAATCGAGCAAAAGGAAATAGAGTTTTTTAAAGATAGGCATCCACCTACTCATAACATGGATACCTTCCAATACTTCCACTGGATGGTCAAAACAGGTATGGAGTTCGGACTCGATCACCCGCGTATGATCCAAGCCTCCTGGCGTGTATTACTTGGCGACGGTTTGTATTACGGGAAGGATTTTGCACTATATCGTGAGAAGACAAAGCAGGCGCTTACGATGATGATCAAGCAAGCTATCCAAAATGGCGAAGTTGATCCAAGTGTGGATGTTGAACTGGCTGTCATGATTATGGAAACATGGAGTAATGCAATCACCTCATATTTCTTGAACGAAGGCACAAAACAAAAAGATATCTTAAAGTGGATGCGTTCAGCAAAGACTCAGGACAGAATAGATAAATTGTTATATGTAATGGAATACGGATTACGAAAAACAGAATCAGAATTCAAAGAAGTATTTAAAGAAAGGAAATCAAAATGAATTTATATCTGCGCCTTGCATGGCGTAACATTTGGCGTCATCGTCGTCGTACCGTCATTATCGCATTGGCGATGGGGCTTTCACTTGGCATGATGATGTTTTATGACGGTTTGATCGATGGATTCAATCAAGCGATTGCTGGAAATGCAGTACGCGTACTTGGAGGAAATATTCAAGTCCATGCACAAGGCTATCGCGAAAAAGTAGATAGCAATCCGCTTCTTCCTTTGACCGATGACTCGGCGATTGTTCAAGCGGCATTATCTCAACCTGACGTAGTTGCCGCTTCGCGTCGCATCCAAACAGGTGGACTGGTTAGTAATAGTGAAGGATCATTTCCACTTAATATCATCGGCATTGAACCCGAAGCGGAAGCTCCTGTTAGTTTAATTGCAGAGCATATTGTTGATGGACGATATTTGGAATCAACAGATGAAGATTCAATCCTGATCGGTAAAGGATTGGCAGATGCTCTGGCATTAGAAGTAGGTGACCGTATCACAATGGTTGGAAGTGACATTCACAAACAAAATCGTCAACGTACAATGACGGTAATTGGTATTTACGATATCGGCATCCCAAGCATGGAAAAAGGCACGCTTTATATTTCACTCGCTGAAGCACAAAACCTTTTCGATCTGCGTGACCAATCTACCGAAGTACAAATTACATTGAAGAAAGTTGGCTTGGAATCAAAAGTAGTGTCTGCACTTTCTGCTGTTTTACCAAATTATGAAGTTGAATCGTGGGCCAATAATTATCCTGAACTTGGCAATGCAGTCGGACGAAAAAATATCGTCATGGATATTTTCAGCGTCATCATCGTGGCGATTGCTGGCATCGGTATTTTGAATCTGCTTTTGATGGCAATCTACGAACGGACTCGTGAAATTGGTTTGCTTGGTGCCATGGGACTCAAACCTAGTCAAATCGCTACTACATTCATCTTTGAAGGTGCATTGATCGGCGTAGTAGGTGTAATTGCAGGCATAGCCATGGGATTGGGAATCAACCTCAGCCTTATGCAAGTGGGCATGGACTACAGTCAGTTTGCAGGTATGACGGATTACATGGCTTTGATTAGTGGACGTGTTTATCCCACATTGGGTGTAAGTAAATTATTTATGCGCGCTGTGATTATGCTCATAATCGCTGTTTTAGCTGCATTGATTCCTGCTGTGATTGCATCCAAGCGTGAGCCATCTGAGGCATTACATCACGTATAAAGAATAGACCTGATAGGTTTCCGCGAATAAGTCTAATGGTGAAAACCCTATAAAACCTGTCAGGTCTGGAAAAGATAAATAAATATGACACAAGCATTCAAATTAGCATTTCGCAATCTGGGACGTAACAAATCCCGTTCACTGCTCTCTGCTTTAGCAGTAGGTATTGGCATGGCATTGTTGCTCCTCATGGTATCTGTTCTTGAAGGTGAAATGAACGGTGCGTTGAATAACACCATTCGCCTACAAAGCGGACATTTGCAAATAAGACCAGCGGCTTATGATGAAAATAAAATCAGCTTGAAATGGGATGAAATGATAGCAGACCCTGAACAAGTTGCTGAAAAGATTAAAACTTTGCCGCAAGTGACGGTCGCAACACCTCGATTGATCGCCAGCAGTATTCTCACTATCAGTGATGAATCAAAAGGCGTACAAATCCTTGGCATTGACCCTGACTCTGTAGCGAATCAGCCTTTTCGTGATGGGATGATCGCTGGTGAATTCATTCAAGCTGATGATCGTGAAGGTATCCTGATAGGCAACGTCCTTGCTGATAAATTGAGCCTAAACGTTGGCGATAAAGTTAATTTATTGGTCACTACGTCCAATGGCGATGTAAATGAACAGTTGTTTACCATTCGTGGCATCTTTACAACAAGAACGCCTGGATATGATGAAAGTACGATCTTCATGCCGCTTGCTAAAGCCCAAACCATTACAGCCACTGAAAATCATGCCAGCACAATTTTTGTGATGTTAAAAAACGGTGAAGATGCCGAAGCCGTTGCACAAGCCATTCAATCAAACAATTACAAAGTTCTCACTTGGCGCGAGCAAAATGTATTCATCACTCAATTTGAAGATTATGCCAATGCATTCTTTATCGTTCTCTATCTGATCGTTCTTGGAATCACTGCTACAGTGGTCACAAACACATTGGTCATGGCGGTCTTTGAACGTACACGAGAGATCGGTATTCTAGCTGCTATTGGAATGAAAGGGCGCGGTATCATGGCGCAATTTCTAGCTGAAGCCGCATTACTTGCAACGGGCGGTGTCATCGGTGGACTAATTATCGGTGGAGCCGCAGTTGCTTATTTCACTATCAATGGGATTTACATTGGCGATCTTGGTGTTAGTGGCGTACTCTTTGAAGACCGCATCTATGCCCACCTCACATTAGAAAATACGATCACGTTAGGTATTGTTACATATATTATTACTCTTATCGCTTCACTTTATCCTGCATCACTTGCTGCACGCATGGAACCTGTTGAAGCATTACATGGAGCAGGAGCTTAAAATGGAAGTTACAAAAGTTACAGATGCAACACGCACATATAAAATTGGTGAAGTAGAAACCAAGGCATTACGCGGCGTAAGCTTATCAATTGACAATGGTGAATTCACTGCATTGGTTGGACCATCAGGTTCGGGCAAAACAACATTATTGCAACTTATCGGTTTGCTGGATCAACCCACCACAGGAACCGTATCTATCAATGGAAAAGATGCCACAGGTTTGAATCGCAATCAACGTGCAGACCTGCGCAAAGATGCCATTGGATTCGTCTTTCAATTCTTTGCACTCATTCCAACATTGACCGCTTATGAAAATATAGAAATGCCTTTGTTGCTGAACAACACCAAACCAGCCGATAGAAAGAAACGAGTCAATGAAATGCTGGAAGCTGTGGGACTCACTGACCGTGCGCATCATCGCCCTGACCAGCTTTCTGGCGGACAACAACAACGCGTCGCTGTCGCTCGAGCGCTTGCTGCCAACCCCAGGCTGATCCTAGCTGACGAACCTACCGCCAACCTCGATACCGAAAATGGTAAGCAAGTGATGGATATTATGCAGAGACTTAATCAAGAAACTGGTGTGACATTTGTATTCGCCACACATGACAACCGTGTCATCAGCTATGCCAAACGAATTGTCACTTTAGAGGACGGATTAATTACGCAAGATAAAAAAGTCAACGGAAAATCGAAATAGAGTAAGCATGAAGAAAATATATTTGATCACAGCAATAATTATAAGTTTGTCTCTCACCGCCTGTGGCTCAGCATCCACACAGGAAGCTATTCCCACAATAGTTTTAGATGATGGCAGCCCTGCTCCGTTGAACAGCTCATCAAGTTCAGGGGGGGCTATCCCAGCTTCTGCAATTGTTGTTCCGTTACAGGAAGCTAGTCTTTCATTCACATCTGTTGGCCGTGTGACCGATGTAAATGTACAAGTTGGTGATGTCGTTAAAGCAGGAGACATCCTTGTTAAATTGGATACAAGTATTTTGGAAGCGAAGGTCAAAGAGGCGGAAGCCAATCTGGCGTACGCAGAGATCCAACTCAGTTATTTGATTCGCGTCACAGGTTGTCGCGGAGAAGGTTGTGCGCCCAGTCAACAGCATATTGAAGTGGCAGAAAATGATATCGCACACGCTCACGCTTTGGTCGATTCCGCAAAAGCAGTTCTGGAATCTCAATCGAATCTGACTGCACCTTTTGATGGTGTTGTTGTCTCTGTTGATATTTCTCCAGCCGAAACTGTTACGCCTGGGCAGGTTGTGATCGTAATCGGCGATCTATCTCATTATCGAATCGAAACAACTGATTTGAGTGAACGGGATGTGTCGAAGGTGAAAGTGGGGCAGGATGTTAATGTGTTTATTGAAGCTTTGAATCAAAATCTTACCGGCAAAGTGGCAGATGTATCACGCATCTCAACCACTCTCGGCGGGGATGTGGTTTACAAAGTGACCATTGACTTCGATCAGCAGCCTGATGGTTTACTCTGGGGTATGAGTGCAGACGTTGAAATCCTTATTGATAATGAATGAGAAGATGAAAATGAAAAGATTGATTGGGTCAATGTTTTTGATCATCTTCGTAACAGCTTGTGGAAACCCAACGCCTGTTGTTGAAGTTACGCCCGCTTCGCCTCTATCTGATACAACGCTTATTACCCAATCTAACTCTGATGTGGTGGTTGCATCGGGTGTTGTCGAACCTGCACAGGTTTCTGAATTGGGATTTTCCATTTCCGCGTTAATAAAAGATATCCCTGTAGTAGAAGGTGACTCAGTTCAAGCAGGTCAAACTTTAATAGTATTAAATACACCCGATTTAGAATTTGCAGTCATTGCTGCTGAACAGAATTACAACGCCCGCGCACTTGCAGCAGAATTGCAAAGAGCGGAAAAGGTAATATATGTGAACCCAAATACAGGTAAGGTCCGATGGTACGCTATCCCGAGGGAGGTATATCTAAAAGCATTGGCTGTTGCCGATCAATCGAAAGCAGTCTGGGATTCTGCAGCGGCCGATCTGGCGCAAAGCACTCTCACTGCACCATTTGATGGGACCGTGATTGATATTTCAGCCACTTCGGGCGGAACCGTGCAGGCGAGCCAAACTGTGCTTGTTCTTGCTGACCTAAATCACCTGCAGATCACAACGACCGACTTAAGCGAACGCGACATCACCCTGGTGAAATTGGGGCAAACTGTTGATGTAACTATTGAAGCATTGGGCGCGACCGTAACTGGTAAGGTAATTCGCATCTCTCCCATTTCTGAAAATGTTGGCGGAGATATTGTTTTTCCCGTGACCATTGAATTAGATGAACAACCTGATGGTTTACTATGGGGAATGACTACAGAAGTGGAAATACAAACGAAATAGTGTAATAGACATCCGAGTTCTTTAAGAACTCGGATGTCTGATTTATGGAAGTAAAGTGAATTGGAGAGTAATATGCTTTCGTTTATTTTGACATCGCTGATAGTATTGTATTTTACAATATCAGGTTCGAAGATTGATATCTTCACAGAAATCGTTTGGATTTTGCTGTTGTATGTTTCAATTAATGAGTTGATAAAAGCAATACTTATTGTTGCAAAAAATCAGGTTCACTATGTTTTGGCAGCTCAAATTGGTTTCTTTTTCATTAAATTGTTTCCAACTTCATCTGAAAGACAAAATGCTCTAATGAAAGATTACAAAGAAAATATGAAAATGTATGCTCTTTTTACGCTAATTGGGGCTCCATTCTTTATTTGGATAGTTATTTCCGAACTTATGAAATAAATTTTGTAATAGGAGAACCTCATGACCACCATCACCGTCATTGGCGCAGGCAGTGCATCATTTGGAGAGAATACACTCTCTGCAATTCTTCGTTCCAAAAAATTGAAAGGTTCCACATTACGTTTGGTGGATCGCAATGCCCAAAGCCTTGATATTGTTCATAGATTGGCGAACAGGTTGAATAAAGACTGGGATGCGAAATTCAATTTCACTGCACATACGAATCATAAAGATGCTCTTGACGGTGCAAACTTTGTTGTTTCTGCTATTGAAGTAGGTCCGCGTGAAGAATTGTGGAAATCAGATTACGACATTACATTGAAATATGATGTACATCAGCCTTATGCTGAAAATGGCGGCCCCGGTGGATTTATCCATGCGGCGCGTAATATCAAGCCGCTTATGGAAATCGTCCATGATATGGAACAGGCTTGCCCCGATGCGTGGTTCATTAATTTCACCAACCCAATGGTTCGTATTTGTGATGCAGTTAATCGTCACAGCAAGATAAAAGTTGTAGGTTTATGTCATCAAATTTATGCAGGCTATGGCATGGTGGGGGTTGCTCTTGCAAAAGACCTCGGCATCGAAATCCCCGATGGACTCGAAGGCATGCACGCCGATATCATGCAACATCCGCTTCAACAAATGGTTATGCATCAAACTGTTCCGTTGATAGATATCCGCGCTGCAGGTACGAATCATTTCACATGGATCATTTCCGTTCACGATAAGCGCACAGGCGAAGATTTATATCCGCTTTTGAGAAAACGATTCTTTGAATTGGATGAAAAATTTGAACCGCTCACGCGCCGCATCTTTCAGGACTTCGGCCTGTTCCCGGTTCCCGGAGATACTCACCTCTGCGAATACCTCCCCTGGATGAGTGACTCCGCTTGCAAGCCGTGGGATAAATACAATATCCGCTTGTATGATTGGGATCTGATGGCAGGTGTACGTGATTTTAGTTTGGATCGATTAAATGAAATGGCAGGCGATAATATGACCATTGATAGTCTGCTGGATACTGATTCAGAAGGCGCATTGGAAATGATAGAGAATATTGCTTATGCAGGTAATCATTATCATCTTGCTGCAAATATTCCAAACGTGGGCCAAATTACAAACCTGCCTTTAAACACAATTGTCGAAACTCCAGTGATGGTAGATGGTGCAGGAATTCATCCCGTACATGTTGGTACTTTGCCTGAACCGATTGCAGAGTTATGCCGCCGCGAGTTAATGATCGCACAACTAGGTGTTGATGCGGCAATTGAAGGTAGTTATGAAAAAGGATTGCAATGTCTGCTGCTTGACCCTGTTATTCGCGATCTTGATTCTGCAAAACTCATTCTCGATGATTATTTGAAAGCATACAAGGAACATTTGCCGCAATTTTGGAAATAAAATTTAAGTAGTGATCATTGTTATAGATAATTTATTAATAGATGCGGAAATTATTCCGCATCTATTTTCTTAATAATGTTAAACATAATGTCAATTACAAATTAAAAATAAATTTTATCTATCATACTCACATAATATTTTAAGAAAATTGTATGCTCAAAAACCTTTACATAAATCAATAGTTGTATAACAATAAACAAACAATAATAATTAATCATCATTATTGTTTGTTTGAATCATAAATAGTTAATTATAAAAAATGATTCCTCAAAATTAAATTGATAATTAGATGATAAAAGGAAAATAATTAAAGGATACATTATGTATATCTGCGTATTAACAAGTGTTCCAGATGAAAATGATATTCCATACGATCCATCACCTTATATGAATGGGTATCGTTGGAAGCAGCATCTTGTGGCACCAAAGAACGTTGAAAGACAAATTCGAGATCTGATGGATGATGGTGTAGATGCATTCGTCAACTTGTGTGATGGCACACCTGATGATGCGTTATCAGGCATTGCTCTTGTAAATGCACTTGAAAAATATAACGCTGCCTTCACCGGAGCAGATTCGAAATTCTTCGACCCCACACGTGACGAAATGAAAAATGCCGCGCGGCGTGTTTCAGTTCCCACGCCAAATTGGACTTTCGTGAATCGTGTGGAAGATGCGGAGAAAGTTGCTAAACGTTTGAAATTCCCAATGCTGGTTAAGCCGCCGCATGGGTATGCCAGCATTGGCATCCGCCGCAATTCCCGTGTTGAAAACATTGATCAATTGCGTGAACAATTGAAATTTGAGATCAATGAATTTGGGCGTGCGCTTATCGAAGAATTTGTCGATGGACGTGAATTCACTTGTCTCATCGCGGAAAATCCTGATGACCCGAAGAAGCCGCTCACATTCACCCCAGTTGAATTCATTTTCCCCACAGGCGAATCCTTCAAACATTATGATATGAAATGGGTTGAATACGAAAAGATGTCTGTAGCGGTTGTGGATGATCCAAAAATTGAAAAGACCTTGCGTGATCAAACTACACGCGTCTTTAAAGAATTAAAAGGCAATGGATATGCCCGTTGTGATTATCGCATGGATGCTGATGGCGTGATCTATATGCTCGAGATCAATCCTAATTGCGGTATCTTCTATCCTCCCACCGAGCCAGGTTCTGCAGATTTCTCACTTCTCAATGACCGCACCGATCATAAGAAGTTCATGAAGTTGATCATTCGAAATGCTCAAATGCGGCAGACCCGTATTGCGGCAGAAAAGATCATCAAGCGCCAAACCCGCAAACGCGCCGTCGAAGTTGAAGAGATGGCATACAGCTAAAATGAAAAATGGACACGGAAACGTGTCCATTTTTTTATTTGACCAGGCTTGCTCCCTCACTTGCTTTACAGACGTAAACACTCGCGTCCACACCTGACCTTTGCCTGTATGCGGCGGAAACAGCATTTACAAACTCTTCGGCATTTTCCTTCTGCACCAAAGCAACAGCACATCCGCCAAAGCCTGCACCTGTCATACGGGCGCCATAACAACTTTCCTGTTCGCGTGCACATTCGACCATAATATTTAATTCATCATTCGTCACTTCAAAGTCATCACGCAGGCTATCATGACTGGCGTTAAATAACTCTCCCAGTCTTTTTACATTGCCCGCCTTCATTACTTGAACTGCTTCGAGGACGCGCTCGTTCTCTGTAACGATATGCCTGGCTCTTTTCAAAACAACTTCATCTAATTTTTCTTCTTTCGTTTTTCTATAGAACTCAGCCACGCTCACATCTCTCAAAGCCTTTACGCCAAACCAACGCGCCGCCTCTTCACATTGACTACGTCTTTCGTTATAAGCTGAATCCACCAATCCACGCCGGGTGGACGTATCTAATATCACGACAGAAACATTTTCTGGCAGCGGGGCGTATTGATATCCTAATGAACGACAGTCTAAAAATAAGGCAAACCCTTCTTTGGCTGCTGCACTTGCCATTTGATCCATAATGCCGCAATTGACTCCGACCCATTCATTCTCAGCTTTTTGGGCAAGTTGTGCCATTTGAGTTGCGTCCCATTTGAAGCCAGACACAGCTGCGAAAGCCCGCGCAGTTGCCAGCTCCACTGCTGCAGATGAGGATAACCCAGCCGCACGTGGCACATCACCTGTCATAACTGCATCAAAGCCTTTTAATTTATATCCAGCATTTTGTAATTCATTAGCCATTCCTTTAATGTATTCGACCCAGCCTTCGCCTTTCGCGAGGGAATGCAGATCGAAAACAGCATCAGTTTCAAGGTCCAAAGAGCGGATGCGGATTTGCGAATCGTCTCGCGGCGAAAGCGCGATCCACATGGCGCGGTCAATTGCCATCGGTAATACGAATCCATCGTTGTAATCTGTATGTTCACCGATCAGATTCACACGTCCCGGTGCGCGAACAATGAATTCCGGTTTGGAGTTAAAATGTGTTGAGAAGGATTGTTGGAGAGTTTCAGCATTCATACCTGCGTTTATACCATAGAGGCCGCGTGACTGATCTTGAATTACTAAAAGAATATGAACCGGTGCTGCGTTTTGCAAAAAGCGAACGTTTTTTTCCCATGGCAGTGGAGCCATATTTGGAACAGTGTTCGATCTTCCCAAGCGGACCACAAGGTGTGATGGAATCGCTGGCTCATTTGAATGAACCATTGAGCACACGTATTGGCAGATTGCAAAGCGAACAATATTATTTACGCTTCGTCAATAAACCTCTAAATGATTTTGATGCCTGGGTTTGGTGGGCTGGAGCTTCCGTGGCTGGCATGATAGCAGGCTGGTTTACTGCAGGTTTGGTTGGTGTTGAAACCATCGTTGTTCTTTCACTTATTGCTGCATTGACCATCTTTATGCTTGCTTCTCCCATTCGATTGCGAATCATTCCAGCTGCTTTGGCGGCATTAGCCTTTTTTATATTAGGCGCTGTACCAATTCGATTTTTCCTTCATCGAAGCGAATATATAAGTATTGAAGTGGAATATCTTGTTTTACTTCCGATCTACTTGATGGGGTTATTTTATCTTTCAGTGCGGACGCTGAAATTTATTCTTGATTATGTGCTGCCCGAAGGCCCCGGCTTGATCATGGATATACTCTCGCAGGCAACAGAGAAGATTGCACGTGAATCATATTTGCAATATAGCGGAATACTTGAGAAAGAACCTGAGCCTTTATATTATGGTCGTGTACTGCGTGAAGCAGACAAGGATGGTAATCACTGGACGATCCTGCAATATCATTTTTTTTATGCCTTTAATGATTGGAGACTTGCCGCGAATGGTATGAACCATCATGAAGGTGATTGGGAAATGGTTGCAGTTTATCTGAAGCATGATTCTCCATATGCAGTTTTGTTTTCACAGCATGGCGCAGGAAATATTGAAAAATGGGAAACGATCATCAAAGCGATTGATAAACAGGGAAATGCCACCACGCATCCTGTTGTGTATGTGGCGCTTGGATCACATGCAAATTACAGCAAGCCAGAGGTAATCCGTTCACCAACCATGTATAGGCCTGGGAAGTTACAACGCTTCCTTTTCTGGATCGACGGCTTGATTCATTATCTATTTTTATTGGTCAACCCGAATCAAAAGGCACGTCAGATCGCGTTGAAAGAGATACAGGCACAAGGGACAAAATTTCTGTCTGAGGATGCATTCGTTTACATGCGCGATGAAGAAGATCATTATGTAGTGAGTTTGCCAATGGAGATCGCTTCAGGAGACGGATATCGGATTGGTTTTCAGGGAGACAGCTTAAAAGAATGGGTCTTGAAATCAAGCAGTTATATAAAGCGTGTCATGTCTGATCGAGAAACGACACGGCCCAAGGTTAAAGAATGGCAGCGCGTATTATTGAATCCTGAGCCTAATTGGGTACAATATAAAGGTTTATGGGGAGTGAAAAGCTTCTTGAATGATGAATCAGGTCCGCCCGGCCCAAGATGGGACAGACCGCGCAAGAAGCAGATAGGTGTAACTGAACGAAGACGATGGGCGAAGCCGCTGGACTGGCTTGAAGAGTTGGAACGTTTATCTCATTAAACATTGCACAATTATTAATCATAATCAGAGGAGATATGTATGAGTATTCCACAAGTTCTTGAAGTTGCTGTTGGTCTTATTGTTATATATTACATCCTGGGTTCCGTTGTTTCGCTCGTCACACAATGGATCAATGAATTTTTTGAGTCGCGCGGCAGAGCATTGGAACAGTATTTGATTAAAATTATCGGGAATAAAAGGATCGGAGATTTCAAGAATCTCCCGCAAATGCAGGCACTTCGCCCGATTCGATATAAAGGTTTTCTTAGCGTGTTTGGTTCAGATACGGAACCTAAAATGATCGAAAAGATACCTGTTGCTACTCTGGTGGATGCGTATTTTGATATGGCAGGATTAACCGCGAACAAGGAGTTGGAATTATTACAGCTGGCCGAGTTGGTTGATAAACTTCCTGAATCTGACGGTAAGGCCGCATTTATCAGCTGGATCAATCAAGGGGTGACCAATATCGCTGACCTGCGTACGCGTACAACTGCTTATTTCACGGGCCTCATGGAGCAAGCAGCGTCCACTTTTCGCGCACGCTCTCGTAGTTTTGTGATCATACTTTCTATTGGAATAACCCTTCTATTTGGTACAGACACTATTCAACTTGCACAGGCTTTATGGACGAATGCTGAGTTGCGGACCATTGCTGCTGCTCAGGCAGATGCAGTTGTAGCAGAGGGCGGCACCACTGCAGATTTGTCTGACCTTGTTGATCAACTCAGTCAGTTTTCGATTAAGATCGGTTGGTGGCAAACTCAACAATTCCCTCAAACTAATAATATAGGAGCATGGGCCTTGTATATCTTCTTGAAGGCGCTCGGGTTTGCTTTGACTGCCGCGGCAGTTTCACAAGGTGCATCGTTCTGGTATGACTTGTTGAAGAAATTATCATCGCCTGCCACGAGCAGCAGCACTGGCAGTAGGATCAGCGAGGGCAGCAGTACCAGTATCACCACTAGTAGTACTAGTAGTGGGTAGAGCTAAGTTTAAATAAAAATTCCGAGGTGATGAGCCTCGGAATTTCATATATCATTCATGTGGATCGTAATAGGTTTAAAGAAAATGAAGAAACAGGTGTTGCTGTTTATATTCCTGGTGTTCACGCTGCCTATCAGTTCTTGTACCACTGAACCTATTGCGCAGACTTACTCAATGGAATGCATCAAATCATTTCAAGAATTTGCTTATTCAAGACCTGACTTGTATCCACAAATAGAAATCGTATTGCCCTCTGCTCCATGGGAGATTGAAGCGAAAGTCCCACTTCAAAAGATTGAGAATTATCAGGTGGCTGGATCTCAAGTTGCCGCAAGTCGTTCAATAGACGGTAAGCGGGAAATCTGGCTTATTCAGACTTTATCCCCTACTAACGAATCAAACCAACAGTACACAAATAATTTTTTAGTCTACCAAACCGAATTACAAAACTGGGAAACTATTTTGGCAGAGATTGAGGATTCGGGGTTATTTGTAGATGATATTTTCGTGACAAGCGATGGGAGTATATGGGGAAAAACCGTATGGGATATTACCCATGAGCGAACTGATCTTGAAAAAGCGCCTGTCTTGAGTAAATTTAATGAAAACACACGGCGCTTCGAATTTGCAAAAGGAGTGTTAGAAATCCCATGGACATTGTTTTCCTACGGTTCTTTTCCTTGGCCCGAAATTGTAGTAGATAACAAGGACGTCTTCTGGATATTTTCTGAAAATGACGGAATATATCGTTATGATCCTATCTCGCAAAGAACTGATAAACAAGCAGACCTTTTAGGGTTAGATGTGACTGAAATAGCTTTATCTCCTGATGGAAGTATCTATTTCAAGGTGTACAGTGAAAAAATATATTCACAAGAAAGTTTCTTTCGCCTTTTAGACGATATGCTGTATCAATTTATCCCTGAAACAAAAGAGATTGTTTCATTGAAAATCCCTGAGGAGCCTTGGCTTATATTTTCAGGAATGTTGATTGGTCATGATAATAAATTATGGTTAGGAGCAATTGGTTATCGAGAACCGGAGGATAATTGGCATTTAATTCACCCCAACCCCGAAAATATGTTTGTGGGCGCAGGGGATATCTACCAAGCCCCTCCTTTTATCATATTGGAAAGTTCTAACGGGATTTTATGGTACAGAAATTTCTTATATGATGAAAGAGCCGATGGCACAGCTTGGTACGATCCTCAAACGAGAGAAGGTTGTATGTTTACAAATATTGCGGCGAATATTATTGAAGACCCTAAACAACAACTGTGGTTAGTGGCTGATGGGAAGTTATTCAAGTATCAATTGGCTCCATAATTGACGCTTACCAACCTTGTATGTAAAAATCTCCGAGTTCTTTAAGAACTCGGAGATTTCGTTACTTGCTGGACCATCTTGCAAAAACGGCCTGCGATAATAATCTGTTTGCGCTTGTTTCGCGAGTGACCAGTTCGCCGCTGTCAATATTCCCATCATATTTTTTCATCATTTCATCGAGGGCTTGTGCTACATGAATTGCAGAAGCGCGTACTGCATATAAGGTGGTGATCACAAAGAGGGGATTATCACTTAAACATGCGCGGCATATCTCAAATAAATTCGGCAGGGACTTATATACTTCCCATACTTCACCTTTGGGTCCGCGCCCGAATTTGGGAGGATCAAGAATAATGCCGTCGTATTTCATTCCACGCTTTTCTTCGCGCTGCATATATTTAATTGCATCTTCCACGATCCAGCGGATGGGTTTATCGCTTAATCCAGATAAGGTTTGATTTTCACGCGCCCAGTTGACTGATTTTTTGGATGCGTCCACATGAGTCACTTGTGCGCCTGCAGCTGCCGCTGCAAGAGATGCGAGGCCTGTGTAACCAAATAGGTTGAGCACTTTTATGGGGCGAGTCGCTTTTCGGATGGTATCAGACATAAAGTCCCAATGAGATGCGACTTCAGGAAAGACTCCCAGATGTCGGCCGGGGGTTGTCATCACTTCAAATTTAAGATCGCCTATGTTGGGAAGGGGATAAGTCATTTCCCATTTCTCTGGTAACTTCTTTTTTTCCACCCAATGACCGCCACTCTCTTCAGCAGTGGGTTGAAAGACTGCGTGTGCAGCATCCCAATCTTTTTGAGACAAAGCACGGCTCCACATCGCTTGTGATTCAGGCCGTGCAAAAACAAATTTTCCAAAACGTTCAAGTTTTAATCCATCACCTGAATCGATTAATTCATAATCTTTCCAATTCGATGCTTCGAGTAGTGAAAACGAGGGAAGTTTTTGCATGGGCATTACCAATTTACTATCTAAATACAATGTAAATAATACTCAAATTCCTTGATTTTTACCTACAAAGTTGTATAATGTGGTATGAAGTGGTAGAAAGTGGTAAGAGCGCCGAGATGTCCTCGGCGTTCAATGTATTAAAGGAAGTATAGCACAAATGTTCTTAGGTCATTTCCAACACAACCTCGATGATAAAGGACGCCTGATGATCCCGGCGCCCTTTCGTGCGTTGTTAAAAGGCGGCGCCTTCATTACACAAGGCTTTGATAAATGCCTGATGGTATTGACCGAAACGTATTTTACACAGGTTTATGAACGTATTGAAGCTATGAACCTTGCAGACCCGACTGCTCGTTTACTTCGCCGTTTGATCTTATCCAATGCCTATCCTGTCGAAGTAGATAAAGTGGGGCGCATTCTCGTCCCACAAAACCTGCGAGCCTTCTTACAAATAGAAGGTGAGGCTATTGTAGCAGGCCAGGGCGAATACTTTGAAGTATGGAAGCCTGCTGAATGGAATGAGCAAATGACTCAATTGCAGGATACCGAATCTAATAACCAACGCTTTGCAACACTTGATCTTTCATCGAAACCGTAGGAGAAGTGCGTCGCACCTGACGGGTAGGCATTTTCCCATCGAGTAAGGTGCGACGCACCCTCATAGCATGAGTCACAAACCTGTACTTTACCAAGAGATTATACACGCACTGCAACCACAACGTGGTGGTCGTTATGTGGATGGCACTCTGGGCGCGGGCGGTCACGCTCGCGGGATCTTGGAGGCCTGCTCGCCAGATGGGCTTTTGCTGGGTCTTGATGTTGACCCGCAGGCGCTGGCGCTTTCTCGTGAGGCCTTGGCTCCTTACGAAGAGCGCATTCATCTCGTGCAGGCCTCCTACATCACCATCACAAAACAACTCGCCGAGTTGCAATGGGATTCGGTAAACGGCATTGTGCTTGACCTGGGTGCATCGTCCATGCAGTTTGATACAGCCGAACGTGGATTTTCATTTATGCAGGATGGTCCGCTCGATATGCGCTTTGGTTCGAATGCATTTCAAAGCGCAGAAGATATTGTCAACACATATGATGAAAAAGACCTGGCCGACTTAATCTTTCGCTATAGTGAAGATCGTGACTCAAGAAAGATCGCCAAAGCCATTGTGATGAACAGACCGCTTCGCACTACCCGTGAACTGGCTGCCGTGATCGAGAAAGCATCTCCCCGCAGAGGTGACCGAGTACACCCCGCGACGCAAACTTTTCAAGCGTTGCGAATCGCCGTCAACGAGGAATTGTCATCAGTGGAGAGTGTGCTTCCGCAAGCAGTAGCAAGCCTCAAGTCCGAAGGAAGACTCGCAGTGATTTCCTTCCACTCGCTTGAAGACAGAATCGTTAAAGATTATTTTCGAGAACAAAGCAAGGATATCGTCAATCCGCCTTACGAAAGAATTTATGAAGTGGAACGCAAGGCTGTTGTAAAAAGTATAACGAAAAAACCAATTGTTGCTTCTGAAGAAGAAATAAAAGATAACCCGAGAGCGCGTAGTGCAAAACTGAGAGTTGTAGAAAAATTATGAACATACAAAATGTTACTCATCTGGTCCATGCTTATAAGATCGCTCCCTGGCGGGTAAATCGTCAGTGGGTGGGCACTTCATTGCTTGCTGTGGTTGCGCTTGCGATGATTGCCACACTCTATCTGGATGTTACTTCGCAGGCTGCGATTGCCGGGCGCGAGATACAAGATCTGACTGCTGCAATTACAATCAATAAACAGGTGAGCGGAGATTTGCAAACACAACTTGCCACTCTCACCTCTGCCAGTGTGATGAAAAGCCGCGCACTTGAACTTGGCTTTCAGCCTATGGAATCTGGTCAGGCTGAATATCTGGTTGTACCGGGATATTCTGTGATCGAACCTGATATTCTTTCTTCTGCTCCGTTACCGCAAATGAGCGCATTAAGTATCCCGCCGGAATATAACCAATCATTATTGGATTGGATGGATGAAAAAATATCATCATCTTCCCGAGGGCTGCAATGAGACAGCAGTACGCGCGCCGCACCCAGGTATTGAGTTTGGTATTGGGAGTGATCGCGCTTGCTATCATCGTGCAGATGACTCGTATTCAAAATAGTGCCGAAGCGGCTATCTTTCGTCAGCGGGCATCGAATTACGCATATGAACTACGTACATTTTATCCAGACCGTGGGGAGATCTATGATCGGACAGGTCATCTGTTAGCAGGCAATAAAACTGTTTTTGAAATTGGCGTGGACCTAAAGTCTGTGAAAGACCCAAACGCTATTGCAGCCGCTATCAGTGTGGAGCTTGGTCTTGATTATGCTCAAGTATTGGATGTCATTCAAAACCCGCCTGAGGGTTTAGCGTATGTGGTGCTCGCAGATTATGTCGAAGCACAGAAAGCCATCAATCTTCAAGAGTTGAAGAAAGTTGTTCAAGAGCAAGCCCCAGAAGGTGCGCTTGGCGAGTTAACTGGTTTGGAATTCAAATCTCATCCACAGCGAAGTTATCCTGAAAACGCTTTAGCTTCGAATATTATCGGTTTTATAAATCGTCAGGGTCTCGGATATTTTGGTATTGAAGAAAAATACGATACGTTGCTGGCCGGCAATCCCGTGCAAGTGCTTGTTCCAACTGACCCAAATAAAGCTACAGAAATTGCACGCGTGCCTGATGGTACAACTCTTGTTCTTACTATAAATCGTGACTTGCAGGCCGCAACCGAACAAATTTTAGATGAAGCACTTGTCACCTATGGCGCACAAGGCGGGACAATTGTTGTCATGGACCCACGTAACGGTGAAGTGCTTACAATGGCCGTTACCCCACGCATGGATTTGAATCAATTCTGGAATTACGATGTCATTTATAACAATGCCACTGAATTTAATCCTGCGGTTTCCATGCCTTATGAACCAGGCTCCGTATTAAAGATATTGACCATGGCCGCTGCGTTGGATACGGGTGCAGTTATTCCCAGCACAACATATCTTGACACAGGTTCCATTCTTGTCGGTGGTGCCACCATTCAAAATTGGGATCAACAACCATGGGGCGTGCAGGATATGATCGGCTGTTTGCAGCACTCGCTCAATGTTTGTATGGCTACACTATCCACGCAAATGGGCGCGAACACTTTTTATAGTTACATGAATAATTTTGGTTTTGGTCATCTCACAGGCGTAGACCTAGCCGGAGAAGCAGCAGGCAGGCTCAAGATCCCCGGTGATTCGGATTGGTATCCTGTGGACTTGGCCACGAATTCATTTGGTCAGGGAGTTACTGCCACTCCATTGCAGGTGATGATGGCAGCTTCATCCGTTGCAAATGATGGACGCACCGTTACGCCGCATGTACTCTATGCAATGGTACGCGATGGACGCCAATACAATGTCCCCGCACAATTTGCAGGCTCTCCCATCTCTGAACAAACCGCACATACACTTTCTGAAATGCTTGCTATTTCACTTGAATCAGAAGGTTCACTTGCACTATTGCCTGGTTATCGTGTGGCTGGCAAAACAGGTACAGCTGAGATCCCGGTCAATGGTTTTTATGACAGCACACAAACCAATGCATCTTTCATCGGTTGGGGCCCGGTGGATGATCCGCAATTCATGATCTATGTTTGGCTTGAAAGACCTGAATCTTCCATTTGGGGTTCTGAAACTGCTGCTCCTGTTTTTGCCGAGGTAGCTGAACAAGCCGTCATCCTTTTAGATATTCCTCCCGATAGCATTCGCCAACAACTCGTAACCAAATAATATGCTCAGATTAGCTGACGCCCTCGAAGCCATCACACGCAGCACAGTTCTTAGTGCGAACGCGAATGCTGTCATCACCGAAGCGGCAATCGATTCTCGTCAGGTAATTCCTGGCTCGCTCTTTGTTGCGATTCCCGGTGAACAAGTGGACGGACATGACTTCATTGCGGATGCATTTAAGAGGGGTGCTTCTTTTGCTTTAACGCAGAAGGACATGCCCGATTCATTTCATACCCTTGACCTGCGCAATGATCAATTAGCAGACTCTTCCCTCGACCTTACTTCGCCTCTCTGCCTACGAGTAGATAATACTATCTCTGCCCTCCAGCAGATCGCACGTTTCTGGCGTCGCAAATTGGATCTGCGTGTGATCGGAATTACCGGCAGTGTGGGTAAGTCCACTACAAAAGAAATGGTTGCAGAAGTATTGGGCACAAGATATCGCACACTCAAAAGCCCCGGTAATTTAAATAATGAAATTGGCTTGCCGCTCACGATCTTAAAACTCAGCAGCGGATATGAACGCGCTGTACTTGAAATGGGATTTTTCGTCCCGGGTGAGATTCAATTCCTATGTGATATTGCACTGCCTCAGATCGGTGTTGTCACAAATATTGGTACAGTCCACGCCGAACGTGCAGGTTCACAGGAAGCCATTGCTCGCGGCAAAAGTGAATTGATACAAGCTCTTCCAGC
Source organism: Anaerolineales bacterium (assembly GCA_014379595.1). Classification (GTDB taxonomy): domain Bacteria; phylum Chloroflexota; class Anaerolineae; order Anaerolineales; family Villigracilaceae; genus Villigracilis. The sequence goes on from JACMLM010000034.1 coordinate 85,837, forward strand.
AGACGGAGTTGCCATCCTTAACTTTGATGATCCCTGGGTCCGCAAGATGGAAGAAAAATCGAAGGCACGCGTTTTCTTCTATGGACTTTCCTCTGAAGCGAATCTATGGGCAGATCAAATCGAAGGCCTTGGACTTGATGGCATTCGATTCCGTTTGCACTATAAAGGTGAAACCATTCATTCCCATGTTCCCATGATCGGACGGCACTCTGTACACACTGCATTGCGTGCTGCTGCGGTTGGCCTTGTTGACGGATTGACCTGGCAGGAGATCTTTGAAGGGTTCGCACAAGGTCATGCACAATTACGTCTCGTAGCTGTTCGCAGTAAAACAGGAGCATTGATTTTGGACGATACTTATAACGCTTCTCCAGAATCCATGCTGGCTGCACTCAATTTACTTGATGAAATGGACGGGCGTAAGCTCGCCGTGTTAGGTGATATGCTTGAACTTGGCCCCTATGAAAAACAAGGACATGAATTGGTTGGAATGCGTACTGCGCAAATCGCAAAGACGCTGCTTACATTGGGTCCGCGTGCACATATGATCGCTGATGCTGCACGTCGTGCTGGTATGAAGAGTGCAAATATTATTGAATTTGAAGAGGCAGAACCAGTTGTGGATTGGTTAAGCAAAAATCTTACATCAAACGATGCTGTACTTATTAAGGGGTCTCGCGGCTTACGCATGGACCGCATCACTTCTGCATTAGAGGTAAAGTCTTGAAGCAAATTGCTCTTTCCCTAAGCCTCGCCGGGCTCGCTTTTCTGATGACGGCAATTTGGGGTGGACCTTTGCTGCGTATCCTGCGCCATTACAAAGTTGGCAAGATCATCCGCGTGGAAGAACCTGATCATCACCGTGTGAAGATGGGCACACCCACCATGGGTGGTGTCATGTTTATTTTTCCAGTGTTGTTGTTGAGCGGCTTACTTAATGCAGTCGCTTTGATCGGTGTAACGTCAGGTGGTGTAGGTCGTTCTATACTTGTACCAATGGCTGTAATGATCGGTTTTGCTGTTCTGGGTGCTGTTGATGATTGGGAAGGGATTCGTGGCAAGCGCAAAGGCGAGGGGATGCGCGCGCGCACCAAATTTATTTTTCAAGTTGTCCTTGCCCTTGCAACAGCTTACGTTTTGAAATATCGAATGGATGTACCTGATTTATATTTCCCCGGCCTGTTTTTTGAAATTGAATTTGGCTGGTTATATGTGCCAATTGCTGCTTTTATCATTGTTGCAGAATCAAATGCAATTAACTTCACAGATGGGCTTGATGGTCTCGCAGGTTTGATCGCAGCCACAGCCATCGCTGCATTCGGCGGCATTGCCTTGATGCAGGAACAGGTATATCTCGCGCGTTTTTGTTTTATTTTGGTTGGCGGACTTTTTGGTTTTTTATGGTTCAACGTGCACCCTGCCGAATTAATCATGGGTGATACAGGTTCACTCTCGCTTGGTGCAGTGATTGCGGTGATCGCATTAATGACAGGTCAATGGTTGATGTTGTTGATCATTGGCATCATCCCATTGAGTGAAATGTTAAGTGTTGTGATTCAGATCGGATATTTCAAGTGGACAAAAGGAAAACGTTTTTTCAAAATGGCTCCCATCCATTTGCATTTTGAATTGCTTGGCTGGAGTGAAACACAGGTCGTGCAGCGTTTTTGGTTGATCGGTTTGATGGCTGCATTGATCGGTATTGGATTATCGCAGGTTTAAGAATTACAAATTATGACCAACTGGAATGGAAGCCGCGCACTTATCCTCGGAGCAGCGAGACAGGGAATTGCCCTTGCCCGCTGGCTCTCCCGTCACGGTTCAAACGTGACCTTGAGCGACGCGCGCCACGAGGATGAACTTATCTCCGCCCGTGCATCTCTCGCGGATACAAATGTGCAATGGGCGATAGGTGGGCACCCATTAGAATTATTGGATAACACTGATGTACTTTGTATTTCTGGCGGTGTCCCTTTGACATTACCAATTGTGCAGGAAGCAATCAAACGCGGCATTCCACTTTCGAATGATACACAGATATTTATGGAAGCTGTCCCTTGCAAGACGATTGGTATTACTGGCTCGGCTGGTAAGACAACTACAACGACATTAGTTGGAAAAATGGCGGAAGCGGACTATGGACAACAGACCGTTGACCGTGAAAACCTAGCGTCTACCATCCATCGTCCACGGTCGTTCGTCGGTGGCAACATCGGTGATCCGCTCATCAATTACGTAGATGATATGAAAGCTGATGACATTGCAATTCTTGAGATTTCATCTTTTCAATTAGAGCAAATGACGATCTCACCGAATATCTCTGCTATTTTAAATATCACACCCAATCATTTGGATCGTCATGGCACGATGGATGCGTATACAAATGCCAAGGCGCATATTTTAGAATTTCAGACTGATAAAGATACTGCGATCTTGAGTCATGATGACAAAGGTGCATGGAATTTAAGAGATAAGGTAAAAGGTGAACTGCTCACATTCAGTTTGAAAGATTTGGATGAAGGTTTGAACGGCGCATATTTGCATGACCGAGAATTAAAACTGCGCGATGGAAATACAAATTTATCTTTGCTTCCACGTGAGAAGATCCAGTTACGCGGTGACCATAATGTAAGCAACGTGCTGGCTGCATTCACTATAGGACATGCCGCAGGTTTCAAAACGGATGCCATGCTCAAAGCTGTTGAGGAATTTCGCGGCGTGGCGCATAGACTGGAACTTGTTCGCGAATTGCATGGTGTGCGCTGGTACAACGGCTCGATTGCAACCGCTCCAGAGCGAAGCATGGCGGATATTCATGCATTTGATGAGCCGATCGTTTTAATGCTCGGCGGCCGTGATAAAGATTTGCCGTGGGATGAAATTGCAAAATTGATTCACAAACGCGTGGATCATGTTGTGCTCTTTGGTGAAGCGGCAGAACTGATTCAGAAAGCCGTAACAGGTGTCGGCGGACGCGAAGCGCGAAGCGTGGATATTTGCTGCGCAAAAAATCTTAAAGAGGCAATTGTCAAAGCCGCAGAAGTTGCCAGTGCAGGAGACATCGTCCTGTTTTCACCGGGCGGCACTAGTTATGATGAGTTCAAAGATTTTGCTGAGAGAGGAGAAGCTTTTAGAAAATGGGTACTGGAACTTTCGTAAACGAACGACCTTACGCGAAGCAACCGAACAACCCCGCTGCACGAAACTTTTTGAGCGGCTTCGATATGCCATTGCTTGTCTCCATTGTGGCATTGATCGTTTTTGGATTGGCTATGCTTTTTTCAGCCTCATGGGATTTTTCGTTGGGCGCATACGGCGACCCAATGTATATGTTTAATCGTCAAGTGACATGGCTTGCGCTTGGATTGGTGGTCGCGATCTTTCTCGCATTCTTTGATTATCATCACTGGCGTAAATTTGTTTTGCCCGCCATGGCTTTGACCGTTGGATTGTTGATGATCGTTTTATTAATGAACGAGATTCGCTTCGGAGCAAAGCGCGCCATCTTCGATGGCTCGGCGCAGCCTTCTGAGTTAGCGAAGCTGGTTTCAATTCTTTATCTCAGTGTCTGGTTATATGCAAAGCGCCAATACTTGCAGGATATTTCACTCGGTTTAATTCCATTGGGCATCATTCTTGGAGTTGTCGGCGGTTTGATCTATCAACAGCCTGACCTCAGCGCCGCTGCCACAGTTCTCATCATGGGTGGTTTGCTTTTCTTCCTTGCAGGTGGTGATCTAAAACAGATCGGTGTTCTATTAATTGTTGCATGTGTTGCTGCATGGGTGGTGTCATCTGTCAGCGCAACAGGACAGCAGCGTGTGGGTGATTTTCTTGCAGGTATCAAAGATCCGTTACAGGCTTCATATCATGTGCGCCGTTCGTTTGAAGCCATCGTCAATGGCGGATGGTTCGGTGTTGGGCTGGGTCAGTCACAATCCAAGTTAACTGGTTTGCCAGTTCCTCCTACGGATAGTGTCTTTGCTGTTGTAGCGGAGGAGCTAGGGTTATTCGGCTCTGTTGGATTAATCGCTTTATACGGTTTTCTCGTTTGGCGCGGATTGGTGATTGCACGTCGTGCGCCTGATATGCTTGGTACACTTCTTGCTTCGGGTCTTGTGACCTGGATCGCATTCGAAGCATTGCTTAACATGGCTGTTATGGTTGGTCTTATACCTTTTGCAGGCAATGCATTACCTTTCATCAGCGCGGGCGGTTCCAATCTTGTTGCAACACTTGCTGCGCTCGGAATTATCTTTAACATTTCTCGCCAAAGAGGCGAAGGCACGATTACAGATGAAGAATGGAGGTCTTATAGTGCGGTTGCTAATTTGCGCTGGTGGAACGGGCGGGGGAGTGTATCCCGCGCTCGCCGTCCACAGCGCGCTCATCGGTCAACACCCAAACCTTGAGACTCTCTGGGTCGGTGGTGAAGGCGGTATGGAAGAGGAACTCGTGAATCGCGCGGGAATCTCTTATCGTTCCATTCCTGCTGCCGGTGTGCATGGTGTTGGTTTGCGCGCCTTGCCGCGTAACATCGGCAAACTTACGCGCGGTGTGTTTGCTTCACGTCGCATTTTGCGTGAGTTCAATCCCGATGTTCTCTTTGTCACCGGTGGTTTCGTTGCTGCACCCATGGCTCTTGCTGGCCGAAGTATTCCAACCGTATTGTATGTGCCTGATATTGAACCAGGCCTCGCGCTTAAGTTCCTTTCTCGATTTGCGGATCGCATCACTGTGACAGCTTCTGACTCAAAAAAATATTTCTCACACTCGGCTAAACTTTTCATCTCAGGTTATCCGCTTCGCCCTGACCTTTCAAACTGGTCCCGCGAAAAAGCAACTCAGCACTTTGAGTTGGATTCGACGAAGCCTGTATTGCTTGTCACTGGTGGAAGCAAAGGGGCACGTTCGATCAATATGGCCGTGTTGAAACACCTCGATAAACTTCTTGAGATCGCGCAGATCATCCACGTCACAGGTTTTTTGGATTGGCCTGTTGTAGAAAAAGCTGCACAGGAACTACCAGAGCAGATCAGGAATCATTATCATGCCATGCCTTATTCACATGAAATGGGTGCTGCACTTGCAGCGGCAGATTTAGTCATCTCACGTGCAGGGGCATCATCATTGGGAGAATATCCTTTCTTTGGTTTGCCAGCCATACTTGTGCCATATCCATATGCCTGGCGCTATCAAAAAGTAAATGCAGATTTCCTTGCTGAAAAAAATGCGGCGGTCATCTTGCAGGATGAATTATTGGAAAATAAACTTCTGCCTGTTATACAGGATTTGCTGCTTAATAAGAATAAACTTGAGGCCATGCGCATCGCCATGAAAAAAATATCGCATCCCAATGCGGCAAACATTATTGCCAGCCAGTTGGTTGAATTGGCAGGAGCACAACCCCTATGATGAGTATCATTTATATTTTCTGGATGTACGTCATCCTATTTGCTATTATTGGCGCGATGCGCGGCTGGGTAAAGGAATTGCTTGTTACATTCAGTGTGATCACTGCACTGGCCATGAATTTGTTGCTCGAAAAATATATTCCGCTCGTCCGTGACCTGCCCAAGGATGGCGTTTCGATCTTTTGGATTCGCACCATTATCCTGATCGCTTTGGTGTACTTCGGATATCAAACAGTTGCATCTGTTCCACGCCTTGCATCCAAAGCCGCTCGTGAACGTTTGCAGGACGGCCTCTTCGGTGCAGTGATGGGAGCTATTAATGGCTATTTCGTTGCAGGCACCATTCTCTTCTATAACCATGTGGCACAATATCCATACAGAAATGTGATCAGCCCTGCAACAGACCCAACCATTGCTCAAGCTGTTGAGTTAATGATGAGATATATGCCGCCTCGTCTTCTAGGCGAGCCTGGCATTTATTTTGCTGTCATCGTTATTCTTATTTTTATTATTGTGGTTTATATCTAGGAGTAATTTGGAGTGCAACAGCTCACCTGCCCTGCGGGTGCTGTTGCAGCAGGAGCAAGCTCCTGCATTCCAAAAGAAAATAATTATGAAACGCGTTCACTTTATCGGTATTGGTGGTTCAGGGCTTTCTGCCATCGCGCGTTTTCTTAAAGAAAGCGGATACGAAGTCACTGGTTCTGATAATGCCCTCTCTCAATTTGCAGTCGATCTTCAAAATGATGGAGTGAGCATTTATATTGGACATCATCCGCGTAATGTGAGCGGAGCCGAGTTTGTGATTCGTTCATCCGCGATTGCAGATGATAATCCTGAGGTTGAAGCAGCAAAGAAAGCAGGAATTCCTGTTTACAAGCGTGCTGATTATTTGGGTCAGTTGATGGCGAATAAAACAGGAATTGCAGTTGCTGGAACGCATGGCAAAACCACTACCACAGCCATGATCGCATGGACGTTATATGAAATGGGACGCGACCCATCCTTTATCGTTGGCGGCACATTGAATAATTTAAAAGTCAATGCGCGCTCTGGGCAGGGTGACCCATTTGTGATCGAAGCAGATGAATATGATCGCATGTTCCTTGGTCTCAAACCGCATATTGAAGTGATAACCAACCTTGAACACGATCACCCTGATTGCTATCCAAAATTTGAAGATATGTACGCTGCCTTTCAAAGCTTTGTTGACCTGCTTCCTCCTGATGGCACATTGATCGCATCTGCTGAAGATGAAGGCGCTGTAACTTTGCTTAGCCATGCACGCCGTAAAGGAGTGAATGTAGTCTCTTATAGCGTGCAAGGCGAGATGACCATCAACAGCCCCCAATGGATGCAGGCCCGTACGCTTAAGCCCAATCAGCAAGGCGGATATGATTTTTCTGTGATGACGAATATGGGTGCAGCTGCTGCAACCATGTTGGATGTTTCTTTGCAAGTGCCAGGTGAACATAATGTACGTAATGCTCTGGCTGCCTTATCCGTTATTGCGATATTAGGCCTGCCGCTCAAAGAGGCAGCAGATGCATTAAGTGAATTCACCGGCACAGGCCGCCGCTTTGAAGTGCGCGGCGAACGCAAAGGCATAACTGTAGTGGATGATTACGCTCATCATCCTACAGAGATAAAGGCTACACTTGCAGGCGCAAAGGTGCGTTATCCCAATAGTCGTATTTGGGCGGTCTGGCAGCCTCACACTTATTCGCGCACACAAACTTTATTTTTTGAATTCTCACGTGCATTTGCAGATGCAAATGAAGTGCTTGTTACAGAAATTTATGCCTCGCGTGAAGCCAAACAGGATTTTTCATCCGCTGAAGTAGTAGGCTCCATGCCTCATGCTTCTGCACGCTATACAGGTTCGCTTGACGATACAACGAAGTATTTACTCAAAAACCTTCGTTCAGGTGACGTTGTCATTGTGCTTTCTGCCGGTGACGCAGACCAGATCAGCACAAACCTTTTGAAGGAATTATGAGGTGAATGATGTCTGAAAAAAATGAAAAGAAAAGTATTAATATGGATGTGATCGCGCTCCCGCCCTTGAAGATGGTTTTGGTCTATGCCAAAGAGGAACGCATGAATAGAACCAGGCTGGCCTCTGACATTGAGAAGGATGTTATTCAGTCTACAACGAAAGATGAACATCTTGAACAAAAAGATTTGAAAAAGATCATTGAGCATTTGGAAAAGAAATCGTAAAAAATGATTATGACTGCTTCCACAATATCCGTTGATGTGTTGCGCCTTCATTTTGGCGCTGCAGTGCAGGAGAATGTTTCACTTGCACCGTATACATCTGCGCGTATTGGTGGGTTGGTGGATGTTTTGGTCACTGTCAAATCTGCGGATGAGTTGGCAGATGTGACGAAGGTTATCTGGGAATATGAGATGCCTTATTACATCATAGGCGGTGGATCAAATGTATTGGTTAGTGATAAAGGTCTGCGCGGCGTTGTGGTTTTGAACCGGGCGAAGGAAGTGCGTTTCGAAAGCGGTGACCAGCCTACAGTCTGGTGTGAATCGGGAGTTATCTTTAGCAATCTTGCGAATCGTTGTGCATCCAAAGCCATGGCTGGTTTGGAATGGGCGGCCACTGTCCCCGGCACGATCGGCGGCGCAGTATATGGAAATGCAGGTGCGTTCGGCGGCGAGATATCAGAGAATTTGATCTGGGCTGAAATGTTGACAAAGAATGGACGCGAAAAATTTTCTGCCGAGCAAATGGGATACGGCTATCGCGCAAGTGTTTTAAAGCGCGGTGAAATTAATGCAATAGTACTTTCGGCTTTATTGAGATTAAAAAATTCAAATAAGGAAGAAGTGTCTGTTAAAATTGAAGAATTCAGCGAACGCCGTAAGGCCACGCAGCCGCCCGGTGCCAGCATGGGTTCCATGTTTAAAAACCCGGCGGGCGATCATGCAGGCCGTTTGATAGAAGCTGCGGAATTGAAAGGCACGCGCATTGGTAACGCTGAGATCAGCAAGCTGCACGGAAATTTTTTTATCAATCATGGTGAGACCAAGGCGGAAGACATTCACGCCTTGATTCGTTTGGTGCAAAAAACTGTAAGTGAAAAATTTGGTGTTGCTTTAGAGTTGGAAGTGGAATTGGTTGGTGAATGGTGAAAGTGCGTAATGCGTAATCCGTGATACGTAAAGTGCAGAGTGCGCGATGCAATCGACGTAGTGAGGTTTTGATGAATTACGAAGAATGGGAAGTGACTGTGCCAGACACGATCACGAAAGACCCTTTGTGGAAGATGTCGGTTTACAGATATGCTTTGTTTGTTGGCGATCTCGGTTGGTTTGATGTAACAAAGATTCATAAGGATGGTCGTTTGTATAAAGTTTCTAATCAGTTATATGGTTCGTTAGGATCGGTCAGCGCGAATATTGCAGAAGGATATTCGCGAGGAAGCAATAAAGAACGCGCTCATTTTTATGAATACGCTCTTGGTTCGGCGCGCGAAAGCCGAGATTGGTATTACAAAAGCAGACATATTCTTGGAGAAAATGTTGTAGAGCACCGTTTTAGTTTACTTGTGCAAGTTATTCGTTTGCTTTTGACCATGGTGCCACAACAACGCGGCAAAAGTTTGCACGAAGAAGCCGCGACTTATGAAGTAAATGAAGATATAGCTATTGAAACAATTCTAAAAGAAGTACCGATGCCTTAATTCGTTTTTTACGGATTACGCATTACGAATTAAGAATTTATTATGCCAAGCATACCCACTACCCCCCGCAAACTCCGCATCGCCGTCCTCTTCGGTGGTCGTTCAGGTGAACATGATGTTTCACTCATGTCTGCACGTTCAGTGTTGAATGCATTGGATGCGGAGCGATATGAAGTGATCCAGATTGGTATCACATTGGATGGCGATTGGTTGACTGGTACGAATACGCTCGAAGCATTTGAAAAAGGAAATACCAAAGACCTTGATCGAGTTATCCCTCCATCACAGCCTGATCAACAATCTTTATATATTTTACGTTCTACAAAAATAGGGGATAAGCTCGAAACACTGGCAGGTGTGGATGTGTTCTTTCCTGTTTTGCATGGACCGTTTGGCGAAGATGGGACTATTCAAGGCTTGCTTGAACTGGCAGATGTAGCGTATGTAGGTGCAGGTGTAGCAGGTTCATCAGTTGGTATGGACAAAGGCATTTTCAAAGATGTGATGCGTGCCAATGGGATTCCGATTGTCAATTCACTGCTTGTTCTGCGAAGCGAGATTGAGAAGAATATTGATACGGTGATCGAGAAAACCGAAAAGATGGGTGCATATCCATTCTTTGCGAAACCCGCTAATCTCGGGTCGTCGGTTGGGATCAGTAAATGCAATTCACGTTCAGATCTTGCTGAAGGGCTAATGGAAGCCTCACGTTATGACCGCCGTATTATTATTGAAAGCGGTGCAGGCAATGTACGTGAAGTTGAAGTAAGCGTATTAGGCAATGAAGAACCTCAAACTTCTGTATGCGGTGAAATTTTGCCAAGCCGTGAATTTTATTCCTATGAATCAAAATATGTAGATGGCACTTCTGGTCTTGTGATTCCTTCGCAACTGCCAGATGAAGTTACAAACAAAATTCGTGAATATGCTGTACAAGCCTATAAAGCCATTGACTGTGCTGGCATGGCGCGTGCAGATTTCTTTGTTGAAAATGATACGAACAAGATTTTTCTGAACGAGTTGAATACATTACCAGGCTTTACATCCATTAGTATGTATCCAAAATTATGGCAGGCCAGCGGACTCACATATCCTCAGCTTGTTGACCGTTTGATCGAACTCGCACTTGAAAGAAAAGCACAACGTGACCATACTGAGCGTCGGAGGACGGCATGAGCGACAAACGTCCGATTCCGCTCAGCCGCGCCGAACTCGTCCGTCAGCGCCGTGCGCAGCGTACTCTGAAAGAAATGGAGCAGACCACAAAACGCGCACTGAAACCGATCGCTCCTGTTACTTCGCGTGCAGTGCCCACTCGCCCGATCATCAAGCCGAAACGTGTGGACGATACTCGCACGCGTCGTTTCAATATTGCACTTGGGCTGCCTGAGATACATTTTCATAAACCAAGTTTCACCATGCCGCGTTTCCGCGCGAATTGGCGTTTTGTTTCTTTTGTAATGGCATTGCTGCTTGGCACTTCTATTTATTTCGCGTTGACGCTTCCTTACTTTCATGTGCCCAGTGCAACAATACTTGGCAACACCCGTTTAACCCGCGAAGAAATGGATATCGTACTGGGCGTTACAGGCCAGTCGATTTTCACGGTCAAGCCTGATGAAGTAGCGACCCGCCTGCGTATGAATTACCCGGAACTGGCTTCAGTGAAAGTAGAAGTTTATTTGCCGAACCATGTCTACGTTACAGTGACCGAGCGTCAGCCAGTCATTTTGTGGCAGCAGGATGCAGGCTACACATGGATCGATTCGACAGGTGTTGCATTTCGCCCGCGTGGTGCATCAAATGGATTAGTTTCTGTGATCGGTTTAACCACACCGCCTGCCGGGGTTGCTTTACTGGATGACCCATATAGTCCTCTGCCATTTATGGAAAGAGATCTGGTGGATGCAGTGCTCGTTCTTTCGCCGAGTGTGCCTGCTGGCTCGACGATGATCTTTGACCCTACCTTTGGGCTTGGGTGGAATGACCCCCGCGGCTGGCAAGCATTTTTTGGAACTAGCGCAAAAGATATGGCTTTGAAAGTGCGCGTGTATCAGTCATTGGTTGACTCGCTTGTGAGTCGCAATCAGGTTCCTGAATTTATCAGCGTGGTCTATCCCGATGCGCCTTTTTATCGAATGAAAGAAGCAACCGTAGAAGATGGACAAGAATAATCATGGATGAGATCGTAGTTGGCATTGACGTAGGCACCACCAAGATCTGCACTCTCGTTGGGCGGGTGGAGGATGCAAAGACCATTCGCATTCTTGGCGTGGGCATTGAACCTTCGGACGGTATCCGCAAAGGGATTATCGTTGACCTTCCTGCTGCATCTCAAGCCATTAAACGTTCAGTGGAAAAAGCGGAGAGTACTTCTGGTTTGGAAATTACAACTGGATTGGTAAGCCTCGCAGGCGCACATGTTTCATCGGTCAATAGCCGCGGAGCAACAGGTGTACCCGGCGGGGTCATCGATGCAGTCGATATTGCGCGAGCACTCGAACAGGCACAAGCAGTTGCCATTCCACATGACCGCGAGATCGTACATATCATTCAACGCGGCATCACTGTCGATGGACAGGAAGGCGTGAAGACTCCCGTGGGAATGCACGGTTATAAACTTGAAGTGGAAACACACATCATCACGGCTGCTGCTGCAACCGTGGATAACCTTCGTCAATGTGTGGGTGCGGCGGGAGTTGCAATTCAGCAATTCGTTTTGAATCCGCTTGCCTCTGCGGAAGTGGTATTGACCGAGCAGGAACGTCAGATGGGTGTTGCAGTTTGTGACATCGGCGGCGGCACAACGGATTTGGCAATTTATGTCAACGGTGATGTATGGCATACGATGGTTCTTGCAGTGGGTGGCAATCACATCACACAAGATATTGCTCATGGCTTGCGTTTGAATTTATCTCAGGCAGAAGAAGTGAAAAAGCAGCAGGGCTATGCCATTCGGTCCGAAGTTGGAGCCGAGGAATATTTTTCCATTCGGCCATTTGGTGAAGATAAAGATGTCAAGATCAATCGTCAGGATCTTGCTCATATCATCGAAGCCCGCATTGAAGAGACGTTTCGTTTGATCATGCAGGAAATAAAACGTTCTGGTTATGACGGTTTACTTCCCGCTGGTATGGTGTTGACGGGCGGAACATCTGCATTGCCGGGTATCAAACGCATTGCATCAGAAATCTTAGGAATGCCTGTGCGTACTGCACAACCAGAAAATTTAACGGGTCTTATTGACAAACTTGCTTCGCCTGCATATTCCACAAGTGTTGGCTTATTACGTTGGGCTACAAGCATGAGAGATCATGATGTGGCATCTTCAAGCGGCAGAAAAGGCCGCAGAACAAGAGGAGAGAAATTTATGAATTTTGATGCAATCAAAAATTGGATAAGACGCATACTACCTTATTAACTTTGGAGTCAGACAGCTTGCTGTCGTTAAGCTCCTGCACTCCAAAACAAGTGCTTGTTAACCCTGTTAAAAAATCGCAATATCGTTTAAGATTGGCATACCCTTTGCCAGGAGGAACACATGGACTCGAATAAGAAAAATCTGCAATCCGAAGCCTTCGCCCGAATCAAAGTGATCGGCGTTGGTGGAGCCGGTCAGAATGCCGTCAACCGTATGATGGAAGAAGGCATTCAAGGCGTTGAATTCATTGCCTGTAATACTGATGCGCAGGCGTTGACACTTTCACGCGCAGCGGTTCGTGTGCGTTTGGGTGACAAGCTCACGCGCGGACTTGGCGCAGGTGGTGATCCTGAGATCGGCCGCAAAGCCGCAGAAGAATCATCAGACGAACTCTATAATGTGCTCAAAGGCGCGGATATGGTCTTCGTCACTGCGGGCATGGGCGGCGGTACCGGTACCGGTGCGGCTCCCATCGTTGCGCAGGTTGCCAAGGAAAGCGGCGCGCTCACCATTGGCGTCGTCACGCGTCCATTTACATTTGAAGGCGGCAAGCGCACAACATCTGCTGAGGCGGGCGTGGCAAAAATGAAAGAACATGCGCACACCCTCATCTCGATCCCGAATGACCGTTTGCTGCAGCTTGCAGATAAAAAATCATCCTTGCAGGATGCCTTCCGCATGGCCGATGAAGTTCTGCATCAGGGTATTCAAGGCATTTCTGAATTGATCACGATCCCAGGTTTGATCAATCTTGATTTTGCCGATGTACGCGCCATTATGTCTGAGGGCGGCGCAGCGTTGATGGCAGTCGGTCGCGGCTCCGGTGATGACCGTGCCAAGAATGCGGCTGAGCAAGCCATCTCAAGTCAGTTACTCGATATCACCATTGACGGCGCGCGCGGCGTGCTCTTCAATGTAACAGGCGGCTCGAACATGACCCTCTTTGAGGTCAATCAGGCTGCTGCTATCATTCGTGAAACGGCTCATCCTGATGTGAACATGATCTTCGGTGCAGTCATTGATCCTGAAATGGGTGACGAGATCCGTTGTACCGTCATCGCCACTGGATTTGAACGCACTGGCGTACCGCGCCGCGCATTGGAACGCCCGCTTCGCACCAACGAGAAGCCTGTATCCGCTTCCAATACGCCTTTCACACGCCAGAATGAATCTGTCAGCGTGGGTGCTGAATATAATACTTCACCGAATACTGAATCAAAATCTGCATCACAACCGTCGATCAACAGTGACGATCTGGACGTCCCCACGTTTTTGAGAAATAGAAGATAAAACAAAAACGATAAAGTCCCTAAAGGTTTCCAAGCCTTTAGGGACTTTCTTATTTTAAATACGATCATTCGATGATGGCGGGACGTTTGCTATGATTTCACTAAAAAATAATTCATGTATAATGCTGTACATAATCTATTAAACAGCACGTTGCTGTATAACATCCCGCACGGGGAAATTTTACAGGGTGATGCTGTATAACTCATAGTTAGGCGCTTTCATGTTGACAGGATAATAAATGATACTATTTTCACAATTTGGTTACGCGTCGCGTCATAGCATGAAGTACAACCCCAAGTCGAAACCAGGCAATCTTAGACTCTGGTCCTCCTATAATGGCTCTATAGGCAGTGCCGACCCAATAGAGAACGGCGAAGACTCATTTTTAGAACTTCTTTCTCATCAATTCAATCGACCTAATATTTTTGGCTCCACTATTTATTTAGACCTATCCATTGGTGCCGATGATGATATTTTTTTAATTTTGGTCGCAGTTTTGATGATAAGAGAGGGAAAAGATTATTCATTCAAAAACTATGCGGGCAGACTGGTTACCTTTTCTCGGACAAAAATCGGCAAAAACAATTATGATATTGTTCTGGTTAATGTTCGCCATAAAGACAACACAGGAATAATTACTCTTAAAGAACTTGATGAGTTAGAAGCTGTTGTAAGAAATATATTGGCCAATCTTGGATATTCAAATGAAGAAATCTCAAATAAAGTTAATCGCATAGTAAATCAATCATTGGTTCAAGATGATAAGAAATAGGCTATTAAATTACCAAGCCGCGCCTAACAAAGCGTGTAGCAACTAGGTTCAAAGCCGTAGAAGTGCTTGACAATAAAATAATATAGAAAAAATTAAGATGTGGACTTTTGTACTTATGCTACAATTCAATCAATGAAAGCCAAACTTCCACACCCCGAGCATTATTCCTATATCAAGCATCGCAAACAGCGCCTCGCGCAAATCATCTTGCCAGTCGTGTTGAGTGCGTTATTATTTATCGGGATGATCGTCTTGATCAGCTCCGCTACCTTCAACTCCGGCGGGGATGTGGGCCGCTGGGCGGCTATCTCCACGATGTGGATCGTGATTCCCGTTATGCTGGCAGGCTTGATACTTCTCGCCCTTTTAGGCGGTCTCATCTACTTAATGATCCTTGCATTGGGAGCCTTGCCGCATTACACAGGCCTCACGCAGGATTATGTTCACAAAGCGCAAGGCTATATTATCCGCACCGCAGATATGGCTGTGAAACCCGTCATTGTTATCAATGGCTATCTTGAAAACATCATTGCATTTTTTGAAAGGATACATAAACGATGAACAAAAGTACAAGTACCATTTTAATTGGCGCATTGATCGGCGCTGTCACAGGTATCGTTGCCGCTACACTTCTCACACGGCGCGCTGAAGGAGATAACCGCGAAACCGCCATCACCACCGGCGAAGGTCTCAAACTCGGCGTACTCGTGATTGGCTTGTTGAGAGCAATAGCAAGCCTGGATGATAAGAAAGCATAAAACCGCAATAACAAAACTCGAATAGCAGAACTCGGAGGTCTTTAAGACCTCCGAGTTCTTGTTTAAAATATGTCGTTGCGAGGAGGGCATTTGCTCTTTCCGACGAAGCAATCTCCTACTTCATAATAGGGGGTTGCTTCGGGCATAGAACAAGAACGCCCTCGCAACGACATGATACACAAATATTTCATTATTAGAATTAATGAGCTATAATCGCCCAAACTACCATGGACACTATATCAAAACTCACCTTTCGTCGTTTCCTCCTCGGTCAACAAGGACTTTGGCCGGGCCGCCGTTTTAAAGGATTGAACGGTGTCGATGCTGCGCTTCGTCAAATCGGAGTCTTGCAGCTTGATCCGCTTAACATCGTAGCGCGCAGTCAGGAGATCGCCATGTATGGCCGCGTGTTGGATTTTAAGCCTGAGCATATTTATCAAGTGGCGTATGAAAAACGCAGAGCCTTCGATTATGGCGGTTGGCTGGCCATGTATCCCATGGATGAATTACCCTATTGGCGTACCTATATGAATCGCCGCATGGAGTTTGGTCGCTGGGGCACAGATTTTGCGCGTAAAAATGAAGCATTGATGAAAGAAGTTCGAGACGCGTTAAAAAAACGAGGTCCGCTGGGGAACCGCGATTTTACAGGCAATGCACTGAAAGAGTGGAGTTATCGAGGCCGCAAGGAAACATCCCTCATCCTATATTATCTATGGCTGACCGGCGAATTGATGATTTCCCATCGCAAAGGCTTTGACCGTTATTATGATCTGCGTGAGCGAGTCGCCCCGCCTGAGTTTCATCACGTCGCTTCTGAAAAAGAAGCCGAAGATTTTTTTGCACGCAAGACCATTGAGATTCCCAATATCATGCGTGAAAAACGTTTTGCTGTTGATTGGCGTTATGCCATTGGGCGGGTGATCACAAAGAAAGAAGCGGAAGACAAACTGAATGAGATGTATGAAAAGAAGGTGATCACTTCGCTTCAATTGGAAGGCTCCAAAGAAAAATGGATCATGCTTTCAAAGGATTTACCTGTCCTCGAAACACTTGAGTCTGGTCGCATTCCCAAAGCATGGAAGCCGTTGAAGACCACCACTGAAGAAGAAGTGACATTGTTTGCACCGTTGGAAATGGTCAGCGCTCGTGGACGCGCGAAAGTGGTTTTTGATTTTCAATATACATGGGAAGTGTATGTACCCGCGCCAAAACGCCGTTGGGGATATTACGTCCTGCCGATTTTATATGGTGACGATCTCGTGGCAAGGCTGGACCCGAAACTGGATCGAAAAACGAATACACTTCACATCCTCGGATTCTGGCTCGAAGATGATGCTCCGAAAGATGAAGCCTTCGCCAGCGCCCTCGCTAAAGGACTTAAACGATTTAAGGATATGATCGGCGCAGACAAAATTGACGTAAGCGGAATCGCTCATACAAAAATCCGCTCTTACCTGAAGAAGAATTTGAAATAAAAAACTCAATGAAAACAAAAACACTCATGATAGCAAGCAGTTTATTCCTTGGGTTTACAGGATTGTTTGCATTATTTGCTCCTGAAGAATTGTTGAAGATAGTAAACCTACCACAGACAAATCCTTTGCCTGTACTCATGCAACTGATGGGCGCAATGTATTTGTCCTTCGCGCTGATGAATTGGACATCTAAAGACAATATCATCGGCGGGGTTTATCTACGACCAATCTCGATTGCAAATTTTTCTCATTTCACGATAGGTGCACTTAGTCTCGTAAAATATCAATTATCGAATGTAGGGAATACTTTTCTTTTAATTCTATTAATCGCGTATGTTATTTTTGCAATTGTTTTCGCCTGGCTCGTCTTTGTCCATACCGGTATAGATAACAAACCCAAAGCGTAATACCAAAGATATAATATCGCCATGTCATCTTCAAAAGAAGCGACAAACGATCTGGAACTTCATCCAGTCTCCATGGATAGGTGGGATGATCTCAATGCTTTTTTTAAGCAGCATGGCAATCCGAATTATTGCTCATGCATGCGTTGGCGATTGAAGAGCACAGATTTTACAAAGTTAAAAGCTTCAGAACGCCGTAACAAACTTCAGGCTTTAGTTAAAGGAAACGTTCCAATTGGAGTCCTTGCCTATCATCAAGGGAAACCAGTGGGTTGGTGCTCCATTGCGCCGCGCGAAACATATACACTCCTTGAAAGCTCAACCACACTAAAGCGCATCGACGATTTACCAACCTGGTCTGTCGTCTGTTTCTTTTTAGATCCCAATTTTCGGGGACAAAATTTATCGGTCAAATTATTACAAGCCGCTGTAACTTATGCAGCCTCGCAGGGAGCAACGATCATTGAAGGCTATCCAGTGGAGCCAGATCAAAGTTATCGCTTTATGGGGTCACATACTACATTTGAACAGGCTGGTTTCCATCAGGCGGGTATTGCAAAAAATGGCAGGCCAATTGTGCGATTTTTTGTAAATGAAAAGGAACGAAAATGATGAACCTCGCAGGAACTACATTTCGCGCTGTGGCGAATTCAACGCATGGGACTATCAATATCCAAACAGAGATGCGTTTCACCTCCGACGATGACATTGTGATCGGCAACTATAGCGGCGGCACTGTCATAACTGGGCATGTCCTTGGGAAAAGACTTGGCGAGGCAGAGATGGATATGTTGTACCAAAGTGCAAACATAAGTGGTGAGATACAAGCTGGTAAAGCACATGCAAGGTTCGCATTAGATCAAGAAGATCAGATGCATATGTATTTGGATTGGCAATGGTTAACTGGAGATCAATCCAGCGGGCAGTCTGAATGGCTTCTCGTGTAATTCTATAATGGGAGACAATCAATGACTACATTCCATATTGCTCAGGTCAACATTGGCAAAATCAAAGGGCCAATGGATGGTCCTATCATGGCGGGTTTCGCAGCTCGTCTTGATGAAATCAATGCTCTTGCGGATACAAGCCCGGGCTTTGTGTGGCGCTTACAAACTCCTGAAGGCAACGCAACTGATCTACGTCCCTATGACGATGATCGCCTCTTGGTCAATATGTCTGTCTGGGAATCGATTGAGCAGTTAAAACATTATGTCTATAAAACTGTACATGTTGAATTACTAAAACAACGACAATCATGGTTTGAAAAATTTAGCGGCGTTTATACTGCGCTCTGGTGGGTTCCTCAGGGACATATCCCCACTGTGGATGAAGCCAAAAAGCGATTAGAGCATCTGGATGCTCATGGCCCAAGTCAGTTCGCTTTCACTTTTCAAAAGCCTTTTCCTGCTGACGAGCAGTAGGTAAAGTGAGTAGGTCAGGCTTGTAGCCTGACACTCTCAAACATAAGTTTTGGCAGGTTACAAACCTGCCCTACAACACCAGTGACACATTGGAGAAATACATTGCCTGTCATTAAACACAATCCTGAAACTATGTACCCAAAATATCAAAGTTATAGCCATGCAATTGAAGTTGCCAATGGCTCTCGCTTGTTGATCATTAGCGGACTCAACGGCTTTTTAGCAGATGGCAAATCCATGCCTGAAACATTTGAGGAACAAGGTGAAGTCATATGGCAGCATTTAGGCACAATTTTAGAGTCTGCCAATATGACTTATAAAAATATTATCTCTATAAGAACCTATCTGGCAAGCCCTGAATATGATGAAGCAAATGTGCAGTTAAGAAAGAAATATTTAGGGAGTCATGAAACCACTTTGACCGTTGTGTGTTGTCAACTACTTGACCCGCGCTGGAAGTTGGAAATAGAAGCCATGGCTGCGGAGTAGCTTGAAAGGAAAAGTGTTATGACTGGAATTATCACCACCTTAGGTCGTAAGAGTTCTGACGAATTGGGCATGATATTGCCTCATGAACACATCTTTGTAGACCTGCGAACTTGGAATACTCCCGGTTATACGGAGGCTGAAGTTGAACAAGTTATTCAGCTCATGGCCCCGGAAATAGAAAAAGCACAAGCAGCCGGTGTGACAGCCATTGTAGAATGCAGTACAGTTGGCGTGGGGCGCCGGGCAGATATTGACCGAGCGGTTTCCGAGGCAGCCAAGATTCCTTTGGTGATCCCAACTGGTATTTATCGTGAACCCTGGATTCCTGATTGGGCACATGCGGCCACTGAGGCCAAATTGGCGGAATGGATGTTAAGTGAACTACAGGATGAAATTGAAGAGAGCGGGGTGCAAGCCGGTTGGATTAAGTTGAGCGCAGGTGATGATGGATTAACAACTTGCGAAACAAAAATTTTGCGAGCAGCTGCCAATGTTGGTCAGGAAACAAATGCCGTTATAGGCAGCCACACAATTCAAGGTCGCGTGGTTCGTGATCAACTCGATATTATTGAGCAGATGGGTTATTCTGCAGAACGATTTATCTGGATTCATACGCAAGCAGAGCCTGATTTTGAATTACATCTGGAGATGGCCAGGCGCGGGGCCTGGCTGGAGTATGACTCAATTGGCAACCCAGAGTGGAGGAGTGATGAATATCTTGTGGAGCACATTCAACGACTGTTAGATGCTGGTTTTGGCGATCAATTACTTCTGAGTCATGATCGAGGCTGGTTTGACCCGGCGTTACCGGGCGGTGGTGTTCCCAAACCCTATACATATCTATCAGATCACTTTCTGCCCAAACTCCGAGCTGTCGGAGTGGATGAGGCAACCATCCATCAATTAACTCATATCAATCCCTTTCGAGCATTTGCCCGTTGATGCCTGAATATGCGGCTTTGGGGAAATGTAAACTGATTTATCTTTCCGCGCTTGATCTTGCCCATTGAAGATCGCACAATTTCAAAAGCCATGCAGTTATCATATTAATGGGCTTATACAAAGCTAAATAACCAAGGAGAGACAGATGCAATTTAGTCAGATTCATCATTGTAGTATGGCCGTGCAGGATCTTGATCGCGCAGCTGTGTTTTATCGTGACATACTTGGCCTGACCGAGATTGCCATTCCTCCCACATTTCAGCCTGCTGGGCTTAACGTTCGTTGGTTCCGCTTAGGCTCCCAGCAAATCCACTTACTTTTAGAGGTACAAACGCATCCGCCCAGCCAGCGTCATATGGCGCTGCAAGTGGACGACGCCCAGACAGCACGTTTGTGGATGAAAGAGAAGGGTATCAATATTGAGGAGACGGTTCTCATCCCCGGAGCCGATCGTTTCTTCATTACAGACCCTGATGGTAATCAAGTCGAAATCATTGAATGGAAAGATGCATATCTTACTATTGATATCTGATTCCAATGTTTTTGCTATGATAAATGCTTTATGCTATTCACTACCTTGTTTGATTTTGCTGGTTGAAAGTCGTACAACGAAAAAAGTTTGTTTCTATATTAATTTCTGGGATTTTAAATATGAAGATTATTCTCGCCGATATACAAAGTCCTCTTATCACTGCATGGAAAAATGAATTTCTCAACTATGAGAATATTGTCGTATATCACGGCTCAATTTTTAATGTTGATGCAGATGCCCTTGTTAGCCCCGCTAACAGCTTTGGCTTTATGGATGGGGGATTGGATTTACGAATCTTAGAGTTCTTTGGCTGGCATGTGCAAAATCGTCTTCAAGATTTGATAAAGAGTAAGCATCATGGAGAGCTAATTGTTGGAGCGGCTGAAATTGTTTTTAGTGATCACCCCAAGATACCTTTTATTATTTCTGCTCCAACAATGCGCGTGCCAATGATTTTAGGCCGTGAAAGTATCAATGTATATTTAGCAACTCGTGCTGTGTTATTGCTTGTACGATATGGCAGATTTGCTGATGATACATCTGTAAGCGAAAGAGTAAAGTCAGTTGTGTTTTCAGGTATGGGGACAGGTGTTGGTAGAGTACCACCAGAAATTTGTGCGAGGCAAATGAAACAAGCAATACAAGATGTAAATATGACCTACGAATTTCCGCATTCGTGGTCCGATGCGCAAAAACGTCATCAATTACTATACTCAGAAAATTATCGCGATCTGCAGCGGTAAGTGCATATCAAATATCGCATTTATAGGATGGTAAGATATTTGTCACGTTCAGTTAAGTTTACACTACCCAACACATAAATTAATCCCTCAACACAGCTTATAATTGAATCATGACCACGCGCGTAAAACTTAACTCCGTTTTATTGCCTATATTGACGCTTGGAATGGTTGTTATGCAGCTGCTTGACCCATCCAAGATTTGGCAGGGATTGATCGTGGCATTTGGTGGTGTATGGTTGATTGCAGTAGTATGGATTTGGTCGCTGCGAAAGAACTTGCGCTTGATGCGCGAAGTGCGGTTTTCATGGGCGCAGGTGGGAGATACACTCGAAGAACAATTTACATTAACAAATAACGGGTTTGCTGCAGCCACATGGGTTGAGTTGATCGATCATTCAACCTTGCCGGGTTACTCCGCGGCACGCGCAGTAGGTATTGGTCCGTATGAAACGAATACATGGCGTACATCCGGTGTGTGTAAGCGGCGCGGCGTTTATGAATTGGGCGGAACCACATTGCGCAGCGGTGATCCATTTGGAATTTATAGCGTTGAAGTTTTTCTACCTGAGAGCTCAACACTCGTGATCATGCCGCCAGTTATTCCATTGCCTTTGGTTGAGATCATGCCCGGCGGCTGGATGGGCGATGGACGTCCACGCCCAAATATTATTGATCAAACGGTTAATGCAGCGAGTGTGCGCGAGTTTGCTCATGGCGATAACCCAAAATTAATTCACTGGCCCACTACTGCGCGGCGCGGAAAATTTTATTCGCGCATTCTGGATGGCGCGCCCGCCAGTGATTGGTGGATCGCGCTGGATGTGGATGCGAATGTTCAAGCAGGTGAAGGTTGGGAGAATACAATTGAGCTTGGAGTGATTCTCGCAGCTTCTCTTGCTGATCGTGGGTTGCGTGCGCGTCACTCCGTTGGCTTGCTTGCCAGCGGCGCAAAAACAGTTTGGTTGAAACCGCAATCAGGCGAACAGCATCGTTTTGAGATCATGCGTGAGCTGGCCATGCTTGAGCCAGGTGAAATGCCATTTTCAGAATTGCTTACACGTGCGAATCCAACAATGGGTCATCGCACCAGTTTAATTGTGATCACGCCTTCGATAAAAACCGATTGGCTGCCCTCGCTTACTCAATTGTTATGGAAGGGGATCAGTCCAACTGTTCTTTTGATGGATCCCGCTTCATTCGATGCTCCTCAAAGTGCGGACTCGCTGGCAAGTGTGCTCGCCGAAAAGGGCATTCCTCGCTTCACTCTTAACCGTAGCCTGCTTCAACAACCCGAGGCGAATCCAGGCTGGCGCGGACAATGGGAGTGGCGCATCACCTCCACTGGCAAAGCTGTCTCCACTCGCTCGCCCGGCGACCTCACATGGAAGAGGCTGGGATGATGCAAGCTGTTTTCAAGCGCCTCTTTCATTTTCAAGAAATGATTCTTGTGCTTTCGTTGATGGCGTTGGCATGTTTGCCCTCGGCCTTAAGTGAAATTGTCCGTGATGCGGGCGTGAGCTTATTAATCCCCTTAACTCTTATCGGCGCGTTAATTGCATGGGCGCTTGCCACGCGCAACATAGACAAAACTTTATCATTATTTATTTTAGTCATTCTCGGGCCTTTGGCTTTGTATGTGCGTATTGGTCAAATGGGTAGTTCATTATTTGAATTCACCAAACAAGCATTTAATATGATCCCGGCGCTTTTTAATTGGTTTATTAATAAAATTCCATTTGATCCTTCTGTTTTTATATCATCGAGAGAAGACCTTTTACTAAGAGCATTCACACTCAGTACCCGTCTTTCATTATGGTTTACAGGTCTCTTAAACGGAATACAAATTGAAGACCCTGTCGTCCGCACATTGATCTGGAGCGTAGGCTTATGGTTGATCGCGGTCTGGGCAGGCTGGCAAATGTATCGCAACAAAAGATTTTTAGCAGGCATGCTCCCTTCTACTATCGTGCTGGCTTTTGTTCTTGATTACACGGGCAGAGAGCTGCCAATTCTTTGGTATCACCTTGCACTGCTTTTGTTTGTATATGGATTAAGCAACTACATTAATTTGCAAAAACGCTGGAGCGCATCACAAACGGACTATGCTGAAAGCACCAGCGTTGATACATTAATATTGGTTGGTGCGATGACGTTTGGATTGGTATCTGCCTCGTTTCTTGTTTCCACCATTTCGCTCAGAGACATCCTTGCAGATTTTCGTGAAAATCGCGCTGGCTCGAATGAGTCACAGGCACAGTCTCTTGGGCTTGAATCAATAAAAGATAATTTCAGGGTGACAGGTTTTGACGGCGGCCTGCCTCGTTCTTATTTGTTGACCGCTGGCCCTCAACTTTCTTCTCAACTTGCGATGACCATTTCCACAGGTGACCTGCCATCCATGCCTGCAAGTGCACGCCCCACCGTGCCTCGTTATTACTGGCGTACTCTTAGCTATTCGATCTACACTGGCTCAGGTTGGACCAATCCATCTGCTTCGGCTGAAGATGTTCCCGCTGAACAAGCATTGCTTGAGCAGCCGAATCTAAATCATCGCATTGTTCGTGAAGAGGTGATTTTCCCTAACGATAGCGGCGGACGTTTATATTGGACTGGCACATTGATCAGTGCAGATGTTCCTTTCCAGGCCGCATGGTTTCGTCAAACAGAAGATGATCAATTCATTGATGCAGATATGCTCGCTGCACTTGCACCTGTTGAATCTTATACTGCTGAATCCATTTTGCTGGATCCCACGGCGGATGAATTGAGAGAATCTCCCAGTGTGTATCCTGATTGGGTACGGGAGCAGTTTCTCGTTGTGCCTGATTCGGTGCCCGAGCGTGTACGATCTTTGGCGCGTGATCTCACTGCGTCCGAGCCAAATGCATATGATCGCGCGCTTGCCATCCAAAATTATTTGCGCGAATTTCCTTACACGCTTGAAGTTGGTGCTCCGCCTGCGGGCCGCGATGTTGTTGATTATTTTATATTTGATCTCAAGCAGGGATATTGTGATTACTACGCCACCAGTATGGCTGTGCTTGCGCGCGCTGCGGGTTTACCCGCACGCATTGTAGTGGGTTACGTGAATGGAACGTATGATACTGAGCGTGCACAATATCTCGTCACTGAAAATTATGCCCATTCATGGGTTGAGATTTATTTTGCAGATATTGGCTGGGTTGAGTTTGAACCAACCGCCAGCCAGCCTGTTATTTTTTATGAAGAAGATATTGCACCAACTGAAATCACAGAAATATTGCCAGTCGAACGATCATGGAGAGAACAGTTTGCAACGCTCTTCCAGCGTGTGCGCAGCAATACCTGGATTCCCATTCTCTTTATTTTTGTTTGTGGAATTTTATGGATCGGGTTTGATTCTCTAAGACTTAGTCGACTTGACCCATCGCGAACGATACAACTTTTGTATAAACGCCTGCGCCGCCTCGCCCGCCCTGTGACTGGATCCGCTTCGAGCAACCAAACAGCGCATTTATATTCTCACGCCCTCATCGAGAGGCTTTCATCCATAAAGACTTTTTCCCGTTTGCAAGAATGGATTATGCCTTCATATAGTGAGATCAATCAGATGACTGAACTATATTCGCTCAGCCTGTTTGCGCCAATACCTCCAACTCGTGCGGATGCAAATGATGTGATCAAAACCTGGTCACGTTTGCGCTGGAGATTGTTGCTAGCAAATTTATTAAATGGTAAAAGTAGGTCACGCTTAAAGCGTGACAACTAGAGCTTATTAATCTCTTCCCTCACCTGGGAACGGTTGTAATATTTCCATCCAGCCCTCGGGGTTTGCAAGTGCATCAAATCCATATTGCTTATACAACCCATGTGCATCGCGTGTGACCAAAGTCCAGCGGCGCAGGCCTTGCAAGTCAGGGTGTGACATAATGGCCTCTATCAGCCATTTGCCGAGTCCGTGCGCGCGGTAATCTTCATGAATGAATACATCACAGATATATGCAAAAATGGAATAATCGCTTATCACGCGCGCGATACCAATTTGTTCCTTTCCTTCATACACACCAAATACAAGTGAATTCTCAAGGGCGCGTTCCGTGCGTTCACGCGGACGTCCCTTCGTCCAGTAGGCGCGCGTGAAGAAATCCAGAATGGCTTCAATATCTAATCGTGCAGAGTCGGTACTGATGGTAAATTGATCACGGTGGGTTTCAATGATTTGTGTCATGCGGCCAGTTTATCACAACATGGTATCAAGACTTGACAGTCATTTCCATCTCGGCTAGAATAACTGAATATATATTCAGTTATTCTGGGATTGGCGTATATGCGCCGGGTTTTCGGCCTAAATACCGAATAAATATTCAATCTAGGAGTGTTCTGATGCCCCGACCTGATGTCAGTGATGAACGTAAACGCGAAATTCTGAAGGCCGCACTTAATATATTTAATAGCAAAGGGTTTACCGCCGCGCGAATGGAGGATATTGCCCGTGAAGCAAAATTAAGTGTTGGCGCAGTGTACTGGTATTACAAAAGCAAGGATGATGTCATTCTTGCCATTATGGATAAAGTGATTGCTGATGACATGGCTGTGATGAAACAATTATTGAATGAAACTGGCACCGTGCGTCAAAGACTAATCAAGTACTTGCAAGAAGGTGCGCAAGAAGGCATCGTTTACCTTCCGTTGACATACGAACTTTACACATTAGCCCAGCGCAATGCAAAAGTGCGCCATCACATTCAAAAACATATTGCCCATTATCATGATGCATTAGCAGAAATAATTCAACAAGGAATCCAACGCGGCGAGATTCGCAAAGTAAATTCCCAAGTCGTTGCCACAACCCTTTCTGCCTTGTATGAAGGCGCGCTTGAATTAGCCATGCTCGACTCGAAAAATATAGATGTGACAAAGACACTGACACAATCTGTGAATATTATTTTTGACGGCATTGCAACATAGATATTTGTTGAAGGAGAACTTTGTATGACCAAATCTATTGAACAAATCCCTGCCCCTGCACCCATGCCGCTGTTTGGTTGGCGTGGAACGCTTTGGCAACTTTTTAGTGACCCATTAAATTATTTGCAAAAACTTCGTCAACAACATGGGGATGTCTTTGCATTTGTTCGCGGCGGCAATCCGCCCATATTCTTTCCAGCAAATGGCAGGCCTCATACGTTGATGGCATTTGGTGCAGAATTTAATCGCCAATTGCTTTCTAATTCAGATGTTTTTTATTCAGGTCCACTACTTGGCCCAATGCACCCGATGGGTGAAGTCAATGCACGTCGCAGTGTGCTCAAACGATTAGGCACAGGTTTGTTCGGCGTGAATGGAATCGAACATCGCCGTCAACGCCGATTGGTCATGCCTGCCTTTCATAAACAAAAACTTGGCGAATATTATCAAGATATGATTCGAATTATTCAATGGAATCTCGATTCATGGAAGCTTAACGAACAACGCGATATCTGGAATGACATGATGAACATAACTTTGCAAGTAGCCGCGCAATGTCTCTTCGGGTTGGATATTCGCCGTGAGGGTCAAGCGTTTGGCGACCTCATTCAAGAATGGCTGCATCATGCTACATCTCCTCAAACC
Organism: Anaerolineales bacterium; assembly: GCA_014379595.1. GTDB lineage: Bacteria > Chloroflexota > Anaerolineae > Anaerolineales > Villigracilaceae > Villigracilis. Next base: position 112,794 of record JACMLM010000034.1, read on the forward strand.
GTCAGCCTACAAATTGATTTGCCTGGTTTTCCATATCATCGTTTTCTTAACCTTTCACACAAACTGGATACCACCATTCGCGAGTTGATTCAACAACGCCGCAATGCAGAAGGTCAAGATGTTCTTTCTTTATTACTCAACTCAAGAGATGAAAATGGCAACCCTGCATTCACCGACGATGAAATTATTGGTCATAGTGTCATCTTCATTATCGCAGGGCATGAAACCAGTTCCAACGCACTTGCATGGACGTTCTTCCTACTTTCTCAACATCCACAAGTGATGAAAAACCTGCGCCTCGAACTTGACGAAAAGCTTGGTTCTCAAACCCCAGCATATGACTCTCTCAAACAGTTGACCTATCTCGATAACATTGTTAAAGAAAGTATGCGCATCCTGCCACCCGTACCAATGAGTGCGCGTGTAGTTGCCTCTCCTATTGAATTGGGCGGCTATTTATTGCCTATTGGAACAGAAATAGGCTTTAGTCACTTTCATACCCATCACGATTCATCCATCTATCAAGATCCCGAGACCTTTAACCCCTCTCGTTGGCAACATATTAATCCTTCAGCACATGAATATATGCCATTTAGTGCTGGTATTCGCGCTTGTATTGGTATGCCCTTTGCATTGATGGAAATTCCATTAATACTTGCCCTCACCCTTCAACGATATCGTTTAGAGCTTGTCCCCAATTCCAAAATTGACTTAAACGTAGGAATTACCATATCCCCAAAACATGGCTTGTCTATGTTCATCCGCCCGGCAGATGGAAACTACGAAGCAGGCGCCGGGAATGTAAAAGGCACAATAAGAAATGTAGTCAATTTATAGTAGAAAAGAAAAAGAGCCTCTCATCAAAAGAAGGGCTTTTTTTTGATAATTGATTTAATAGGAGAGGTAGTAATATCTCTTCGATGGCATTAAAAAATCCTAACTAATCTATTTTTTCAGTAAAAAGGACGTCCATGCAAAATAACATGACTCCAACCGCTTCCGCAGAACGTATTCACATTCTGGATATTTTGCGCGGCTTCGCCATCTTTGGCATTTTGGCAGTGAATATTGGCGGGTTTGCAACGCCACAATTTTTTCCTGGGTACAGTATTCCTGCCATGCCCTGGTATGACAATCTTGCACATAATCTAATGCTCTTCTTTGCTGAAGGCAAGTTTTACAGCATATTCTCATTTTTATTTGGGCTCGGGTTTGCAGTGCAACTCAATCGCGCTCAAGCTAAAGGGCGCGATATTAATTCCTTTTACCCGCGCCGTTTATGGATATTGTTTGGTTTTGGAATTTTACATGCTCTTTTGTTTTGGCTGGGTGATATTCTTCGTTTATATGCCCTGCTCGGATTTGTATTGCTGGCTTTTCGAAATCATACTTCACGAACACTGCTTGTTTGGACAGGAATCTTCTTTGCACTTTCATTTTTCATGCTCATCCTGATGGGCGGGCCAAATGGCGGCAACGAGCCAGTCCCTGGGATTGATTTGGTTTCGATGGCTCAACAAGCCTATGGAGGCACATCATACCTAAATATTCTTATTTTTCAGGGCCTTATTATTTTGCCGTCGTTCATTATCATTGCACTGATTCAAGGCTTTAGTGTAATGGCATTATTTTTGTTGGGCATGCTCGCCGGGCGCAGTCATTTCTTTGAGCAATTAAATGAGAATCGCCACCGGCTCAAGCGTGCATTTGTCACAGGCCTATTGATAGGGATACCGGGCAATGCACTCTTAATCTGGGCAGCCAATCCATTGTGGACCAGCCTGGGTTTCACGCTGGGCGCACCGGCATTGGCAGTGACATATATTGCGGCACTTTCACTTGCTTCTCTTACACAGACCGGACAAAAAATTCTTGCGCCTCTTGCCTCAGTCGGGCGCATGGCTTTGACCAACTATTTTTTGCAATCTGTACTATGTTCGATCCTATTTTCTGGCTATGGAGCAGGGCTTTATGAAAAGATTGGTGCGGCGGGTTTGTGGGGAATTACCTTCTTGATTTACCTTGCGCAAATTCCATTTAGTATGTGGTGGTTAAGCAAATTCCAATTTGGTCCATTGGAATGGGTGTGGCGATCTCTGACTTATAAACAACGACAACCTTTCATACGAGCTGAAAATCCCACAGGAAATTTACTGTGACAAACTCATAAAACTGCATCTCATTAAGAGTACTGATCTGTCATTTGCAATTTCTTCAAGGAAAATGTGAATGACGTTTTGGTTTAAATGGTATTATCACTCCTTCAAAGGAGACTTATGTTAAAACCCATTCGTTGGAACACTTTTATTCGTGACTTTTTTGTCATTCAAATTGGTTTTGCTTTGTATGGCTTATCGATCGCGCTTACTATCCAAGCTGATCTCGGGACAGGCACATGGTCTGTGTTTGAAGTGGCACTTGCAAATCTTACAGGTTTAACCATCGGAACGATCACTATTCTTGTTGCTTTCGGAGTATTGGTTCTGGTATTACTATTCAAAGAGAAAGTAGGATGGGGAACTCTGGGAAATATCCTCAGTATTGGCTTATGGTTAGATGTGTTTATGAAGATTATCCCATTTGAAGAATCAAATTTACCTTTGCAGGTAGTGATGTTGTTTGCAGGGATTCTGCTTATGGGAATTGCTAGTGCCGTTTATATTGGCGTAGATGCAGGTGCGGGCCCGCGAGATAGTTTGATGTTGGCGATTCATCGTACTACCAAATTAAGTTTACGAATGGCTCGTGCTTCCGTTGAAATTATAGTTTTCATCATCGGCTGGTTGCTTGGCGGACCTGCTGGAATTGGTACATTGATCTTCGCTATTTTGATTGGTCCATCTGTACAATGGGCATTTAAGATATTTAATGTGCGGCCGCATCAGGAAGAAAAAGTAATACTTACTTCACCAGTATCGATTGAAGGAGATGCAAATGACTGAAGCTACTTCTGATACACCGATCTCTGAACCACAAAATCGTTCAACAAACGCGCTCGTGCTCTTTTTGCTTTTTGTGCTGCCCATGCCGTTTTGTTTGTTCATCTATCATTTCATTGTGTGGTCAACTGAACAAACGGCGATCACTTCTTTGAGCTTAAAGTCTGTTGCATGGGCTGGACCAATCGGTTTGCTTGTTCAAGCCATTGTAATGACAGGTATTACGGCAGCATTATGGCGTTTTACCAAAGATGACCGCTTCAAGCCAGTATATGCAGGCTTATTCGGTGCGGCTGTGATGGCCTTCCCTGCGTTGCTTTTGCGTGCGCTTGGCCCAAATAATGATCAGCTTGGTTCCATTGCACAATTCATTCTTTGTTTAATCGGCGCAGGAGTCGTGATCTGGCTTCGTAAAAATAAAATTGAATGGGATCGCGTTTCCTTACCATTTGGTCTTGTCATTGCGGCTATTGGCTTTGCACCGTTTGCGATCTATGGTTCGTTTGGTTCATTTGGTGATGCGTTCTTAAGTCTGTTGGCGAGCATGTCATTTGGTTTGCTTGCCGCCACATTGATTGGATCTACAACAGGTAATTTGTTTTTAGATGGTGTTGGCATCGGCGGAGTGCTTGCATTGCTTGGCTCTGCCATAGGGTACGATGGCTCACAATTACTTCTGCTTGCCATTCTTCCATCATTTGCGTTTGCGATTTCTGCCGTCATGCCATCCAAACTTGCAGCAGGCGCGGCCACGTCATTACTTGCATTTGCAGGCTTTGCACTTTTTGACCCAACTGAGTTGACGATTGTTTTGGGCGATATTCTTGGTGTGGCTACGAAAGCAAGCGGCATCGTAATTCTTATCGGGCTGGGAACAAGTATCATTGCGCTGGTCATGCGTTTCGCAACAGCATCAGGCTACAGTCAAAGTGCGAAGCGGGCGGTTGGCTGGGCAGGAGTTGGAGTCACATGGCTGGTTGTCATCACATTATTTTTTATGTTTGGCAATCCAGGAAATTATAGCGACCGCCTCTTTGTCATTCTGAAGGATCAAGCGGATATTTCTGATGTTGCGAGTATCGAAGACCGCGATGAAAGATTAACTGCAGCTTACGAACAATTAACCGAACATGCTAATGAAACGCAGGCTGATCTACGGAATTTCTTTGATAAAGTTGGTGTTGAATACACTCCATATTATTTGGAAAATGCGATTGAAGTTCGCGGTGGAACTTTGGTGCGATTCTATTTGATGACCCGCTCCGAAGTAGACCGAGTCATTCCAAGCCCGCGCCTGCGTGCTGTTCCTGCTGATGAACCTTCGCTGGGATATATTACCGAAGCAAGTGATGAAGTGCAATGGAATATCTCAATGATCGGCGCAGATAAAGTATGGAATGAATTTAATGTGCAAGGTGAAGGCATTGTGGTGGGGCAATCTGATTCTGGTGTGGATGGGAATCATCCTGCTATCCATGATCGATATCGCGGCGTGACTCAAGGTGATGATTACAACTGGTTCGATCCATGGGATGGAACGACATCACCCAATGATGAAGGCGGACATGGCACACATACAACGGGAACGATTCTCGGTGCAGATGGGATCGGTGTAGCGCCAAAAGCGCAATGGATTGGTTGTGTGAATCTTGATAGAAATCTTGCCAACCCTGCATTGTATTTGGATTGTATGCAATTCATGCTTGCGCCGTTTCCGCATGGTGGTGATCCATTAAAAGATGGTGACCCGACCAAAGCTGCGCATGTGATGAACAATTCATGGGGCTGCCCCTCGATTGAAGGTTGTGACCCGAATGCATTGTTGTCTGCGGTGGATAATTTAAGATATGCAGGTATCTTTGTGGTCGTATCCACTGGCAATGACGGACCGAGTTGTGAGACCGTTGAATCGCCATTGTCTTTATATGATTCTGTTTTTTCGGTTGGCGCCGTTGACCAATTTGGTGATATGGCTCAATTCAGCAGCCGCGGCCCCGTTATCGCAGATGGTTCTGGAAGAAACAAACCCGACATCGTTGCACCTGGCGTGGATATTCTTTCATCATTACCAGGCGGTACATATGGCGCCAACAGCGGAACATCCATGGCTGGGCCTCATGTTGTAGGAGTGGTGGCATTGATCTGGTCTGCTCAACCCGATTTGATCGGTGATATTGATGCAACTGAACAACTCATCATTGATACAGCACAGCCTTATACAGGTGACACATCACTCGGTTGCTTCACTGGCGACACTCCGAGCAATGCGTATGGTTATGGTGTTGTGGATGTATATGAAGCCGTGAAGAAAGCGTTAGGGAAATAAAATGATTTCAAGAATGTGGCATGGCCGAGTTCCAACCTCAAAGGCGAAGGCTTATCGAGAATTCCTCAATTCTCGTGCAATTCCAGATTATCAGTCTGTAGCTGGCAATATCAGCGTTCATATCCTTGAACGAAATGAAGGTGATATTACTCACTTCATCACGCTTACATTTTGGGAGACTCTGGAATCGATCAAAGCATTCGCAGGGGAAGATGCTGAATTAGCAAAATATTACGATGAAGATAAAGACTTTCTGCTTGAGTTTGAGCCATTTGTCGTGCATTACGAAGTAGTAGGACAATCTTAACAAGAAGTAATTTCCGCATGTTTTTGCGTGGAGGAGATATGAAAAAAATATTCATCACCTTGATTTCCATCTTGTCATTGGCAGGTGCAATGCTGGCATGTAGTGCGTCTTCGACACCAACGCCTGCACCGATCCCTCCAGAACCGCCAACTCCACCATTTGTGGGAATGTGGATGAGTGAAACGGAAACGCTTGTCTTTACCAAAACGAATCTATATCGCGTAGAGTCAAATTCTGGAACAAGCCAGGCCACTGAGCAATTTGCAGTGATCATTGCGCACGATGCGATTCACCAACGCATCACAGTACAGACCCAATGGGTCAAAGCAAATGGTATCTCTGTAGGCTTTGACTCGCCCATCTACTCCCTGTCCTATAAAATTGAAGGCGACGTTCTGCAAATTGGATTGGGCACAGCAAATGAATTCACGACCGAGCTTTCCCCGACGGCCTATTACCGAAAATAATATCTTATGTGGATCTATCTCCTTCAAGGCATTGGCTATGGCTTCGCAGCTTCATCGCAGCCTGGACCTTTACAAACTTATCTTATTTCTCAAACTCTTACCCGTGGTTGGAAGCAAACACTCCCAGCAGTATTGGCACCGCTTATCAGTGATGGGCCTATTGTCATGATCTGTTTGTTCGTTTTGAGTCAGGTACCTATATGGCTGCAAAGAGGTCTGTATATTGTTGGGGGATTATTTGTTTTATACCTGGCTTATGGTACTTATAAATCATGGAAAAGCTTTGATCCTTATACAGTTGCGATAGCAACGGATCAGCCAAACGTATTTAGAACTGCATTATTGAATTTCTTAAATCCTGGTCCCTATCTTTTTTGGTCTCTTATCTCTGGCCCGATCTTGATCAAAGGCTGGCGTGAGGCACCTGTATATGGAATTAGCTTCCTGCTGGGTTTTTACATAACCTTGATTGCTGGTTATGCTCTGACTGTCATTATCTTTGGCCTCGCACAAAAACTTGGACCCAAAGTCAACCACGCCATGTTAGGAATTTCAGCGGTCGCGTTATTAGGGTTTGGTGTATATCAATTATGGCTGGGAATTTTCTGATGTCTTCTTGGAGAAGACTTTGATTGCGAACAGTTTTTAGGGAAACCCGATCCCTTTGAGTGAGTTGGAATTGACAGATGTTTTAGAAAAGTCACTCTAAAAAATAAACCCCATCTTATCTTTTCATTGCGTAGGACTTGAGCTTAGAGCCTAGCTAGGTTCGGCTCAATTCCTAGCGGGATACATTTTGGCCTAACGGCTTGCGCTACCCGCTGGTGGGCGGCGAGATGACTACAAACAACGAATCCAAGATATTTGCACAAGACTACATTTAATACATGGATTAAATCTGCCCGCCCACGCCTTTAAACTTCTCAACAAAAGCGGCGATCTTTTGAAAAACGGTTTGTTTTTTGCTTAAGTATTGCGGATTAAGTGGACTCATTTTGGGCAGAATCGCATTGAGTTCTGTGCCGTTTTCACTAGCATATTCACGCTTTAATGATGCAATGATATAACGCTTAGCTGCTTCTGCATTTAGGTTTTCATCATTAATTAATTCGTTTGCTTCACGTTGTTGCTCCGCTTGAGCAAAGGTAAAGAAAGCATCAATAATACTGGCTTTGTCAAGAATGTTGTCCAAGTTGGTTAGGTTAATAAAATCAACCATCAAACTCTCTTTGGCACGGTTACCAAGGCTGGCGCGAATTAAACGGCGTACTTCTTCAACCAATGTCACTTTGTCTTTAAGCTTTTTATTGTGTTCGAATATCAATTCCAGAATGTAATCCAGATTAATCTCTTGTGATTTGAGCAGATCCACCTCAAAAACCACATCATCCCAATCAATGGTGGCGATGTCTGTTTCTGCGCCCGCTTTTTCTCGGCGAAGCCAATCGAGAATATCGTTATAGGTTGAACGGTAATCTTGAATAATGCGCTCGGCTGGCACCTTAATCGTTTGCATAGCCGCTAAGTCGTCATCGTTTAAATAGTGCTTAGCTTTAAACGCCTCTACAGCTATAGGATCGGTCATATCTAAGCCTTGTAAGGCTTTTAACCCAGCAAATTCGTCGTAGTTTTGCAAAACATTCTCAACACGCAAATATTCGCCAAATAATTTAGCGAACTCTTTTTTATCTTGTTCTCTAACAATTTCATCAGGGTTGGGAAAGCGTTGTTGTAACTCTGCCACCACAACCAAATAACCACGCCGTGCTTCACCCGTCGCTACATCGGTAAAGCCTTCCATGTATTCTTTGTAGCTTTTTTCCAGCACCACGTTTTTGGTGTTCTTGTCACCAAATAAAGTAATGGCATCAATTGTCGCTTGTTCTAAATCGCGGAAGGTGACTATATTGCCAAACGTTTTTGTCGCATCATAAATGCGGTTTGTGCGTGAATAGGCTTGGATCAAGCCGTGGTAGCGCAGGTTTTTATCCACGAACAAGGTGTTTAAAGTGGGTGCATCAAAGCCTGTTAAAAACATACCCACTACAATCAGCAAATCAACTTCTTGATTGATGACTCGCTTGGCAAAGTCGCGGTAATAGTTTTGAAATTCATTGCTATCAACGCCATAATTGGTTTTAAACATCGCGTTATAGTCATCAATTGCCGCACTTAAAAATTCTTTCGCACTGCTATTCATTGCCGTGAGTTCAAAACTTTCATCAGGAATTTCCCCTGCCGCATCTTGTTCTTCATTGGCCGCAAAAGAGAAGATGGTGGCAATCTTAAGCGGCTTGTTACTGTCTTTCTGCAAATGCTTAAACGATTCATAGTACAGTTTGGCTGCATCCACACTGCTCACAGCAAACATGGCATTAAAGCCTTTGCCACCCGCCTGTAAACGATGGGTTTTTTGTTTGAAGTTATTCAAGATGTACTGCGAAATTTCTCGAATGCGGTCGGGATGCAATAGCGCTTGTTTGTTTTCTGCCGCCGTGAGTTTTTTCTCGTCTAGTTCCGTTTCAATCGTCTTAAATTGCGGGCGCACATCGTTGTAGTCCACTTTGAATTTCAACACTTTTTCATCGCGAATGGCGTCGGTAATCACATAAGAATGCAATTCACGCCCAAACACGCTGGCAGTGGTATCTGCGCCCAAGGCATTTTGTGGAAAAATTGGAGTACCCGTAAAGCCAAACTGGTAGAATTTTTTGAATTTTTTCTTTAGGTTTTGTTGTGCCTCACCAAATTGGGAACGGTGCGCCTCATCAAAAATAAATACCACTTGCTTGTTGTAGATGGGCAAGTCGCCTTCACTTTTCATTAAGTTATTCAATTTTTGAATTGTGGTAACAATGATTTTATTGTCATCTTTATCAAGGTTGCGCTTTAACCCTGCGGTGCTGTCTGAACCATTGACGCTATCGGGCGAAAAGCGTTGATATTCTTTCATGGTTTGATAGTCGAGGTCTTTACGGTCAACCACAAAAAAGACTTTATCAATAAATTCTAGCTCGGTCGCCAGGCGTGCCGCTTTAAAGCTGGTTAAGGTTTTGCCTGAGCCTGTGGTATGCCAAATATAGCCGCCGCCTTCGGTGGTGTTCCATTTTTTTGCTTGATAAGCGCTGTTTATTTTCCATAAAATGCGCTCGGTCGCGGCAATTTGGTAGGGGCGCATGACTAATAAGGTGTCATTAACGTCAAACACTGAATAGTTGAACAGCACATTCAACAAGGTGTTTTTCTGAAAAAACGTGGCAGTAAAATCTTTTAAGTCTTTTATTAAGCTGTTATCTGACTTTGCCCAATTCATGGTGAAATCAAAACTGTTTTTGTCACGCTTGGTGGTATTGGCAAAGTAACGGCTATCTGTTCCGTTTGAAATCACGAAAAGCTGCAAATATTTAAACAGTGAGTTGTCTGTATTAAAACTTTCTTTGCTGTAGCGGTGCACCTGGTTAAAGGCTTCGCGAATGGCCACCCCCCGTTTTTTGAGCTCGATTTGTACCAATGGCAAACCATTCACCAAAATGGTGATATCGTAGCGATTGGCCTGCGTACCTTTTTGTTCAAACTGTTTAATTACCTGAACTTTATTGCGAGCAATTTTTTGCTTATCCAATAGATAGATGTTTTGGATGTGCCCATCATCAAAGACAAAATCGTGGATATAGTCGTCATGAATTTTGCGCGTTTTATCGATACTGTTATCGCTGGGCTTATCTAAATAAGATTCAACAAAACGTTGCCATTCGCCATCCAAAAACTGCACATGATTTAGCGCTTGCAACTGCACCCGCACGTTTGCCAGCATTTTGTCGAGGGTGTTTAAATCGGGCAGGTATTCATAGCCTTGGTTTTGTAGATCGGTGATGAACTCAGCCTCTAAAGCGTATTCGCTTTGATAGGCTTCATTGATCTGCCAACTCTTGGTGTATTTATCCAGCACGATAAAGTTATTCGATTCTGCAATGGGTTTGTATTCAATCATATATTTACCTTCGAATAATGTCTTTTACTTAGCGAACGCTCGACTTGAAACGATACGTTTCATTAATTTGTCTCACCAGGTAGCTCAAAACACGCTTATCCTCTTCTGTAAGCTCAGTCACTTCTTCACCAGCCTGTTTAGAGTGACTAGAGATATTAATTATTCTTGTCTCATAAGGATTAGGCTTTCCATCACCTGTTGTCGGTAATAGGTTTCCCCAATTTTCATAACCGAGAAATGTGGAGGTTTTTTCTAAAATGTTTCTGAGAAAATTAAAGTGGTACTTATGCAACTGACCTGTCTCAATCGCTTTTTCAAGTTCTGCTTTGAGATAAAGATGATACGAAAACGGTGAATCATTCTTTGGTTGGGGGACTAAATCATATTCCCCATTATCATGTTTATTCAGAAGATATTTTTTAAATTTAACGTCCTTGAACTCATTGTGCAGCACATTATAAAAAAGCGGGTTATGTGTGGTGATAATAAATTTAAGTTCTGAACGACTGGATTTAATCAGTTGCGCCAAGTCCACCGCTAATTCAATCAAATGATTTTCATCTAAGGAGCTAACAGGGTCGTCAATAAATACATATTCCAACTGATTAAACTGATCTGTTTCCCGCTCACTGGGTTCGGCGACATTCAACACAGCAATCACTTGCACAAGCAGACTATAAAATACACTCCAAATAAAGTTGCTCTCTTCACCCTTTGAAATTTTGATATTTTCGGTTTGTTCTTCATTGCCCCGTTCAAAGGAGAATGTGACTTCAGAGAAATCTGGACTAAAACGCGGCGTTAACTTTTCATCAGTATAGCGCTGAAAATGAGCAATAATGTTTTGATCTTGCCCCTGGTCTTGGAGCACCCATTCTGTAAAAGAGTTAGACTGGATTTTTAATTTCGGCTCGGTATCACGCTCTAAATCATTATCCCAATAGAACAAATCTTCCGTAAACGCATTGTAATAGAGGATTTTTGTGCGAGCTAACGCTGTTTCTTCTGCTTCTTCATCACTATCGGCTCTCGGTGCGATTAACTGTTTAAATTCCCGTGACAAGCGAGTTTTACCCGTGCCATTAAACGCAAAGATAAGCTGTACTTTTACACTGGAAATTGTTGCAACTGCTGACCGAGTTCTATGTTCAGCAACTTTTAGTTGCTGTGCAATGTCCGTTAACGACTGCCCCATGCTATGCCTCATCGTCTACTTTTGGAAAGGTTAACAACTTCTCGCGATAATACTCATATTGTTTTTGCCTTGCTGTGAGTTCGGCTGTGAGTTCGGCTGTAAGCGCAGTGTATGTGTCCAAAATGCGGACAATTTTAGATTGGATATCACTTGGAGGGACGGGGATTTGGAGTTTTTTAAGCTCACTCATAGGCAAGCTGACTACAGGTGAACCAACAATTTTTTTGCTGTATTCTTTTACAATATATTGTGTGTTAAGTAGATAAGAAAGGTATCTTGAATTAATGACTTTCTGGTCTGGCTTTATTACATAAACCCCTTCTTTCACATTCCAGTTTTCAGGATTGATTTCAATAACCGCTGTTCGACCTACAGTTCCTGTTCCAGAAAACAAAATATCTCCAACCTCTAAGTTGGAACGGTTGTTTATGAGTTTTAAAGCACTGTTATTCACCCTATCAGTTTTATCAAGAAATACTATTTTTCCGTTCTGAATTTCACGAACTGTCACATAAAAATTATTGGCATCCGCTGTATTTAGTTGGAAATTTTTACGCGGATTTAAACCTGTTTTTAAAGACTTTATTACTTCCCCCAAAGCCTTCCACTCCACCTCAACGCCTTCAAGCAGTTTCTCCATAAAGCTCAACTTACTCATGCTTCAATCTCCGCCACAATCGCATCAATCTCGGCGCGTAGCTGGTTGATTTTCGCGACCGTGGTTTTCAGCTCGGCATTCAGCTTGGTAATATCAATCACTTCGCGGGTGTCTTCTGCTTCCATATAGGAGCTTGCCGATAGGCTGTAATCGTTGGCGGCTATCACATCGTATTCCACCGATTTTGCAAAGTATGCAACATCATCTTTACTATCGAAAGCTTGCATAATTTGCTTGATGTTTTCATCGGTTAATACGTTGGTATTGGATTGTGGCTTAAATAGCTTACTCGCATCAATAAACTGGATTGTGGTGTCGGTTTTGTGTTTAGAAAGCACCAGGATATTGACGGAGATTGAGGTGCCAAAAAACAAGTTGGGCGCGAGCGAGATTACGGTTTCGACATAGTTGTTATCTACCAAATATTGGCGGATTTTCTGCTCCGCGCCGCCCCGGTAAAAAATACCGGGGAAGCAGACAATCGCGGCGCGGCCCTTGCTGGATAAATAACTTAATGCATGCAGCACAAAGGCAAAGTCGGCTTTGGATTTGGGCGCTAACACGCCTGCGGGGGCAAAGCGTTCATCATTAATCAGGGTTGGGTCGTCGCTGCCAATCCAGGTCACCGAATAGGGCGGGTTAGAGACAATGGCATCAAAGGGTTTTTCATCGCCAAAATGCGGATCTAACAGAGTGTTGCCAAGCGCAATATTGAACTTGTCGTAGTTAATGTTGTGCAAAAACATATTCATACGCGCAAGGTTATAGGTGGTGTGGTTGATCTCTTGACCAAAAAAGCCATCTTCGATTATATGGGCATCAAAGTGTTTTTTTGCTTGTAATAATAAGGAGCCTGAGCCTGCTGCTGGGTCGTAAATTTTATTGACGGTTGTTTGCTTGTGCATGGCCAGCTGTGCAATGAGCTTGGATACGTGTTGCGGGGTGAAAAATTCGCCACCTGATTTACCTGCGTTGGCTGCATAGTTAGAAATCAAAAACTCGTAGGCATCACCAAACAGGTCGATTTGGTTTTCTTGGAACTCGCCAAAGCGAAGCCCCGCCACCCCTTTCAGCACGGCGGCTAAACGGGTGTTTTTGTCGGTAACGGTGTTGCCTAGGCGGTTGCTGGTGGTATCAAAATCGGCAAACAACCCCTTGATATCTTGTTCAGATGGGAAGCCATTGGCCGAGCTTTCAATGGCGGAAAATATAGCAGCTAAGTCGGTGTTCAGATTGGCGTTGGTATTGGCGTTGGCGGCGATGTTGGCAAATAGCTGGCTGGGGTAGATGAAATACCCTTTGGTTTTAATGGCATCTTCTTTGATTTCTGGGGTGATGACATCATCGAGAATTGAGGCATAGTGAATGCTTTCATCACCGCCTTCAATGTAAGTAGCAAAGTTTTCGCTAATAAACCGATAGAATAAAGTGCCTAATACATATTGCTTAAAATCCCAGCCATCAACTGAGCCGCGAACATCATTTGCAATTTGCCAAATTTGGCGTTGTAGTTCAGCGCGTTGTTGGGTACTTGTCATTGTCTAATCCCTGTTTAAATGTGTTTTAAATAGCTATCAGTTCATAATCAGCTTGCCATTTCAACGAGCAAAGACGCTCTAAACTAATTACTTCTTGCATACGGAGTTAGTCTATACGTTGCAGACACTATTCTATCAGCAAGCCGCTCTCTCTCAAAGAACGCCTAACTATGTGTTATGCAAGAATTGTTGTGAAATGTCCCCGTGTGGGGTGTTATACAGCGAAACTTCTATAACTGACTATATACTGCATTATACGCCCCCGTTAAGTTACAACTAGAAATCCCCTCCTATCGAAAACTAATAGCTGATTACTTCTGAAACTTCTTGCGTAACTCGATCACCACAAACACAATCACACCGGCGCCTACTGCAGTGGTCAGGTCGAGCCCGTTTAGTGGAATGACGTCAAGAAGATTATTTAAGAAGGGGATATATAAAACCAGTAATTGCAAGCCAACGGCAAATAATGCCATGCTGGTTAATAGTGGATTGCTCATCAATCCCATTTTGAACAACGAATCTGTATTCGAACGTGAGGCTAAGGCATGAAAGAACTGCATGAACGCCAGTGACGTAAAGATCATTGTCTGCCATTTGGGGTTGTCCGTGAAGAAATACCAGGAGCCAATTCCCAAGGCGAGCGCGCCGATCATCACACCAACCCAAATCGTCTGAGCACGGGCAGCGCGGTTGAATATATTTTCTTTTTGTGAATAAGGTGCGCGTTTCATCGTATCTGTTTGAGGTTCTTCTGCACCAATGCCAATCCCAAGCAACCCATCGATTACTAAATTGAGCCAGATCAATTGCAACGGCAGCAATAGCAAAGGTATTCCTAAAAACGGTGCAAGCAGCATCACGGATACTTTACCGATATTTCCTGCCACAATGAATCGCACAAACTTGCGGATGTTATCCTGGATCGTTCGGCCTTCTCTTACGGCATTTACAATCGTCGCAAAATTATCGTCCATCAAAAGCATGTCAGATGCTTCCTTCGAAACATCTGTGCCTGTAATGCCCATCGACACACCAATGTCCGCTTTGCGAAGTGCGGGCGCGTCATTCACGCTATCGCCCGTCATCGAAACGATGTGTCCATTTTCCTGTAAGGCCTGTACGATCTTTAATTTATGTTCAGGTGCAACGCGGGCAAAAACGTTGACTTCTTCAACAACATTTTTCAATTCATCGAAAGTTAAATTTTCGACATCAACGCCTGTCAATACTTTTATGCTTGAGGCGGCGTCCTTTACGAAGTACTCCTGTGGAGCGCCGCCCGGGACGGCGGCTGGAGCAGAGACAATTCCCAGTTGACGCGCAATTTCAATTGCAGTTGACGGGTCATCTCCCGTGATCATCACCGGGCGAATACCCGCAGTGCGGCAGACTGCCACCGCAGCTTTCACATCGTCACGCGGCGGGTCGATCATGCCGAACAAGCCAACCAGAGTCAGATTCTGTTCAAGGTCTGTTTGGATGACTTGCGGAATGGAATTTAATAAATGAAATGCGACGCCGAGCACCCGCATGCCTTTCTTTGTAAGACGTTCATTTACCGCTTCTATCTTGGACCTTGTGCCTGCGTCGAGCGATTGAGATTTTCCATCCACCCAAACATGGGATGTCACATCCAGCAATTCAGCAACGCTGCCTTTAGTGAAGGAGATGTAACGACGAGAGCCCACTTCAAGGCCTGCAAGCACAGCGGGATCATATCTCTCCAAATGATGGACGGTGGTCATGCGTTTGCGTTCTGAGTCAAACGGGAGTTCTGCCGCACGCGGAAAAGACGAATCTAATGATGATTTCCAATATCCCATCTTTGCGGCTGCAACAACAATAGCGCCTTCAGTTGGGTCGCCGAGCGTGTGATAACGATCATCGCCAATGTCTATCAATTTTGCATCATTACATAACGCGCCGCCAATCGCTGCCAGCGAAAGAGATGATTGGACCGGCGTGCCCAGTCCACGGGTGGCGCGAAGCGAACCGTCGCGCTCTACTTCCTCGGTTAAATCCAAAGCGTGATCCGCCACGTCAAGCATAACGACTGTCATTCTGTTTTCAGTTAACGTCCCTGTTTTATCGGAGCAGATAACAGTAACAGAACCAAGCGTTTCCACAGCAGGTAATTTGCGAATAAGCGCATTGCGCCGCATCATGCGTTGTGCGCCGCTGGCAAGTGTGAGGGCGATAACAACGGGTAACCCTTCGGGAACAATGGCAACTGCAACACTTACAGCTGTGAGAAGCATGTGACGAAGTTCATCGCCGCGCAGAACGCCAAGTATTAAAATGAGTGTAGTAATTGAAAGACCAATCAATGCAAGATTTTTTCCAAACACATCAAGGCGGCGTTGAAGGGGAGTGGTTTCCTGTTTGACGTGTTGAATGAGGTCAGCGATCTTGCCGAGTTCAGTTTGCATACCTGTTGCAACCACAAGCGCACGACCGCGTCCTTGTGTGACGATGGTTCCCATATATGCCATATTGCGGCGATCCCCTAATGGCAGAACTTGTCCTGAGCGTGACGAAGGATCGCCTGAAAGTGCGGCGGTATGTTTTGCAATGGCTTCCGCTTCGCCTGTGAGGATGGCTTCGTGAATACGAAGATTAACAGCTTCAAGCAAACGCAGATCGGCTGGGATATTATGGCCTGCTTCAAGCTGGATAATGTCCCCGGGGACAAGCTCACGTGCGGAAAATTCCTGTAGTATGCCATCGCGTAGCACATGGACATTTGGCACGGTCATTTTTTGGAGGGCGGCAATTGTTTTCTCAGCGCGATATTCCTGAATGAAACCAAGGAGAACATGCAATGCAATGATCACGAGAATACCAATTGCACTTTTTATATCGCCAAGTAACCCCGCTGTAATTGCTGCTGCGACGAGGATCAAAACCAGCTTACCGGTAATTTGTTCCCACAAAATTTGCAGACGCTTGCGCCCGCCACGCTCAATGAGTTCGTTGCGTCCATATTGTGAAATACATTCAACTGCTTGTATGGAAGTAAGGCCGCTGTCTGAAGACGAGTCTAATTCAGCGAGAGCTGAGTTTGTTTCGAGAATATGCCACTTCATTATTTCTATATCATTAAGCACTTGCCGTTCTTTTCAATGCGGAACGGATCATTAAATACTCGGAAATATTTTCAGCAGTGACAATGCCCACCAATTGACCCGCGTGTGTTACAGGCAAGGCAGGGATACCTGATTCCTGAATTCGCGTCAAGGCATTTTCCACCATCTCATGTGAATCCACTTCGGGTAGATCCTTTTTCATTACAGCAGAGATGGCGATGGTATCTCCATGCTGGGTGAGCGCTTTAAGAAAATCATCACGGGTCATAATACCCACTACGATGTCATTATCAATGACGGGGAAATCATGCTGTGAGCCAGCCAGCAATAACTGGGACATACGTGAAAGCGGATCACGCGGAGAAAGACTTTTGTAATCGGTGAGCATTGCGCGGCCAATGGGAATCCCACTAATGGCACTCTTCATCTGTGTCATACCTGCCTCCTGCGAAGCGCCGATCCAAATAAAGAAAGCAATGAAGAGCAGCGAGGTATTGCCAAACAAGCCAACCAGGCCAAATAACAAAGCCATGCCCTGACCAATCGTCGCGGCGATCTGCGTGGCGCGGACGTAATCCATGCGCATGGCAAGCAAGGCGCGAAGCACGCGTCCCCCGTCCATGGGGAAGGCTGGGAGGAGGTTGAACAACACCAGCGTGATATTTACCATTAGCAGTCTTTCGAGAAAACTGCCCGAAGCAATCGACAACTCATTAAGCGGGACCAGGTTTGAGGTCCAAAAAAGATACGCAAAAAGTCCCGCCGCGATAACCACGTTCACAGCTGGTCCCATCAAAGCGACCCATAATTCCTCAATCGGTTTGTCTGGCATGCGCTCCAAACGAGCCACGCCGCCAATCGGATAGATCGTGATGTCACGAGTTTTAATGCCATACTTGCGAGCAGTAAGTGCATGTCCGTATTCATGCAAGATCACACATGCAAAGAGCGCGAGGATAAAAATAATACCGCTAAAAACATCGCTCCAGTTTCGATTTTCCAGCCAGTGACTGTAGCCAACCCACGTGATCAAAAGCAGAAAGGTGGCGTGAACGTAAACGTCAATTCCTGCAAATTTTCCTAATTTCCATTGCCATTTCATGTTTTAACTCCTTTTGAAGTTAAAGTGATTGTACTGGGAATATATTAGAAAAATGTTATAAAAAATATGACAGAACGATCAGTTTGGAAAAAGGAAAATAAAAATCCTCCGAATTGCTAACAATTCGAAGGACCTGCTGATAATTCAACCCCCGGTTTCTTGCCGCTGATTAAATCTCGATTGCGGCTGGCCGTTTTCACTTTACAGAAGATACATGGCAAACCAGATGTCAGATCAATCATTCGACTTGAAGTCAACCACACATACTTTTTCCAGATTTTCATCCAGATAATTTTTACAGAAAGCTTGGTGTGCAGGATGTGGAAGGTATGTGTCGCGATCTTTTTCATTGGCAAAGGTCACAATGAAACAATGTGTATAGCCTTCGTTTAGATTCTCGGGGCTCGAGTTCTGTCCCCATTCAAAATCCTGTATAAAATCAAGTTCAGCGCACAACGCTCGGAACGCTTTTACAATTGATTCCACTTTATCTTCGCTAGTTTCGTCGTGGAACTTGAAAAATACGACATGACGATATACGTTGATTCGCTCACTCATTGTATTAAGCATCCTTCTTTATAAAGACCAGAACACTGTGCGAAGAATTCGGATGTCTATAGAGACATTTATGCCACTTTACTTGATCAATCCCATCTTTCTGCCTGCGGTTTCGATCACAGACATGGCATGTTCAATATCAGCTGGTTCATGTGCCGCGGTGACAGTTGCACGCAAACGGGACATGCCTTCCTGCACAGCTGGTGAGACAACAGGCAGAACAAAGATATCATTTTCCTGGCACTGCTTCGTGAGTTCAAAAGCCATTTCATCTGTGCCACACATCACAGGCACAATGGCTGTTTCGGTAAGCAAAGTATCAAATCCCATGCCCTTCAACCCGCCAATGAATTGTTTTGTATTAGCATTTAGACGGTCAATGCGCCAGGGTTCATCTAAAATAACTTTAAAGGATTCGTTCGCGGCGGCGGCTTGTGCGGGAGGCAATGCCGCAGAGAAAATATATGCACGGCTGCCGTGGCGCAGATAGTCGATCAAATCCTTTTTTCCTGCTACATACCCACCGACAGAAGGGATGGTCTTGCTCAATGTACCCATCTTGATGTCAATTACATCGCCAAGGCCAAAATGTTCTTCAATGCCTGTGCCTGTCTTACCAAGTACGCCCACAGAATGAGCTTCGTCGATCATCAACCAGGCGTTATATTTTTTGCACAATTCAATGGTCTTGGGCAGATCAATGATATCGCCGTCCATGCTGAACACAGAATCGGCGATGACTAGTTTGGCAATATCGGAAGGAGCATTTTTCAACAGCCCTTCAAGATGTTCCATGTCATTGTGACGGAAACGGCGAAACTCTGCACCAGACATGAGACAACCATCCACGATGGAGGCGTGATTGATCTTGTCTGAAAAAATATAATCGCCGCGTCCCATCAGGGAGGAAATGACTGTCAGGTTGGTTACATAACCAGAAGTATAAGTAATCGCTGACTCAGTATGTTTGAAATTGGCAATCGTCTCTTCCAATTCATTGTGTAGAGTTAATGTGCCTGCCAATGTGCGGACTCCGTTTGTGCCGGTGCCCCATTGGTCAACTGCTTTTTTTGCTGCTTCATTAATTCTTGGGTGATTAACCAGACCGAGATAGGAATATGAAGCATACATCCCCATTGTGCGTCCCTTTACTTTTACCTTCGCGCCTTCCAAAATCTGTTCAACGGGTTGATTATAAAAATAATAATCGTGGTCTTTCATCATCTGTACACGATTTTTAAGCGCTTCAATACGCCGGGTGGCGTTGTTTTCGTTATGAGTATCCATATAATTGCCTCCGAATCAGAATATTGTAAGTTTAGCCGAGGGGAAAGTTTCTGTCTAGCTGATTAAAAATTGGGAGTGGGCAAAAGGATGCGGTAAAAATCTTTCACCACACACCTGCCCTGGCGGGCGGTGCCAGGGGAGATCACTGAGCCCACAGAGAAAATCTCCGTGCTCTTTGTGTGCTCAGTGGTGAAATCTTTTGGCAAATCTGCAAGATCAGCCGTGTCTAAAATTAGCCCCCTACGAGTTTTCTTAGCTGAGGTTCGGTAATGATTTTTACGCCCAAGGACTGCGCCTTATCTAATTTTGAGCCAGCATTTTCACCTAAAACCAGATAACTCGTTTTCTTGCTGACACTATCGATCACCTTGCCGCCATGCGACTCAATGAAAGCTTTCGCATCATCACGTGAGAAAGTGGGAAGTGTCCCCGTGATTACAAAGGTGAGGTTAGCGAATTTATCTGATACATTGCTGCTCATTGATGATTGCCCACCTTGAGGCCATACGCCAGCGGATTTTAATTTTTTTAAGACCTGTCTATTGAAAGGCACAGCAAACCAATCAACAATGGATTCTGCAATGTTCGGGCCAAGGCCTCCGATTTGCATGAGGTCATCAACTTTTGCTTTTGCTATTTCATCTAAATTTGAAAAGTTTTGTGACAGATCTCTGGCCATCACTTCGCCAACGCCATGAACGCCAAGCGCAGCAATCAAGCGGCTTAGGGGCTGACTCTTTGAATTGTTTATGGATAACAGCAAATTATCTGCGATCTTGCCGGGCGGTTCTACTTTCGTTTTTCTTTCTTTCTTTGTCACTGCGTCAAGAATGTCTGCCCGCTTCAAAGTGTAGATATCTGCAACATCTTTGATCTTGCCAGTTTCAATTAACTTTTCTACTATTTTGATTCCAAGACCTACAATATCCATTGCGCCGCGTGAGACGAAGTGTTCAATATTTCTCAGCAACTGTGCAGGGCAGGCGGAGTTGACGCAATACCAGGCCACTTCACCCTCAAGATGTTCCACGGGTTGTCCGCATGTAGGACAATTGGCGGGCGGTTTATATTTTTTTTCTTTGCCAGAACGAGCATCTACTACGGGGCCGATAATGTAAGGAATTACTTCGCCTGCACGTTTGACGAGCACGCGATCTTTCACACGAATATCTTTTTCCGCGATGTAATCAAAGTTATGTAACGTAGCACGTTCCACCACAACGCCGCCGATTTCAACGGGTTCAAGTATTGCAAAAGGAGTTAACACTCCAGTGCGGCCTACAGCAACGCCAATATCATTTAATGTAGTTGTCACTTCGCGTGCAGGGAATTTGAATGCAATCGCGCCACGCGGGTCTTTGCCTACAAAGCCCAAGTCTGCTGCAAGATTTAAATCATCTATTTTGATGACCATGCCATCGGCTTCATAAGATAATTTGTCGCGGCCCTCGTTCCATGTTTCGGTGTAGGTAATGGCTGATTCAAGATCGTCAAAGCGTTTGGATACATTCGCAACTGGGAAGCCCAGCGCTTTGAGATATTCCAGTATTTCCCATTGTGAAGTGGGAGCTTTTCCGCCTTCCGAATGAATGATCTGATAGACGAGCAAAGTTAGTGGACGTGAGGCAGTGAGAACAGGATCAAGCTGACGAAGTGAACCTGCCGCTGTATTACGCGGATTAAGATATGTCTTTGTACCTGCTTCTTCGAGTTTGCGATTCAGTTCTTCGAATTCTTTGATCGGAATAAAAGCTTCGCCCCTCACCACTAAATATTTTGGAACATTTTTCACTGATAACTGTTCACCGTTCACTGGTATCTTCAGCGGTATTGCTCGTATCGTTCTTAAGTTGGATGTAATATCTTCGCCGATCTCCCCGTCGCCGCGAGTTGCACCCTGCACGAACATGCCATCACGATAATGGAGAACAACGGACAAGCCGTCAATTTTTGGCTCGACTACGAACTTTGCTTTTTCAACGCGGTCATCAATTCTTTTGACTCGTTCCAGCCAGGCACGCGCATCATCTGCGCCAAAGGCATTGGCCAGCGAGAGAATGGGAGCAGGGTGGCGAATTTTGTCGAAACGGTCAGCAGGCCTGGCACCGGCGCGCTGCGTGGGTGAGTCAGATGTGATCCAGCTTGCATGTTCCGCTTCGATCTTCTTAAGTTCATTTAGTAATCGGTCATATTCCAGATCGCTGATGATAGGCGCATCAAGCACATGATAACGATGATTATGAAAGTTTATTTGTGACTTGAGTTCTTGGTAACGGGAGAGAAGTTTATCTGCCATAATGTGCATTATACCCTTAGGGTATGATATAGCCGAAATAAAAATGTTCCTTCAGCAGTTCAACTGCTGAAGGAACGCTATGGAGGCAGCCAGCTCACTTGTCCTGCGGATGCTGGCGCAATTACGGGAGCGAGCTCCCTGACTCCAAAATAATTTCTTAATCTATCTTTTTCCAAATATCAGCAGGCGGACGTGTAAGTGGTCGTGTCGTTGCAGAGAGGCGCGCTTCATAATATGTTTCTTTTGCAGTTGAATATTTTGCCTTCTCAAACAAATTTCTTTGAATCAGTATATCAGCAATATTGTTTGTCTCTTCTCGTGTGAATTCGAGCTTTTCTGTAAATTCAGTCAAGCTAAAACGCCCAAGGCGGATCACAAAATTTAACGCGGAACGCAATGGCTCGGAAAATGACACAACATCAGACGGGCGGATGTCTTCTGTTTTTTCTTCGAGTTCTTGTAGTGCAGTTTCGTAAAGTGATGCGCCCATGGTGAGCTCCTTTGACGAAAAAACTCAGGCTTTGAGCTGGTCAACGAGGCTGCGCAGGCCTTTTGTCACGGGATGATCTGGAAAGCGGATCGAGAAAATGCCAGAGCTGGCAAGCGTCATCATTTCATCTGAGTGAGGAAGCACGGCAGCAACTGTGGCATTATAGGTTTGTTCCACACGTGTACGTACATCATCGAGATCAAACTGTGAAGGGACTTTATTCACCAACATCAGCATCTGCGGTACATCGAGTTTCTTGGCGACATCCACAGTTACGGCTGTGCCCTGATAATCTTGTGAATCGGGGCGGAGGATAATGACAAGTGCATTTGAGATGGCGATGGAAAGCAGGGTCTCTTCATTGAGTCCTGGGTGCGTATCAATCAGCAGGTAATCAAGATTTAATTTTTCAACTACATCGCGGAACCCGTCGTTGAGCAAGCCAACGTCATAGCCTTCGCGCAGAATGCGAGCGATCTCACCTGCTTTGATACTGGAGGGGATGAGAAATATTTGACCTTTGATCTCCCCACCGACATGGCTGGTGACATCATGAGCAGCTTCTTCGATAGAGCATTTTCCCCATAGATAGTCGTTCAAAGAATGTACCATTTCAGATTCATCCAAATTAAATAGGACATGAATACCGGGGGATGCGATATCGGTATCTACTACGCCAACTCGTGAACCATCCATTGCGAGGAGCGCGGAGATATTTGCTGTGGTATTTGATTTTCCTGTGCCGCCGCGAAAAGAGTGAATTGATATGATTTTGGACATTTGCTATCTCCAATAAGTAGCTGTTTTTCAATAAATCGTAAAGTCTTTGTATAGATTATAGCCTAACTGATAGCAAATTCAAGCGTATAGTTTTGTTAAGCGCCAGGAGTTATTACATTTTTGGTTTCTTTTGAGTTAATTTGAAGAGCGGCATGGGTCCGCTTTTGCCTTTGAGAGGTACATCACCAAGCGGTTCGCATTCATATTTGGCTTCAATCGCCTCTTTTACACTCTCGGAAATAATAATTTGATTCTTTTCGGCCCGTGCCATCAAACGAGCAGCTGTATTAACCGTATCACCCAGTACATTATATTCGCGACGTCCGCGCGGATCTCCAACTTCTGCTGCAAATGCAGGACCAGAATTGATGCCTATCTGACAATATATCTCCGGTTGCGTGCCGCCAATGCTAGGGCCTTTGAGGTCTTTGATGATCTCGCGAATGGATACTGCCGCAGAAGCGGCGCGCATCTCGTCATTTGTATGGGCATTCGGCACACCAAAATAGATCACGATATCCGAACCTGATAGGTGATAGGTCACTTTTTTGAGCACACCGCCGCGAGACTCGACCACCGCATTGATCAGCGAAAATGCCCTTGAATAACTTAATGCCAGCTTTTGCTCCTCGCCTGGTAAGGCGAGGTCAGCGGATTCGGGCAAGCCAATGAAGTTGACGAACATAATTGTGGGGTTTGGAAAGTCAGGCCGTATCTTTCTATCCGCTGCGCTTTCGACCAGCAGAGAAAGCACAGGCCCAGGGATATAACTAGCCATAGGCTCAATGGAGTTAAGCAATTCCATGATTTGCAACAATACTTCATTCTTATCACGCGTGAATAAAACTCCGCTTGCCATGCGCCGTCCTACCGGCGTGATCTCATATTCGCCAAGTGCCTGCTCCGTGAAATCATCGATCACTAGATAATATTCCGAGCTGCCGTCTTCAAAACGAAATTTTTCAGCAACTCGCTCGTACGCTTTTTGAGATAAATTTACGCGTTCGTTGGATCCATTGCTTTCCGTTCGTTTGGCCTGCTGTACATCCTTGCCAAGTAATACATGTTCCATGCGGCGTGGCGTGCCAATATCCGCTGTAAGGAATCTACCGTTGTGAATCCCGATCCGCATTTGTAAGTTGACAATACCCGAAGGCGTTTCGATCTCTGCGAATTCCCTCATGGCTCTTTGCATACGCAGACCAGCCCGCACGGCCCGCAATGTATCATCGTCTTTTTGATTTTTTGGAAATACGATCAGTAATGCATCGCCTGTAAATTCGACCAGCTCGCCGCCCGATTTGCTGATGACTGCGATCATTGACGAAAAATATTTGGTCAATTGTTTTAAAAGATTTTCTGCGCCATCACGCCCTTTTGTGGAATTGGCTTCCATAAGTTTGGTGAAACCCACAAGGTCGGTGAACATCATCGTGCCATATTGCCACTCGGTTTTGACATCACCAGGTTTTAGTTTGTTGACCGATATTTGGCGCGAGGTGTAATCATGCAAAATGCGATGTAATGTCCGTAAGTGTTTGTGGACATCCATCATAATCTCTAGGGATGGATTACCCCACATGGCTGCATACATTTCAGCAGGCAGCAAATATCTTAATCGGCTTTCAATGGAAGTAAGCGGGGACTCAGGCAGCATGGGTTGAATTCTTCTTGAAAAGAATCTTATATACTATGATTATACATTCACTTTAGGATGATGACAGTTTATAGAATCAAAACGGGACTGTATTGCACAGTCCCGTTTTGTTATCTGTGCTTAGCCAGGCGAAGTTTTCGCAAATCACGTAGTTGGGTACGTTCTTTAGAATTCATTTTTTCGATTGCCCGCGAAAAAGCTGGAGAACTCATCTTCTCTGCGTGAGTTTCTATATATTTTGTAATCTCGCTTTTGTAAACATGACCCATTTCGCGCAAGACCCATCCAATCGCCGTTTGGACATAGTATCTCTCATCATCGAGGCAGTTTGATACTAACGGTAAGACTTTCTTTGGATGTAGGAAAACTGCATTTTTGCCACTGTAATGGATCAAACTGACAAGAGATATACGTCTTAACCATTCACTTTTAGAATGATTCCATGAAACAATTTGAGGATAAACTTCTTCTGGATAGCTTTCTAGAATCCGCGAGTAGATATTGCTCAATCCATCGCTGTGACACCAGTTATCAACGCGCTTGCTCCATAGTTTAACTACTGACCATAAATTAGGATTAACTTGTTTTTTTACAATGGGTGTATAAAACTCAAGAGCAGCAAATAATACGTCGCCATAAGGCGATGTTTGCCATAAAGCATTCCATACCTCCAACACCTGTTCTTCTGGCAAACTGTAGAAAGAGAAGCCTTGTCTGACTCGCCGTCTTAACTCAGGGAATTTGATGCCAAGATGTTTGAGTTGAGAACCACGGTCTTGCTGAATTGCTTTGCCAAAAGTTGGATTGCCAATTGCAGTCAGTGCCTGAAGGACTTCACGGTGGTATTCTTGGAATTTTGTGCGACTTATTTTTATGCTCGTCATGATTGAGTTTTGTATGTTTGATCTATCTATTCACCCACATACTTTGGTTGAACTGCTTTATATCCCAGCAATTCACCGAGCAACCCCAGCGTCGCGCCCATTACTTTCTGCATAGTCATGGATGGACTCGCCACATAATTCTCGTGTTTGATCGCAGTCCTGATCGTTGCTGATTGAAACAATAGCTTTGCAAATCCCTTGAGGCGAATTCCATCGCGTGCCATGCCTGTGCGTGTTGCAAAGATTCCTAATATATCTTGCACCGCGGCGGGACTGGGATGCTCAAAATGGTCGCGTTGACGATAGACGAGTTCTTCTTCATCCGCATTCCACGGGTGGACGTGGAAGTGATTTGGTTCCACCACAAATGACTCGCCTGCCTTTGCGATCTTTTCAATACCATCGAGTTTATATTTTGCAGTGCCTTTGATGATCTCGAAAGTTTCCGTCCATGTTTGGTGGAGGTGTTCCCCCAGATCGGAGCCGAGTTTGGAGTAGCGAGTGACCTCCAACAGCCAGCCCATGCCGTTGGTTTCTGCGTCGCTTTCTAAAACCACCGTTTTAGTTTTAGTAGTGGGATGCTCAAAAGTGAAGCCTGCTCGTATCATGTCGAATGCTCCTTGCGTGGATTGTTACAAGATTGAGATCACTTTTTTAGAGTTGTAGTGAGTAGTATGCAATTAATTGATACATTTTTTTGCAATACGGAACGAATAATTGCAATAAGATGTAGGCTTGCTCTCTATCAATAATATTGCCCGTTGGATGACCTGATTGATTGCGAAAATTTCTGATAATTGAAAGTATGCCAGCAAAATTCGTGTCAATATCTTCTTTGATTTCAGGTGGAAGGTTTTGCATATTTTGTTCGAGAATGTTCTTGAACTTATTGACTTTTGCCAAAATTGTGCGCTCTTTATTGACTTTATCAAAAATAGACGCATAACTTGGATTCTGGCTAATCTTTTCCATAAGAAGCAGAAAAGTATGTTCCGTTGCTACTCCAAGCATGACGGATGAAGAGAGAATACAACCCGTTTTAAATGCTTGCATTGCTTCTTTTACATAAATCAGAGTCACATCATCAATGTTTGGTATCTGAGACTTGATAATCTTTTCGTAGGATGAAACATCATGAAAAAAATAGGCTTGTCCACCATCGAGTAATCTTTTGCCAAATTCTGAGACATGGAAAAATGGAAACTCCCTGTTTGAGTCGTTTAAGCCTAAGGTTATTACGCCTTCTCGAAAAAGTCCCCAAAACACTTCTAAAAATTTTTCACTATCAGCAGATGATAGGGTGGCATTTGTATGCGCTGTTCCAGTTTCACGTCTCAGAAATACACCCGCCACGTTAATCAATAAATGCTGATATTGAATTAAGTCATAAGATGATGCTCTTTCTCGACCAGCAAGCAAGTCAAGAGTTGCACTACGTATTTCTTCATAACTATGATCCATTTACTATCTCCTAAGTGAAAACAGTCTAGCCATCTGTTTTAGGCTATGGTGAGTGCATTGGACTTCTTTTACTTGAAATTGATTGGCAATATTCACACTATTAAATATAGAATATAACGTGAATGCTGTAATAATCCACAAGGGCGACGGTGTTTTTTATCAACTACTTGGTCGCTTAAAAATGTATGTCCATGCCGACGAATATACAACAACAGTGACAAGTTCCCATCCTAATGTACCGTACTGGTTCATGCGCTGAACATAAGTTACTGTCTTGCATGATTGATTGTTGTCGGACCAATACCAGTTGCCCGAACGGTCTTGGTGACAGGAGAGTTCAAAGTATTCCCATGTTTTCATTTTTCCTCCATTTGATCTTCTGGACTAGACTATGGTTTCCATAAGTCATTCCGTATCACATTATATAAACAGAATTATAAGCCTGTCTATCGTAAATACGACGAAAGTTCAAGCGTAGAAAACGCCCCTCGAAACCGAATCAACTATACACTAGGAAAGAAGCGTGCAGTTTCTATTTCCAAATATTTCCGTAACCGTATTCGCCTTCGAGCAATTTCCCCTCAGCAAAGCGACTGAATCGAAATGGCGTGATGTCCACGGTTTTGGGTGCGCCATCGAGGATCAACTCGACCAGACTTGCGCCCGCGGCGGGGGATGTCTTGAAGCCCGTGCCGCTCAATCCGCAGGCGAGATAGAAACCTTCCAGATCCGATCCACTATAAATCGCGCGTTGGTCAGGTGTGATGCCATCACGTCCAACATGAATAGAGTGCAAACCACTCTGTTCAATTTTAGGAATGCGCCGCACCATGTTATCAATTAAATTTTCAACGAATGTTGGCGTAGGTGTTTGATCTTCTGCATCAGGTGCTTCACCCCGCAAAGATTCATCTTCACCAGCGGCAAGGATCAACGCACTGCCCTCGGGACGGAAATAACAATTGATGATGTCATCGATCACTGCAGGAAATTTTCCAAGCGATGGCGGACGATGAAGAAAGGCAACATCATGAGTCCATGTTTCAAGAGGGATATCAATACCTACGAGGCTGCCAACATGCTTTGCCCAAGGTCCAGCCGCGTTGATGATAATAGGTGAGTCAAAACTTCCTTTTGTGGTATCAACGCCAATTACTTTTCCGCCTGTTGCGCGAATGGCTGTAACTTCACAATTTTGAATCAGTGTCCCTCCCATCCGCTTTGCTGACTCGATAAACGAATTTGTGGTCAGTGTGGGATCGGCATATCCTGAGTCAGGTTCGTAGGCGGCGTAATTGAAATGATCAGTGATGAGGTCAGGAAAAAGTTTTTTTACTTCATCGGCGGATATAACTGATGTGTTAATGCCTATCCTTTGTTGATTGATGACATTCCCGCGTAGTTTATCTTCATGTTCACGCTTGGCGATTTGCATAAAACCTGTTTGGATGAATCCACAATCCCCGCCGACTCGTTCCTTCCAGTTACTGAAGTAACGTTTATAACTGGCAAATGTCAATTCGGATTCAGCGGCGAGGTCGTAATGCATACGGACGAGTCCGCTCGAATGACCTGTCGCGCCTGAGGCGGTGACGTTGCGTTCGATGATGGCGACTTTAAGTCCGCGCTCAGCGAGGTGAAAGGCGATACTGGCGCCCATCACGCCTGCGCCGACAATGATTGCATCAAAATTTTGATTCATAGATAATCCTTCAAGTCGAAAAATTTAACCACACACCTGCCCTGGCGGGCGGCGCCAGGGGAGAACACGAAGATCACGGAGATTTTAAAAGGATTTCTCTGTGGACTCTGTGTTCTCTGTGGTGATGGTCTTTTTATCCCACTTAATCCTAAAGAGCCACAAAAAATTACTTCTTATCTCTTTTTCTCATCATCGTTGCCTTTTCTTTTAACTCTTTAAAATAAGCAGTATCTGTGATCTCGGCTACCTGATTGGCACGACGCGATTCGTTAATTTCTATTTTTAGCTGGGCAATTTCCTGCCGCAGAGATGCTTCAAGAATATATCCATCCAATGCGGCAGTAGCAAGCAGGATGAGTGCTTCGAGTACATCATTATCTGCAAAGGGGATGATCTCGCCTGTATCCGCATCTTTCGCATTGATCAACTGTAAAACACCGATCACCTTATCTTCGCTATTTTCAAGAGGAATGGTCAGAAAGGATTTGGAACGGTATTTTGTGCGTTCATCGAAAGATTTTGTGCCAGAGAAATCAAACCCATCTGCTTGATATGCATCAGCAATATTGATCCGTTGATGCGTTAAAGCCGACTGAGATGCCACATTGGCGCGGTTTTCGCTTCTGTCTGTGTTGTATAGTTTGACTGGATAAAAAGGAATTGGATTGCCGCTTGTTCCACCCATGCTTAGATCAAGAGATGTGTTTCTTAAGATAACAAATTTAAGTGAATTGTCTTCCAATAAATAAAGCGTGCCTGCATCTGCATTGGTAAAAAATTGAGCTTCCACTACCAGTGTTTCCAGCAGGCGGTTGTAATCTTTTTCAGCCGAAAGCGCCACACCGATGGGAATTACTTTTCGGATCAAACGCAGTTGATGGTCCCGCAGTGATACG
Source organism: Anaerolineales bacterium (assembly GCA_014379595.1). Lineage (GTDB taxonomy): Bacteria > Chloroflexota > Anaerolineae > Anaerolineales > Villigracilaceae > Villigracilis. The sequence goes on from JACMLM010000034.1 coordinate 142,417, forward strand.
CCTCTTGCCATCACATCCAACATGCGCGCCAGTTGTCCGATATCACTGGTATCTTTTTCGAGGTCACTTAACATACCAGGAGTATATTCCCCCGCTCCAACCGCGCGTACAGCCTGCATAATTCGTTTAAGTGGGGAGGAAGAACGAATAGCGGTTAGGTCTGACATGAATTATCCTGAGTTTCCAAAAGTATACCACCAAGAAATTATGCGCTTCTGAAATACTTTAAATTTAAACACGAAGGACACCAAGTACACAAAGTGGGAAGAATTCACAACTTTATACTCTTTTCTCCTTCGTGACCTTTGTGTACTTTGTGTTTAAAGATTTTAGCCATCAACTCCTTTGCGATATACTTCCATCATGTCACGTACAAAAATTGGACTCTTTGGCGGCACATTTGATCCGCCGCACATTGGTCATCTTATCCTCGCAAGTGAAGCTGCTTCTCAATTTGGTCTTTCCCGTTTGTTATGGATGCTTACACCTGACCCTCCTCATAAACAGGAACAACCGATCACATCTCTTCCACATCGGCTTGAAATGCTGCAGCGTGCAATTGCAGACAATCCAACTTTTGAGATTTCACATCTTGAAATGGATCGTCCAGGTCCTCATTACACACTGGATACAATACGGCTCCTTGCACAACACGAACCAGATGCGGATATTATTCTTTTGATCGGCGGCGATTCGCTTCGTGACCTGCCCGCATGGCGCTTCAATACGGAGCTGGTAGCTGCTGTTTTCAAAATTGGAGTGATGCACCGCCCCGGCGACTCTTTCGACATGCCCCTGTTAGAATCCCAAATTGCTGGAATTACGGAGAAAGTTGAGTTTATCCGTGCGGTCTTTCAAGATCTTTCGTCGCACGAGATACGCCGCCGAATCGCAGCGAGTGAAGAATATCGCTATTATGTGCTTCCATCTGTATACGATTATATTGAATCAAATCATCTCTATCGCAGAATCACCTCGTCCTGAGCGGAGCCGCATGTATTTTGCGGTGAAGTCGAAGGACAAACTTTAAGATAGTCAATATTCATATCGAATTGTCCTTCGACTACGTTCCTCGAAGAACACTCGTCACTTCGCTCAGGACGAAGATTAAACACTCATGTCTCTCTTTCTTGACTCTATATTTTCATCGATTGCTCTCAGCCATTTCATAGTGGATGTATTTAACGCGAGTCGTCCTGTTTTGCTTACTTATCTCGGTTTGAGTGAATCGGAGATAGCCTTGTTTACCACGATCTATATTTGGGCTTCTGCGTTGACCCAGCCTCTTTTCGGTTGGATATCAGATCGTGTTGGGCCGCGTTGGCTTGCTGCTGGCGGCGTCCTTTGGATGACTGTTTTCTATTCTGCGACCCTCTTTTTCCCAGGCAACGCTGGCTTGTTTTGTTTGATTATCGCAGCTTTCGGGTCATCGGCATTTCATCCAGTTGGAGCAGTGCAAGCTACTTTACGCGGACGTGATCTTCTCAAAGGCAAAGAAACCACCGCAACTTCACTTTTCTTTATGGCGGGTCAACTCGGACATTTTATCGGCCCGATCATTACAGGTATTATCCTCGCTTCATATAAAGTACCGGGTCTGTTCATTATCCCGATTGTTTCCATTCCCATTGGATTTTCCTTGCTTTATCAACTACGCGCTAATCGTCCGCACCCGAAAACGGATGAGACATATCGTTCCAACCGCACACAGGCAGGAATCGTTTTTATCGTTGTGCTGGCTTGGGTTGCAGCGTTGCAATCATGGGCACAGTCGAATATGATTAATCTAATTCCAAAATATATTAAAGATCTAGGTCAGGGTGCAATCGTATATGGAAGTATGGCTGGCTTGTTTATGGGTGGCTCTGCACTTGGGAATGTTTTCGGCGGTTATTTGGGAGATCGTTATTCAAAACGTTTTATTGCGGCAGGAGTTTTATTTCTTTCCGCGATACCGATCTATGTCACCAGTTTGATTGGCTGGTCGTGGTGGCTGTATCTGCTTGTCCCTCTTGCAGGCGCATTAACAGGTGCTGTGCATAGCATCATAGTGGTTTTCGCGCAGCGAATTATCCCGGGCGGAATGGCATTAGCTTCCGGGCTTGTACTTGGCTTTATCTTTTCATCAGGTGCATTGGGATTGTTGTATGCAGGTCATCTGGCTGAATTATATGGTTTCCCTTATGTGTTGATCATGACTACTATTATTGTGCTTGTCGCGGCACTATTGGCCTTGCTCTTAAAAGAACCTGGGCAATAAAGGTGCGACGCACTCTTACAAACAAAAAGAGTCCGCATATCTTAGCGGACTCTTTTCTCTTTCTTCCTTCATTTTTTATTCATCTAAATGATACGTGTGATAACTATTCTCACAAGGGTTACCCCAGGCGATGTGCATTTCGCGTGCAGTGAGATCAATGACCAATGCGCTGATTGTCTTTTCACGGTCAAGCGGATCGATACCCTCTATATTGTGATTGCAGATTGAGTTGGGGACGTTGACATGATCTTTTTGAATAGCCTGCAAACTCTTTATGGAATGCTCCTTGTTCTGACGCAATAAACGCGAGGCGCGGAAGTAGCGCACGCGTGACGAAAGCAATTCTTCAGGGTCTTTTTCCACCTTCTTCATTTTCGGGTCAAGATAATGATTGGTATGTACCATATAGCCATCGTGCGCATATAAGATCTCAAATTTACGTGCGGATACTTCAATCGAATACATTTCGCCGCTCTCGTGGACAAGTAGATGGTTGTATCCAGCTGCACGATGTTGTACGAGTGTCCGCCCGATCGCGCCTGAAATACGATTAGCAGCCAATACAGCGCGTGCCACAACGAGACGTGGAATTCCAATACGCGAGTCGCTTGGGTATACGGAGTCGATTAGTTGGGCGATGCCATAGGCATTGAATCCCACATTGGGCAGAAGCCCGCCATACGTCATGGCAAGAAACGGGGGTTCTTTGTCAGGTTTTGCAGAAACGACAAAGACATCATTCTCGTCTTCTGGAACCCAATCTTCATTATGTGCAGCCAGCACATGTCCATCTGCTGTGCGCTCATCGTTGACAGCAAAGCTGGTGCAGCGCGTGAGATGAAGCGCATCCATTGTGACTGCCTCCATTACATTAAGCACAACGATGTCATCAAATGCTACATTTGCGCCTTCAGCCATGCCTCGTAATTCCTCTACATATTGTGGATAGGTTTCCTCTGCAAACGGCAAATATTTTCTTGATTGAATCTGAGCACCCTCCCACGTGAGTTCAAGGTCACCATAGGCGGCGTCAATCAGAACGCGTGCATTCGCAATGCTGTGTTGAACCTGTTCGCGTGCGGCTTCGCCGATCTGTTGCCCCATCTCGCGATGTGTACCTGAAACTTTTATCAGAGGCGGGGGAGTATTGTGGACCGGGGTATTTGGAATTTCTTGCTTTGTAACCATGTGTTCCTCACTATAATAAAACCGCTTCGGGTTTATTCCCGAAGCGGCAAAATTATATCATGCGAGGTTGGGCACGATTTTATATCGTAGGAGGAGGGACTTGCATCTGTGGCGGCATGGCATTGGGTGTAGATCGGGTGCCGAACCATGACATCACTACGCCTCCGATGGCAATAAGCGAGACGATGAACGTGAGTAACCAGCCAAAGCAGGGGATCAATCCAACAAATCCGCCAACTAACAAGAGCAGGAATGTGCCGAAGCCTGTTGCGAGCACAGGGGCCCAGGTTTGGTTAATGGCTTTTGTAAATCGTTCACCAACTTCCTGACCAAGTGCGATCATTCCAAATAGCCATGCCAACGGAATTAAGAGAGCAACGATTGCTGCTACAGGGATAAGCAGGATCGTAATGACCATGATAAGCATTGCCAACGGTGTCACTACTAAAGTCAGCAAGCCAAAGCTGCCCGCCATTAATGGTTGACGTACGACGGCATCAGCCACACGTTCCAATTGTGGTTGGAGGAAAAGTGTCAGCAGCATACCGATGGCTGCGACAGCTAATGCACGGCCGATTACGCCTGCTACTTCCCAGAAAGGATTAAAGAAATATCCATTATTGAACTCAGGCTCATTTGGCACATTGGGCACATTAGGAATCTCAGGTACGTTTGGTGCATTGGGCTCATCAAATGGGGGAGCATTATTAACGATCTCGCCGCTAACTTCTGCACCAGGCTCTTGCGACACCTGACCGCCCATCGTTGCAATATCGCCATTTACAACAGCAGTTTCAGTCAATAAAACCTGACCTCCAACTACAACAATGTCGCCGTCAATTGTTCCTGAAATGGTTAAATTGCCGCCGATCACAGCGACATTCCCATCTGCATCTCCATTAATCTTGAGGTTGCCTCCGATCAATGCAGTATCTCCGGTAACAGTTGCATCTTCTTCAATGGTTGCATTGCCACCGATCACGGCCAGACTGCCATCCAGTGTTTCACCACTTTCAAGTGTATAGTTTTGCCCAAATACTAATTTATCTCCGCCGGGGCTTTGCGCATATACACTGCTGGTCGGCAAAAATAAAAGCGCCAGTAAAAGAAGGAAGGTTGTTAATTTTGTTTTTATTGTCATGCTGAAACTCCTTGCGGGGTGCGGCGGCTAAACCGCCAAATTGAAATTGTCCACAAAAGGCCAAAGCCAGCCAGCGCGGATATTAATACCATCCACATATACGGCGGGACAAAGTCTGGCACAATGCGGAATAAAACAGCCATCACCTCTGTTAAGGCCTGCAGGGAGGTAACAACAAATAGAACATAACCAATGATCGTAGTTAACCACTCAACAGGAGCGGTGACGAATGCATATAAGTAAGGCGCAGCAAACCAGCCGAGCAAACTTCCTCCGCCCAATATCAATACCATCACACCCCACAACTTGCGGCGGCGTTCTGCGATCTTTTGTGCTACAAGACGCTGTTGAAAGCGGACAGTAAAGCCTGCTGCAGGCGTTATCACATTTGCGGAACGTAAAGCCAAACCAGTGGCTGATAATGCTGTGCAATTTGTACACGTCCGCAAGTGCAGATCAAGCTCGCGCTTCTCAGACGATGTTAAATTTTTATCATTCAATAGCCAATCTTCAAAAGGCTGGTGATTCATAGGGTCTCCTTTCGGTCTCGGCACGTGTTTCTTCTTCCTGCCATAAACCTGCCAATTCTTTTCGTGCACGATGAAGCCGACTCTTCACCGCACTTACTGTAAGTCGTAATGATTCTGCGATCTCTGCTTCAGAATAGTCGTACCAGTAACGCATGATGATCGCGGCGCGGTCGGTGTCATCTAGGTCTTTTAGCATTGAGTGGATTCGGTCACGAGTCTGCCCTTTGACGGATTCAACTTCGGGGTCGGGAGAATCGGGGTCAGGCAATTCATAGGTGTTGCCTTCATCATCTTCTGCGTCCATCGAAAACATGGCGAATTTTCTACGTCGTAATCTATCAATGCAGTAATGGGCTGCAATCGAAAGCAGCCATGTCGCGAACGGACGTTTTTGGTCGTACCGATGCATATGTTGGAAGGCGCGTAAAAAAGTTTCCTGCGCGGCATCCTCTGCCAGGTCAGGCTCGCCCAACATGCGATAGCACAAGTTGAAAACGGGTGTTTGATAAGTTTCGACGAGATGTGTAAATGCCTCGTCACTGCCTTGTTGAGCCTGAATGACCCAGGCTGTTTCTTCGTTCACGCGTGCTCCTTGATGAGACTTTCTACCTATCTTACGCAGGAAATTGGGAAAAGTTGCACTATTTTGAGAGGCGCTTCCTTCTTGACCTGAAACCTGCACCTACATCCCAAGCCTTTTCTGTAGGTCACGTTTGTAACGTGACACCTGGCTTTGTGGAATAAGTCACGCTTCAAGCGTGACCTACGATGTATTGTTCATTTATAATCCAAACATGAATTTTCGGCGATATTACATTCCCGGCTCGGCAGTTTTCATTACACAGGTCGTTGAGTCCCGCCTACCGATTTTTCAGGATAAAAAACTGAATGAATTATTGCGGGAAACCTTGCGAAATGTAAAAGAAATACATCCCTTCACAATGCTGGGATATGTTTTTCTATATGAACACTTTCATGTGATGATTCAACCAACTGGCGAAAGCAATTTCAGCGACATCATGCACTCGCTTAAACCCAACTTTACTAAAGAATATAAGAAGCTTGTGGGGCTTAGCTCATCTCAATCAATGAAGTTTTGGCAGAAGCGATTTTGGGATCATGTGATTCGAGATGACAGGGATTTTGAAAACCATCTGCATTACATGCACTATAACCCTGTCAAACATGGATATGTAACCGATCCGCGAGATTGGGTTGATAGTAGTTATATTGAATGGGAAAAACTAGGCTTGTATCCACCACCATTTAAATGGGATGAGCCAAAAGATGTGGATTGGGGCGAGTGAAATGTAGTCACGTTTTCAACGTGACGCTTTGCTTGGTGAGATGTGTCACGCTGAAAGCGTGACCTACGAACGCCCATACGGATACCAATAACTCTTATCTTCCATATTGAAATCCCAGTGGACATGTTTTGTCTCGCGGAATTCATCGAGACCTTCCTCGCCGAGTTCACGCGCACCGCCTGAATACTTCATCCCGCCAAATGGACCAGCGTAATTATCGGTCAATGGGTCGTTGATCCAGATCGTGCCTGCTTTCACGTCATCAAAGAATTGCTTGATCTTTTTCGGGTCATTTGAAATTAACACTGCACCCAACCCAAACTGACAATCATTAGTTAACTTAATCGCTTCATCGAAAGATGTATATTCCATGATCGGTACAGCGGGGCCAAATGTCTCCTCGCGCATGATGACCATGGTGTGGTTAACGCCGGTGAGCACGGTTGGCTCATGGAAGAAGCCTTTGGTTAAATGTTTGGGGCGTCCGCCGCCTGTAAGAATTTTTGCTCCATGAGCTTTCGCATCTTCAATATGTTTTTCAAACTTAACACGATAGGTTTCACCGATCATCGGCCCCATATCAGTTGTAGATTCGATTCCTGCTCCAAGACGTAGTGATCTCACATGTTCCACAATTGCTTCTGTAAATTTTGCTGCGCCTTTCTTTGGCAAATACACGCGCTCTGTGGATGTGCAAACTTGCCCCGCGTTAATAAGTGCAGCATATGCTACTGCCTTCGCTGCGATTTCAGGGTCAGCATCCTCTGCAACCACGGTTGCATCCTTGCCGCCTAATTCGAGATGAAGTTTCTTCATCATCGGTGCGCCAATGGATGCAATTTTCTGCCCGGTAGCTAAACTTCCAGTAAACGCAATGACTGGTACATCAGGGTGCTTAACAAGCGCTTCGCCTGTTTCAAGTCCATAACCTGTGACTACATTAATTACACCTGCAGGTAAGTGGTTAAAACAATGTTCAGCAAGATATAACGCAGTCAACGGAGTCATCTCCGATGGCTTAATGACCAGTGTATTCCCAGCTGCAAGTGCAGGTGCAACTTTCCAAGCCAGTAATAACAAAGGATAATTCCAAGGCACGATGCAACCCACCACGCCATAAGGTTCTTTGATAATAAAATTAAATTGTGATGCTTCGCCTGAAGTTAAGACACTGCCGCGATGATGACGCCCTAATTCGGCATAATAACGAAAAGTATTGATCACCCACTCAACTTCCTCTTCATTTTCAGTCAGAGGCTTGCCTTCTTCTAATGTAAGGAGATGTACGATCTCTTCCTTATGTTCTTGAACTTTGCCTGCAACTTCATGCAAAAGGGAGGCGCGTTCATTTGACCCCATCTTGCGCCACGGGTCAAAAGCAGACTTGGCTGCCTGTACTGCATCTTCTATATCTTCTGGTGTACCGCGAGGAACAGAGTCAATGATCTCTTCAGTGGCAGGGTTTTGTACTGTTATTTCTTCTTTCGCATTGCCGTTGGTAAATTTCCCGTTGATGTACATGAGTTTCATGCTGTAACTCCTAAAAGCAGAGGAATATATTGCTTTATACCCTAACACCTATTTTAGCAAAATCAAATGCCTTAGTTATATTATCAATTATAGAGTTGATTTTATTATCATCAATTTCTTCCTCATCAAATGGAGGATTCCATTTATGAATTGATCTCTTATTTATCACAATTGAGTTACCCGCCATTGCTTCAGAATCGATATGAAGGGTCTTAATTCCTTCAGTATATAAAAGACCCACACGACCTAATACTTCTACTGAAAATCCTTCATCACTCTCAATTACATTAACTCGGGATTTTGTAAACATTTTCTTTACTTATTCCTTTGGCATCTGCGACTCTTCTATCAAATCTTTTGGCGTGGCTGCGCCGCAGCTTGGACAAATAAATTTATATTCCACAGGAATATATGACCTTGTACAAAATGGACAGGTGATTGGCATCGGTTCTTTTGGGACTTCTTTAATAACGTCACGTGTCACTTCACGAGTCTCAACACGTGTTCGGCCTCCCGAGCCAATGAAAATATTTCCTCCGCCAAATGATCCACCGCTGTTGGAGGAACTATTTCCTGATGAAGAATTGGAAGAAGATTTATTGCCAAGCGCACTGCCTGCAGCGCCGATCAACCCGCCACCCAGACTGCTATTCTTTGCTGAAGGCTTTGATGAAGATGATGATCTGGATGAGGATCTGCTTTTAGATGATGAAGAATTATTTGATCCGCCCTTCATATTTCCAAGTGCTAAAGCCAGAACGGCCACGATCACCACAGATGCCAGAGTAAAGAATACGATGATCGCTGTCAAACGTAAGGCACGAGGAATGTTATATAACTCGTAACCATAGCTGAATAGAAACACACCGCCTACGTAAAACGGAGCAAGAATAATGATAAGGGTGAGTCCTAAATTTTGTGCAAGATTCTCTTCGAACCAGGTTTGATATCCAATGAAGATGATCAACGCCAAAGTTGCCAGTGCGACCAATCCGCCTGGGATTAAGATGTGCAGCGGCTTGCCCGGCTTTCCATCATCATGGTCATATTCAATTACTTCATTAGTTTTCGCCCCTACTTGGCGTGCTTTATATTCTGATTGAGTCATAAGATTCTCCTTGCTTCTTCGTTAGTCAGCAGTTGAACTGCTGACTGTTCAACCCGCAGTTCAACTGCGGATTGAACGAATACTAATCGTTCAAATCTCTCGCAAGGGATTCCATTTGTGCGAGGATTGCGGCCACTTGTCCGCTGGGGACGTTAACTCGATATAGGTGAGTGAAACCATCACCAAGCATCACTTTAACTGTACGCCAGGAAGCGGCTTGAGGTTGCAACTCTCCCAGCGGAAGCAGTTCGATTGCCTGTGCCCATTGCGGATGAGTCTGCTTATAGTCGCCGAGCAGGTCAACGGTCGAAGTGTGAATCGGAAAGAGGTGAGTCGTCTCCACCCAACGTGCATCCTGTTTATTATCCAATAGCCAACGGACAAATAACCATGATGCGAGTTGCTCTTCATCTGTTGATTCTAAAATCACATAAGATGATCCGTAGACAACGATCGTCTCACCGGGAAAAGGAATCACTTTCCATTGATCGTTATTGTTTGAACTGGCAAATGCACGCGCAACATCAGGCAGGTCTTCAAGGCTGGCGGTGATGAATAAGGCTTGGCGATTTGCAAATGCATTAGATGGAAGAGTAGTGGTGGCTTGCCATGCGCAGCTGGTTTCAGAGAGTTCGCGCAGAAATTTGAAGGCATCAATATTATTTGGTGTGAGGAAGCGATATCCATCGCCTTCCACAATACCGCCTTGAAACGCAAGTAACCATGCATAAGCCGTCATCGGTTCAGTATCCACGATCCAGCCGCCTGCAAAATCATTTTCTGCTGATGCATCTTTCAGCATGGATTGATGTGCGCCGCAAGCTTGCTGCTTGAAATCGTCAGATGTGCCAGGCGAAGATGCAAACCCAAGTTCGCCTGCCCAAGTTTCATTCCACAATAAAAATTGTGCGGTGCGTTGTGCGGGAATTCCCACACGTGCTTCGCTCGTTATATCCTGACTCCAAAATGCAAATGGAATATCGCTCGAGTCAATTCCATATTTAGGGTCGTCCACGTATGGTGTCAGATCCGTTAACACGCCGTCTGCATTCCAGCCTAATGCATGTTCAGGTAATGCGATCGCGATGTCAGGTTTTTCCAATGTTGGCAGGGAAGCCGTTACAGATTCATATAAATTTGTAAAATTAACCTGGCTTTGCGCCGTCACAATGATTCCCCATTCATTTTGTGAATTGAATTCTTTGACCAATGAATCAAATAGACTCGACTCGACGCCATACCACGGAGTCCAGACTTTGATCTCCAGCCCGTTCAACGCTTCTTCATTGACACCAAGCCTGCTCGTTGCGTCGAGGGTCATTTCCGGTGCTGGTGTTTCAGAGCTGCTTTGTGTGCTGTTTACTTCTGCGGTAGATGTGACACCCTCTGCACTACAGGAAGTTAAAATAATAGATACAAGAAATAGTAGAGAGATTAGTTTTTTCATTGAGCCAATGTCATGAATGGAACTGGCATGAACACCAAAAAGAAGATGATGATCATGGTTATAGCAACCAAGCGACGCGGGGGATCAAGCGTAGTGATCTGGTCCAACGGTTCCGCATGGACTCGCCCCAGCCAGAATAACAATGCGGCCCATAACCACCATCCGCTCCAAAAAATGCCGAGTACTAATAAGATGCCGATAATAAAAGGAAATGCTTTTCTTGCTTTGTCACCAAACAAGCCATAGATCACATGTCCGCCATCTAATGTTCCAGCGGGAATGAGGTTCAGTGCCGTGACCAAAATCCCTGCCCAACCTGCAAATGCCACGGGATGAATGAATACATCTGTACCGCCAAATGGGACAGGTCCGCCTGTGAAGAAATATCGTACCCAATAAAAGAATCCTTGCGGTTCCACTGGAGCAGGGAGCAGTTGGCCGAATATCACATATTTTGCGAACAAATAAAGCAGAGAATTGCCTTCGATAAATCCGTTCTGCGCAGGCTCGATAACGCCAGTTGTTGAAAGTGATAATCCCAAAAATAAAACAGGAATTGCCACAACAAGTCCCGCAATCGGACCAGCGACACCAATATCAAAAAGTACACGTTTGTTTTTTGGAGTGGCTCGCATAATGATCGCTGCTCCCATTGTGCCCAACGCACTAAATGGAAACGGAATGAAATATGGCAGAGTAGCAGGAGTCTTGTGATAACGACTCATGAAATAATGACCTAACTCATGTGCCAGCAAAATGCCCAACAGACTCAGAGCGAAAGGCCAGCCAGTGAAAATACTTTTTGCCAGCATCAGCATCTGTCCAGCAGTGTCAGAAGGCATCGGGCCTTCAGGCTGTGCACCTGCGAGCATTACACTTAAAACAGTCAATACAAAAAGAATAATATTTGTGGAGATATTATCTTTTTTCGGATCGGGTTGTTTCGGCGCAAGATAAATGACTTGTTTACCATCTTCCATGCGGAAGATCGGCATAGCATTATGTGGGTTGAGCAATTCAGCCAATTGGTCGTATGCTTCTGCAGACTCTTCATTGAGCAACTGTCCGCGATAGCGAAGAAAGAATCCCTTACGCGGGTCTTCACTGGTCACATCTTCAATACGAAAAACACGAGCGACAAGATTTGTAAAAACATCAGTTTCGGGTAAAGACATAGTTCTCCTTAAAAATAGACTTCAGAAGTCTATCTTACGACCTTAATGCCGTGCAATTCTGAAAAGACTTCCGAAGTCTGTAACAAGCGGGAGTGGATGGGAGTCGAACCCACCGCGACTCGCAACGCGACCCGCCACAGGTGTTGAAGACCAGGAAGCCCACCGGGACCTAACCACTCCCGTTTGCAAGGATAACCGAGAGAAGATAGATTCGCAAGTGAAGCAATTTATATTTGATAATTATCGAAAAATTCGGGTGCAGGGAAAGATTCAGGCGCAATAATGAAGAGGGAAATAACCGCGATCAGCATACACAACATACATACAAAAACGAATCCCCCGATTATGATGCCAGTCCACGCCATGGGACGGCCTGATTCATTACGCTTGCGGATTTGGTTTAATGCCACTATCCCAAATAGTAGAGAAAGAAACCCAAGCAAAGCACTAAGAGGAAAGCAAATAAACCCTGTGAATGGAAAAGGAATCCAACTTATGCAAAAAGTCAGAATAGTTAAAATTCCAAGTATCAGGCTGGTAATGGCTTGCTTATTGGTTGGGGAGTAGATAATTTCTTCGTTCATATTTATTAGTTGCTCTCATAAGAGCAGTATATTACCTTAAAATAAAACCGTCCCATCAAGGACGGTTTTGAAACATCTGTCGGGGCGATAGGATTCGAACCTACGACCTCTTGCACCCCATGCAAGCGCGCTAGCCGGACTGCGCCACGCCCCGATTGAGCGAAGCGGATTATAGCCTTGTTTCATTTTTCTGGCAAATCGAGATTTTCATTGAGTACCTTTGGCATAGGTGTTTTATTACAAATCTGTTTCTCACGATGCTTCATCTATATTATGCTAAAATAGCTGTATTGGAGTTTCCCCATGTCAGATATGATAGAAGTGGTCATTGATAGTATTCGTGTGCATTTAATGGCACCGCAGCGTGTGGTTGTGCTTAAGCAGCTTAACACCGAACGTTACCTCACGATTTGGGTGGGTCCATACGAAGCAGAAGCCATCACAGTTGCCCTGCAGGAAATTGAAAAAGTTCGTCCGCTTACTCATGACTTGATCAAGAATATTTTTGGTGCGTTCAATGCGCGTGTGATACGCGTGGAGATCATCAAATTGCAGGACGATATTTTTTATGGAAACATCGTTGCTGATGTGGATGGTCACGAAGTTAACGTCGATTCGCGGCCATCTGATGCCATTGCAATTGCAGTCCGCGCGCATGTACCCATCTTTGTACACACCAGTGTAATGGAAGCTGCGGGCATGTTACCAGATCAGGATATGCCTGAGTCGAGTGCCATTCAAAAGCGGGATACACCTGCTCCGTTGTCTGATGAAGCAAGCGACAGATTAACTGTCTTCAAAGATTTCATTGACAAGCTCGATATTGACGATGTTGATAAAGATAATCCTGATAAGAACAACCCCGATTCATCCTAAGCCGAGAGCTAATACTCCTCAATGACAGATTACTTTCCTGAAACACAATCAGCCGCCCCCGCCAGCCCGAGCGTTCCTCATAGCCGAGAAGCAGAAGAAGCCGTCGTAGGGGCGGTACTGATTAATTCAGAAGCTTATTACGATGTAGCCCAATTCCTCGCGGCTGATGATTTTTATATTCATCGCAACAAATGGATCTGGGAAGCATTCTCCCGTTTGCACGAACAGCGCATCCCCGTTGACTTGCTCACATTGGCAGAAGAGCTTGATCGTGCCAGTGTACTTGCGGATGTGGGTGGTTCGGCTTATCTCACATCACTGATCAATCAAGTGCCATCTTCCTTGAATGCGGAATCTTATGGACGCATTGTTGAAGGGCATTCCATTCGCCGCAAGATGATCAATGCCGCGAATAAGATCGCGTCCATTGCTTATAACGAAGCATCAACAGTGGATGATGTGATGAATGAAGCGGAGAAAGCTGTCTTCAATGTCAGCGAGCGCCGCCTCAAACATGATTTACAGCCCATCTCTGCTGTCCTCAGTGATTACTATGACCGAATCGATGAGCTAGCTAAACACCCCGATGACATTCATGGTGTGCCCACAGGTTTCATTGATCTCGATAGAATGCTCACAGGGCTACAGCCTTCAGATTTATTGATTATCGCAGGCCGTCCTGGTCAGGGTAAAACTGGTTTTCTGCTTTCTATCGCAAAGAATGCCGCACTGACCCATAAAAAACATGTCGCCATCTTTTCATTGGAAATGTCTAATGAGCAAGTGGTTCAACGTTTGATCGCGCAAGAGACAGGCATTGACTCGCAGCGTCTGCGTAACGGCAAATTGCAGGAAAATGAATGGCCGTTATTTACTCATGCTGTTGAAGTTTTTTCTGATACACATATTTATCTGGACGATACTCCTGCCATCACCCCTCTGCAACTGCGGACAAAATGTCGCCGTCTGCACATGGAATTTGGCATTGACCTGATCATCATTGATTATCTACAGCTCATGGGCGGGGATTCGCGTAACGACAATCGTGTGCAAGAAGTTTCACATATCTCACGCAGCTTGAAAGTACTGGCGCGTGAGTTGAATGTCCCAGTATTGACTGCGGCGCAATTAAGCCGTGCGGTTGAACAACGTACTGATAAACGCCCTGTGCTTTCAGATTTACGTGAATCGGGTTCGCTGGAACAGGATGCAGATATCGTCATGTTCATTTATCGCCCTGACCAATATGAGAAGGACAGCGAGAAGCATAATGTCGCTGAGATCATCATTGCCAAGCATCGTAATGGCCCAGTTGGAAGTGTGGAATTGATCTTCCGTGGCGCTTTGGCGAAGTTTGAAAATGCTGCAACAAAAGTATTCAGACCGAATGAGTAATGACCAACTTCAACGGTTTTACATCATCAGAAACATTTACGCAAATCCCTGATTCGCTTTTTCATTTGTTGAAAGAGATCGAGGATGTAGTAGAACTAAAAGTAACTTTATACGCAATCTGGCGGATCGAGCACATCGAAGGTAATTTTCGTGCCTTGAGTGAAAAAGATTTCGAGGCTGAGTCGCTTGGGCTTGATATTAAGAAGATAAAGCTTGGGCTGCAAAAAGCTGTGAAGCGCGGCACCATACTCAGGTCACAGCACGAAGCGAATGTTTTTTATTTCCTCAATTCCCCGCGCGGGCGTCTTGCTGCAGAAACATTTGCAAATGGTCAGGCGAAGGAATCTATAAAGAGCACATCTGCGCCGCGCGAAAGACCCAATGTGTTTAAGTTATATGAAGAAAATATTGGTCCGCTTACGCCGTTGATCGCAGATACCTTGAAAGATGCCGAAGAAAGTTATTCACAAGAATGGATCGTGGATGCAATTGCCCTGGCTGTTGAAAATAACAAACGCAATTGGAAATATATCGAAGCGATTTTGAAGCGTTGGAAGGAAGAAGGCCGTGCCGAAAAGCAAGATAGACGAGACAATAAAAAAGATGGCCAGCAGAGCGTCGACCGAAAGATCGAGCAGCTTCGCAAACGCGCCAATAACAAATGACCTGCCAGGCGACCCAAATTGCCCGCACTGTAAAGGTGTTGGCTATTTGCGCAGTGATCTGCCAATGGGGCATCCTGAATTTGGCAAGCTGGAAATTTGTGTTTGCCGCCATGCATCGGTAACAGATGGCGTACGTGACCGTTTGTTCGCGATGAGTCACCTCGATGAACTAAAAGATTTAACTTTTGAATCTTTTAAATTGCGCGGACGTAAAGGACTGGGTGACATACAAGCGCGTTCCATTGAGCAGGCCTTCAATCATGCGCGAATGTATTCTCAGAACTTAAATGGCTGGCTGTTATTGCAAGGCGGTTATGGCTCAGGCAAAACACATCTGGCAGCATCCATTTCAAATTTTGCAGTTGGAATGGGTGTGCCAACTTTGTTTCTCACCGTACCAGATCTGTTGGATACTTTGCGGTTTGCATATGGTTCTGAAGATACAACATTTGAAGAACGCTTTGATCAGATCCGTAATGCACGTCTACTAGTATTGGATGATTTTGGTACGCAGAACGCTACAGGCTGGGCACAGGAAAAATTATTCCAGATCATCAACTTTAGATATATCAATAAACTTTCTACTATCATTACAACTAATTTGTTGTTAGATCAAATCGAAGCACGCATCCGCTCGCGTCTTTCTGACCCTGAATTGGTCAGCCTCGTGCGCCTCTCTGCACCTGATTATCGCCGCCCAATGGAAGATACGAGTCATCCTGAACTTTCATCGCTGGATTTATTATCAAGTAAAACTTTTGGCACATTTGAAGAACGCATCAGTGAGAAACTTGCGCCTGATGAAATGAAGTCATTGCAAAAAGCATTGAAGACTGCCCATTCTTTTTCAGAAAAACCAAAAGGCTGGCTTGTTTTTGAAGGAACATATGGTTCAGGGAAGACCCATCTCGCGGCGGCGATTGCGAATTATCGTGCTGGGTTGGGCGACCCGCCACTGTTTGTGATGGTTCCCGATCTGCTTGACCATTTACGTGCGGCATTCAGCCCCAGTTCGGGCACAAGTTATGACCGTCGCTTTGATGAAGTGCGTACTGCTACACTCCTCATTCTTGATGATCTTGGTGCGCAATCTGCCACGCCGTGGGCACGTGAGAAATTGCATCAATTGTTGAATTATCGCTACAATGCTGAATTGCCCACCGTCATTACAGTGGCAAAAGAAAACATGGATCACGGGTTGATCGATGAACGCATCATCACCCGTATGTTGGATGAACGTATTTGCGAGTTTATCGAGCTCAAAGCACCTGCTTATCAAGGCAAAGGCAAACGAAGGCTTGTAAGAAAATAAAAAAATCAAATCATAAAAAAACAGGCTCCATAATTGGAGCCTGTTTTTTTATGATTTTGTGGGTCTTGACACATAGAGAAAAGACAGTATACTAAGTGTATAATGAACACTAAGTCGGAGATTTACGAACAACCTGGCATCACTGTTGACCTTGCCATCTTTACTGTTAATACAAATAAACTTAAGGTGATGCTTGTCAAACGAGCCGAAGATCCTTTCCGAGAAAACTGGTCTTTGCCAGGCGGATTTTTACTGCATGGTGAATCTTTGCAGGCTGCTGCTTATAGAGTACTGCGCGAAAAAACTGGTGTAAAGAATGTTTATATGGAGCAGCTTTATACCTTTGGCGATCCCAAACGCGATCCGCGATCCAGAGTAATCACTGTTGCATATTTCGCATTGATTCCATGGAAAGTCCTTGACCAACCAGAATCGAAAAAAGTAACAGACCTCACATGGTCATCTGTAGATCAACTTCCCAAACTTGCGTTTGACCATAAAGATATTTTGAAATATGCTGTTAAGCGTCTACGGGCGAAAGCTGGGTATAGCAATATTGTTTATGGCCTGATGCCTGAACAATTCAGACTTTCAGAACTTCAAACCATGTATGAGATCATTATTGACGATAAGCT
Organism: Anaerolineales bacterium; assembly: GCA_014379595.1. Classification (GTDB taxonomy): domain Bacteria; phylum Chloroflexota; class Anaerolineae; order Anaerolineales; family Villigracilaceae; genus Villigracilis. The sequence goes on from JACMLM010000034.1 coordinate 159,570, forward strand.
GGATAAAAGAAATTTTAGAAAGAGAATGCTTGCTACTAATTTATTGCAGGAAACAGGCGAAAAAGACATTACTGGTGCGCACAGACCTGCCATGCTGTATCAATTCAAAAAAATGGAGATTGCTTTTTCAAACTAGGTGCATATGAACAATAAACCTTTACCCCTCCCTGAATTTTTTGACTCATCCCATGTAGGCGAAATCTGGAAAGTGGATTACGCTGCCCGCGCATCTCAAGCACGCGAGTGGGCGAATCAGCACGACCTGAAACCTGCTTCAGCCTCGAAGGATAGAATCTCCCTTTTGCTGATCGATGTGCAAAATACATTCTGCATTCCCAATTTTGAACTCTTTGTCACTGGCCGCAGTGGACGTGGTGCAGTAGATGATAACACTCGCCTATGTGAGTTTATCTATCGCAATCTTGGCAATATCACACACATCACAGCCACAATGGATACACACACGGCTCAGCAAATTTTTCATCCCATCTTTTTTATAGATAGGGAAGGAAATCATCCCGCACCATATACCGATATTCATGCCGTTGAATTACGCGAAGGCAAGTGGACTTTTAACCCTGCGCTCGCACCCAATTTTAATATTGCTCCAGAATATGGGCAGCAAATGATGATCCATTATGCAGAGACGTTGGAGCATCGCGGCAAATTTGCTTTAACGATCTGGCCGTATCACGCCATGCTGGGCGGAATTGGTCATGCACTTGTACCTGCTATAGAAGAAGCTATATTTTTTCATTCCATTGCACGCGTGGCACAACCTGATTTTGAGATTAAAGGTAATAAACCGTTTACAGAGAACTATTCAGTGATCGGCCCCGAAGTATTGACAGGTCCAATGGATGAAACGTTGGGCATACGCAACCCAAAATTTATTCAGCACTTGCAGGAAGTTGATAAGTTATATATCGCAGGGCAGGCAAAGAGTCATTGTGTAGCGTGGACAATTTCTGACCTACTTGAAGATATTCAAGCCATTGACCCTGCACTTGCAAAGAAAGTCTATTTACTCGAAGATTGCTCTTCGCCAGTTGTCGTGCCTACTATAGTGGATCATACCGACGCGGCAGACAAAGCATATGAAAGATTTGCAAAAGCAGGGATGAAGATCGTAAGTTCAACAGAGCCATTGGAATAAGCAGTGAGGAATAATGTCAATTTTTAATAAAACCCGTCTTACAAATGAAACTTTCAAACTCGATGTTGATCGAATGCGCCGCGGCTGGTATTCAGATAAATATTTTGAGAATATCAACCGTATGTTGATCGCACTTGCAAAAGAGGGATATACCTATTCAGGTTTCTATCATAACCTTCCGCAAGGTGTATCGTCAGAAAATATCGAGATAGGTGATATTGAAGTGGAAATGCAGTGGTTCACACGTCGTTTGGGAACAACGGTGATCGTAGGCGTGGATAAGGCACTTGAGATGCTTCGTCATTGCACGGGATATTGGGAGAATGATCAGTTCATAGAAACAGCAGATAAATTGGAAGTGTGGGCCGTACAAGATGGGGATGTAACAGACTCGGCGGATGGCAACCCGATGAATGTTGAGCCTGTTATCAAAGTGCGCGGACGTTATCGCGATTTTGCCTTGCTTGAAACACCAACATTGGGCATCCTCACGCGTTCAAGCCGTGTGTCAACAAATGTGTATCAGACTTTAACTGCGGCGCGAGGCAAACCTGTATTATTCTTCCCAGCGCGCTTTGATCTGCACGAAGTGCAAGCTTCTGATGGATATGCTTATAACATTGCCGTACAAAGATTTAACATGGATTATTCACAAAAATTGGGGCCATATGTTTCAACTGATGCACAAGGAGATTGGTGGGGCGGCGCAGGCGGCGGGACAGTGGCTCATGCTGCGATTGCTTCTTTCCTGGGCGATACAGCCGAAGCGATGATGGAGTTTGCACGTATTTTGCCTGCGAATATTCCGCGCATCGCATTGGTTGATTTCAATAATGATTCCGTGCGCGATTCACTGCGCGTCTTAAATGCGATGTTTGCAAAGTATAGTGAATTATTGGATTCTGGCAATATAGAAGAAGCCGAAAAATATAAATTATATGGTATCCGTTTGGATACAAGTGGAACGTTACGCGATGTATCTGTCCTGCCGCTGGGCGATGCAAGCCTTGACCTCGGTGTGAATCCACGGTTGGTGTTTAACATCCGTCAGGCATTGGATTCTGCTTCAGAAAACTGGAACATGCCCGAGGCGCAGAAAGAAGCGGCGCTCGAATATTGTCGCAATGTGAAGATCGTTGTGTCAGGTGGATTCAATCCAGAAAAAATTCGTAAATTTGAAAAGCTGGGAGTCCCTGCAGATATTTATGCAGTGGGTTCGTATCTGTTTAGTAATAATGGAACCACCGCATCAGACTTTACCGCCGATGTTGTGCGCGTAAAAATTCATGGCGAGTGGCTGGATATGCCGAAGGTGGGCCGTAGGCCGCGCGATAATGCTAATATGGAGAGAGTTTGGTAAATAAAAAGTGCGGCCAATTGGCCGCACTTTTTATTTACTGCGTAGTGTTTAGTGCTGTTGACCCTTCCAGAATTCATCGTCACTGGACTTGATCTCGTTCATTTCACCCGTTGCAATAAATACCGTGCGTTCGCAAATATTAGTCACACGATCTGCAACACGTTCGAGGTTGTGTGCAACCCATAAGAGCCAGTTGGCACGCTCAATGGATTTGGGGTCTTGAATGATGATCATCATCAACTCGCGATAGATTTGGTTGTAGAGCGCATCCACTTCATCATCTTCAATAGGGATTGCTTGCGCGGCTGCCACATCTTCATTGATGAAGGCGGTCAATGAGCGGTGTAACATACTGGTACCGATTTGCGCCATGCGGGGAATATCGATCAGCGGCTTAAGCAAAGACTCTTCACCCATGCGGATGTTGATATTTGCAATACCTTTGGCATAATCACCCATGCGCTCCAACTCGGAAATAATTTCCATGGTGGATGCAAGGAATCGCAGGTCATGCGCCATGGGCTGCTGGGTGGCGATCAAGATCATTAATTGATTTTCAATCGCAAATCGTTTTTTATTGACATTTTTGTCTTCGAGGATGATCTTTTCCGCGCCTTTAATATCGCGTTTTTTTAGCGCCTCGACCGAAGCAATAATGGCATGTTCCACCATCGAACCAAGCAGGAGTACTTCATCTTTTACCTGTTGGATCTCATTTTCAAAAGTTTTTCTTATCATAACTACCTCATCTCACTCATTTTACTACTGACAATTATGCCTGACGATATTCACGCGGCGTGATGCTTTGCTCGGTCAGCCAAAGGCGCAGACGTTCTTCAATTTGTTCGCGCACGCGTCGGGTGGATTCGAGGCGCTGCTCTTCATCAAATTTAGCTGGGTCGTCAAAGGGCCAATGGTCGTGAGTTCCCATGTTAAGAAATACCACAGGACAATTTTCCTCGGCATCTGCACAGACCGTGATGACATTTGCAAAGTTGACCTTGCCCATATATTCCATAACCGATTTCGACCACTGCAAGCTGGTATCGATACCAACTTCACGCAGCACTTCCTGGACCTCGGGTAGGATTCCGCCTTTAGGTTCTGTGCCTGCGCTGAAAACATCAAAATGATCGCCAGCCAATGACCGTAGGAGTCCCTCGGCTATTTGACTGCGTGCTGAGTTACCTGTGCAAATAAAAATGACTTTTGGTTTTGACATGTTATCCGAATCTTCCCGTTACATAATCTTCGGTGCGTTTATCTTTGGGATTAGTGAAGATCTTTTTTGTTTCAGAAAATTCGATCACTGTGCCAGAGCGTGAGCCATCTTTTTCCAACATCATCATGGCAGTGTAATCAGAAACACGCGCGGCTTGCTGCATGTTGTGTGTAACGATGATGATGGTGTAATTCTTCTTAAGTTCCTGCATCAACTCTTCAATGCGGAGCGTGGAGATCGGGTCAAGCGCGGAGGCAGGTTCATCCATTAAAATGATATCTGGCTGAATCGCAATCGTGCGTGCGATGCACAGGCGTTGCTGCTGTCCACCGGAAAGTTCATAGGCGCTCTTCTGGAGCACATCTTTTACTTCTTCCCAAAGTGCCGCCCCGCGCAAAGATTGTTCCACCAGTTCATCCATATTTCCTTTGAAGCCATTAATGCGTGCGCCCCAGGCAATATTTTCGTAAATGGATTTTGGAAATGGATTCGGCTTCTGAAACACCATGCCGATTTTTCTGCGGACTTCAACGGGGTCAATATTCGCGCCGTACATGTTTTGACCACCCATGAGCACTTTACCGGTCACATAACTACTTGGTACAAAATCATTCATGCGATTGAAGGCACGCAGGAGCGTGGATTTTCCGCAACCGGAAGGCCCGATGATGGCGGTGATCTTTTGCTTTTCGATCAATAAATTCACATCGCTGACCGCTTTGAAGGTGCCGTAAAAGATGGACAGATCTTTGGTCTCGATTGAATATTGAGGAATTTCGTTTGTTTCCATAAATTATTCCTTATTAAACCCAAAGGTATTCATGGGTAATTTCATAAACTAGAATGAGTAAAAAAACCTTTAGGATGTGTATCAGCCTAATATCTTCTTTGCACGCGGTTGCGTAACAAGACCGCTGTGGCATTCAGAGTGAGCAACAGAACAAGCAGGACAATGATGGCGCTTGCCGCAATGGAATGAAATTCAGGCTGGGCGCGTGTTGTCCATTGATAGATCTGGATCGGTAATGCTGTGAATTTTGAGAATGGGCCATCCGGGTCAAGGCTGATGAAGGTGGATGCACCCACGACGATCAGCGGTGCTGTTTCGCCGATGGCACGTGAAACCGCAAGTATGCTGCCGGTTAGAATGCCTGGCAGGGCATTGGGTAATACATGATGCCAGACGGCTTGCCAGCGAGTTGCGCCGACGCCAAACGCGGCTTGCCGCAATGAATCAGGTACAGCCTTGATCGCCTCTTGTGCATTGATGATGATCAGCGGCAGAACCAGTATGCCCATTGTCAACCCGGCGGATAAAATGGTACGCCCATTTGCATCTGTGACGCCGAATATGCTTCCGCTTGTGAGGGGTTCCAAAGTTCGCACAAAGATCGCCAGCCCCAACATGCCATAGACGATACTGGGTACACCGGCAAGGTTATTAATATTGGTTTGAATAACACGGTTAAGAAAATTTTTATTGGCGTATTCTTGAAGATAGATCGCTGCACCCGTGCCGATGGGCAGGGCAAATAAAATGGCGATTCCCACCATCCACAGCGAACCAAATATGGCAGTACGTACGCCTGCGAACTCAGCTTTGGATGACATGGGCGTGGTAAGAAATACCGGCGTAAGCCATGAACGAAATTCCAACTTTGCTTCAGGATATTTCTGTGCAACTTCAGCTTTGATCTCTCCACTACGAAAAATGGAATCGGTCAGAGACCAGGTTTGTTTTGTATCAATTTGGATCAGTCGTTCCAATAACAGTGTGTATAGAACTGACCGGGAACGCTTCTCCATTGGTTTTTCGTTATCCAGCTTCGTATATGCGCCCGAGGAAAGATTGGCCTTGAGAATAGCCAGCAATTCCTCCTTGGTCAGATCATCCAAGGGTTTCGATGTAAATTCGGTCGGATCATTTTTGTATTCAAAGGCCACATAACCGAATGCACCATCAATAACGTTATAGAGCAGTGCAACGAGGCTTAATATGGCGATCACCAGCGCGGAGAAGAATAGCACCCGCCCGATGGATGCATTGCGATAGCGTGTGGCGAGAGCACGACGTAAAGATTCACCTTCGGGGTAATGGTTGTGGTTTGAATTCATTCATACCTCTGGCGAAATCTATTAATGATCCCCTGGCTGATAAGATTTAATACCAATGTAACTAGGAACAACATCAATGCAATGGCAAAGAGGCTTGTGTAATCAATTGAGTTGTAGCTCAAGTCACCGCCGCTGATGCGGGCGATGTGGCCTGTCATTGTTTCGGCGGCTAGAAATGGATTGAAGGTGAAATTTGGGCCAGCGCCTGCGGCCACAGCAACGATCATCGTTTCGCCGACTGCACGCGAGATGCCGATGATAAGCGCTGCACCTATGCCTGATAATGCAGCAGGCAGAACGACCTGCAAGCTGGTTTCAATTTTGGTTGCACCCATGGCATATGAGCCTTCACGAAGTGCACGAGGTACTGAACTTAATGCATCTTCACTCATGGATGATATCAGCGGCAGGATCATGATGCCCATGACGATGCCTGCAGATAGCATGTTGTAGACTTGCACGCCCTCGCCAAAAATAAACTGTAAAAGAGGAGTCATAAATAGCAATGCAAAATATCCGTATACAACGGTTGGAATGCCTGCGAGAATCTCGAGGATGGGTTTTAACGCTGACCGTGCTTTCGGAGAAGCATATTCACTTAGATACAGTGCTGCTGCCAGCCCAAAAGGAAGCGAGACCAGCATCGCAATAAAACTGGTGGTGAGGGTGGATGTTACAAGCGGCCAAATTCCGAACTTTCCAATTCCTGGCGACCATTCTGTTGTACCTAAAAATTTTGCAAAGGTTACGTCTGGATTGCCGAAAAACAGCCACGCTTCCTTGCCCAATACGTAGACGATGGCTACGGTGATAAAAATGGATAAAAACCCTGCAAGGAACAGCAGGGTTTGGATGACACTTTCACCCAAACGCATTTTCTTTTTGAGATCGAGCGGACGGAAATTTTGATTTTCCATAATTGTATTTTCTTGTTTCATTATTATTCGCTCATATTATACGGCATTGGAGAATATGTGTTATGAAATTTTTTGCTCAACAGTGATCGGGATGAATACTCTTAAGATGATGGCTTTGCTATCGAGTTCTGTTGGGATTTCTTTCAAGCAATCTTTACCCGATATGCCCAAAGGCTCCCTACCAGAAGACTAGCGTATAACAGCAAGAATGGGCTGGCCTCATTATATAAAGACCAGCCCACATCTTACAAAGTTATTCTCTTATTTCGTGCCGGTGCCAGACATCCAGGCATCCATGGAGCCTTCGAGGTCAGCGGCGGGAGCGGGGAAGTAACCCACATCGAGGATCTCGTTGTTGACGTTGTTCAGGTAGAAGTAGATGTATGCAGCAACTTGAGGCTTCTCAGCGAGGATGCTAGCATCTGAGTAGATGAAGAGCGGGCGGGCGATAGGATAAGTGCCATCGTCCACAGTGCCCTGGTTGGGTTCTACACCATCAACTGCTACGGCCTTCAAAGCGCCTGAGTTTTCAGAGAAGTAAGCGAAGCCGAAGTAACCAATTGCATAGGGGCTGCCTTCCACACCTTGAACGAGCACGTTGTCATCTTCAGAGAACTGTGCACCTGGGAGGCCAAGGATGGCTTCTTCGCCAGCGGCGAGATCAGCTTTCCCATCTGCATTGAGGAAGAGAGGGGCAACAACAACTTCGTTGAAGTAATCGAAGGTACCGCTATCTGCGCCTGGGCTGTAAACAGCAATGGCTTCGGCGGGGTAGGAAGCATCGACCTGATCCCAAGTGGTGAATTCACCAGAGTAGATCTTGCCAATTTGTTCCTTGCTGAGGGCAGTGACAAAATCATTCTCAGCACTTACCACAACGGCCAAAGCATCGGTACCCACACGGAATTCGATGGGTGTGCGGCCAATGGCTTTGCAGAGTTCAACTTCGCTGTCTTTGATGGCGCGGGAAGCGTTGGCGATATCTGACTCGCCTGCGGTACAGAAGCGCTCAAAACCAGCGCCGGTGCCAATGCTGTCAACGGTCACGTTGCCGGTGTAGCCTTCCTGTTGGAAGAGTTCAGCCATGCGCTCAGAGAGAGGGAACACGGTGGATGAACCAGCGGTGATGACGTCACCAGTTACAGCGTCTGGAGCAAACATAGCCAATGGATCTTCAACTGGGGCTTCGGTGGGAGCTGCAGTGGGTTCAACAGGAACTTCAGTAGGTTCTGGGGCCGCAGTTGGGGCCTCGGTGGCTGGGGTGCCGCATGCGGCGAGCAAGAGGCTCATAGCTACGATAACGAACATTAACGAACGAATTGTTTTGGACATTCTTTTCTCCTTATGATTTATATATCAAAGGAGATGATACACATCCGCTCTTAAGGTCAATGGAAGGATACGTTAACGTCTTGTTAAGAAAAAAATTGATCTGGGAGTAATCTAAAACGTTCCATCAACGGCGATAATTGGTTCTGCTTTAATGAGTATTTGCTCAGCTGATCAATTTTCTGCGTCTGCTCTTTCTATTAGCTTTGCCAGCCGTTCTACAAGAGTAATGATCTCGGGTCTGGGTGGTTTATCTGGTTGAATGAGCAACTCCTGTACAGATTGAAGACGTTCCTGAAGATCTTGAACTTGAAGACTAGGGTGGCTTGTAACATCCACTGTTGGGGTTATTGGGCGCATCAAGCGCGTGGCAATGATCTGAATTGCGGCAGCCAAAGGAATTGCAAATAATATACCCATAATCCCATAGAGGCTTGCCATCACGATAATCATCACAATGGTCAAGGAAGAGTTATAGCGTTGGCTATTAAAGATACGCGGCTCAACAATAAATTCCAACACAGCTAGAACCAGGATGGTCCAGATAGTTGCCATCAAGGCCATTAGTGGACTCGTCAATATTCCAACGATAAGAGCTGGTATGACTGCCAACAATACACCCACCCATGGAACCAACCATACAATTGCACCGATTACACTTAGAACAATGGGATATTTCAAACCCATCAATTGATAGCCCATCCCAAGCAGTACTATGGCTATCAGGCTTTGCATTAATTCGCTGCGCAAATAAGCGCCCAGGTCTGTTTCAACCTGTTGCCAGATCTCACGCGCCCGTGTTCTTACATCCACTGGCAGGATCGATAACCACAAGCGTTTAAATCTTTCCTGGTCTGCACCCCAATAAAGACTAAGTACCAGAACAATGCCTATTTGGCCCAGGAGATCGAAAGATCCCAATGCTGCACCCAGAAAAAATTGGATCAGTCCATTGATTTGCGCTTCACTCAATGTTTTCAGCAGATCGGTTAAAACCGCCAGACCCTGCGCTGCAAGTCTTTGAAATAAAGTGCCATCTGGCCATTGGGTTAGGATCTGTTCATATCCGCTGGCGAGGTCCCTGATCAATTGTTGGGATGAGACAAAAAATGGTGCACCGAAAATAATTCCAAAAGATATGATTGTGCCTACACAGATCCCATAAGAAATCAATAAGGCCGTGCCGCGTGACCATCCGCGTGCGAGAAAATAATCAACGATCGGGCGGATGGCAGCCGCTACAACCACTGATAAAATGAACAAGAGGACAGTCGTTCGAAGTTCCCAAACGAGAAATACTACCGTAAGTGTGGTCAAAATAACCACTGTGAACCAGGCAACTTGTTTCATGAAGGATTCTTTAATTGAAGTGCTTGCGTAATCGTATTGGACAAATCCATCGCAATCGATTCGACTGCGTCTTCCACCTGGTCACTGGTCTCGGCCTCTTCTTCCCCTTCCTTGTGCCGTACCATCTTACGTACGTCTAATACAAGCTCATTTGTATCGTAGGAAAGTTTACTTAAACTGTCACGACCTTCAGGCAGTGTAATTTCTGGTTCCTGTTCTTTTAGCACGGATCGATCTATCACGATTTGAATGACGACGGTGATGGGGATCGCTAACAACAGTCCGATAAACCCAAATAATGAGCCAAAAGCAAACATGGACAGTAATGTGATCAGGGGATTCACACCAACGGTTTTATGCATAATGCGCGGCAAGAGAACATTGTTTTCAAGGAACTGGATCAGAGCTGTTGCACCGATCACCCATATGATTTTAGAAGGATCAGTGGTCAAAGCGATCAAAATAGCCGGGATGGCACCAAGCATAGGACCCAATAACGGGATCAACTCCATGGCACCTGCGAAGAGAGCCAGGCTTAAAGGAGATGGCAAACCGATGATCATATAAGCGATAAATGCTGCGATTGCAATGATAGCTGCCAGAAATCCTTGTCCACGTATATAGCCGCCAACGCGCGTACGGATCTCATCAATGGCATGACGCATGCTTTCGCGCTTTTCATTTGGCATGATCAATAAAAGCGCGAGGATCACGTGTTCGCCTTCGACTGTCCAATAAAAACTGAACAATAAGATGACGATCAAAACAAGGATGCCATTGATCGTGGCTTTAATGACATCGAGAGCGGGAGCCATACCATCCAAAGTATTAGTCTCGGCTATCGGCGCATCTGTGATAGGCTCTATGGTAAAGCTGGGGGATAACTGCCACCCCAATTCACGTATTAAAGGATCGAAAGAATTGCTCAAGCTGGCTCTTAAACTTTGATAGTAATTTTCGATCAGAGGAAAAGTTGTCGTGGAGTGTTGAATCACTTGAGGAACAGCCCAACTGATAAGGCTTGTGAAGACTCCTAATAACGTTAGGTAGATAAGGATTACACTGACCCAACGCGGCAAGCGATGCTGGGTGAGCCAATCTACAATGGGAGCAATTGCAATACTAAATACCACTCCTATGAAGAGAATGATGATTAGTGTTCGAAAGCGATAAACTAATAAAAACCCAGCCACTATCGCGAGAACGCTTAATGTCGCAGCGACCACCCGATGAGTAGTCCATTCGGGAAGAGGAGTTGAGGAGGGAGGTGTCGATGCTAAATTCTGATTCACAGTTATGCTATTTCCTTAACATTCAGTACTCTATTTGTATTTTCGCTAGACTGATCAGGATTCGGCTTGGGTGAAAACATATTGGTGTACACCTGTGTAAATTCTGCACCTAGGAACAGGATCTGAGCAGAGTAATAAACCCATACCAAAATGACTACAAGAGAGCCAGCTGCCCCATAGGTTGAAGTGACACTGCCATTTCCCAGATAAGTCCCGATGGCTAATTTTCCGATAGAAAATAGCAGGGATGTGATCGCGGCACCGATCCACACATTACGCCAGGCAATTTCTACATCG
>JACMLM010000035.1 GCA_014379595.1 Anaerolineales bacterium
CGGTCTACGCCTCACCACCGGACCTTGAGCCTGCGTGCCCATCAATGCGCGTTCATCTACCTTTAGCATTCGCGCCAGCGCCTGACGGTATGTATCGCGTTCCATCGGGCTGGGCAAGTCTTCAATTAACGGAAGCACCTGTGCCGCTATTTGATTCTTCACTTTAGCATCGTTAAGATTTTGCCCCGCTGCCAAAGAATCCATTACATGTGTGACAATTGGCTTGGCATTCTCGATCAGCCGCTTCCATTCTTCCTTATCACGTGCCACGATTTCATCGGGGTCAAGGTCATCAGGCATGGATGCCACACGCAAATCTGCTTGCAGACGTGCTTCATTACGGAGTAGCCCACGTGCATCAAAACCCAACTCACCTTCACGATCCATGGCAGAACGTGCTGCATCGAGTCCGCGCAGCACGGCTTTTTGTCCCGCTGTATCAGGGTCAAGCGCGAGCACGATCCTACGAGATGATTTCTTCAACAAACGCAATTGATCTTCAGTTAATGCTGTTCCCATCGGGGAGACAACATTTTCGTACCCTGCTTGATGCAAAGCGATCACATCCAAATAACCTTCAACGATGACAGCCTGGTCATTTGCACGAATAGGTTTTCTGGCTCTATCCAACCCATAAAGCAGGCGGCCTTTGCTAAATATTGGCGTTTCAGGTGAGTTCAAAAATTTGGGAATATCATTCGGGTCAACAATACGCGCGCCGAATCCAGCCATTTTCCCATTTTCATCACGAATGGGAATCATGATGCGGTTACGAAAGCGATCGAAATGTTTTTTATCTTCGTCACGAGCAGAAAGCATGCCAGCATCAATTAATTCTTGTTGGCTGTATCCTTTTGGAGAAAAATGTTTCAGAAGATTATCATAGCCATGAGGCGCATAACCCAAACCAAAGATTTCAATCGTTGAATCAGTTAATCCGCGTTTTTCACGCAGGTAAGCAAGTATCTCTTTATTATTAAATAAATGTGTTCGATAAAAAATAATTGCATCTTCGAGCAGAGTCCGCAAATGTTCATTGGCTTCTTTTGCTTCTGGTTTCTCCGAAACAAAAGATTCCACTTTCACACCGGCACGGTCTGCCAATTTTTGCAAAGCATCTTTGAAATCCAACCCTTCGCGCTTCATCACGAATTTGAAGATATCTCCACCTTCGTTACATTGACCAAAACAACGCCAGGTCCCAGACTCAGGCCATACTACAAATGCTGGCGTGTGCTTATTGTCATGGAACGGACAAAACCCCGTATAGTTCTTGCCTGCATGGCGCAGTTTTACGCCAGCCTCAGATACAAGATCTACGATATCTATTTTATATTTAACTTCATCAATGGTGGACATGTATTGGTATTATAGACTTGATTGAAAGGAATCGCAAACAAACCATAATCACATCATTAAATAAAAACGGAGCAGTCAATTGGCTGCTCCGTAGTGTTATAGAACTTTACTCTCAATCAAGCCCATCCGTGGGTGTAGCATCAGGGTCAACAGTTGCAGGAGGCTCAGTAGGAACATCCGTTGCTGTTGGCGGAACCTCTGTTGCCGTCGGTGGAACATCCGTTGCTGTTGGTGGAACATCCGTTGCTGTCGGCGGGATGTCCGTTGCTGTCGGCGGGACATGGGTTGCTGTTGACGGGATATCTGTTGCCGTAGGTGGAATGTCCGTTGCTGTTGGTGGAATATCCGTTGCTGTCGCTGGAATCTCGGTAGGTAACACAATCGGCAGAACCGCTAACTCAATTAGATAATCATCCAATTCAGAAGTGGACAAGCCGGCATCTTGTAACGTCTGCTGCTGCGCCACTAAAGCAGGCAGGACAATTGTTGTAAGAGTAGCTGCATCATTCGTTTCCAACCTAGCTAGTGCTTCTAAATAGCTCTGCATAGCAATTGCCATCTGAGCAGGGTCATCCACCACTGCGATCAATTCATCTGCACGGCGTTCCGTAAGAATAATATTAGTTGCCACCGGGTTGAGAGAGAAGGTGCGCCAGACTTCTTCACTTGCGCGTTTCCAGGAATAAAGTGTCTCACCGGGCAAAGCTGATTGAGCCTGGGCTGTGCCAGTTGCGACAAGAAGCGCGACCATTACAGTAAAAGCCAACGCCGTTCGTTGGAACGCAGGCGTAATAATAATTCTTGGTTGACGAGGATGAGTCCCTACATATTGAACCAATGCGGTACGTGTATAAGCATTGAAAGTAGGCATGGGTTTTACATCACGCCCCAGGCTGAGAAGGAGAGCTGTTTTAAGAAGAGGCTTTAGCTGGGCAGCATACATGGGATAACGAGTCAGGCAGTTATCAAGAGTGGATGCGCCGTTCGCGAGTTTCATCAGGCATTCTTCGAGGATTCGCTGAAAGCCTGGCATGTTAATTTTTATTTCTATTTCATTCAGGGATTCTGTCAGCGTCTGCAAAGCATGCATTTGCAAAACACGGATATCACCCTCACGCCTTGCCATTACGCGACTAATATTTTTATTGGGCATGCCAGCAACAAATTTCAATATTAAGACTTGCTGCTGTTCTGTTGTTAAAAACTGAAGGCCTTCACGTATGGTCTGGAATTCCCTGCTGTAGTCACCACCCCGAGCCGCTAATATAAAATCATTTTCTGGAGCAATGGTCTTTTTATGAGTACGGTAATAAGCGGCTACTTGATTTTGCGCAACTGAATAAAGCCATGCCACAAAAGATGAGCCAAATACCTGGTAACGATCAAGCTGTTGCCAAGCCTTGAAAAAAGTCTGAAAGGTAAGCCCTTCAGCAACTCTGATATTCGGAACTAAAAAATGAATGTAGCGATAGACACGCTCAACATAAGTATCATAAAGTTGAACAAATGCACTTGTATCACCAGACCTCGCCTGACGCAGCAGGCGATTTTCTTCCGGGTACAATTCGAGTGAGCGATTGATATAACTAAAATTCATTATTATTGTCCATATACTAAACTAACTTAAAATTGTAATTGTTCTGTAAAGGACAGACTGTAAGCTTTATCCCCGAATGTCTGATTTGGGTTCAATGTACACTAATTTTACTCCTAATTCATAAAAATTACATAGCAATTTAGGTATATTTTAGGAGGGCAAAACATTCAAATTATGGCATCACAGGAGGTAATATGATGGAGTCTGGGGCGGTATCCATTTCTTTGCCGCCAGTTTCATTATTTGAGTTGGGATCTCCGAGACTATGTGCATTATTTGGAGCGGGAACAGCCACACCTGATTCACTTAATAACTTTTGAGTTCTCTCAATAGCCGGCAAAATACGCGGCTCGGTATTTTCGTTGACTGCCGACTCGAGGATATCTTCTGCCTGACGATAACTCTCTGATGCTTTATTACTTAGGTCGGGGTTCTTTGAAACTGCAATCCATTCATTTGCACGGCGGGCCAAAAGCATAATATCAGTGGAGAGAGGGTCCGGGGAAACCGCGCGCCAAACACGTTCGCTCGTGGATTTCCATACATAGAAGGAACTACCCGGTAATGCGTCCTGAGCATAAGCGGTTCCTGCAATTAGAAAAGCAATTATTAAAGCAGAAAAACTGAAAGCCAGTTTCTGAAACACAGAAAGACCCCATTGCTTCGTATGGGGGTGTTTCTGCATGTGGATTGTAAGCTTAGCTCGAGTTCGTGCTTTGAAAGCGGCCGAGGGTCGGATTTCCGCAGCCAGACCCAAACGTGCGGCAGCTTTTAGAAGCGGCCTGAGGTGTGAAGCATGTTCAGGGTACTGGGCCAGGCATTCGTCGAGGGTCGAAGCGCCACGTTTGAGATCATCCAGGCAGGCTTCCAGAACCTGATCAAAATCATTCATGATATATCTTTCTCCTTATACTCAGCGATTTAGCTGGAAAATTCTTGAAATTGACCTGTTTTGGTCGTAAAAGACTAGGTTATTATAACCTTCTAGGATGAATAACGACGAAGTGCTAAATTTGTTATAAAAATTATATAACAAATTTAGCCAGTTTTAAACAAAAAACGGGCAGTCCATGGACTGCCCGTTTAGTTTGTAAGCTTCTCTCTATAAATCATTTTCTTCCAAACACTTCGCGAGAGTTTGCAGACCGCGCATCTGTAAGGCACGTACGGCACCTTCTCTTTTATCCAACTGAACAGCAATTTCTTCGGTTGATAACCCACTAACAAATTTTAGAATGATCACTTGCTGTTGATCTTCTGTAAGCTGATCTAAAGCTTCACGGATCACTTCTACATCAAGATTGGTTTGGACTTCTTCATCGGGCAGTTTACCTTCATCTGCGAGATGCAGAACTGTATCCAAATGCACAGTTTCTTTACTTGTGCGGTAATGATCGATCACTTGATTTCGAGCGATCGTATAAAGCCAGGCAACAAAAGGTGATTTTCCAATTTGATACCGATCCAAATTTTCCCATGCTTTGAGGAAGACTTGGGAGGTTATATCCTCAGCTGTCATCTCATCTGTGACACGAAAGTAAATATAGCGATATACGCGCTCAATATAGGTATCATACAATTGAGCAAACGCCTGAGAATCTCCAGCTTTGGCAGCATGGACCAGATTAACATCATCTGCCAGATGCGGTTGAGCGTAGGTGTTTTCAAGTGTTATCATGAGTTCAGTATATCGAAGACTCAACGAAAATACCCTAAAATTGTTATAAAAAAAATATAACAATTTTATCCACTTCTAAATATATAGTTATAAAAAAATTTAGGGGACGAAGACCGAATATTGTATTAAAACAAAAATGGGGCAGTCTCTAGAGACTGCCCCGCATAGTGGGCTAACCTTCTGGATCGATCGTGGAATCATGATCGCAGTCGGACTCAAGCTCATCATACGAATCGCTTTGCACATCAAAACTTTCCACTTCCTGAACTAACGTTCGATGGTGACCTACACTAAGAATCAAATTGGTGTCAGCTTGCGCTCTTCCACTCTTTGCGCTGGCTTGTAGTGATGCTCCGAGTACACTGGTGTATATCCCCACAACAAGGGCAAGAGCTATCAGCATAGAAAAAACAATTCGAGCAATTGGCTTGGACATAAGACTTTTCTCCTTGTTCATATACTTTGTGATGAAAGGGACTTCCTGACTCGTATTACATATGAAAGCCCTAGATCTAATATGAGAATCGGCTACGGCTTAAATACCCCACTACATGATAAAAAAATTATACCCAGTTACATGTGCATTTACAACAATAATTGCATTCACTAATCTTTTTCTAAAGAAAGAAGGCGGCCCGTTTGAGCCGCCTTCTGAACTAAAAACCTTCCAGTTTGGAAAGATCCGCAAATCCACTTGATAACGAAGCAATCTTTTGCAATAAACCCAGCCTGTTTTCTTTGATTTTTTTATCTTCAGCCATTACCAGCACTTTATCGAAAAAGGCAGTAATGGACGGAATAAGCTTGGCTGCAATTTCAAGAAACTCGTTCACATTGGATGGCTTCGTTTTTGTATTCGCTTGAAGAGCAGAATACAAATCCTTCTCTTCCTTATCAACAAACAATTTCTCGTTGACTTTGAAGACTTCTTTCTGATCGCGTGTGATGCGGACACAGCGAGCGAAGCCGTCCAAAATAGTTGACCAATCTTCGCGTCTCACCCAAGCGGATAACTGCTTCACCGCCAGAACAGTTCCCGCAGGGTTAGTCGCTTCGCGTTGCGCCGCAAGTACAGCTTCGACGATATCATGTTTATAACCGAGGTCACCTAACACAACTTTCAAACGGCC
Organism: Anaerolineales bacterium; assembly: GCA_014379595.1. Taxonomy (GTDB): domain Bacteria; phylum Chloroflexota; class Anaerolineae; order Anaerolineales; family Villigracilaceae; genus Villigracilis. The sequence continues at coordinate 5,765 of JACMLM010000035.1, forward strand.
TGTGATGAATTCAAGTATCTGCTTTTGTATCTCAGCATTTACTTCAATCGGCTGAGTCTTTGCAGATTTTTTCACGGCTTCAGTTAAATCAAAATCAATATCATGTTCGATCAACGGCTGTACTACACCTATTGCGGCACGTCGTAAACCAAACGGGTCTTTCGTACCTGTGGGAGCTAAACCAGCTCCAAATAGACCAACTAATGAATCGAGCCTGTCGGCCAGAGCAACGACGAGACCTGCTTTGGTTTGTGGAACCGCTTGATAGTGCTCACTAATTGCGGCAGCAACATCTTTTTGCTCGCCACTTCGTAAAGCATACTCGCCGCCGATAATGCCTTGCAAAGAAGTCATCTCGGTCACCATTTGAGTCACCAAATCTGCTTTGACCACATGCGCGGCACGGCGGGCGAAGATGGCTTCGTCTTTTTCAAGTTTCAACATCGGAATTAATTCATTGACTAATTTCTCGATGCGCTCAGATTTATCTAACATTGAACCGAGTTTCGTATGAAAGGTTAATGAAGATAGTTTGGGACGATATTCTTCGAGTTTGAGTTTCACATCTTCGCGGACGAAGAAGTTTGCATCTGCAAAGCGTGCGCCGAGGACGTGTTCGTTCCCCTCGCGGACAGTATCAATGTGAATGTCATCACCGTTTCTAATTGCGATGAAATGTGGAAGTAGGGGCGACCCGCTAGGATTTGCAGTGGTACTTGTTTGAGCATGTAGGGTCGCCCCTACACGTTGGACAGGAAAATAACGTTGATGTTTCCTCATCACTGAGATCAATACATCTCTTGGCAATGAAAGGAACTCTTCATTAAAGCCACCCATTACAGCGGTGGGCATTTCAATCAGATTCACAACTTCGTTTAACAAGCCATCTTCAATGATGGCTTCGCCACCTACTAAAGCCGCGGCCTGGTTGACTTGTTCAAGAATAGAAGCTTTGCGTTCTTCTTTATCTAATGTGATTCCTGCTTCACGAATCGTATCAAAGTATTTATCGGCAGAAGGGATTTTTATTTCAGGAGAGTCGTAAGGGCGAAGTCCGCGTGATGTGTTGCTTGAGGTTACACCTGCATATTCAAAAGGAATCACCATATCACCTAGCAAGGCCACATACCAGCGGATCGGGCGTGAGAACGCTACACCTGAAGAATTCCACTTCATGGATTTATCAAACTTGATACTCTCCACAAGTTTAGGCAATGCTTCTACTAATACTTCTGGAGTTGGACGCCCCTTTTGTTTGACGACAGCAAAAACATATTTACCACCATCTTGTTCGCGGACTTCAAGGGCTTTGGTATCAACTCCGTTTTTCTTGGCAAAGCCCATCGCCGCCTGAGTGTAGGTCACGCTTGTAGCGTGACTTTCTTTACCAACGGAATCTGTCACGTTAGAAACGTGACCTACGATTGCTTTATCTGCGGGCGGACCTTTGACTATATCTTCGCGGTCTGGTTGATTCGGGGAGAGAGAGTCAATGGAAACAACGAGCCGCCTCGGGGTAGTAAAGATGCGAATATCTCCGTGTTCAAGATAAAGTTCCTTAAGCAGAGTCGGAATCCGCTGAGTGAGTTGTTCATAGGCGGTATCCACATCTGAAGCAGGAAGTTCTTCGACGCCGATTTCTAAAATGAAGTTAGCAGGTTGCAGGTTGGAAGGTTTGAACGTTGAAACCTGTGAACTTGCAACTTGTGAACCATTCTCTTTCAACAACGGATATTCCGCGGCTTTACGCTGTTCGCTATACCCTTCTGCAACACGTTTCGCGAGTTCACGCATTCTGCGAAAGAAAGCTTGACGTTCTGCAACTGAGATCGCACCGCGCGCGTCGAGGATATTAAATGTGTGCGAAGACTTAAGAACATAATCATGCGCAGGCACAAGCAGCCCTTGCTCAAGACAGGCATCGGCTTCGGCAGAATACAGTTCGTACATCTTGCGTGCGCGTTCTACGTCGGCAACTTCATAATAATATTTGGAATGTTCAAACTCTTCCTGACGACGAATTTCACCATAGGTAACGCCCGCACCATATTCCTCATCCCAAATTGCTTTGGCATTGTTGAGAGCGATGAGGATACGTTCGAGTCCATAAGTAATTTCAACAGAGACAGGGTCAAGCGCCACGCCACCCATTTGCTGGAAGTATGTAAACTGCGTGATCTCCTGCCCATCTAGCCAGACTTCCCAACCTAAACCCCAGGCAGAGATGGCAGGCTGTTCCCAGTTATCTTCCACAAAACGGATATCGTGCTGGCGCGGATCAATACCAAGCGCCTTAAGCGATTCAAGATAAAGCTCCTGCGGATTGCTTGGATCAGGTTTAAGAATCACCTGAAATTGAGTATGCAATTGAAAACGATTTGGGTTCTCACCGTAACGCCCATCATCGGGGCGGACAGACGGTTCGACATAAGCCACGTTCCATGGCTCGGGTCCAAGCACGCGTAGGAAAGTGGCAGGGTTCATTGTCCCTGCGCCCACTTGGGTGTAGTAAGGCTGGGTGATGAGGCACCCGTGCGAGGCCCAGAAGTCTTGTAGTTTGAGGATGATTTCTTGAAATGAGGATTTCGACATTTATATTAGCAATTCGTTGTTAGGATTTATGGAGCGATGGGATTATAACTGATTGAAAATAGAAAATGGATAATCGAGTAAAGATTATTTTATAGTATCCATGCTTAGAATCTTTCCCATTTCCCAAGCATTAAAATCCCACAAAGCAAAAAATATCCGCACCTCAGCATCTTTATCACTGTGCGCAAGGCAGAGAAAGACTTTGAGAGGGCATTTGTCAATTTCGCGCATAATTTCCACGATGAAATAATTTTACGTCCGAACAGGTCAGGACCAAACCATTTCAAATCATTAATCCGCTCATAACAATATATTAAAGAAGCATCCTTATACTGAAATCTAATCCCTATAGAAAGGAGAATTCTCATGAGCAGCATGGTATTTGCCCACCCCGATGACGACGAAGATGAAGTGGAAGAAACCCCAACCGAAGAAACCACTCAAGAAGAAAGCGCTGAAGAAGCTGGTGAATCTGAAGACGCTGAGTAATCAACTTGTATCTTGAAATTTATGAACGCGCGGAATTTAATCCGCGCGTTCATCTTGAATTTCATCCAAACCTATTATTTCAATTCAAAATTAAGAAACGTACCGTCGATTCGATAGCGATTATTCAAACCCTTATAACCTAGAAAGAGCCACTTTTGTGTTGATGGCATGGAAACTGAATTTATTACAAACACGTGAGGGTTCACTATACTAGTGGCTGAGAGTGCATTGAATCTGAAGGAAATCGAAAAACCATTCCCCTGATTAATCCCTTGTGAGCCTTGAAGAGTTTCATAAGTAGAGGGGTCTTTTTGCACAACCGCACGACTATTCACACTACCATTCAAGATGGCCATTAACAGACCTGGTGAGTTTATATCAGGTTCGGTAAAAACTCCCATCCAAAGATCAGCATTATTCAATTCTCTCAATCGAGCTGTAAAGGTAACTGTTCCGCTTTCTGGTAACAGGACGAATAATCCATAGATTTCACTAGGTCCTTTTCCACGTTCGGCAAGAAAATCCAGATCGCCATTCTCAGCAGAAAAAGTATGCAAGGGTTCCTGCCAACAACCATCCCCTCTATCAGTGGCTGAAACAGTCGAAGGATATATTTCCCACAAAGTACTGATACAACCAGCCAGCCAATCTTGCCCAAGAGTAACAGGCAGGGGAGTAAAAGTGGGAACAGGTGTATCAGTCGATGGTATGGCAGTTGGTTCATTGGGAGTAGCAGTTTCTGTTGGAACTGATGTTGGTGTAGTTGTCTCTGTATAAACAACAGCAGTAGCAGGTATAGATGTAGGACTTGGCGTAACCCCGATTCCTAGTCCGCGTGCGCCTATGATTGCAGCCACAATCGTTCCAAACACAGTAATCAAAGCTACAATTATGGATGGATGTAATCTATATAAAGGCTTTTTTTGGTCGTCTTCTGAGAGGTTTTCCCCAGCATCTTCCAAGACTGTTTCTCGCTCAATAGTGGTCTTTGATATCTGTTCCTGGTTCATCTGCAAAGTCGCATTAATCTTGTCTGCGCGAGTTCGAAAAGCTTTCATGAGGCTTTGATAGCCATTCTCTTCAAACAAATTCACCCAGTGCCATTTTCTCAGACTTTGGAGAGTATTACATTCCTCCAACCGTGCAGGAATTATAAAGATATTATCTTCTGGTTGTTTCATTGCAGCATCAAGAGCCCATTTCACCTCTTGTTGTTGAAACCCCTCTTGATTGAATTGCTTTGATAAGCAAACTACAACTATGTCTGCTTCGCGAACAGCCTCACGAATTTCCGATTCCCAATCCTGCCCCGGGAGAAGTTTTTCTTTATCGAGCCATGCGTCTATGCCATCTTGAGTCAGGCGCTTATAAAGCGCGCGCACAGCAACTTTATCTTCTGATGAGTGGCAAAGGAAAACTTTAAGGGGTTGTTTGGGTGTGGTGGTTTGCGGCATTTTATATATCCCGCCAAATTAGTGTAATGAAATTATACAACTAAAAACACAATATGCTTCACCAATTCCATTACAGAATTGAATTTGGGTTTGGCGAAGTAATATGGAGCTGAATCCGCTACGGGATGTGCAACGCACCACTTGATACTCTCCCCATCAGGTCCCAAATGATTGCCTCAGAAGCAAATTCTGATAACACACCCTGATTCTAGACAGTCCGCTTATGCTATACTAAATAAGAAGGAGCATCGATGATGATTGATCCTATACAACTCCCGATACTTATAAAGGCTATAGATTTCGTTTTTGAAGAGGGTCGCAAGATACTGGAAGAACGCCGCGACCGAAGAAAAGCACAGGATACCCCATCCCAAAGTCAAGAGTCAGATCCTGAGGCAGAGATTATCATCTCTGAACCCGAAAAAGAAATTGAGATCAAGCAGGATCTGCTTACCTCGCAAATAGATGAGCCTTTGTGGCAAAACCACGAAGAGGAAGTCAAACATCTGGTGAGGTTATTGGAAACCTATTCCCGTAACTATCATCTCGCTAAAGAACAGTATGCAAAATGGGGCAGTGCGCTTGTGCCTCCAATTATTGTCCACAATATGACCGATGCAGAAAATTCCATGCTTGAGACCATCAAGCAGCTTGAAGTGATCCTATCAAAAGTTTATAAGAAAGACATCAATCCTGTAAAATAGAAAACTAGGTGGACGATGAACAAGGAAGAAATTCTTCATCTTGAAAAGATGATCTCTTTGCATAAGAAAAACCTCTATACTTTGGAGGAGATGCTGGCAAGATACGGGGCTGATCAACCTCTGCATCTCATCAATAGTGCCACGATGGAAAGAGAAGCAATCACCAGATATAGCAAACAAATAGAGAGCATCACTGCCACCGAAAAGGAAATCGAAAAAACAAATGCGTTGTCCGGTTTGCCAAGGCGGCCCTATTTTGTGGGGAGGGAGGACGAACTCAAATCTATTCTTCTATCTTTACAAACAAACAGCCGCACTTACATCATAGGGATTGAAGGCATCGGAGGTGTGGGGAAATCCGCGCTGGCGATTGAGCTTGGCTATCGCTGTGTTGAAAATAATCTCTTTGCAAATGTGATTTGGATTTCAGCCAAGGAATCGGTGTTGACCCTGCATGGCATTGAGCCGATCCTCCCGGAAGCCAAAACTTTATCAGACATTCTGATCACCATTGGCACAAGTCTGGGAAATCCCACTATTGGAAATTTATCCATTCAGGATCAGATCAGGCGTGCCTATGTTCTCATTTCGAGACATACCACTCTCCTTGTCCTTGATAATTTCGAGGCGTTATCCAAAAATGAACAGCGGGACATCCTCGATTTTTTAAGAAGATCGCCCATTACACTCAAGGTCGTTATTACGTCACGCGAGCGGGTTGCAGAGGGCCAGATCATTCGATTACAAGGTTTATCTTTTGAGGAAAGTAATGCCTTGTTAGCGTGGGACGCTCAACAAAAGAATATCCAACTTACACAAGACCAAAACAAATACCTTGTGGATATCACTGGAGGACTTCCCTTAGCCCTCTTATGGGTTCATGGACAAATTGCGGTGTTGGGTTATTCAGTTACGCAGGTATTGGATAAATTAAGTCTTGATACAGAGATTCCAATTCTGCAATACTGCTTCAATCACAGTTGGAATTTGCTTCGGCACGACAACGAGAAGAAGATACTGTTCCTTCTGGCGTTACAGCCCGAGGCCGTTTCAAGAATCGCTCTCAATGAAATTGCTGGAATCGAAGATAGTGACAGTTTCGATAATGCGATCAGTGATCTTTTACAGTTGACCTTGATCGAGCCTGAACCCGACCGTGATTATTTCAGCATCCTGCCGCTAACACGAAGATTTATCCGCACGCAATTTGCAGGAGACAGAAAATTCATCAAACAGGCCGAATTGAAAACTGCTCACTATTATGTGAAATTTCTATCTCAAAAAAGCAGTTTCAAAGAATGGCGAGGGTACGATGATCTGTTGATGGATCGCAACAATATACTTAGCGCGGCTCAATGGTGTTATAAATCTGTGCAGAAAAAACAATCCAGTTCCAAGCCCCTGACAAAGGAAGCTCGGAACATCGCTGAAATTCTGATACAGATAGGCATTCAGTTTGGCAGTGTCCTGTGGCAGCGTGCGTTTTGGTATGATCGTATGACTTTGGCACACGCTGCCCTAAGCGCTGCAAAATTATTAATGGATTGGAAGTCAGTAAGCACTTTCGCTAGAAATATATCCTGGATATATTTCTATCAAGGGGATTATTTGAGAGCTTTGCAATGGGCTGAAGAGGCTTTGCTGGCGACTACCAAAACCGAAGACGAACTACTGATCGCCGCAGCAAAAAGATCCCTGGGAACTGTTGAATTGCGCCTCGGTAATTTTGATCGTTCTGAAAAATTATTAAAAGATGTCCTTAAGACGAGCGAAGTTTTTATCAGCGACGACTATGGAATATATAGTAAGGGTTTTGCTCAATATGGTTTGGGCGATCTCGAATATGAGCGTGGAAACATTAAGGAAGCCAGAGAATGGTATCAAAAAGCTTTGGATACCTGGCGGGATCCAGTCCGAAAAGACCCTGTTCGACATATTAGTTATGCATTAAACGGACTGGGTTTTGTTGCATTAAAAGGAAAAAATTATGATGATGCCAGACGCTTCTTCACGGAAGGTATTCAATCTGCGGAAGAGTTTGGAAGAGTGGATGAACTTGCAAAAGGTCAGCTTGGGCTGGCTTCTGTCTGTTTCGAAACCGGCGTGGGGTTGAAAACTGCTCTAACCCTGGTTAATGACTCCATCGAGAGTTTTCAACAACAAGGTATGCAATATGAAATTCAAAAAAGCATCACCCTTCAGGAGAAAATCCTGAAAGCACAACCCCAAACAATCGCACCTCAAGAATAAAATGGATAATGAGCTAAAGATTTTCCTGCAATCATTTAAAGAACTGGAGAATCTCTTTCAGGCACTGCCGATCAGTGAAAGACAAATTCAAGGGTTGATTGGGCTTCTCTCAGGCATTCAAAAGAATGCGAAAAACCTGGCGGTCTATGATTCCATTACTCATGCTCTTAATACACGCGCAGGAAAGTGGCTGCTGCCTGAAGAACATATTATAGGAATGGCAAAGATCGACATCTATGACTTGCGACAAGCTAACAAAGTGTATGGAGCCTTGGTAGTCGATTCAGAATTACACAAACTGGCATTTCAATTAATGTCCATTTTCACTCTCGAGATCGGCGATTTTGTTCGCAGGTCCCCGGGCAGTGATGAATTTAGGATATTTTCCACTTCGAAAACACCTAAGGACATTAAGAGTCTGTTATCAAAGCTGTACCGTGACCAGGAAGTGGACTCTCTTCTGACATGGGATTTTGGCGTGGGCCTTACAGAAACTGAGGCCGAAAAGAAACTTCAAAAGCAGCGAAAGACCTTCAGGCCCGTAGTAATTAGACAAACTATTCTCGAGAGCCACTCGGAGATTCCGAGGCCCATTGAGGAAAATAACAACTTTCAAAGTTGGCATGAGTTTAATATTCCCTATGAAAGATTTATAGATAAAATCCATACATTAGCATTGCCCGCTACATTAGAGCAACAGGCCATTGAACAGGTTAGGATCACCAAAGATATAGTGGAAAGTATAGTAACCAAAGACGCTTTAACAGGTATGCTCAATGGTCTTGGGGCAAATTGGTACCTGGATAATACGCTTATCCAAGCTGTAGCGCTCACAGACATGCTTAATATGCATGAAGGAAATGCACGTTATGGAAGCGCTGCCATAGACCAGGATCTCAGACGGTTTTCAAACATGCTTTTAAAGCATTTCCCGAAAAATGAAGGCTATCTATTGTTACGATCTGAGCGTGCAGGCGATGAATTCAAAATAACATCAGTGAAAAGTAGTATGGCGGAACTGGAAGACAGGCTTCGCACGGTCTGGCAAAAGGATTTACATCACGGACTACTTGCATGGAATTATGGCGTGGGAAGGAATGATGGCGAAGCCCATGTTGAGCTTTATAGAAACAGAGTAAAGGAAACAGAAATCATGGAAGCTTCAACATTAAACGGTAAATCAACATTTATTATTGTCAGGCCGGATAGCGAAGATTACCCCAACCTATTTAAGCTTTCAGAAGAAAAAGCTCGAATTGTTGATGGAACGCCGATTATTGATTTGCATTTAACCATCCAGGCCATTCGAAATGTTGAAGATTTTACTTCTTTGAAAAAACGTCTGCAAGAGTATGCTTTAAATTTGTGTCCCTTTGAAATCAAAGTTGCAAATATTGCCAGAATGAATGTCAACAATCAACAAGGCAGGTTGTGGCTGTTGGCAGAAAAAACTCCAGCGCTTGAAAATATGTATAACGATCTGGGCAGAATCGCAGAAGAAATGGGATATAAAAGTTATCCCTATAAATCCGAAAACTGGCTGCCACATATAAAAATTGTTGATTTACCGGAAAACTCAACAACTCAGATAAAAGATCCGACCTTTGGTCTTGGCACGGGGATGACTTTCACAGTCAGAGACTTGGAATGGACGGTACAACAAGGCCCGGAAAATTGGAATCTTTTGGATAAATTCTCGTTTCCAGAGTAATTATCATTGTAGGCTCCCACTTCGTAATCCAATTTATCTTTTCGCACAGCCTTCTTTCCAGACATAAAGAAGGTTTTTTTTATTAAGCCAAGCCCACTTAAAAGCTGATCTCTTCACTATTACCAGCTGGAATTGTGCTATTATCCAATGGCATACTTATTAGGACTTTTGTTATGCCCATCTAAAAAGGTAACCGTAATGGCAACCATCCTCATCGTAGACACCCGTCCAGCAGACCGGCAGCTTTATATCACGCTGCTGAGCTCTTTTGGGTATCGCCTGTTGGAAGCCAGTGACGGTGCTGAGGCGTTGGAATTAGCACGCACTGAAATCCCCGACCTGGTCATCACCGATATCGTCATGCCAAATATGGATGGATTCACTCTTGCCCGACGTCTGCGTGCCGAACCTTTGCTTTCGGGCGTGCCGGTCATTTTCCAAACCGCTCAGTATCTTGAACCAGAGGTACGCAAACTGGCAACGGCTAGCGGCGTTCAGCATATCCTTGGCAAGCCCGCTCAGCCGCAGGATGTACTACATGCAGTCCAGGAAACCCTCAAAAAGCCAGTTGCGCCGGCTAGACTTCCTCAAACTGGACAACTGCAGCGTGAACACCTTCAATTGCTGGCAGACAAACTGTATGAAAAAAACCTGGAGCTGGAGAAAACCAATGAACGCCTGCGCAGTCTCTCACTGACCGATGAAATGACCGGTTTAAACAATCGACGCGGCTTCATGATCATGGCCAATGGGCTGTTGAAATTTGCACGGCGCGCCAACCATCCTTTATGTTTGCTATATATAGATATGGATAGTCTGAAGCAAATCAACGACACCTTCGGCCACGCTCAAGGCGATACGGCATTGACTCATTTTTCCCATATTTTAACTGAGACTTTTCGTGATTCAGATGTTATTGCGCGCATGGGCGGTGACGAATTTGCAGCCCTAACCATTGATGCGACAGAAGGTAGTCTTATCGCTATTCAGGCGCGCTTGCAAAGCAATGTAGATTCTCACAACCTTTTATCTGTACAGGGTTATACCTTATCCTTCAGCTTGGGAGTCATCCGGGTCGACTTAAATTCCACCCTTACTGTAGATGCATTGCTCTCTCAGGCTGACGAAGCAATGTATGCTCATAAAAAGGGAAAAAAGAGGAAAACATAAACTTCATGCAATTATATATTTAAACAGAATCACGAATTTTAATCAAAGAGATTTAACTTACTCTCCACGGCGCGGACCAATTTTTTATATCCTCCTATTTCAAACAAGTCCACGCGGTGCAAATGGCATAAAGATTCGGGCATGTCACATTTTTCCAATCGAACAGGGATGATAAAGATATCTTCATTGAGAAGCCACTTCGCTTTTTCAAGCGCGATTTTTAATTCCTCGTGTCGAAATCCTTCCTGTTTATTGAATCCACGTGAAAGGCAGGTGATGACCACATCACTCCTAAGAATCGCCTTACGGATTTCGCGCTCCCAATCCTGCCCGGGCTGCAGGTTTTCCCTGTCCAACCATACATCCACCCCATATTTTTTTAAACGAGAGTATAAAGTGCGAACAGTATCACGGTCAACGTGGGAGTGGCAAAGGAATACCTTCAGAAGCCGTTTTCTCAGGATCAGTTTTTTTGAAAATTCATTCATCCCACTAGAGTAGCCCAAACTCAAAAAATTAAAAACCCCTTTCAAGGGACATCAATTGGGGGACGCCTTAAAAGGGGAAGCAAATATAGGGGAAGAAATTTAGATCAGGCTAGCTATAGGGGCTTCTACGTTCCCATTCGCTAAAATCCCATCCGGCAAAGAAAACACGTAAATCTGCTTTCGTTTCCAACCCCAGCTTGTGCAAAACTTTTAGCATATAGCTACGAACTGTGTCAGTTGATATTCCCAAACGAGCAGCAATTTGTCTGTTTGTATATTTAAGACAGGTGAATGCGGTCACATCCTGCTCGCGACGCGAGAGCAGAATCCAAATTTGATGCCGTTGATCTTCACTCAAGGCATGAGACTGTTGAGAATCAGAAGCACGCCTCTTTTGTTTATGTTGCTCTTGAAGTGTTACAACATAAGCGTATTTCTTCTTTTTCTTTCGGCCTGAGTTTGGCTGCAAATATTTTTTGATAAACTGCCAAATAGACATGGCATGAAGTGTAATAGAACATCCGTTCTAAGTCAAGAAGTTAATGAGATGAACGTCTGCAATGATATTCACATTATGTTCACAAATGAACTTATGGTTAAATAGGTTTATGGAAAGAGAGATGGAAGGTAGGATATGCTAAAACAAGACATTCTCATCCTCGGTGGCGGCCCCAGCGGACTCTCCACTGCGCTGCACCTTGCAAAAGACTTTCCGCATCTTACCCACCGAATCCTGATTCTTGAAAAAGCACATTACCCTCGCTTCAAGCTTTGTGCGGGCGGCCTAGTTGCAGATGCAGAAATTATTCTCGAACGCCTCGGCCTGGATGTAACCGAAATTCCGCATGTGGATGTAGACAAAGCTCATTTTGATTTCGCAGGCAAAGGCCTCAGCTTAAGTATGCCAAAGCGACATACCATCCGCGTGATCCGCCGTAATGAATTTGATGCCTGGTTGGCTAAAAAAGTAAAAGAAAAGGGAATCGAGATTCGCGAAGGTATCACAGTTAAAGATGTGCAAGCTTATGATGACTATGTAAACGTCGGAACAGATGCGGATATATTCACTGCACAAATTGTCGTTGGTGCAGACGGCTCAAACGGAGTGACACGGCGCTGCGTCCTGCCCCATGCTCCCGTCTACACGGCACGGGCATTGGAAGTACTTATGTCATCTTTTGACTATGCTGAATCTCCGCACAAAATAGATCATAAAGAAAATCACGCCTACTTTGATTTTTTCCCCGTGCCAAATAATGTAGCAGGCTATACATGGGACTTTCCCACACAGGTCAACGGTCAACCTATGCGTTGTTGGGGAATATGCGATACAAACCTGCTTGCCAATGATTCACGACCTGCGCTAAAAGAATTACTTGCACAGGAATTGGCAAGGCATGGATTTAATCTGGATGCTGTTGAATTAAAGGGACACCCCATCCGCTGGTTTAGCCCTGAAAATAAAATGTCCGTCCCTCGTATCTTATTGGTTGGAGATACTGTCGGTGCCGATCCAATTTTCGGCGAAGGCATCAGCATTGCATTAGGGTATGGTGCAGTGGCAGCCCTCGAAATTGGGGTGTCATTTCAGCGCAACGACTTTTCGTTCCAAGGATACAAAAAGAGGGTAATGAGAAGTGCACTGGGTCAAACTTTATTAGCCCGCTGGTTTCTCACACGGACCATTTACCCACTCAAATGGAGTTGGTTCCAAATTCTCCTATGGCGCTTTTCTAAACCGTTTGTGGTCATCGTCTCATGGGTATTCGTTTTGAATTGGGGTAAACGACTCAAATCATAAATTGGTCTAGGACTTCCTCAACAGATCCAATGGGTTCTCCCCTGCTTTGATACCCAATCCATGTAAAAACAAACCAAATTGAGAAAACGCAAACCAGATCAGGAAGATCGTCAAATAGATCGAAGCACGGTCGATCCAAACGGGTAGCGACTCGATTAAAGATTTAATCTGAGTGCGCCACTCAGTTACTTTCAAGTCGTAATCGCCTAACACCTGAAGAAGTTCCTGAAGATGTTGTTTCGTCTCATTAAAATCGCCGCCCAGCAGATACGAGTTATCACTGATAAATGTGGAGGCTCTTTGAGCCAGATCCTGAATGTTGACGATCTCTGCATCCAGCGAGTCAATATCTGAAATAATACCGGCTAGCAATTCAGAGCCAGGCAGGTTCAAATTCACAAATGGAAGTTGATTGATCTGTTCAAGCGTACCGCGCAAATCTTCAACCGTTTTTCGCACCCCATTAATTTGCTCACGCGTCGCTGCCAGGCCGGGGATGAGTTCTTCATCCAGCGTATCATTTAAATTCTCCAATAATTGCTTTGCATCGGTACTTTGTTGTGTTAATGACTCTAATGCCTGCTCTGCTGATTCAATAATTCGCAGGGCACGTTCCACTTCCAGTGTGGCATTTTGCAGCTCTTTTTGTATCTGGGCAAGCTCACTATCAATTTCATCCAAGCGGCTAGTTGATTCGAGTGTTAGAGGCTCATTATAGATCCACGCCATGCAAATTCCAACAATGCTCAAGATCAGGAAAATCGAACTTAGACCAATTAGTGCACCAGCAAAGATTTTTCGTCCCATGTTATGTCCTTCCCAATAAAAGCTTGATAATGGATTTCGGTTTGTTTGGTTGCTAAAGAGAGAGAAACCTGCATTCTAAAAATTATACAGCTAAAACACAACATCCGAAACCAATCGGTTTCGGATGTCAAAAGATATCATATATTCACTAGTGAAATTTTACAGTCCAAGAAGGTCAAGTATCTCAGGGAGATCAATTACGGGAGGTTCCGTTGGCTGCGCAGGGGGTTCAGTTGGATCAGGATCAGGAGGTTCAGTCGGATCAGGTTCGTTGGTCGGATCAGGTTCATTAGTTGGATCGGGTTCGTTAGTTGGATCAGGTTGATTGGTCGGCGGGATGTCTGTTGGCGGGACATCAGTTGCCGTTGGCTCAGGAACATCAGTTGCGGTTGGTGGAATATGAGTTGCTGTTGGAGGTATATTAGTAGACGTTAATGGAATATCTGTTGCAGTCAAGGCAACAGATGTAGCTGTTAATGCAGCCTGAGTAGAGACAGGAGTTGCTGCTATATTATCGTTAGAGCGAGTAGGTGATGCTATTGGATTAAATGCTCCACCGGGGGTAGGAGAAAGGGAACCAGCTGGCTGCGGCGTCAAACTGCCGCCAGTGACAGGAATCTCTTCGATGAACTGTAACTTTACTGCCAGCGCAAATACTGAGAGATGATCAGTCTGACCACACAACTCGTAACGGTCCGGGTGTGTTGATAGTGGCAGCGCAACCCAAACTGGTGGGGATTGCTCTTCATCATAATATTGAACCTGATATTCATCAGGGTTTTGTATGTAGTGAGGCCATTGTTTTTTAGCTAGTTGGAAACATATTAACGCAGGCTCGGAGAAATTAACATTGATGTACGGGGTTCCATCCGCATCTAAATATTCAACACTTACCACTTGCGACCTATACCAGTCCGATGCATCCGGATAGAGGTTAGATGCCAGTGATAAAATGTTAATAACCCCTGCTTTCGTAATTGCGTTTTTGGGAATATAAAGCGTTGCACTATCAACCCCAATAATTAATTCCTGACCCGTAACAACTTCCTGTGAAGTACCCGGCTTTGACATCATAAAAATAACCATGGCAACCACACTCGCCACAAGAATGACAATGCCCGCTATTGCTAATTTTGGGGCATGAACCTCTTTTAAAATTTCTATCTGATTGTCAATTGACATAGCAACATCCTATCTTTAAACCTCTGCAAGTGCTTTTCTATTACCTGAATTATACAACCGAATGCTCAAGATCCTTAAGGCGATTCGGCGTAGAAAAATTCCATCTTTTAGCTTCAAGCATTAGCTACTCTGAAGTGGATTTGGTCCAAGCCTGAGTCGCTAAACCCGTTTATAATGAAATTGTCAGGAACAACACACCATGGGCACCGCAGACCTGCACATCCATAGTACCTACTCTTACGACGCCACCACCACAGTACGCGCCATTCTGAAGCACGCCTCAGATGTCGGGCTGGATGTGATCGCAGTTACAGATCACGACGACATTCGCGGCTCTTTGGAAGCGCGCGATCTTGCTTCAGCATACGGGATCGAATCCATCCCTGGCGTTGAAGTCTCTACAAAAGATGGTCACCTGGTTGCATTATTTGTT
The DNA here is from genome assembly GCA_014379595.1 of Anaerolineales bacterium. Lineage (GTDB taxonomy): Bacteria > Chloroflexota > Anaerolineae > Anaerolineales > Villigracilaceae > Villigracilis. The sequence goes on from JACMLM010000035.1 coordinate 20,846, forward strand.
GAAGCGGCTCCGCCTGCCGGGCTTTCGCTTGCAGATACATTAATTCTAATCGGCGAATTGGGCGGTATTGCCTTTGCTCCTCATTCGTTCAACAACCTACCCAACAGCCTTTCCATGGAAGCTGTTATTGGCGCGCTTACCAATCCTCGTGCAAAGAATATATTAAAAGGGATTGAAACACACAACATGGGCACACAGTCATTTGACAGCATTGTTCAAAAGCTTTCAATATATTTGCCGCTTGCAAAGATCGCCGCCAGTGATGCTCATGTTTATTGGGCCATTGGCGCGGCCCGTACAGAATTCCCCGGCAAGACATCACAAGATTTGCGAAAAGCAATTGAACTAAATACTACTGTTCCAATTCCATACGAGGAAGAATTCTCAGCCACGGCCATTCTCCGCTGGGCGCGCCGCATGGCTCTGCGCAGGTTCGGGTACGCATCTGATAGCACGTCAGCTTCAGAACCTATTAATACCCAAAAGCTTACACAGACGTTTATTCGCAGGATCAAGAAAAAACAATAATTAATTTCCTGATTTGACTCGCTTAATAAATCCCGGCGTGTTTAATTCGCGTTCCAACACATAAGTAAAGAATCCCTGCATCAGAATTTCCGCTTCTTTCTGGACCTCAAGGCTGGGCTGTGCACGAGATGCATCGCGGTAGCTCGATCTTTGGAAGTGGCGCAGATATTTAAGTGTTTCAATGGATATTTTCGTAAGATTAGGTAAACCTTGTCCACAACGGGGGCAGATCGCTCCGCCTACAGTGTATGAGAAATACTGTTCTTCAGCCACGATCTCGTTGCCGCAATTTGCACACTCAAACAACTGGGGACGAAAGCCTGTGTAATCCAACAGGCGCATCTCATAATATCGGACTGCAACCCACGCATCCGATTCTTTTTCCAAGCGATCCAGTGTTTCAACAAGAAGTTTAAATATAGATGAATGCCCGCCTTCTTCTTCATACGTAAAACGATCCAACAACTCGATCACATAAGATGCATAACCTGTCTTCACCAGGTCTTCGCCAATCGCCAGGAATGCGTTGACCGTTTCAGCTTGCGTGACAATAAACAGGTCACGTCCTTTTGCGAGTTGTAATGTCACATAAGTAAATGGCTGAAGATGTCCCGCTTTACGCGATGTGATTTTACGCGCCCCTTTTGCCAACGCGCGAACCTTGCCCTGCTCAAGCGTATAGAGAGTAAGCAAACGGTCAGCTTCGCCCCAATCTTTATGGCGAAGCACAACTGATTGAGCACGAAAAGAACGAAATTCAGTCATAGGATGATGCCATACACACGTACAAAAGTAGACAAATAAAAGACCATAAAGTGTATACCTGTATACATATTTACGCTTTTATCCACCTACTGCAAATGATCTGGTGTAAAGGCTTCGGGCAATAATTCTGCTACTGTCATTTCTTTTTTTAAATTTCCAGTCCCATCTGCAATTAAGACAATCGTATCCAAACCAAATTCAGCCATCACCTGCCTGCATCCGCCGCAGGGAGAACCGGCATTATTTGTAACTACGGCAATCGCATCAAATTCACTTTCCCCATCTGACACAGCTTTGAAGATTGCCACACGTTCCGCACACATTGTATGAGGATAGGCAGCATTTTCTATATTCACACCGGTATAGATGCGGCCCGTCTTTGTACGCAAAGCAGAACCAACAGGATAATTTGAATATGGCACATAAGCGCGTTGACGAGCTTCGTTCGCAAGATCAACGAGCGACTGACTTTCTTCTTTTGTAAGTTTCACCATAATATTTCCTTTGAGAATAACAACTTAATTTATTTTTTCTTTTTTTCCAATTTTCGAATTGCACGTGCGGGCATGCCCACTACAAGTGTATCCTCTGCCACGTTTTTCGTCACCACCGCGCCTGCTCCTGTTCTCGCTCCTGCGCCGATCTTTAGTGGAGCGACTAGCATTGTATCTGAACCAATAAAAACATCACTGCCGATTTCAGTAGCGTGTTTCTTTTCTCCATCATAATTGCATGTGATCGTCCCTGCTCCGATGTTTGTATTTGCGCCGATCTGCGCGTTGCCAATGTAAGAGAAATGCCCCATCTTCACGCCTTCAGCAAGGTGCGAATCTTTCACTTCGCCGAAATTTCCCATATGAACATGATTTCCCAAATGCGCACCTTTTCGCAAACGGGCAAACGGACCTATATCCACGTGATCTTCCAACAATGCACTCTCCATAACAGAAGCAAGCACTTTGCAATGATTTCCGATCTTAGAATCATGAATGATCGTGTTCGGCCCAAGGACATTACCTTCACCGATTTCCGTTTTTCCATGAATAAATGTATTCGGCATAACAATAGTATCTTTGCCAATGCTCACGCCAATTTCAATATATGCAGAATTCGGGTCGATCATTGTTACACCATTTAACATGTGGTGTTGATTAATACGCCTGCGCATGGCAGCTTCTACTTCTGAAAGATGCACACGAGTATTAATGCCGATAGTCTCTTCAACATCATCCATTACAGTTGCCTGAACGGGCAAACCGGCTTTGGATGCCAATTCGACAGCATCGGTTAAATAATATTCACCTTTTTTAGGATTCTTTGGGATGCGATGCAATGCATCCCATAACCAATTTGCCTCGAAACAATATCCGCCCACGTTCAATTCCTTGACCTGTAACTGCTCAGCCGTCGCGACATATTCCTCCACGACAGATTCTACTGTCCCATCTGCCTTGCGGATGACTCGGCCAAACCCGCGAGGGTCATTTGCAATAACTGTTAACATGGAAATCGGCCCTTTGTTATTCATCTGTGTTTCGACGAGTTTCTTCAGCGTCTCACCACGCAATAATGGCATGTCGCTATAGCAAACGACGATCAAGTCTGTTTTCCCTTTTAGTAAAGATTCTGCCTGCATTACTGCATGACCTGTACCTAATTGCGGTTCTTGTAAAACAGTTTCTGCAGAATCACCAAGATAACTTATTACCTCGCCCGCACCATGGCCTACAACCACAATAGGCTTTTCGGTTGTGGATTGTTTAATGGCTTCCAAAGCGTGCCAGATCATGGGCTTGCCTGCAATTGGATGCAAAACTTTTGGCAAGTTGGATTTCATACGTGTGCCTTGCCCAGCTGCAAGAAGAATTGCGGTTATTTTCATAATTTCACCTCAATAACAATACCAAAGGAATATAACAAAACAGGATTTGTGCGGCTATGCATTGCTCCGCTACAAATCCTGTTTTTGAAAAGAAACCCGCCTGAGCGGGATGTGTCAGGCTGGGGCACCTGGATTCGAACCAAGATCCACAGCTCCAAAGGCTGGTGTGCTGCCATTGCACCATGCCCCAGTGCGGCCAAAATTGTATCACAATTTTTTTAATTTTTATTTTCCATCACTCGGAATAAGCCCAAGTTTTCGTGCTTCTTCGAGAGACATCACTTCTGAATTCACTGGTTTACTGCCATGCTTTTCTGCAGCCTGACTCCAGAAATCATCGGTGTCATTTGCCTGGGCTTTTTTACTGGCGGCATCTTTCAAAAGCGCTTCCATTTCCGGTGAGGGAGGTGCATCAGCTGGCTTAACTGCTGCTGGAATGGTAGCAGGCGTGAGATCCGAAGGTGAATCGGGGGTTGTTGTATTATCAGAAGGTAATCGCAGTTTTCCAGTCACACCCATTGATTTTAGTGATTTTTCTACTTGAGTCCGCAATGCGAGCAATCCGTTGACAGTTTCCAAAATACGCTCTTCAGTAGCAAGCCCATTACCTGCGACAAGTAATGCATACATGGGAGTAACAGGGATGAAGAGCAGATCGTGATCACCACCTCTAAAGACATGATATGAGTCAAATGATTCTTGATGGTTATGACGTGCGATCTTTAAGCTGGCACTGTGAATGGACATCAACGTGGAAATAAGCGAAACTTCCATGCTGGCATCATGTAATTTTCCGGTGCGAGCCTGTACGAGACCACGATCATTAAGCATAAAAACTGCTTCAGCTTTAATATCCTGACGGAAGTTGGCAAGCAGGTCTGAAAGCCTGGAATGACGTTCTTCCACGACTGGTCCACCCCCATCCATTTTTTCCGGTGGGAAAATAGTTTGCACAAGGCCGAGGCCGCGTTCTACAACATCCAAAAAATCTGCTAATGGAATGGGTTTATCAAAAGTAGCAAGCGCGCCCGCGTTAAGCATTTCTTCGCGCACCTTGCGGTCATTCGTACCCGTGATGAAGATCACCTTTGCTTCCGGATGACGCGCACGAACTTTATGCATAAGTTCCACACCACTCATGCCGGGAAGTTTGTAATCAGTGATCAGCAGGTCCACTTTATTGCGCGAAGATTCCAATAAAGCCTCTTCGCCCGATGGAGCTTCGAATATCTTGATTTCAGTATTCTTTAACGTATCGAGTGTGGAATGTAGTAATCGCAGAATATCGCGCTGGTCATCAACAATTAAAATATTGCGATCCATATAAACCTACTTTACCATCCAGCAGGCCACCCAGTGCATGGGTGCTGCTTCACGAAACTCAGGTTCCTGCTCGGAGCAGATCTTTTCTGCAATGGGGCAGCGCGGATGAAAACGGCAGCCACGCGGCGGATTAAGCGGACTGGGCACATCGCCTTTAAGTACTTCACGTTCACGCTTGAGTCTTGGGTCTGGAATGGGAATGGCCGTCATTAAGGCTTTTGTATATGGATGTAAAGGTTGTCGAAAAAGATCTTCGCGCCCGGCCAATTCAACCATTTTACCGAGATACATAACAGCCACACGGTCTGAGATATGTTCCACCACGCTCAAGTTGTGTGCAATGAAAAGATAGGTAAGACCGAATTCTTTTTGCAAATCCTTTAAGATATTAAGCACCTGTGATTGAATGGAGACATCCAATGCAGAGACGGGTTCGTCACAAATAATAAAGTCAGGGCGTAATGCAAGCGCTCGGGCAATGCCAATACGCTGGCGTTGTCCGCCGGAGAATTCATGCGGATAACGACGGGCGTGATAATCTTCCAAACCGACTTTTTTAAGCGTGTCGATCATCAGATCGTAACGTTCCTGCCGCGTACCAATATTATGAATGTGCAACCCCTCCATTACAGATTCGCCAATTGGCACACGCGGATCAAGCGAAGCATACGGGTCTTGAAAGATGATCTGCATGTTACGGCGTACATCCTTCAAATCACTGCCGCGCAATTTCAAAACATCTTTGCCGTCATAATGCACGGACCCGGAAGTTGGTTCCACCAATCGAAGCATGGACCGTCCGATGGTTGTTTTTCCACAACCAGATTCACCCACCATCCCAAGCGTTTCACCTTTTTTTACGGTAAACGAAACATCGTCCACGGCTTTTACCCAATTTACCACGCGCTGCATTAACCCGGCGCGCACCGGAAAATATTTGACCAAATGTTGGACTTCAACCAAATTTTCTGTTTTGCTTGGTTCTGTTATTTGACTCATGCTCATTGGCTCCGAGACAATTGATAATTTATTTCAAAAACTAATTTGCTTTCAGGGGTGCCTGGTGGCCTTCTGCATTCTGATACAACCAGCAGCGCACAAGATGCCCAGGAGCGGCTTCCATAAGATCAGGTTTTACATCTGTGCAGATCTTCAAGCCAAATTTTTCACGTGCCGTGCAACGGGGTGCAAAGCGGCAGCCCTCAGGTAGATTCACCAGATTCGGTACCGAACCGGGGATCACATCCAACCGTTCTTTCAGTTTACCCAAAACAGGGATGGAACCGATCAAGCCTTGTGTATATGGATGTAAAGGCTGTTCAAAAAGCGAATTCACATCAGATTGTTCAACGATCTCACCAGCGTACATCACGGCCACACGTTCAGCCATTTCTGCCACTACGCCAAGATCATGTGTGATCAAAATAACAGACGTACCCATCTTTGCACTTAAATCGCGCATTAGATCGAGTATCTGCGCCTGAATAGTTACATCTAAAGCAGTGGTAGGCTCGTCTGCGATCAATAATTCAGGGACGCAAGCCAGCGCCATCGCGATCATCACACGCTGTGCCATGCCGCCAGATAACTCATGTGGATAAGCCTGGGCGCGACGTTCTGGGTCAGGAATACCGACCATCTTCAATAATTCAACAGCACGTTTTTTCCCAGCATCCTTACCAAAATCTTTGTGAATGTTCAATACTTCTGCGATCTGATTATCTACTTGAAAAACAGGGTTCAAGGCAGTTTGCGGTTGTTGAAATATCATTGAAATCTTGTTGCCGCGCACTTTGGTCATTTCGTTTTCAGAAAGATCCAGAAGATTTTTGCCGTCGAATAATATTTCCCCAGCGGATATTTTACCGGGCGGTGCGATCAAACGCATGATCGAAAGCGACGTGACACTCTTGCCGCAGCCTGATTCGCCTACGATGCCCAATACTTCACCGGGATATACTTCAAAATTCACACCATCCACGGCACGCACAGTACCATCTTCTGTAGAAAAATAAGTTTTAAGATTGCGTACTTCCAATAAAGGCTTTTGATCGGTTTTTGCCACATCCGACTCCTGAAGTTTGAATGGAAGCATTATACTGCTTCTCGTATTAATCTCCACTGCCTTGCTCATAAATCAATATTTACTCAATTCTGGCAGGCCTCGCCTATATCAATCGATTCGATATTCCAGAGCGGGTTAGCAGTTGGGTCAAAATCAAAGTGACAGAGATCGGGGCGTGTTACGGCAACGCGCAAACGATAATAGAGTGGAATGGCGGGCAGTTCAGTGGAAAATAGCACTTGTGTTTCGCGATACGAATCTGTATATATTTGCTCTTCAGGCAGAGATTGCTGGGCAGAGTGACAAGCTTCATCATATTCAGGGTTCTTATAACCAGTTACATTTGTGCCTATCCATAAGTTGGATTGAGAAGGAATCTCAGCACTTGTAAACCAACCACATGGAGGTTCTATACTATTGACACCCATTGCATATTCAATCAAGTCAAAACTGCGGCCAAAGAGTAATCCATTGGGACCGGGGGCATAAAGATCGTTTTGTGAAAAGTATTCCACATTGAGTCCAACGCCGCATTCAGACAGTGATTGCGCCAGAATTTCCACCACCTGCCTACGTTGGGTGGCAGTCGTGGTGTAATAATTAAGTTGCAAAGGCGTGCCTGCTGTAACATTGTCTACACCCGATGCAAGGCGCGGCGTGGCAGGGTTGCCATCCAGATCTTTCCAGCCAGCTTGTTCAAGCAATGAGATTCCAACTGCGGGGTCGTACGGAGTGGCTTCAATATTAGGGTCATATAAAGGATGTTCAATGGGGATATATGTAGTAGGTACAGTGGTAAGCCCAAACAAAACATTATCTACAATAGATTGACGATCAAGACAATAGGCAATTCCCTGTCGCGTGTGGGCATCGCCAAAAATATCTTTCCTATCTTTTGCTGGATCATAACCATCATCATAGGATGCAGGCGCGACACCAAGCCCAAGCCATTCAATGCTCATACCTGGCATGAAATATGCTTTGGCTTGTTCAGCCGCTTGCATTTCCTGTAATAAGCCAGCTTGACCATCCAGGTTTATGGTTGGGTCGAGAATGTCACAGCGGCCAGCCACTAATTCGCTCAGAGCCATGTTCGGGTCAGGAATGAAGCGAAATGAAAGACTGTCGAATTTTGGATTCCCATCCCCAACACCAAAGTAATATGGATTCTTCGTAAGCAGAATTTGATCGCCCGGAACCCAATCTTGAATCATGTAAGGTCCCCAACCAAGTGGTGAACGAGAGGCAATGTCAATCGTTGATAATTGATCAGCAGGAAACTGACTCCATAAATGTTTCGGTGCAGGCGGCCAAAAGTTTGTAAAATAAGCAGGCTCAATAAAACCAGGTTTGCCCCACCATTGAATGGTATAGGCATCAGCAGCTTCATAAGTTTGCGTGCGTTCTATCAAATAAGTGTTTGCAACTGCACTCGGGTCAGATGCAAGTTCAAATGCATAGATCGAGTCATCTGCAGTGAGAGGCGTGCCATCTGCCCATGTTAGATCTTTCCGCAAACGAAATGTAACAACCATTTGATCCATTTCAAGCGCGGTCGTGCCATCATAAGTGATGACGCAATCGTCACCGCGACATTCAGCAGGACGGACTCTTATGCCTTCTTTCAGCAAAACAAGATTTCCATCCGCATCTACAATCTGACCTCCGGCCGGTATTGGCGTTCTGACAATTTCAGCATCCCCGTTTTCAAGCGACGGCAATTGCGTAAGAATAACAGATTGGTATTCATAACCGATCATGTCAATCGGGCCATCATTAACCGCGGCTAATATGCTGCGTGCTGCGGCATTAGGTCCACCGAATGGATATAACGTATTCGGCTCCTCACCCAAACATACCGTCAACATACGCGGCTCGGAGACTGCTGTTGGAATAAAGATCGGCGCTTCAGATGGAGTGGGAGTTACATCAGGCTGTGGAGATGAAAATCCACAAGCAGTGATTACAAGAAGGAATATGAAGGCAATGAATATGGCAGCACGGTTTGAAGGCAACATGGCAAAATCCTTTTTTGAGGAAAGCATTTGTCAATTATACAAGCAAGCCGCCCATATGGGCGGCTTGCTTGTAATTAGTTTGATTTTCAATCGTATAAATTTTATTGTACACCGCGCATACGAGGATCAAGCGCATCGCGCAAACCATCACCCAGGAAGGTGAATGAAAGAACAATGACCGCTATACATAGCGCTGGAGGAAGCAGGATGAAAGGTTGAGAATTGATCGCGCCATACCCATCAAGTAAAAGTGAGCCCCAGCTTGTTATAAAGTAATTGCCTTCCAGTTGAGTTGCGGGGCGTAATCCCAGTCCAAGAAAACCCAAAATGGCTTCTGAAATAATAAGGCCGGGAACAGTAAAGGCAGCGCTTACAGTCAGCGGGCCAAGACAATTTGGAAGGATATGGCGAAACATAATGCGTGAATCTTTCACACCAATACAACGGGCGGCCTCAACAAATTCTTTTTGTTTGAGGGAAAGTACCTGTCCGCGCACAAGGCGTGCCACACCTACCCAGTTCACAATAGCCAAAGCCATGAACAGTAGAAATAACCCATTCATGAATTGACCAACCGGTTCTTCGCGCAGAGCAACCATTACAATAATAAAGAAGAGCAGATCAGGGAATGCATAGATCACATCCGTGATGCGCATCAAAACAATATCCCAGTTACCGCCAAAGTAACCCGAGACCATACCAATCAATGTACCGATCAATAAAATCACGGTTGTAGGAATCAGACCCACGACGATGGAAACACGTGTTCCATAGATCAAGCGGCTTAGAACATCACGTCCAATAGAATCGGTTCCAAAGAAGAAATTAGGGTCACCGTCTTTTAAATCACTCTCATACCATGGGGGAGGAAGATAACTCTTTCCTGGAAAGATTTGCAAAGGATTATGAGGAGAAAAGACTGGTGCGAATATGGATATGAGCGTAAAGATAGAGATCACGATCATCCCCGCCACAGCGGCTTTATTCTTAATCAGCCGGGACCATGCTTCTGCGCCAAGACTGCGCCCGCGTTTAACCTCTACTGTACCAAGTTGTGCAACATTTTCAGCAGCCATATTTATCTCCTACTTTTCAAGGCGAATGCGCGGGTCAATGAAAACATACACAAAGTCCACGCTCACATTGGCAAGTGCAACGAGCAGAGCATAGATCAGGGTCGTCCCCATGATCATGGAATAATCACGCTGGCCAATGGATTGAATGTAGGCACGTCCCATTCCCGGGAAGCTGAACAACGTCTCCACAATAAATGAACCTGTTACCAGGCCTGCAAGTGCGGGGCCAAGAATGGTGACCACCGGGATCAGAGCATTTTTCAACATATGGCCAACAACAACCACACGTTCAGCAAGCCCTTTGGCACGCGCAGTACGAACATAATCCTGACGCATCACTTCCAGCATCGCAGCGCGTGTAAGCCTGGCAGTAAAGGAACTGGTATTGAAGCCCAATACAATTGAGGGTAGTATCCAATACTTTAATTCATTCCATGTTTTAGGAATTACGTTGATCCAATGCAACATTGATGCGAATATGATGATAAGAAATAGACCAAGCACAAAGCTTGGGACAGATACGCCCGCTGTTGTTGTAAACAAGCCAAGGTAATCGACCCAGGTATTCTGTTTGAGAGCCGCGATCATTCCCACTGGGATACCAATAATAATGGCAATTGCCAGAGCAAACAAGCCCAGACGCAGAGAATAACCAAAACGGCTATACCAGAACGAATCATTATCACCAAATGGCACAAATAATATCTGTTGGATGGTCAGGCCTTTCTGACGATAGGAAGGGCCAAGGTTCCCACACATGGCACCGCAGACAAATTTTTTGTCGTCGTCAAAATCTCCAAAAGTATAGGCAAGGAACTGACGCCATACTGGTTTATCCAGGCCATAAAATTTTTCAAGAGCCTTTTGCGTAGCCGGGTCCAGCGAACGTCTATTTTCCGCTGCCCCATCCCACGGACTTCCAGGCGCGCTACGCATGATAAAAAAAGTAACCAATGATACCGTGAACATTACCGGGATCAACCAAAGCAGGCGTCGTAAAAAGTAATTTATCATTTTAGTTCTCCTCGCCAATATAAATGGAGGGTGTGGAGGCTGGACGGGTCTTATCAACCCGTCCAGCCTTTATTTTATTTCAAACTGCAAAGCAGTTTTTAGTTAGCCATCTTGGTGTCGACCGAAATCGTCCAAGGTGTCCAGTCGCCTGGGAAGGTATTGTCTTGTGGGGTGGTAATGAAACCAGTGATCCACGGCTTCACCAGGAAGGTATGTGAAGTGTTGTAACCGAAGACGGAAGGAATGTCAGCCAATAACAGATCCTGAGCCTGTTCGTAAAGAGCAGCGGCAGCGGCGGGATCAACAGTGCCATCAGCCTGGTCGATCAAGGCATCAAACTCTGGGTTAGAGTAACCCTGATCAGAAGCGAAATCAGAGGAAGACTTCCAGTAAACGCTCAACCAGTTCTGCTGATGAGGATAATCTGCGCACCAACCCTGGCGAGCCAGTAATGGGAATGTAGCAGGATCCTTGGTCAAAGCAGTAAAGGTGGTTGCATCAACGGGGTCTAGAGCAATGTCAACACCAAGATTATTCTTGTAGTTGGCAACGATCCATTCGCTGCGGGCACGGTTGCGAGCTGTATCGCCGAAGGTCAATTTCAAACCAAGGGCATTGAGTGCATCAGGACCAGCATAGGTGGATTCAGCCAAAGCAGCCTTGGCGCGTTCTGGATCAAAGGCCAATGGGGATTCTTCCTTGTAACCAGGATAACCACGTGGGATCCAGGTCCAGGTTGAGAGGGAAAGGCCAGAATCTACATCACGAGCCCAACCATCGGCATCAAAGGCGAAGGCAAAAGCTTCGCGAACTTTGACATCCTTGAAAGGTGTCTCATAGGATGAGCCATCGGGAGCGGTAAATGTGCCCTGTAAGCTGAAGCGAAGAAGAATTGTGCAGGAACCAGCATATTGGAAATTCTGGGCAGCCAATTCAGAGTCAGCAGCGATTGCGGCTACATCTTCACCACCATAGCCGATCACATCCAATTCATCATTCTTATAAGCTTCGAACTGAACAGCACCATCGGTGATGTAGCGGTATTCGACGCTATAGGTAGGAATTTCGTTGACTGTGAAGTTAGGATTGGGGACGAATAAAGCGCGAACAAAAGGTTCAGCTTCCTGCCACATGAATGGGCCATTGCCGACCTGGAACTTGGTGGATGTCCACCAAAGATCGCCACCTTCTTCAACCAATTCCTGTCTAACGGGGTAAGTAACCCAGAGACCCAAAACTGTAGCGAAGTAAGGAGCAGGCTTGCTCATGGTAACCACAAGGGTATTGCAGTCAGCATCATCATAGGCGTTGCCAGTATCAGCATTGATAACACAATCTGAACCGTCAGCATGTGTGGATTTGATACCCAACGCAGCTTCGAGAGCAACGCCTTCTTCCTCAGTACAAGCGGCAGGATCTGCACAACCACTGCTAGTGCGCCATTCAGGAGCACCAACAATTTCGTCGGTGATAAATGCATATTCACCAGCGGTGGCAGGATTGATATTGCGGTGAAGGGCATATTCGTAGCGGGCAGCATTCAAAGGAACGCCATCGCTATAGGTCATGCCTTCACGAATGTGGAATGTCAATTGTGTAGCATCTTCATTGAATTCCCATGATTCAGCACCACCAGGTACTGTTTCAAGTTTTTCGTTCAATGAGGTCAAACCAACATAGATCATCTTGAGGTGACCAATTTCATTGACGAAGGAAGACTTCTGGGGATCGATCGTGTCTGGGTAAGTACCCGAGTTAACACGCAGAACAGCGGCACGAACATCACCCTCAACTACGGGGGGCTCAGTGGCAGCAGGTTCTTCAGGTGCTGCAGGGGCATCAGTGCTGGGAGCAGCCGTAGGACCGCAGGCAGCAAGAGCCATGCTAGCGATCACAAGAAGGCTCAGTAAAGCAAATAGTTTACGCATTTTTCTTCTCCTCACAAAATATTAGTGAAATGTTTTAACGAACGTACGGTCAGGTGATACAAAATATTTTACTAGCCGAGCAACAACCACCTCCTTTATAAGAATATAAGAATTTATCCTGCTTATATAAAACGTTCTGCAAAGTGACAAGCCACGAAATGGCCGGGTTTTAACTCACGGAATTCCGGGCGTTGTTCTGAACATATAGTTTCTGCAATCGGGCAACGAGTGCGGAAACGACAACCTGAAGGCGGGTTGACCGGTGAAGGAACATCACCTTCCAAGAGTGTACGAGTACGTTTCGCTTCGAGTATCGGGTCAGGAATCGGCACGGCTGAAAGCAAAGCCTGCGAGTATGGGTGCAAAGGATTTGTATATAAACTATTGCTATCGGTCAGTTCCACCATGATGCCTAAATACATTACCGCCACGCGATCACTAATATGTCTCACCATGGACAGGTCATGTGCAATAAATAGGTAAGTAAGGTTAAACTGCTCCTGCAATTCCTGCAATAAATTCACAACCTGCGACTGGATCGAAACATCCAAAGCAGAAATTGGTTCATCACAAACGATAAAAGACGGCTGCAACGCCAAAGCACGTGCAATACCAATACGCTGGCGTTGTCCGCCGGAAAACTCATGTGGATAACGGCTGGCAAATGCAGGATTAAGCCTCACCAATTCGAGAAGATGCGCAACTCGATCTTGAACTTCTCTGCCAGTGGCAATATTATGAACGATAAGAGGTTCACCAACAATTTCCCCGATCGACATACGTGGATTCAAACTTGCATAAGGATCCTGAAAGATCATCTGCATTTTACGGCGCATATGGCGCAGCTCTTCACCTTGTAGTTCAATCAAATTTGAGCCGTCAAAATTTACATTCCCAGATGTCGGCTTATATAATTGAAGAATAGCACGCCCCGTAGTAGATTTTCCGCACCCAGACTCACCCACCAAACCAAGCGTTTCTCCGCGATGCACATCAAAAGAAATACCATCTACAGCATGAATAGCACCTACCTGGCGTCTAAGCAAACCACGATAGATCGGGAAATGCATCTTTAAATCTTCTACATTTAGTAACACTTCAGTACTGGCGGTCATGAGCGCGGTCTCCCAGTCTTGGTATCTACCCAGCAGGCAACACGATGTTCCGGGCCCACTGTCTCAAGCGTTGGATTTTCTTTCCAGCAGCGCTCCATCACCCACTTACAACGCGGCGCGAAAGGACAGAAATGAGGCTTTTGATATAAAACGGGAGGCAGCCCTTCAATGGAAGTTAACTTCTTGTTTATCTTTTGATCCAGACGCGGCAAACTGCCAAGTAATCCAATAGTATATGGATGTTCCGGATTGGTGTATAGATCAGCCACTGGAGATTCTTCGATAATAAACCCGCCATACATTACAGCTACACGTTGAGCCAGACCAGCTACGATTCCCAGATCATGTGTGATCCAGACAATTGCCATACCGATCTCATCACGCAAACGCTTAACCAGTTCAATGATCTGCGCCTGGATGGTTACATCCAAAGCGGTGGTTGGTTCGTCTGCGATCAAAACCTGTGGACTGCAGGATAACGCCATCGCGATCATTACGCGCTGACGCATACCACCCGAAAATTGATGAGGATAATCTTTTAATCTATCTTTAGGCTTTGGAATACCCACCATACCCAATAATTCTGCTGCACGCTCACTTGCCTGATTTCTGGACATGCCCACATGTAACATGAGCGGTTCTTCCAATTGATGGCCGACCGTCAACACTGGGTTGAGCGATGTCATCGGATCCTGAAAAACCATGCTAAGTTGCGCACCACGCACATGGCGGATCTCTTCACTTGACATCTTAAGAAGATCCTGGCCCATGAAAAAGGCCTCTCCTGCAATGATTTTCCCCGGAGGCGAAGGAATAAGCCCTAATACAGAAAGCATGGTTACACTTTTACCGCAACCGCTTTCCCCTACAACACCAAGCGTTTCTCCTTCCTTCAACACAAAAGAAACACCATTTACTGCATGAATAATCCCATCTGGAGTCTTGAATTGTGTTTCAAGCCCTTTAACATCTAGTAAAAGATCTGGCATCCGCGAGGTCCTTTGTACGTTGGGATAATTGCTACTTACCTAATACTTCAATACCAATCCAACAGGAAGCGGACTGAATTATACCTAATTCTTTAGGGGCGTCAACACAACAAATCATCAAGATGGTTTGTCTAATCATATCAGGTTGAAAAATACCTTTAAAATGATTATTAAGCACCCCTCCAGAGAACTGTTTTTAAAATACACCCGTTTAATTCGACAAAAACCGCCTCCGACTCAGCCGAAAGCGGTCACAACTGGTGAAAATTTTCCAAGCTCAAGCACGATCACACAAAAACTTGAACTTATCGATCCCTATCATTATCTCTTCGCTTTTCCTTGGTACGAGAAAGAGCCATCCCAATGAACCCAAGAAAAAAACCAAAAGTGGATGAGATAAACGAGATAAAATTTAAGAAGAAAGTAGATTCAAGAATATGTAAAACCATTAGGAAAGGAATCGCCACACCCAACAACATCATTCCTATGGCTATCGCCAATAAACGTTTGGGGTGATTTAACATTATTTATAAAGCCAGCAAGCCGCGTGATGACCCGCAGAAATCTCAAATTCAGGCGGCTCTTCTACATCACACAGGTTATCTATTTTTCTGGAACAGCGCGGATGAAATCTGCATCCAGTCGGAGGCGAAACAAGACTCGGCGGCTCCCCAGGCGGGATCTCCTTAAAGGTTTCCGCATTGCGAGAATCAGGGTCTGAAGTAGCCGTAAGCAATGCAGCTGTATATGGATGAGAGGGGTTATTGAGCAATTCCTTAACAGGCGATTTCTCAACTATATTACCCGCATACATAACAAATATTCGCTCCGAAAAATAACGCACAGTCGAAAGATCATGAGTAATATAGATCATCGCTAGGTTATGTGATTCCTGCAAACCGCGCAGCAACTTAAGAATTTCCACACGTACAGAAGCATCCAGCATAGACACAGGTTCATCTGCAACGATCAGTTTCGGTTCCATCACCATCGCGCGCGCAATCACCACACGTTGTTGCTGCCCGCCGCTTAGCATATGCGGGTATTTTGAAAGAAAATCATCCGCCGGGGATAATTTAACTTCATCCATTACCTTTCGCACCCTTTGCTCGCGTTCATCGGCGTTCTTGACTCCATGCACGATCAAAGGTTCTTCCAAAATACGCTGCACCGTCATAAAAGGAGCTAGTGCGCCATACGGATCCTGCTGGACATAACCTACCTTGCGGCGATACCAGTGCCAATTCTGTGTATCAAAAGTATTAATATCTTTCCCCTCGAAAAGGATATTTCCCTTGGTGGGCTTGTTCAACCCCAAAATGGATTTCATTAAACTGGATTTGCCGCATCCGCTCTCACCGACAACTGCCACCGCTTCGCCGTAGTGCAAATCAAAGGAAACATTATCCACCGCACGGACGTAGCCTGCATGACCAAACCCGAAACGCCTGAGTTCAAACCACACGCGCAGGTCACGCACAGAAAGAAGTACATCACCTTTTACGTTGGCTTCAGAAACGCCTGTTATTTTTTCTTCTGCTGATTTTGCAATCATAACCATGGCTTCTCCTAATTGTATAACCAGCACTTAACCAATCGTTGATCCTTAACAATGACTGGTGGATCTTCTGAGCACTTACCAAACGCAGCCGGGCAGCGATCTCTAAATCGGCACCCACTTGGCAAATTCAGCAGGCTTGGAGGACGTCCGGTAATAAATTCAGGCTCCTCATCGCCGCGTAAACGAGGCACGCTTGCCATCAGCTTCTGAGAATATGGATGTAAAGGTGCTGTGAAAAAATTCTTTGCATCACTAACTTCCACGATCTGACCAGCATACATTACAGCAACACGGTCTGCCAATTCACTGGAAGTAGCAATATCATGTGTGATCAAAATAAAACTTGTTTCAAGCTCACCTTTAAGACGCTTTAATACATTGAAAATATTGGCTTGTGTAAGAACATCCAAAGCGGATGTTGGTTCATCTAATACAACCAGGGCTGGCGAAGTGACGAGCGCCATGGCAATTGCAACACGCTGCCTCATTCCTCCGCTTAACTCAAAAGCATAACGATCTAAAAAAGCGCCTGGCACGCCAACATGTTGAAACATGGCGAGCGCAGTTTTTAATGCTTCGTCCTTTTTTACGCCGTGATGCACCATCAATGGTTCAGCTATTTGATCACCAACCTTTAAGACTGGATTCAATGAATTCATAGCGGCTTGAGGCACAAGTGACATCATTATCCAGCGCACATTACGACGAAATTCTTCATCATCCAAAGTCATCACATCTGAACCATTGAGAAAAACTTTGCCGGAGTATTCCGCGGTATTGCGAGGTAACAACCGCAATATGGCTTTTGCAAGAGAACTCTTACCACAACCCGATTCGCCAAGTACAACCACGGCTTCATTATAGCCAAGAGAAAAATTCACTCCATCCACTGCCTGTACAATCCCACTCGTAGTTCGAAAATGAAGTTTCAGGTCTTCCAAACGCAATAATGTATTTGAATTCATCATTTATATATCTCGCAATTTCGGATTGAAAACTCGGTCGAGAGCAAACCCGAGCATGGCAAACCCGAGGCCGGATAACATTAACAAAATGGAAGGCGCCATGATCCAGTAATACAAGCCCTTATAGAGTGCACCATTCGTAAATGCGTCATTGATAAGTCTGCCCCATGTAGGTAGAACAGGGTCACCCAGGCCAAGTACGGCCAGTGTTGCCTCAAGGAATACAAAAGCAGGCACTGATGAAACCACGCCGGGGATCAACAACGGAATCATGCGCGGGATCATATATACAAAAATAATTCTGCTTGCACTTGTTCCATAAGCGCGTGCCGCTTCAATATAAGTTGATTCCTTAACTTGCATAAAAATAGACCGATAGACTTTGATGCCCCCAGTAAAAATACTTAACAACACTGTCGTTCCCAAAATGACCCAGGTACTTCGTGAATAAAAAGTGCCCACCATGATCAAAATGGAAAAGAAAGGCAAAACCAGATTCACCTCTGTGATGCGCTGAATTAACGCGTCCACCCAGCCACCATACCAGGCACCTAAAGCAGCAATAATCATTGTCAACACAGATGTGCCCAGTGAGGCGATCAACCCAAAAGCAAGTGCGACAGGTGCGCCCCATAACATGGGAACAACCAGGTCACGACGCTGATGATCCGTACCAAACAAACCATAAACAGTTCCATGGAAAACAAACTCTGCATTGATGTCAGAGCCTTCTTCAAACGTAATGCCTTCAATTACAAGTTTATATATGCCTTTTAGCGGCGTCTTGCCATCCTCTCCTACAAACAAACCCTGCATAGGCTCCAGGCCCGAGAGTCGCCTGACCAATTTCTCGTCCTGTGAGATGCGAAAAGTTTGACGAGAGTCAACTCCAAAATCGGAAATACGAATCTTTCGCTCATCTGGAGTAAGCCAATAAATTGAAACGAATGGTTGTTTCTCTTTATAATTTGCATCAAAATAAAGCAGGATTTCCTGCGGAAATGCATCGTAGGAAAAGTCAAATGTATAAGTAATGTTGATGCGGCTTGTATTTTGTTCTCCGACTTCAACAACTTTTTCCGCGCCAGCACTGGTTTCATCCATTACAAATGAGACCGGCTGCTTCACTTTGGCAAAGTAGTTAAACCAGGAGGGTGCCGCAAATTTTGGGTTTTGATACCAAACATCTTCACCGCCGCGCCATAAGAGGAGCGCTTGAGAATATGGAATGGCGATCATGGCATACGCGGCCAGAGCAAACAAAAGAAAGACGCTCACCAAACCTGCTATTGCAGATGGATAGCGTACCAATTCCTGAAAAGCTTTTTTAACTGAGTTCATATTTTTTATCCGCCTACTTTCACTCGCGGGTCAACAAGCGCATACACAAAGTCCAGCAGAAACACTGTAATTGCAAGCAAATATGCAAAGATGATCGTAGAGCCGACAATAACAGGGATATCAAACAGACCAACAGCCTTATATAATGTAATACCCAGACCGGGCCACAAAAAGATAGTCTCTGTAACGATAGCGCCAGTCCAAAGACTGATCAGTAAAAGTGCAAAGTTTGTAACGATATTTGGCAGCGTAGGGCGCAAAATATATTGGCGTTCAATATCACGTGCAGAGAGACCTTTTGCCTTCGCCATCTCCACATAATCTTCACTGGAATATATAAGGAAGAACGTGCGCCAATTGTAGATACTAATGAAGAAGGCGCTGATCACAAGCGCTGAAACGGGGAGAATCAAATGTTTAATGAGACTCATACTGTATCCCCATTTTGTTTCGGGCGGAGGTGCATCCACCATTCCGCCAAAGGGAAGTATTTTTAACACCGCCGCAAATATAAGAATAAAGAAGACACCATAAAACCATGAAGGAGCTGCAGATGTTGGAGATAAGGCAATGACAAGCCTATCGATCCAACTTCCATAATTACGAGAAAGAGAAAGAGCAAAATAGACAGATGCAAAGAAAAGAAAAAGTTGGGATGTCCCCATTAATAACAACGTAGCCGGCAGACGTTCCAAAAGGATCAGGCGAACTGTCCTTGAGCCATTGTCACTGGTCATGTTCTGCGCGCGCCCAAGCTCAAGTTTTAAGGCGCTAGTTAAATAATTGAGACTGCGAACTGCAACCGGAACGTCCAACCGAAGGCGTTTCTCCTCCACTAGGATCAAATCTTGAGCAATTTTTTTGCGCGTTTCAGGAGCCATATCCTGATAGGCTTTGTTAGTTAACACAGACTGTGTAATACGCTCGCGAATTTCATTACGCATAATCGTATCAACATATCCACCCATGTTTGCGATCATGATCGTTAAATAAATACCGATGACAACTGTAATAAACAAGGTGATCAAGCGTGACAACCCATAACGCATAATACGCGCAAAGGTACTTGTTGAAGTCTTCTTGAGAAAAGCTCCAAGATTACTATCTGTAGTTTCAGTAATATCGGCCATGTTCACGTCCTCCAGTTACGAATAGGGGCAAGGCCTAGGCCTTGCCCCTATTCTTCTTACTTTACATATAACAGCTTATGGGGCTGTTACGAATTCAATACTGGTGAAAGTTGGGATGGCCACTGTGAGAGGCGCAACTGCAACTTCCAGTTTGTTCGAACCAGCTTCAAGCTTGGCTGTAACGTCGGCAGGGAGAACGATCTGATATTGACCATCTGCAACTACTGCAGCTTCACCAACGGTCACAACTTCGCCATTGGCATTATAGAGCAGGTACTTCACAAACTTGATCTCATCCTGCGGGTAAGCGGCATCATTAAAGGTCACGAAGAGATCAAACGTAGCTTCTTCACCGATCACAACCTGTCCGGGGCCATCCAACTCAGCAAGAGCGAGTTTCGGTTCAGTAAAGTTGCTCCAACGATCAGCGAGATCGGGATAATCCTCGAAGCGCTTCAAGGTCAGGGTCTTCTCGGTTGGGAAAGCCTTGTCTAACATATAAGGACCAGTACCTTGCCAGAAATGACCATGCTCAGTATAGAAAGCTTTCAGCGATTCATAACGGCCTGCAGCTTCTTCAGGAGTAATGTATTGGCTCAACATTGGTTCAAACGGAATGTAAGAATCAGCAGCAGCCTGATCCAGATACTTGGAAAGGATATCAAGGCTTGGGCCGCCTACATAGTTGAGCTGTTCAACCTGAGTAACATCAGCTTTATCAATTGAGTATGCCAATTCACCGTTTTCTTCAGCCAGGTTACCGATTGCGATCTGGGCAAAGTTACCCTCACCAAGACCATAATTTGGCCACGCGCCACCCACATTCAACTCAGCATCAGCGCTGAATGTATCACTATAAACTTCAAAAACGAGCGGATCTGTGGAAGCAACACGGAAGCCCTTAAACGTGGTCATGAACGCCTCAAAACCAGCAACATATACTTCGTCATACAGGGCGCTTTCGGGTTTACCACGATCAAAGGTCATGGCCCAGGCGAGCATAATATCAGCCAGGGAGAAGTTTGAACCATCATGCCATTTGATCGTATCAAACAGGTCGGCAGGATAGTAGGCAACGCTCATACGTTTGGCAGTTTGGCCTTCAGGGAACTTCTCAGCTGAAGTGATGAACTGCTGTGTTGTTGCATCCCAATCAACAAAGGCATCTTCAGGAACTGCGATCTCAGGCGCGAAGGACAAGTCCACCCAATCGTGAGTAGCGCCAACAGGCAAACCTTCGACCACGGTTACTTCGGCACGCTCAAGGCGCAAAGGCCAAACAAGACCAGTAAATGGATCGTTCATGGTGTCGCCGCTGGTGGTCGCGCGGATCACACCCTGATCCCAGGCCCAGTTACTGCCTGCGATCGGATTCCATGGCTCGGTAAATACATCACTTGTGGCCCACTTAAGTTGACCACCTTCTTCACCAGCAAAGCGGACGGTATAGGGCCAGATCTGTGCGCCTTCAACACCAGCAGCAAGATCAAAACTGAGATTAACCGCCGGGCTGTATGGAGCATAATTCTTACCGTCGATCAACCATACTTGCAGGGAATCTTCGAGAGAAAGTTCGAGAGCGCGTATCATCATCTCGCGGCGCTCTGCAAGGGTATTGTATTCAGCATTCGCCAGCTTATCACCTAATTCAAGGAATTCGGGATCAGACTGGTTCGCAACCATTAGATCAAGGCCCTGTGCACTGGATGGGAGGTACATTTCCTGGAATGAATTGCGTTGATCACGGTCAATGATCGTGGCGCTCCATGCAGCAGTGTAGATGTGCCAGCCGCCATCAGCTGCGGTACCCTGCCATATTGGGCCGACCTCGGAAGAGGTTCCATATTGGCGATCTACAGTAAAGCCAACTGTTTCCAATTGACTTGCGAAATAATCACCAATTGGGAGGCGTGTTCCATCGCTGTCATTGCGAATTAAGAAAACCACTACAACAGGCGCGTCACCTATTGCAAATTTGCCATCGGCATTGAGCGTGGCCCCCATGGCTTCCATTTCAGCAGTGATCACTTCTTTGGCTTTATCAGGATTGTACGCATACTTGGCTTCGAGTTCACGAGCCACATCAGCGAGATCAGCATAATCAGGGAACTGGGTTGTGATGGGCAGATACTTCGCCAAACCACCGCCTGAGTAAATTTCTTGATTGATGTAATCACGGTCAACCAGCCAGTTGGTCGCTTCGCGAATCTTACGATTTGTGAAGGGATTAAATTCACCGGAAGTGAATTCAGCGGGGTTATACATAATGTCATAATACAAACCATTCTGGCTGGTATAGCTCAAACCAGCATCTTGAATGGAAGGAAGATCAGCACTGGACAAACCAGAGGCATAGACATCAATTGCACCGGCTCCAATTTGGGTCACTGCGGAGTCTTTGGCAACAACAGATACAACGATCTCATCCAACCAGCCGCCCGTGCGAGTTGAAACAGGTTCTTCAGTTGCAGGGGGTTCCGTAGCTGGTGGTTCAGTTGCAACAGGAACTTCGGTGGTAGGTTCATCAGTGGCAGGAGCGGCAGTGCCGCCGCAGGCAGAAAGGATCATGCTGAAAATAATCAGCAGACCAAAAACAGACATTAAACGGTTTCGTGACATTTTTTCTCCTCACAGAAATAATGGGTAGGTTAAAACGAACTTTCGCATATTTTGAGATAGCGTGCCCTCAAATTTGTTCTTGTTCTACTGCCACCTCCTTTTAGGATCAACTCATAATGAAACAGTTAGCTTACTTAACTTCTGTAATTCTGCTAAATTCTTCAGCATATCAATTTCCACCCAATACTCCAGCAGATATGAATATGCTGATTGTCTGAAAATTATACTAGATAATGGGGATATACAATCTTAGAGTAGCCTAATGAACAGCTATATAGGATTAGTTGACCCCATTCGCCAGAATCGTACAACTCTCTGCCTGTTACCAAAAAAATGGCACTTTCTCCCTTATTCTCTTTCCTTGTTGACAAGCCTTACCTCCTAACATAAAATCCAAACGCAATCAGCATCAATAGGAGAAATTATGATCAAAGAATTCCGGGAATTCGCAATGCGCGGCAATGTAGTAGATCTTGCCGTAGGTGTGATCATTGGCGGGGCTTTTGGCAAGATCATCACATCCCTTGTTAATGATGTTCTCACCCCATTATTCGGGCTATTCATTGGCGGAGTAAACTTTAGCGAACAAACCTTTATATTTGGAGAGGCTGTTATCAAATGGGGTGCCTTTGTACAAGCAATTATCGACTTTGTTATTATCGCCTTTGTTATTTTCCTCTTCATTAAATTTTCAAATAAATTAAAGAAAGCTCCTCCGCCCGCAGACCCGACTACAAAGGACTGTCCGCATTGTTTTAGCATGATCCCGATCAAGGCCACGCGCTGCCCTCACTGTACATCTGAACTAAATAACAATAAAATAAGTTGAAACTGGGCGGGTTACACCCGCCCTTATTATTTATAGCGACGTTTATAATAGCAGCATGGACTTCCTCGATAAACTCAACCCCGCACAACGTAAAGCAGTCACAGCCGCCGACGGACCCGTTTTAGTAGTAGCAGGCCCGGGCTCAGGAAAGACGCGTGTACTCACACAGCGCATTGCATATCTAATTGCATCTGAAGGAGTCCGCCCGTGGCAGATCATCGCAGTCACATTTACAAATAAGGCTGCAAAAGAAATGGATCATCGTGTCAAAGCGATGTTAAATGACCAGACTACCGAAGGCATTATGCTGGGCACATTCCATTCGATTTGTGCCCGCATTTTGAGACGCGAAACTGAACATCTTCCGCTTGAACCTAATTTTGTGATCTTTGATTCAGATGATCAGGAAAGAATTGTAAAAAGCATCATCAAAGAATTAAACTTGAACGACAAGTTATATCGCGCAGCAAGTATTCATGGCGCGATCTCGCGTGCAAAGAACGAACTGATCGGACCTGATGATTATCCGATCAACACGTATCGTGACGAAGTGGTCAAGCGCGTATATGCTGAATATCAAAAGAGATTGATCGCCAGCAATGCAGTAGACTTTGATGACTTGCTTGTTTACACTGCAAAATTATTGGAAGATGTACCATCGGTGCGCGATAAATATGCACAAAGATTCAGACATGTATTAGTGGATGAGTTTCAGGACACCAACCTCGCACAATATGCCTTGGTTAGGCACCTCGCTTCATATTATAAGAATATTTTTTGCGTCGGCGACCCGGACCAAAGTGTGTATGCCTGGCGCGGCGCAGACTGGCGCAACGTCCATCGCTTTGAACAAGACTTTCCTGATTCGCAAGTGATCTTGCTCGAGCAAAATTATCGCTCGCATCAAAACATTCTCGATACCGCTATGAGCGTTATTGACAAAGCGAAAAATCGCCGCAAGAAAAAATTGTTTAGTGATCGCGGCGCTGGTGACAAAATATTCTTTTATGAATCACGTGATGATTATGGCGAAGCCGCATTTGTTGTAGATACCATTGCACAGCTTGTGCTAAGCAGACAGTTTGAACCTGGTGATTGTGCAGTGATGTATCGTACCAATGCCATGTCTCGTTTAATTGAAGAAGCATTTTTACAAGCGCGGCTTCCCTATCGGCTTGTCGGCGCACAACGATTTTATGGACGCCGCGAAGTTAAAGATGCAATCGCTTTCATTCGGCTCGTGCATAACCCAGCGGACGAAGCCAGCCTCGGGCGCATCATCAATGTTCCGCCGCGCGGAATTGGCGACAAGACATTAACCACGCTTCATCTGGTTGCACGTCAAAATGGGATCACTCCAGCTGCAGTTCTGCTTGATCTTGCACGCGGAGCTGAGTCACCTTTCTATAAATCCTTCACCGGTCGCGCTGCGCTTCCGCTCGCAGACTTTGGCGGAATGCTTGCTAACTGGCGCGCTGCAGCTCCCACATCAACAACGATAGAACTTTTTGACCGCATCTTAAAAGATATTAACTATAAAGAATTCATTACTGAAGATGACACAGAAGAAAGTGCAGACCGTTGGGAAAATGTGCAAGAGTTAAAACGTCTCGCGCTTGAATTCTCCAACCGCACACTGGATGAATTCCTTGAGAACATTGCGCTTGTTGCAGACCAAGACACCATCACAGATACGAATGCGCCTACGCTTCTCACTCTCCACGCGGCCAAGGGACTTGAATTCGGAGCTGTCTTCATCGTTGGTCTTGATGACGGCATCATTCCACACAGCCGTTCGTTCGATGAACCTGAACAAATGGAGGAAGAACGCCGCCTATTTTATGTTGGCATCACGCGCGCCAAAGATAAACTTTATTTATTGCGCGCCATTCAACGCGGCGGGCGCGGCATGTCTGAAGAAACATATCCATCGCGTTTTCTCGAAGACCTTCCTGCAGAATTGCTTGTTGGAAAAACACGCACGGGACGTCCCACCTCTTCATTTTCCTCATCTCGAAATTCTTATGGAAGCTCAAGCACATCCGACACAAAGTGGACGCTTCCTTCGCCACTGAAATCTGCTCCTGTCGCACAGCGGACCAACCTATTCCGCGCTGGGACTCGCATCAAGCATCAACTATGGGGCGAAGGCATCGTGTTGGATAGCAGAATGCAAGATGGTGACGAAATCGTGGATGTGGTATTTGAATCAGTTGGAATAAAAAGACTCGCTGCAAGTCTGGCAAATTTAACGATTATTTAGTATGAAGTGCAGGAGCTTGCTCCTGTACTTGCAACACCAAGCTGTTGCATTCCAAAAGGAGTACTCATGCAATATGTTAACCTCGGCAAAACTGGATTAAAAGTCTCACGCTTATGTTTGGGGATGATGACTTACGGATCAAAGAAATGGCGTGAATGGGTATTGGAAGAGAAAGAAGCGAAGCCATTTGTAAAGCATGCTTTGGATAAAGGAATCAATTTTTTCGATACAGCGGATGTATATTCCGTTGGAGAAAGTGAACGCGTTACGGGAAATCTATTAAAAGATATTGGTGTGAAGCGAGAGAATGTTGTCGTCGCCACAAAAGTATTCAACCCTATGAGTGATGAAGTTAATGACCGCGGACTCTCACGCAAACATATTTTGGATTCGATTGACAATTCACTGAAACGCTTGCAAATGGATCATGTCGATCTTTATCAAATTCATCGTTGGGATAACAACACACCCATTGAAGAAACCATGGAAGCTTTGAATGATATCGTCCGCTCGGGGAAGGCACGCTATATTGGTGCTTCTTCAATGTATGCATGGCAATTCATGAAAGCCTTGCATACATCCGAGTTAAATGGCTGGGCGAAATTTATATCCATGCAGAATCACTATAATTTGGTGTATCGCGAAGAGGAGCGTGAGATGATTCCGCTTTGCATAGATCAAGGGATTGGATTAATCCCATGGAGCCCGATGGCGCGAGGGTTTTTTGCGGGCAATCGTAAACGCGGCGGAGGAGGCGAAACAACACGCGCAAACAGCGATCCGTTTGCAAATGAAATGTATTTCCGTGAGGATGATTTCACCGTTGCTGACCGTGCCGCAGAAGTAGCAAAGGAACGCAATATCACAGCATCACAGATCGCATTGGCTTGGGTATTGAACAAACCTCATATCGCCTCACCCATTATCGGGTCCAGTAAGATCGAGCATTTGGATCAAGCCATTGCCGCTTTGGATATTAAATTATTAGAAGATGAAATCAAGCGTCTTGAGGAGCCATATCAACCGCACCCGATCCTGGGTCATTCATAAATGTTCATTCGTTTACTCTATATCGGTTTTCGCATCTATTGTTTTTTCTTTCGTCCAATTCGAATCGGTGTGCGCACGATGATGATACAAGATGATAAAGTGTGGCTTGTGCGGCATACATACATTCCAGGTTGGTTCATGCCTGGCGGCGGATTGAAGCGCGGTGAAACTCTCGAACAAGCCGCAAGGCGTGAAGCATTTGAAGAGACAGGCGCAAAATTAAATGACGTATCTTTAATGGGCGCATATACGAGCTTTGCAGATTGGAAGACCGATCACGGAATTGTTTTTATATGTAAAGACTTTACAATAACAGGTAAGCCAGATGGCGAGATCGCAGAAGTACGTGCCTTCTCAATCAATGAGTTGCCTACTGATCTATGGCCTTCTCATCAACTGCGCCTGAATGAATATGCGGCGGGCGCTTCGCAACCACAATTTGGAGAATGGTAATCAACATGAACGTCCTGTGGAGTTTGTTCCTTGTGTTCTCACGAGTTGCATTATTTTCATGGGGCGGGGGCCCTGCATCCATGGGATTAATGCAACGTGAAGCCGTTGATATGGGCTGGGTTACGGTTGAAGAGTTTGGAGATGCACTCGCGATTGGAAATGCATTGCCTGGCCCC
This sequence comes from Anaerolineales bacterium, assembly GCA_014379595.1. GTDB lineage: Bacteria > Chloroflexota > Anaerolineae > Anaerolineales > Villigracilaceae > Villigracilis. The sequence continues at coordinate 47,936 of JACMLM010000035.1, forward strand.
ATCGCGCCGCAAGTTTCTGCTTATATTGGTTATAAAATGGCGGGCACATGGGGTGCTATTGCGGCTGTATCCGGCACCATCGTTCCAACAACTATTTTGATGCTGGTGATGATCATCTTCTTTTTTGGTATCAAGGACAGCCCAACAGTTGCGGCCATGTTGAAAGCCGTGCGTCCTGTTATTGTAGGCTTGCTATTATGGACAACCTACGTGATGGCTTATTCAGTTTTTAGCGTAAGTAAACTAGGTTGGGGAAATGGACTCGTACAAAATTGGGACAAGGTCATCATTGCCATTATCGCTTTTGCATTGCTTACATTAACAGAAGTCAATCCCGTATGGCTGGTGATCGCCGGGGCGGTTTTGGGGTACTTCCTCTACCGTTGACGCGCTATAATACGCATGGAAATAAAATCTAACATCGCTGGTGCTTACATACAATGAAAACTGACACTCTCAAAATCGTAATTCCCATGGCTGGTTGGGGCACACGCATGCGCCCGCATACCTGGAGCAAACCCAAACCGCTGGTAAGTGTAGCAGGCAAAACTTCTCTGGAACATTTACTGGATATGTTCAACACTTTGCCAGACCCGGAGAACACAGAATATATTTTTATTCTGGGTCCATATTTGGGAGAGATGCAAATTCCTGTTTTTATTACAGAACGTTATCCACATCTAAAAGCTACTTATGTTGTACAACATGAAATGAAAGGACAATCTCATGCGCTGGCATTGTCACGTGAGCATTTACATGGGCCAATGATGATCTGTTTCTCAGATACTTTGATGGAAACAGATTTCTCTTTTCTAGCTAAAGAAGAATCCGATGGCGTGGCATGGGTAATGCCCGTCGAAGACCCTCGTCGCTTTGGGGTGGCAGAAGTTGGCGAAGACGGCTGGGTTAAGCGTTTCATTGAAAAACCTCAAAGTATGGACAATAACCTTGTGGTAGTTGGGTGTTACTATTTAAAGAGTGCAGAGAGATTACTTACCGCAATTGACGATCAAATCCAGCGCGGCATGATGCTCAAGAACGAGTACTTCCTGACCGATGCCATTAGTATTATGATCGAAGGAGGCGCGAGGATCCGTACCCATGAGATTAGTACATGGCTCGATACAGGAACCATCCAGGCAACCCTTGATACGAATAAGATATTACTGGCGAAGATGGGTAAGCAAGTAAATACATATACAGGTACACAGGTGAAAGTGATTGAGCCATCTTTCATTCACTCATCTGCTCAGATCTCAAACTCAACCATTGGGCCATATGCATCCATTGGACAAAATTGTAAGATAGAGAACAGTCAGATCACAGAAAGCATTCTCGAAGGAGATTGCGAGATCAAGGATGCGGTGCTGAATCGCTCATTGATCGGCAAACAGGCTGTAGTTAAAGCACGAGGCGATGGTCACGTCATGCAGTTAAATATTGGTGACAATAGTTCGATCATCTTATAAAAAGGAGTTTCAATGTTAGAAGTATCAGACGCGCAACGCCTTTCCAAAAAAGTAGCCGGGTTAAAGCCTTCGGGCATCCGTAAATTTTTTGATATCGCCGCGACAATGAAGGACGTCATCTCGCTTGGGATCGGCGAACCTGATTTCACCACGCCCAAACCAATTCTGGATGCGGGTATTCGTTCGCTGCAAAACGGCGAAACGCATTACACATCCAATCATGGCAAGATCGAATTACGCCAGGGAATTGCAGATAATTTGCAAAAGTTATATAAAGTGAAATATGACTCCGCAAATGAAGTGATCGCAACGGTTGGCGTTTCAGAAGCGTTGTATCTCACCTTCACTGCCATCCTTGAACCAGGTGACGAAGTCATCATTCCCACACCTTGTTTTGTTTCTTATCAAGCTGAGGTGATCCTTGCAGGCGGTGTGCCCATTGAAATTCCCGCGCGCCTTGAAAATAATTTTTCAATTGACCCCGCTGATATTAGCAAGGCGATCACGCCGCGCACAAAAGTTATCTTTATTGGTTATCCATCGAATCCAACCGGTGCAGTGGCAACCCGTGAAGTTATGCTTGAGATCGCAAAGCTCGCAGAAAAACATGATCTCATTGTTGTCTCCGATGAAATTTACGACCGTCTTGTATATGACTTTGAACATGTTTGTTTCCCCGCATTGGATGAAAGTTTAAAACGACGCACCATTTTACTTGGTGGTTTTTCAAAAGATTATGCAATGACCGGCTGGCGTATTGGTTATGCATGCGGCCCTTCCGATATTATTCAAGGATTGGTTCGCATTCATCAATACACAATTATGTCCGCGCCAACCACTGCACAAGATGCAGCTATTGAAGCCTTAAAAACAGGCGAACCATATGTGCAGGAAATGGTGACTGAATATGACCGCCGCCGCAGACTCTTGGTTGCTGGATTAAATCGCCTCGGTCTTTTGACCTTTGAGCCGCGCGGCGCTTTTTATGCATTTCCTAACATCCAGGCATCCGGCATGGACGATGAAGCCTTCGCCGAAGCACTTCTGCGTGAAGAAGGCGTGGCTGTAGTTCCGGGCAATGCTTTTGGCCCCGGCGGAGAGGGTTTCGTACGTGCCTGTTATGCAACAGCTTATGAAAAGATAGAAGAAGCTCTGCATCGTATGGAAAAATTCATGAGCAGACATGGATAAAACTAGAGAATAGAGAGCAGAGAATAAAAAGGGACGGGCCGCTTCACAAAGTAGTCCGTCCCTTTTTGACTATGACTGTGTTTTATATTAGGAATACAGTTTACAATACTGCACAACAAATTAATGGCAAGGTGTAAAAGGGATACAATTCACCATGATGTTCAAAGGGTTTTTTGAGATCTTTGAAGGGAAACGGCCTACAATCCGCATCATGTTGCGGCGTTATGGGGTATTAAAGGTTATATTTGGGATAACGATATTATCCATTATCACTTCCACGCTCATTACAATAGGAATCATGCTGCTCACAGATGGGGTTATTTCAGGAACAGGCCTCCTTATTTCAATTCTCATTCCTGCCTTGCTTGCTCCATTGTTTGAATATCGCGCTTTAAGCACTTTGTTACAACTGGATCTGGCAGAGGAAAAACTTAAGATCACATCCACGACAGATGAATTAACTCAGGCATACAATCGCAGACATTTCTTCGAGGTTGCCAGCCAGGAACTGGCCAGAGCACAAAGATACGGGGGAAAATTCTCAGTCGCTATCATGGATATTGACCATTTTAAAAGCATCAATGATATGCACGGTCATCTGGCTGGCGATCAGATTCTCAGAGAATTAAGCAACATATGCGCCAAAAATATCCGCCTGCCTGATATTTTTGGCAGATACGGCGGAGATGAATTTATTTTCCTTTTCCCTGAAACTGGCAGGGAAAAAGCTAAAGAATGTATGGAGCGCATCGATGCCAGTATTTCAGCAAGCCCCATTCAATATGAAAACCTGGAGATCAAAACACGAATCAGTATTGGTTTGGCTGAGTTTTCGAATGAAATACATTCTATTATTGATGAGGTTCTAAAAGAAGCAGATCAGGCGCTCTATCGCGCAAAACGCGAGGGCGGAAATAAAGTTTTGTAGATATATTTGGTTTACTAACTTTATAAACAGGTGAAATCATGTCCAATATAAAAATCACTTCTCCACTGGTATCTGTCCAATGGCTGGCGGATCATTTAGATGCAGATAACCTTGTCATTCTCGATGCAAGCATGAAGCCTGTAAATAATGACTCGTTACATGAAGAAACTGCTTATATCATAGGCGCGAGACGTTTCGATTTTGACAAGGATATTCGCGATAAAAATACAAACCTGCCTCATATGATGCCATCTGCGGATGTGTTTACAGATGAAGTTCAAAAACTGGGAATTAATAAAGACAGCGCGATCGTAGTTTATGACTATGTGGGGGTGTATTCAAGTCCGCGTGCATGGTGGATGTTCCGCGCTATGGGGCATAGTCAAGTAGCTGTGTTGGACGGCGGCTTGCCAGCATGGAAGAAAGCTGACTTTGCGCTCGGAGATCAACTAGAAAAAATAGTGGCGCAGCGTGGAGACTTTATTGCACAACCGCAAGATGGATGGTTTTGTGATTCGACCCATGTACTTGATGCCATATCTGATCCAGAATTTGCTGTACTCGATGCAAGATCAAATGGGCGTTTCAAAGGAACAGCACCTGAACCTCGAGCAGGACTCAGGCCCGGGCATATTCCGAACTCGATCAATTTACCCTATACCGATATAGTTGTAGACGGTTTTATATTGCCTACAACACAACTTGATTCTATTTTCCCAAAACTTGTGAAGAAAGATCAAAAGTTAATATTTAGCTGCGGCTCTGGAGCCACAGCTTGTATTCTTGCGTTGGCTGCAGACTTAACAGGGCATCCAAATATTTCTGTTTATGACGGCTCATGGGCAGAATGGGGTTTGCCATCATCTGGATTGCCCGTTGAGACAAACTAGATTGGACGCTGATAAAAAGAAAATCAGACATCCGATTCGATGACATCAGATTCCGACAACAAATTTTCCGCAGCTTCTTATTTTAAATAAGAATAAATTCACAGGGTTATACCTTAATAAGTCCGTATCTCTTAAGTAAAGGGTAAAAGCATAAAATATGAAACAAAATCGAAATGGAATTTTGGTATTTCTCTTAATCGCATTGACTGCATGTCAGAGCGCGACTCCCCTGCCTCGCGTGTTAATCACTGACAATACAGAATTTACTCTTGCTCCAAATCAAGAAGCCACGATTGTAAGTACAGGTTTAGTTGTTACACTTCTTGGGGTCACCAGTGATGGGCGTTGCCCTAGTGAAATAGAATGCGCAGAGAGCGGGCCTGTCTCTCTTTCTCTATTAGTTCAAATTGGGAATGGAGAAGCAAACGAAATATATCTGCAAACGTTTACGGATTATGAGGGACGTGCTCCTTCCATGCAATTTGAAGGGATCGAAAACCGTATAGTTTATGAAGGATATGTATTTCAGGTGGCTGGCGTATCACCATATCCCACTAATTTAGAGGAACCAATCAAGGACTCTGAATATCGCGTTACACTGATCGTAACTCAGGAATAATGAAAGACTCTTTTCATATTGTCCGTATCAAATATATGTGATTAAATCTCTTTCTCTCATCAAACCCAAACTTAGGAACATACCATGCACATTCTCGGAATTGATATAGGCGGATCAGGCATAAAAGGCGCGCCAGTAGACATAGAAACAGGTGAGCTTCTTGCAGAGCGGCTTCGCATCAAGACGCCGAAAAAAGGCGAGCCTGAACCTATTGCAGAAGTAGTGAACCAGATCGCACAATCTTTTAAGTGGGATGGTCCGATCGGTATTGGCTTTCCTGCACCGATCAAAGCTGGGGTCACGTTGATGGCGGCCAACGTCTCAGAGAAATGGGTTGGCACAAATGCGGATGCGCTTTTTACAAAGATCACCGGCTGTGATTGCACCATGATCAACGATGCAGATGCAGCGGGACTTGCCGAAATGGCATTCGGTGCAGGGCGCGGACAACCCGGGACAGTCATCATGGTCACGCTTGGCACAGGCATTGGCTCTGCGATCTTCCACCGCGGACAACTGCTCCCCAACACTGAGCTTGGTCATTTGGAAATAGATGGCGAAGACGCAGAATTTCGTGCTTCGGCTGTAGCCCGTGAACGCGAAAAACTTTCATGGAGTAAATACGCCAAACGGCTGAATAAATATTTGAAGACATTGGAAAAACTTTTCTGGCCCAACCTATTCATTATCGGCGGCGGTATTAGCAAAGACTCTGAAAAATTTTTACCGTTGCTCACTATTGAAACACACGTTATTCCTGCAAAATTGTTGAATGAAGCTGGCATCGTCGGCGCTGCGTTGGGAGCAAAAGGAATACATTAGCGCATTGAAATTATAAAGAGATCAAAGTATTGCGTTACTTAAAAGGAGCAAAATAGATTATGGCTCATAAAAAAATTCCCATGGAACATGACAAGAAGATCGCCCTTGTGGCGCACGATAATAAAAAGCGCGACCTGGTGGAATGGGCTAAGTACAATCGTGATCTCCTGGCCCATCATCAGGTATTTGCAACAGGTACAACTGGGAAAATTTTGGAACAGGAACTTGGTTTCAAGATCATCAGACTTAAAAGCGGACCTCTGGGAGGCGACCAGCAGATCGGTGCCAAGATTGTAGATAACAAAATTGATTTCCTGATCTTCTTTTGGGACCCGTTGGAACCTCAGCCACATGACCCCGATGTAAAGGCACTATTGCGTATGGCAGTTGTGTGGAATATTCCCATTGCATGCAATCGCGCCTCAGCTGACTTCATGATCTCTTCCCCGCTCATGGATGGTGAATATGACCGCCTTGTCCCTGATTATGAAAATTACACGACCCGTAAAATAGACTTGAGTGAAAAATCGGGATAGATAGGCTGGTCAGTTTGACAGGGTATACTTAACTTATTGAATATGACTATCCACAGCATCCCCCAAATCGGCAGTATTTTACGAAATGCTGTCACCTTCAACTTCAAGAATAATTCTGAGGCCATTATGAACGCAGACTCCTTATTAGCTCAGGTTGAGCAACTATTTAACCTGCTTGAATCTCGCAAAGTGGACTACGTTTTGGTCGGTGGTATTGCCCTGTTGACCTATGTTGAAGGACGCAACACTCAGGATATTGATCTCATCATGGCACTCCCTTCTCTCACAAAATTGTCTGAGATCAAAATTGAAAGTCAGGATATGTACTTTGCACACGGAAAATTTGAGGATTTGCAAATTGACATTCTGTTTACAAAGAATCCGTTGTTTGCAATCGTGGAAGAGAAATACACAACGACCAAACAATTCATGGATCGCAGTATCCGCTGTGCCACAGTCGAAGGATTGATCTTATTAAAATTATTTGCGTTGCCCTCGCTTTATCGTCAGGGAAGCTTCGAGCGCGTGGGGATTTACGAAAATGACATTGCCACTCTGATGAATGCGTTCAACCCCAATATGACTTCTCTATTCAAGGAATTAAGCAATCATTTGAATGAAACAGATATGAATGAGGCACGTAGAATCATTACAGACATTGAAGCACGTATTCAAAAATTTAGAAAAGCAAGCAAATGATTGTGAACCAGATTGCAGTTGCCTACATAATTAACAATAATGATGTGTGATCGCTACACAAGCAAACGCCGCGATGTTTTTGATAAGAGAAAATACAGCCCAGCCAAAAACACAGCGAAAACTACAATATTCCATCCACTTGTAAATGCATCACCAACTGCTAAACGTGACATGACTGTGATCGGTGAAAGATTAAGCAATGTACTGATAGCAGCGGCAGCCAACAACATAAGTGAATAAATAAATTGAGAGCGTTCGCGATCTTTCAATAGAACTGCACCTAACGCCGCAGAAGTGGATGTGATGCCTGCAACAATCAATGCCAATAATAGAATCCATCCAACATTTTGAATGGCGGTTCCATTCAACTGTAACAAGGTTAACCAGGCGATACATTGCAAAATGGCCAGGATGATCGATGCAACGATCTTCGCTCCGATCATGCCATTGAGCGTTAACGGTGCGGACAGAAGTGTTTGCAGTGTGTTATTTTCTACTTCTTCGGTAATCGAGTCAACGGACATACTGCCCGCAACAAAGGCTGGGAAGAACATCAACATGGGGATCAATACTGAATAAACAAATTCAAAAGATGTTGCAGGTTTGCCTTTTAGGTCTGTGTAACGTACATCGATTCCCTTTTCTTCACGTAGATAATTTTCGTACTGCTTGAGTGGTTCTTGAATCACCATGCGGATCAACGAGCTGGCAGTATCTGATTCAGGCAGATATAACTTGATCTCGGTTAATCCATTTGCATCTTGAGGAGTATCTACAATCGCAAGCACTTCGCCTCGATAGTATGCAGCGTTTGCCTCAGTTAATGTGGGATATTGAATGGTCGTCAAGCCACGTTCTTTCATCAATGAACCGAGCATATTGTCGGATGAAACCACTCCAATTCTTATGCCCGCGCCGCTGAATTGCAAAATTGTATCTGAGTCATATAGAGATAGCATTCCCAACAATAACGCAGATGAGAAAGATGCAATGAATAACTGAATCAGGATCGAGATCACGATAGTTCGGTCACGAATGACCGAAGCCAGTTCTTTTTTGACAACAGCCAGGAACGGAATCAAAACCCACCTCTCAATATATAAACGTTATAGAAAAAGTGAATGATGGTTCCAATGCCCAATGCGATGATGTAGGGGAATTTCAATTTTATTCTCAGTAAAGTGATAATGGCTGTGAAAATAAAATGAGAGATGAGCGGAACGAATAAAAGCAAACCTGCGCCGAATAACGCGCCCGCAACGCGAGCTTCAGAAACCATGCTGATCGAAAGCACAAGCAGAAGTTTCTCACCAATTAGAAATCCGAGTCCTGAGAGGAATGACAACCCAAGAATTTCACGGAAAGATTTCACTACACCACGTTCAGCCAGCACAACAATGCCAACTGTTTTAACGATCTCCTCAAGCATGGCAGAGCCAAGCAACGTAAAACCAAGTATCAAGCGGACAGGCAGGTTGGTTGCGAACGCCAATAAAATGATCTGGGTTAGGTAGATGACCGGTACTACCAGTAAACTCCACAACGGCACAGAGATATATGGTTTGGAATGAGCAAGCATCAGGTAGATAGCATCGTTGACCTTGCGTGTGAGCGGCTTGTAGCCCATCAAAAATTCTTCGTTGAGCATGCGTGTGCCCGCAAACATCGCAAATCCAAAAATTGCAGCCATGGGTAATGACGGGAATAAATATTCGCGCCATCCAAACGGCTCGCCGCGATACATTTTTACAGCCAACGTCAGCGGTGAGATATAGGAGAGGTCATTGACGTTGGTGAACATCGCGGGGAAGATCAGATAAGCAGTCGTCAGCGTGGTGACAAGCATCGCGATAAAAGTTGTGTCTTTAAACGTGCGATAGAACAATGGAACCATCAGATAAATTGCAAAAATAAAAAACATTGTGGGCGCAAAGATGGCAAGCGCAAGAGGCACACTTACATTTGTGACCCAGGCAATTATTGCAGTAGTGGACAATGCAAAAATTGTATATGGCAGCATCTTCCCCAAAATAATTTGGAACGGCGTGATCGGCGCGGATAATAAAATCGTTAGGCGGCGATTAACTTTTTCATCCATAAAACTGCTGGTGAAAAAGATGCTGATGAAGGTGATTGGCATGATATAGATGAGAGTGATGAGGACTTGAGCGAACGGCGCAGGAGGAGGAGTGATGGATGGGATGATGATCTCTTCGGGCTTTGCCGCTTCACTTCCCGCTGATGCCTGCTCTGCGCCGAGATAGTTGACTCCCACTCGGAGAGGGAACGCATCAGCCTCCGCATAGGAGTTGCCAACTCGAATCAATTCCGCTCTCTCCATATATTGCTTGAGAGCACGGACTGCAAATTGCGATTTATCGTCTGCACGGGATATTACATCTGAGCCATTAATGAATACATCAATTGTATGATCATCAAGAAATGCTTTCCCCTCTTCTGCATCCACTTCCATCACGGCAAAGCGACTGTCGTTAATAGGCGGGACATCGCCTGAAACGCCAACGCGATATAAGCCGCTGCCAAGCGAAACCGTATCGCGCAGGTAATATGCGGACAAGCCAAGCACAGCCAACAATAACAACACAGCCAGCGGACTCGCTCCGCCGCCAAAACGTTTACGCAGGCGCGTCACTTCACGCCAGGCAATGACAAGAATTTGATTCATCGGGGCGATAATACTACACTCGTGGATGGTTTGAACTTACAGAATTGAGAATTATTTATATGGTACTTTGAGATAAAATCGCCGCATGATTCAACTTGAAAATGTTATTAAACGTTACGATAATACAACTGTCGTCCATGATCTGAACTTACAGATCAACGAAGGCGAGATCGTTGGCATCATTGGTCATAATGGCGCAGGAAAAAGCACCACGATGAAAATGATCGCGGGACTGATCGAGCCAACTTCGGGGACTGTTCGGGTGATGGGATATGACATTCAAAAAGGAAGCAGCACAAAGGTCAAGCAAAGAATCGGGTATCTGCCTGAGGAGAGTCCGCTTTATGAGGCGATGACTGCTCAACAGTATTTATTATTCTTCTCCGAGCTTTATCAAATGCCGCGTCAAAAAGCGTTGAAGAGAATTGACGAGCTGCTTACGTCGCTTGACCTGTTTGATAAGAATAAATTGACTGGCGAATTTTCCAAAGGGATGAAGCGCAAGACCGCCATCGCGCGGACTCTGCTGCACGATCCCGACCTGCTCATCCTCGATGAACCCAACTCAGGGCTTGACCCGCTGACTTCGTTCTTCATCATCAATTATCTAAAGACCCTGCGGCGCGAAGGGAAGACGATCGTGCTCAGCGCGCACAATCTCTTTCATGTGGAAACGATCTGTGACCGCGTGGGAATCATCAAGAATGGAAAGTTGTTGGTCTTCGATACCATGGATGCGATTCGCTCCAGGCTGGGCAAGCGCGAATATCAAGTCATCTTTCACGCTGACCAGAAACTCGATTACGAACAAGTGAACGGAAACTATATCTTCCGCACCGCCGAAGTGGATGCGATTGCAGGCATGCTGGAAACTGTCTCTGCCAACAAGTGGACTTTGATGGATCTATCCATGCGCGAATCGGCGCTGGAGGAGATCTATGTCAAGTTGATGACGAGTGAGTGAGGTCTGAAAAAACCTTTCACCACTGAGCGCACAGCGAGCACAGAGATTTTTAAAGGGTTTTCTCAGTGAACTTTGTGGTCTCTGTGGTAAAAAATGAGCAAGCCCATTGCTTAAGATGCATAATCAGGGTGTAAAATAAAGGCAATATGGCTACGACATATCCTTTCAGTGTTCCTCGATTGATTGACCTTTGCCGCCAAAACGATGTTTCGATGGTGGGTATTTTTGGCTCGATGGTACGCGGGGAAGCAAAGAAAACAAGCGACATTGATCTGATCGTACGTTTCTCAAAAAGAAAAAGTTTACTGGCAATGGTGCGGCTGGAACGCGAACTCACCGAGGCTTTGGGCCGTAAAGTGGACTTGCTCACAGAGGCCGCAATCAGCCCTTACATGCGCGAGAGGGTTTTGAAGGAAATGCAGGTGGTCTATGGCTCGTGATGAACTGGTTTACTTACTTCACATCTTGGACGCAATAAATACGGTAGCAGAATATCTGCAAGGAGTGGATGAAGAAAAATTCAAAGCCACCCGCCTGCTTCAGGATGGGACAATTCGACAGATCGAGATCATTGGCGAAGCAGTAAGGCATATTTCAAAAGATATTCGCAAATCATATCCAGAAGTTCCCTGGCAGGATGTCGCAGGCATGCGCGACAAACTCATCCATGGTTATTTCGGCGTTGACATTGAAAAAGTTTGGGACACAGCACAGGAAGATTTACCCTTATTAAAACAACAAGTGATCGGAATTCTAAAAGATTTCGGCCAGAAGTCTTGATAATTCCGCACCGCCGAAGTGGATGCGATTGCAGGCATGCTGGAAACCGTCTCTGCTAACAAGTGGACTTTGATGGACCTATCCATGCGTGAATCGGCACTGGAGGAGATCTATGTCAAGTTGATGACGAATGAGTGATTTCATTCATGACCGTTTGACATAGAGGAGGATGAGAAAGAAATTTAACCAGACATAAACACAACGTTGTTTGAAAGAGATGGTTCTTTCTATTATTTTGAATAAATTGAAATCAAGCGATATCAATTTATTTTAACAATAAACTTTTTACTCATAGCTACACATGTTTCTTCTTTTATTACAAAACACTGTATCCAATGCACGCCTTTGTATCTGGTGCTTTCAGTGCGCTTATGATCCTCATCTTCATAAAACCCTCCTCGTAAACCATTATCAATAATTGCATCCTGACCAGTGTTCACGACCTGCCAATGGATTTTATATGGTCGTTGAATATTATTAACCCTAGCCTGAAAGACCAGGCCTAATCCCTTCCGTACAGGCCTTCCATTTATAAGAGGGATAGTTTTAACCTGAGTAGTAGTAGGGGTATTACTTTTCATCGTAATATGACCAACAATATCAACAGATCCCATGATTTCCATCGGCCATGTTGGCGATACTGTATGGGAATAATCACCTAATTGGAATTTCTCGTTATTTGATTTTGTTAACCCTTGAGTGCTAAATCCCATAAGCTCAGAAACACTATCAACAGCTTTATCTCCCATAAATGGCTTTAAAGCTTCACTAAATTCAAGAGTCTTTTTAAGCTCAAAAGCAAGGAGAAAGTCAGTCTTGACTTGATAAAGCCATCTTTTAAAATTTTCTTTTTTCTTTGGATTCTTGTGCCATTTATCAGCGAAATTTTCCATTGGGTTGACCGGATTTGGTATCCAGTCAACTCCATCTCTCTGCAATATATGACCTGGCATCTTTTGTACAATATTTATGATCGCATCTACTAAATTTGCCTCATTGTCATAGGACAGAGCCGCTAAAGTAGTAATGATTATAGATATTGGTTTGTCATCGGTCTCATCAGCAAACATGATATCCCTATGACGTTTTAAAATTTGAACTGCTCGTTGGAGTGGTGTCCTAATTTTGCTATCCAAAATATCGATATTTTCAACGCGCCCCTTCTTTACCAATTCCGTCAACGCAAAGCCATATTGCACTTTCATTCTTTGTTGAAACCACAAAGCATATCCTTTAGGATTACTTTGTGACCAGTCTTGACTAATCTGCTCATAAAACGGATTCGTATTATCAGTTATAGCAATTGCTTCTTGCGACCAATCGCTTGAATAATTATTTTTAGCTAAATTTCTTCCAAAATAAAACCCATCCGGGACTGCGGGTAAAATATCAGCATGAAAGTTTTCTGACTCAGAATATTTTAATGTCCAGCATCTACAACCTTCTCCAACAGGCTTCTTCATATTGTTAGCTATAGCATAGCCTTTTATCTCATTCCCAACTAAGTCTTTCAAATATTTTTGAGTAGTTTTCTCTTTAGTAATTTGCAATTCACAAACTAAATCAACATCATATTCGTCTTCATCATTAACGGGTTTTATAACTGTGCCTAATCGAATCGAACCTTGAGGGTAAATTACAGGGCTGTATATATCTATTCTTGATTGCTCTCTATTAAGCCATTCGCCAATTGAACGATATCTATCTTCGATTTTTTGATATAGACTTTCAGAAATATCCAAAGATTCTGATAATTTTTGCAAAAATAAGTTGTGCGCATTTTTTTGTTCAAGTGTAATCATCTCTCCTCCCATCAATCAATAGTTAGCACTAACGAAAACCCGCGATTCTCGTCATAAATCAAAAGCGGAAGATCGGCTTTAGGCATCCAAACTCGACCAATCTCAACGGCTATTGCAACTGGAACTGCGGGAAACACATGGAGAACATTTCCATGACCATGCTTTGCTTTAATCTCATCAAACAGTTTTCTGAGAAGTTCCCTGAATTTCACTAGTTGCTCTCGACTCTTCAAGAAATCATTATTAGGGTTATCAACAGTTACAGTCCAGATCGACACATCTTCACCAACCACATCTGTTATTCTTTTTTCATCAATGGTTGCACTCAAAGAGAGAATTATTGCAACTTTAGAATGATCAGAATTTGGTTTTTTAATTATGTAATCAAAACTTACAGGTGATTCTTGCCAATTCCAATTTTGCTTTGGCTCACGATGGAGCTGATAGACATCAGCAGCTGGAATATCTGAAAGTAATCGTCCTAATTCAATAAGCAAAGGCTGAGGGGCAAAGGCAAATATAGAAAAATGTCCAACATTTCCTAACTGAAGGTTTGGTTTTACTTTTTGATCAAATTGTCTTTGAAGATTCTCTCTCTCCAACCTCCAATACTTTTCCTCATTATCTTGGAAAGTATTATTTGTAAGTCCCAATTCAAAAGCTTCTCTTCGCGCTGGATATCTATCTGGCGTCATTGCTAATGCAGCTTCAATCCAACTTACTTTTGCGTTATGTTTGCCTATATTTGCACCGTAAAGTAATATATGGCTTCTTTTTTCAGGCATTATAGAAGTCAATATATCAATTCTTTCTTCATGATCCCTTTTCATACCCCGAAGACGCTCAACTGAATGGCCAGAGATATCTTCAACATCTATCAAGCGATGGTGAACATCACAAAGCAGCATTAAATTGGAGATATCATTTTTCAATTTCTCAGAAAGTACAGAATCGCCACGTGGACCGGTAGACTTATCCGCTATGATATGTGCTATGTAAGAAGTATTCAGTTCGACTTTGGTTAATAAATCTAGCCAAAGGGGTTGGTTACAACCTTCATATTCACATCTCCCAGCAGCTTTTCCCCAAAGAATAAACTTGTTTTTTGGTTTGATAGAAGTATCAGACATAATTATTATTCCCACAGTTACACGATAACAAAAAGTTGCAAATTGGCAGAATTTATATCCCCAATTATTTATTTTGGTCAGTATAGCATTAAGGTTGATTTCTGTACACTTGTTCTATATATGAATCTTATAAGAGTTTTTAGGTCTGCTCTTCTCTTTAACACCCATAAAATTCCTCTTGAAACTATTCAACCATAATTTTGAAAGAAGTATTTCCTTTCAAATGCCCAAGGATTTTGTCACTGTGGATGGGCTGCGAAGAATTTAGGAAATACAAACTCACTACTCAAGTATGGCAGGGGTTTGGACAATCTCAGTTAAACTCTCCACAAGGAGAATTTGAACATGGATGATCTATTTATAGTTTTCTGGTGGTCTGGTCCAATTGGGCTGGGTATTTTCTTTATGGGTGTAGGTATTCTATTGTGGGGCATTAGCAAGTTTCGAAATAAATAAAGACGTATAAAAATATAAGAAATTAAAAAGGGATAGCCAAAAGCTATCCCTTTTTGCTTGTCATACAGGCAGATTTCTTCTACAATATTCCCAGATCGAGTCAGTCAATCTCCGCATTACAGAGGCAATATGTTAAACGAGATCAAACAGGATTTACAGCCACGCAGATTGCTGACCATCTTAACCATTAGTCTTGTCATCGGGGCGATCTATCTACTTCAAGTCATTTCACTTTCGGTATTGGTCTATTCAGGCGGCCTCGCAGAATATGCACAGCTTGGCATCGGCATTGGCATTTTCGGCGGCATCATCACGCAACTCATCGTCTTGCTGACCAGTTCAACAGGCGGCGTCACCGCTGGCCCGCAGGATAGTCCCGCCGCGATTCTAAGTATTGTGGCTGCATCCATCAGTGCAGGCATGATTGCGGCTTCACAGGAAGCACGCTTCGCCACCGTTTTGATGACCGTCATGCTGACAACATTTTTCACAGGCGTGCTCTTTTTATTGGTAGGCTGGTTCAACCTCAGCCGCTTCATTCGCTTCATCCCCTACCCTGTAATCGGTGGATTCATCGCTGGGACTGGTCTGCTGATTGTGATCGGCGGATTCAGCATCATGTCTGATACAACCGACCTCGCGCTTCTTTTTCAAAGCTCGAGCCTGATTCGTTGGGTCCCGGGCGTTCTCCTCGCTGTAACACTCTTGATCGCGTCACGCCGCTTACAACATTTTCTTGTCACGCCTTTATTGCTCGCGCTCTCCATTATTTTATTTTACGTTGTGGCTTTTGCATCTGGCTCTTCGATCAACGAACTGCAAGCATCAGGATGGTTATTGGGTCCATTCGAAAGCGGTTCATTATGGAAACCGTTTGACCTTTCATTATTAACGCAAGTGGATTGGGGCGTAATCGCCTCACAAGCGACCAACCTATTTGCAGCAGGGATGATCAGCATCGTGGCATTGTTGCTAAGTGTCAGCGCATTGGAATTGATCGCACACAAAGATATTGATCCGCGCCGCGAACTGACCATCATGGGCACAGCCAATCTCCTTTCAAGCTTTGTCGGAGGCGGAGTCTCCTATCATTATCTTGGTTTATCTGCCCTGGCTTTCCGTATGAAAGCCAACAGCCGATTGGTCGGTGTGATTGTCATCCTTGCCTTGCTGGCTGTGTTGTTGTTTGGCGCAGCCACGCTTGCTCTGTTGCCCAAATTCATGGTCGGAGGTTTGCTTCTTTTTCTTGGCTTATCCTTTTTGGTCGAATGGGTCTATGATGCCTGGTTTCGCCTGCCAACATTGGATTACATCCTCGTGCTTACGATCCTTGTCGTAGTGGGCACAGTTGGATTCTTGCAAGGCGTAGGCGTGGGCATTCTCGGTGCCATCCTTCTTTTTGCTGTGAGCTACAGTCACATTGACGTGGTCAATGATGTGCTCAGCAGCGCAAACTTCCGCAGCAACATGGAACGTCCCATTGAGCATTATAAAAAATTACAACAAGTCGGTAATCAGGTTTACATTTTGCGTTTGCAGGGATTTGTATTCTTTGGTACCGCGCAAAACTTGCTGAGCCGCATCCGTGACCGTATCAACGACAGCAAACTAGAGAAGCTGAATTACATCATCCTTGATTTTCATCGCGTGAGCGCATTGGATTCTTCGGCAGTGTTGAGCATTGTCCGCATTCATCAACTTACCGAATCAAATAATATCCATTTACTATTTACAGAAACAAAAGATGAAATCAGGAAAAAGTTGGAACTCAGTGAACTGTCAGAAGATAAAGCCAAACTATTCCACTACTTCCCCACTCTCGATCATGGTACAGAATGGTGTGAGACGCGCATTCTCAATGCTGAGGCTTCGTCCACGCTGATTCAATCCGCAAGTATGCAAGGACAACTCGCCAATATCTTTGGAAAAGAATTAGCCAAAAGGTTTATGAAATATCTTGTGCGTGAAGAGATGCTGGAATGGCATACTGTCTTTCATCAAGGAGACCCGCCAGATAGTATATTCTTTGTTGAGTCTGGACAGTTATCGGCACACTTTGAGATCGCCCAGGGAAAATTTATCCGCTTGCGAAGCATGGGAGCAGGCACCGTGGTTGGAGAGGTCGCTGTTTATCTTCGTCAGCCACGCACAGCTAGTATTACTGCAACACAACCTAGCGTTGTTTATCGCCTAACTGTGGACACATTAAAAAAGATCGAACAAGATGACCCCGAAGTAGCCATCCGTTTGCATAACTGGCTGGCTACTACCTTGTCGCAAAGGCTGGCAGATAATAATCGTACACTCGAAGCATTGTTGAATTAATCATGAGCGAATCTAAACTTCAATGGGAAGACCCTGTCTGGTTGAAACAAGTCTACGAGTGGATTCATGCTGAGGCGAGTAAACACAATATCAAGATCACAGGTGATATCGAACAGCCGCATATCTATCCGTGGTCTACAGTGCTGCGAATCCCAACGGATGGAGGCACATTGTTTTTCAAAGCCACTGCACAAGAGACAGTTTATGAATCAGCATTGACACAAAAATTAGCAGAGTGGTATCCACAGTGTATGCCAGAGCTGGTTGCAACAGAAACAAGCATCGGCTGGATGTTGATGCGTGATGGCGGCGAACGGTTACGTGAGTTCATCCGCCCGACAAAAGATATCACTCCGTGGAATCCAACTATCAAATTATTTTCTGAAGTACAGGTTGGCTGCGTAGAACGTGTATCAGAATTGCTGGCGCTTGGAATCCCAGACTGGCGGCTTACACATCTCCCACAACTTTATAGTGAATTATTGGCAGATGAAGATAGCATTCGTGTGGATCAAGATAAAGGATTGACATCCGAGGAGTTTCGCCGCGTACAAGAACTCCATCCGCGCTTCGTTCAAATCTGTCACAAGTTAGCTGCCTTTGGGATTCCCGAAACGCTCAACCACGGAGATTTTCATGATGGCAATGTGTTGGTGAAAGATGGGCGCGTCACATTATTTGACTGGGGCGATGCCTGTGTCGCTCATCCGTTTATTTCGCTGAGAACTTTCTTTGTGAGCATTGAGAACTCTCTTGAATTGGATGATTATGCCTTCACACCTGAAATGCAAGGCCTGCTTGAAATTTACTTTGAACCCTGGCAAAAATTTGCACCCAAAGAAAAACTACAGGAAGCTTACTTTTTATCTCAATGTGTAGCTTCGATTGTCAGGGCGCTTGCATGGCATCAGACCATTGCTCCTTTGAAGAATCCACTCCGTGAAGAATATGCTCATATCGTGCCTGAATTATTCAGAGAATTTATCGAACACGAAAAAAAGTTATAAACTTTCTATCCGCCAGCAATCTTGACCTTATAACCCAACTTTTGCAAAATACCCGCGATCTTCTCGCGATGCTCCCCTTGAATTTCGATCACACCATCTTTGATCGTCCCTCCAGTTCCGCATTGTTGTTTTAGTTTCTTTGCAAGAGCTTTCAAGTCATCCGAAGAGAGCACGAGATTCTTCACCAATGATACAGGTGTACCGTTACGTCCACTGGATTCGCGGTGAAGATAAATAGTCTGCTGTTGAGGCGGCAGAGATTTATTAGGGGTGAGATTATTTTTCTTGCGAATGTCTCCATCTTCTGAAGACCAGACTGTTTTGTTATTTGACATGACTGATTCCATCTCCAATGGTTAATACTTCAGACTAATACACTAACGAATTCCACTATCGTAACTTATTTCCAATAAAGTGAACTTACGTTCAATCACTGTAAAAGATATATCCGCCGCGAAGGGCAAGGTATTGGGAGACTCGGGATGTAATACGTAATCTCCCGGGGCTAGTTCAATTTGAAAACGTCCATTTTCATCTGTTTGAAACTGAGTAACCTTTTCTCCACTTGTTGTCAGGACAGTCAATGTAGCCTGATAAGGCTGGTCCGGGCATGGAACATCTTCCTGCATCACAGGGCACATGGGCCCGATGGTTACAGCCCCCTCAATACCACTGTCCACTGGCTGGGGAGTTTGCAGGCAAGCCGTGAATAGTAGAACAAATAGTAGGAATATAGAGTGGATACGCATACCATCTCCTTTTCGTATGAGACTTTTATAGAAATATTATAGTTCCATAGGGTTTTAGGCAGTTTCCTTTTTTGATACAATCAAATTTGCGTTCTCTGATTAATGGTCAATAAGCTAAAAGGAGTATACACAATGTTAAACAAACCAGATGAAGAGTTCATCAAAGAAGGGGCTCAAAAGGTTACTGATAAAGACCTTGAAAAAGTAGTCAACAAGTCTGAAGAGATCAAGAAAAAATTCAATACAAAAGGTCCGCTGGCGCGCTTTGTAGAAGATGGAAAACTGCTGATCGCCGTCATCAAGGATTACTCGTCAGGAAAATATCGTCAGATTCCCTACGGAGCGATTGCTTCAATCGTCTTTTCGCTTATCTATGTCTTCAATCCATTCGATCTGATGCCAGATATGCTGCCTTTGATCGGTCAGGTGGATGATGTTGCAGTCATGGGTGCATGTTTGATGTTGGTTGAGCAAGACCTGCACAAGTATAAAGATTGGAAACAGATTCAGGGAAAGACTGAGTAGTACAAAATAAACAGGCGAGGTGAAGAATGAGTCAAAGGGCTCAAAGCTCCTGAGTATGCTCACAATCGTGAAGCTCAGCAAAAGCTATGGGATATCAGCCTTGAATTGAGCGGGCTCTCAAAGGAAACTGTCAATGAGTGATGACAAATCTGAGGCTGACCAGATGTGGCACGACTGGTTTATGACAGACGCATTCAAGGTTGAAAAACAATTATTTCGTGTCTTTCGCTTTTTGCCACATGACCCACGCTGCAAAATTTGTTATTCACCATTTAGTGGGCTTGGAGGAACGTTGATGCGCACACTGCTTGGGAGAAAGCAATCCACGCTAAATCCGTTCTTCTGCAATGTATGCGAGGATTTCGCAAAAAAACATCCCGGTGGTAGTGAAGTGGAAATGTCCATGCTGTTCGTGGACGTACGCGGGTCAACTGCGCTTTCCGAACAAATGACTGTTACTGAGTTCAGAAGCCTGATCAACCGTTTTTTTATAGAGTCTACAAATGCGATAGCAAAAGAGGATGGCCTCGTCGAAAAACTCGCTGGAGATGCTGTAGCAGCATTTTGGGGAGCGGGCTTTGCAGGACCCGATTATGTGGCACGAACTATTCGCGCCGCACAAAATATTTTGAAGATTATGAATCGGGAAAAAATTCCAGTGGGCATTGGAGTTCACGCTGGTGCAGCATATTTCGGTGCGATGGGTTCAGCAGATGGATTGGTCAATATTTCAGCAATTGGAGATGAAGTCAATACAGCGGCGCGGCTTGCATCCAAAGCGGCAGCAGGAGAAATCATTATCAGTGAACGAGCACTTGAACGCGCTGGTATTGACGGTAATGGATTTGAGTCTCGCGTGCTTGAACTCAAAGGAATCAGTGAGCCAGTTACAGTCCGCGTGGTGCGTGCTTAAATTATTCCCCCAACAATCCCTTCTGCGCAGCAACTGCCACAGCAGCAGCACGTGAGTCGACTCCAAATTTTTGATAGATGCTCGCCAAATGTGCTTTGACTGTCCGTTCGGTGATTCCCAATTTATAGGCGATCTCTTTATTACGTTCTCCGAGCGCAGCCGATAACAAAACTTCAAGCTCACGCTCTGTCAGTATGGAATTAGTTTGGGAAACAGAATCAGCTTTCGCCACAGGGCGAGGCGCGAGCACACGGGCAAGGATTTCTGGCTTCAACAGCGTCTCGCCTTTGGCAGCAGCTTGAATTGCATCGATCAAATTTTCGCGGCTGGAATCTTTAAGCAAATATCCGCGCGCGCCAGATTGCAACCCGCGAATCATTAAATCATCTTCGTTATATGTTGTCAGAATCACAATCGCAATATCAGGATAATCTTTTCGCAAATGCTCAATTGCAGTGATGCCGTCCATGCGCGGCATTTGCAGATCCATGAGAATCACATCGGGATTTAATTTTTTTACGAGTTGCAGACATTCCGCGCCATCCGTTGCTTCACCGACAAGTTCAATCCCATCTGCTGTTTCAAGAATCAAGCGCAAGCCCTCGCGGATAATGAGATGGTCATCTGTAATCATCACGCGAATCATTTTGCACCTGCAATAATGAAATGAATCCGCGTCCCATTTTGATTTGACTCGATATTAAGATTTCCATTTGTCAGTCTGGCTCGTTCTCGCATTCCAACCAAGCCATAATGTCCACTTGATTCTTGACTCACGTCAAAGCCTTTGCCATCATCTTGAATCTCAAGCTCGAGTTTTTCTTTTTGAATCAAAAATTTCACATGTACTTTTTTCGCTTGTGCATGGCGTGTGACGTTTGCCAATGCTTCACTTAATATATTCAAAGCATGGGTTGTCGTTTCATTTGAAAATTGATTTTCGCTGACAGATATTTCCAAGTCACAAGGAATCCCTGTAGCCTGGGTAAAGCGATTCACTTTTTCTTGAATCGACTCAGAAAGATTGGTCGAAGATGCAGAACGTAAATCATCAATTGCGGCGCGTGATTCAGCGAGGGTACTTCTTGCTCGAAGCAGAGCCTGCTCAACGATGGAAGAGGCGCGTTCTTTTCTATCCGCTGAAAGATGTGCTTTGCCAGCTTCCAGTTGTAAAACGAGTCCCGCCACGCCTTGTGCAAGTGTGTCATGTAATTCTCTTGCCATGCGTTGACGTTCATTTTGCAAAGTGAGTGATTCAATTTTCGCGGCAGATGCGGCAAGTTTGGCATTTGCACTTTCAAGCGACTCAGCAAGTTCGATTGCTTTCTGGCGTTGAATAAACTGTTGATTAAACATCACCATAAATAAAATAATTGCACCGCCGTTGACAAGCAAACCTGCCAGTGAGCTGAAGAATACAGCTTGTTCTGAAAAAAGATAAAAAATGCAAATCATTAATCCCACATAAAAAATGCCAAGAAAAAGTGAGCGGCGTGAGTTTCCCCACACCCCCAATGCCTCACCGACCATTGAAACCGTTGCTGAAAAAAGAAAAGACAATCCTGTTGTAGAGCGTCCGTTTAATAAAAAAACAATACCAAGTATCAAAGCAGTTTGAATAGGGTAATAAAAAAACCACCATTTTGTATTTCGATCCACCCATAAAACATTCAGCCAAAACATACTAATGTAAAGCAAGAATAAAACCGATAAAAGCAAAACAATTCCGTTTTGATTGGTTTCCCAAATTTCGATCACCGACGCGATTCCAAAATAACCCATTAGCAGGCTTAGGAAAATGTAAAACGGAAAAATCATAGTTCGTTCAGAGTTTATTGGTTTCATCTCACAGATTGTACTGCAACCCGCACAGGTGCATATTGTCCAAACGGACAATGTACCTTTTCGCACCGAATAGACGATGTGGAAAGAAACAAAAAATTATATAAATGGGGAAACAGGAGAAACCAAAATGAACAACAAAAACTTTCGCTACCTATTCCTCATCATCGCTTTCACCCTCAATCTTTTCGCTGGCAGTAAATGGAACATTCCACTTGCCGCATGGATCGCACCGATCTTCTTTATCCGCTTTTATCGCGATACTGAAAAAGCAGGCCGCAACTTTCTTTTATTGTGGCTTGCTTCAGCACTTTCAACCATTATTTCATGGCATGGTGCAACGCTATTCCCACTTGGTGTAGAAATCGCGTTCTTTTTTGCAGTGGCACCCATCGGGTTAATCCCATACGTCATTGACCGCATCTATTATCGACGTTTTGGTTCAACAGCATGGCTCACTTTAATTTTCCCAATTGCCCTCACCGCTGCAGATTTCTTTTCATCCAGTGGCAGTCCGCTTGGCACCTTCGGCGCAGTCGGATATTCACAACGTGATTTTCTCCCCGCCATTCAAATTGTATCTGTCGCTGGAATCTGGGGAATCACATTTGTGGTGGGATGGTTTGCAAGTTTGATGAATCATCTTTGGGATCATGGATTCAAATTCACACGCCTCTCTCTGACTTTTGCTGGCTTGCTCGCCCTCATCATTGGACTTGGCTTCACGCGGACTCTGCTCCCGACTCAACCCAAGCATACTGCCACCGTTGCAGGCTTTTCTCTTCCAAATGGAACAATGTCTAAAATGTTGAATCAACTCAACGTTGAAGAAGATGAAGCGGGTTTTCGTCAAGCAGTAGATGAATTACATGCACAAGAATTAAGTCAAATCAGCAAACTTGCTGGTGATGGCGCAAACATCGTTGTGCTTCAAGAAGGCGCAGTGATTGGTTTATCTGATCAAGTTGAAAAATTCTTAACAGATGTTTCTACGATTGCAATTGAAAAAAATATTTATGTGGTTGTGCCAACATTTGACTTGGGTAAATCACCCGCTGAAAATAAAGTTCATATCGTTGACCCAACTGGTGCAGTGGTTTTGACTCACACCAAATACGGCGGCAACATGTTCGAAGGCACGCTCAAGGGAAATGAAATTCTGCAAACTGTAGATACACCTTACGGCAAACTCAGCGCCATCATTTGTTGGGACGCAGACTTTCCAAGCGTTGTCAAACAGGCTGGCGCACAAAACACAGACTTGTTATTCATCCCATCACAAGATTGGCTCGGTGTGAAAGATATTCATGCAGGCATGGCAACTTTCCGCGCTGTTGAAAATGGCATGTCCATTTTCAGGCAAACGGGTCAAGGCGTTTCAGTTGTGACCGACGCGTACGGCAATCAATTCAATCGCGTCGATTCCTTTGAAAAAGAAACAACTGGTGAATTTACATCTATCCAAATTGTCCAAACACCAATTGGTTCTGCAAATACAATTTACCCAGTTATTGGTGATGCTCTCGGAAACATCATGCTAGTTGGCTTGCTTGGTCTGCTGATCGGGTTGTGGACAACTCGTAAAAGGAATGTGAAATGATCTACATCAAATTCTTTGTATAATCCACAGGATGATCAAAAAATTTCTTGAACAAGCTTTCTATTTTGTGTGGAATACTTTCTGGGTCAGCATTTCACTAGCTGTCATCTTCATAAACTTGATGCTCTTGGCAGATGCATGTATGGCGCTATCCAGCTCATTGTGGATACCCACTCGTGCACGCATCCTCTCAACAGAGGGAGCTGTCAGCCGTGCAAGGTCAAGACCGTACATTAACATTGCTTACGAATATTATGTTGATGGAAAACAATACACTGGTAAGCGAGTTTGCTTTCTTGAGTTACCGTTTGGATGTCCGCCAGATCAATTGGAAGAAATTGCGAAATACAACGTTGGAGATAGTTTCACAGCTTATTATGCTCCTGTCGTTTCGCAAAGCGCAGTAATCTTTAGAAGCCCAGGTGCAAGACCCTGGATCGCATTTTTGATCTCACTCCCCATCACCTGGCTGGGCTCGTGGATCGCGTTTTTACCTGGCTGGGGAATTTTGAAAGAAAAAATAATTTATAAAAGAGGAAAACATGGAAAATGAAATTACGTCGCCAATGAGAACGATGCAAAATAAGATCACAGTCATTGAAGCATTGGAACTATCATTATTAGGGTTTGTTCTTTGGATATTGATCAGTCTCATCACCATCGGCGCACCTGATGTGGAGTTGGCAAATCTACTAGTTGTTTTCATCCTGATCGAAGGCGGATTGATTGGCTCATGGTTAATCTATAATCTTTACATCCTTTTGGCTCGTGCAGGCGGCACAATTGTAGATGTTGCCTTGTGGATCACAGCAACCATCCTCACCGCAAGCTATACATTTTGGGCATGGACAATTTTGGATGCAAATCGCTGGATTGTAGCAAAATTATTTTATCGCGGTGAAGCGCCTGTGGAATTTGCCTGGAGTGCGCGCTCAAAACAAGTTCGCAAAGCATGGGAAGCTGCGCGGAAATAATAAAAATAAACGATAAGGAAATATTTTATGTCCTATTTACTTAGAGAATACAAGATATCCGACACAAAAAATGTCGTTGCGATGTTAAATGCAAAGCGTGAAATCCAACGTGCGGTTGTAGACGGCGCAGGAAACATCCGCTTGATTCGATACGTGCCGCTTTCGAGCAGTAAGGCTGTCGTTGAAGACGAGCAGGGGCAAATGGTTGGGTATGCATATGTTGCAGATAAAGAGAACAGCTTCGTCTTTGAAACAGGAGGGGGAGTCCATCCAGATCATTGGAATTCTGGCGTTGGTTCCATGCTTGTCAAATGGGCAAAAGATGTATCGTTCAAGTTAAGTGAAAAAGCCCCCAAAGGAATTAAGTGTATTTTGCAAGTCAATATTTTTGAAACAGAAAAAGAAACAATTAAACTTTTTATAGATGATGGGTTTGCCAAAGTTCGCGAATGGGCACATTATGAAATGGCTCTGAAAAACGACTTCGCAATTTCAAACCAAATAAAAATCCGCGAGTTTGATTTGGATAACGATGGGGATTGGGATCTGGTCGGACCCGTGCAAGATGCCGCATTCATGAATCACTGGGGTTCATATTCGTTGCCGCCTGTTGAAAACATTGAATCAGAAGAATCTGATGATGATAATGATGGACCTGCGTTGGATTTTTCCTATTCCAATGCACAAGGATATTGTTTCATTGCATTTGTTGGTGATGAAGTGGCTGGTGGTATTTTATGTAATGCAAAACTGGTTGAGTTCCAAAACACAGGTCGAGTTGGCAGTGTGTTTACGAATCCTAAATTCCGCAGGAAAGGTGTTGGTAAAAACTTAATGCTCTCTGCATTCAATGCCTTTTATAAAAATAAAATGCGCCGAGTCATTCTTGATACAGATTCGCAAAGCTTCAGTGACTCATCCAGGTTTTATACCAGCCTGGGAATGAATATTTATCGCCGCGAGTTTTTATATGAAAAAGAGATTCGCGCTGGCAGAGAAATACGGAGATTAAATAAATAATTCAAGTTGTCCCTATTCACAAAAGAGACTGGCCTTCGCCAGTCTCTTTTGTTTTAAGTATTTGCTTCTACTTTTTGTGTCCGATAGCGTTTAAGTCCGCTCCAGCCGATCAGCATCTTTTGTTCCTCGTCATACAACCGCAAAGACAAAGATTTGAGACTGGCCAATAAAGTTAAGGGGCGTACATGAAAAACGGAGTTTTCGTAATAACACTTTGGAAGGTTATAGTTCGGGATCTTCGCACTCAGATGGTGAATGTGATGAAAGCCAATATTTCCACTGAACCACTGCAGAATGAGCGGCAATTTATAAAAGGAACTACCTTGCAAGCCTGCCTTCACAAAGTCCCAGCCTTCGTGATTGTCCCAATAAGTTGGGTCAAAATTATGCTGGACATAAAAAAGCCAAATTCCAAGCGTTGAACTGATCATAATAATTGGTAGTTGTATCAAGAGATAAGTCTTCCAACCGATCAGCCAGCACATCAAGGCAATAACTACTACTAGTGAAAAATTAGTCCACCAAACACTGGCGCGCTCACGTTTCCCTTGTGAGGGCAACGGAATCCGCTGGGTTATGACGAAGACCATCAAAGGACCTACTCCTAACAAAGCAAAAGGATTACGCATAATCCGATAGCTTGCCTTCTTCCACCATGGTGCGGCGAGATATTCTTTAACTGTCATTGTGTACACATCGCCTGTGCCGCGACGGTCGAGGTCACTGGCAGTGGCATGATGGATGGCATGATCATGCTTCCAGCGATAGTAGGGCGTAAAATTCAGAAAGGCGGTGATCCTACCCAAAAAGTCATTAGCTTTTTGAGATTTGAAAAATGAGCCGTGTCCGCAATCATGAAAGATGATAAAGGTCCGCATCAGGAAACCTGCTGCGATCACCGATAATCCAAGCGTGATCCAATAGGAAACTTCCACGCTCCAGATCATCAAGCCCCATAAAACAAAATACGGGATCAGTGTATTTGCCACCTGCCAGAGACTGCGTCCAAGGTCAGGTTTTGCATATTTGGCAACGATCGGCTGCCAGCGGATTTGCTCCGCTTCTTCTGATTCTTTTGAGTTTATATTCATTGTTTAACATCCATTCTATATGTATTTAATGTTTTAACCCCTACTTTTGAGAAGGTTACTTGAAGCGACAATACTGACTAGACGACCCAATGGCATGATAATATACTAAAAGATAACTCACGCCTCAGGTATTACTAATAAAAGGTATAAATCTAATGACCATGAATCTCGATGAACCAACCTATTTAAAAGCAGCTCAGGCTGGCGATCAAGAAGCCTTTGCACAATTGATCGACCCGTATCGCAGACAATTACTTGTGCACTGCTATCGCATCCTTGGCTCGTTTGAAGATGCCGAGGATATGCTGCAGGAAACTCTCGTGCGGGTGTGGAAGCATCTCGATTCTTTTGAAGGGCGCTCGTCCCTGCGTTCGTGGTTATATAAAGTTGCAACCAATGCATCATTGGATTCGCTCGATAGTCGCCGTGTTCGCGGACTGCCCAAGGAGTTATATCCAAAAGGTGACCCTGCTCAATCTTTACCAGCGCCTACAAAGGAAGTCAACTGGGTGGAGCCTTTTCCAGATGAATGGATCGACGATCAACCTAATATTTATCCCGAGGCGCGTTATGAAGTACGAGAAAGTATTACGCTGGCTTTTATCGCAGCATTACAAAAACTTCCAGGCCGTCAACGCGCTGTAATCATTTTATGTGATGTGATGGGATGGAGTTCGAATGAGGCCGCAGAAATTCTGGATATGACAACGGCTGCAGTGAATAGCGCCTTACAGCGCGCCCGCGAAACTTTAAAACAAGCAGAACGTAAAACGACACCTAAGCTTTTAAACGAACAGCTATCCGCTTTGCTGGCGCGTTATGTGGCCGCATGGGAAACAGCGGATTCCGCTGCGCTGATTGCAGTATTGCGCGAAGATGTTGCGCTGACCATGCCTCCGTTGCCAGTTTGGTTTAGCGGCCATGATGATGTGAAAACTTTCCTCGATAAGTTCCTGTTCAGGAGCAGCAGCCCGTTCAAGGTCAAGCTGGAAGCGATACGTGCAAATGGCTCCACTGCTTTTGCACTCTATCAAATGGATCAGGGCGGAATCTATCGCGCTGCAGCGATTCATATCCTAACTATTGAAAATGGGCAAATCACCGAGATCAACGACTATCTGACCTTTGATGGTCAGCTCTTCTCCCGCTTCAACCTGGCACTTGTGGTTTGACCGATGAATTTGACAGAGTTTCACCGTCTTATTAATTGAAAGACTAACTCTGTCAAATTCAAAAGGAGAAAACCATGAACGACCAACTAACTTTGTATTTGCTTACAATTCGCGGCACGCTTGCACCAGCAACATTGGATGCGGCGCGCAAAGTCCATAACCAGACAGCAGGCAACCCTGCTGGTGTTGCTGCAGCACAATCACTTGGCGATGTGAGCCATATGGTTTATGTGCCTATGCAGCATGATGGTCACACCAAAACCAAAGGTGCTGGCGAGTTCCTGATCATGGATCTTTGGCACAGCATGGATGGATTGAATACCTTCTTCGCCGATAAGCAGGTGCAGGAAGGCGGCGCAGCGATCTTCAGCGACCGTGATCCTGTTGTTTGGGCCCCAGCAGATGGCTTCACAACTTTCCACATCCCTGCCCCATTCGGAAAAAATGATCGTATTATCGCTGTTGTGCGCGGCACAGTTAAGTCCCTGGCTGAAGCAAAGAAATTGCACAACACCGCAATGACCAAGACCATCAGCAAAGCTCGTAAACTTGGAATGCTCTCGCACGAAGCCTACTTCCGCATGGCCGCGCCCAATTCACCTGAAGCGCTTGAATTCTTTGCGGTGGATGTTTGGATGGATAGCGAAGGCATGGGCGATTATTACGGAGATGAAGATTTTCTCACTGGCTTCAACCATCTCTTCACTGCAGAAGCCGCAGACTCGGTTTGGGTTCACCCCAAAGGTGATTGGATCGAGTGGTAGTCTGAGTATTAAGTGAGTTCAAACATCCGAGTTCTTCGCGCAGCGGAACTCGGATGTTTGATTTTAATATTTATGAACAACTATTTTCCCATTGTCTGCGTATACAACATGCTACAATAAATTCAAATCAATCAAAAAAGAGGGCAGTATGCAGCTCACCATTCAAAATCTTGGCAAACAATACAAACGTGACTTTTGGGGATTAAAAGATTTCTCCCTCGAAATTAAACCTGGCATTTTAGGATTACTCGGCCCAAACGGTGCAGGCAAATCCACATTCATGCGAATGCTTGCTACGATCACTAAACCTACAGAAGGGTCGATCATATGGAATGGTATTGATGTTGTTAAATCACCAGATACTTTACGCACCGTGCTTGGGTATCTTCCTCAGGATTTTGGGGTTTATCCGAATCTCAATGCAATTGAATTTTTAGAATATATGGCAGCTATTAAAGGACTCGATGCTGCATCCACAAAGAAACGCATTGACGAACTTTTGCAATTAACCAATCTTGTCCAAGCTGCGAAACGTCCACTGGGTGGATATTCTGGCGGCATGAAACAACGTGTTGGAATCGCGCAGGCATTGCTCAACGATCCGCAACTGCTCATTGTGGATGAACCCACTGTCGGGTTGGATCCCGAAGAGAGAGTCAGATTCAGAAATCTGCTGTCAGATCTATCGGGAGAAAGAATCGTGATTCTCTCCACACATATCGTTTCAGATGTGGAAGCAACTGCTACACATATTGCGCTAGTCAATAAAGGTCAACTCTTGCGCGAATCTGCACCTGAAGATTTGCTAAAAGAACTTGAAAATAAAGTTTGGGAATGGACTGTTTCAAGCGACGATCTTATCCCACTCAAGCAAAAGCATATCGTGAGTGGAACCATTCGCCGTAGTGACGGTGTGCAAGTGCGAGTGGTAAGCGAGAGCAAGCCCGATTCAAATGCACAAAATGTTTCGCCAAATCTTGAAGATGCCTATCTTTATTTCATTGGCGGCAAACAATGAATTTCGCACGCGTTATCTATCATTTAGCACGCGCGGATTTTTTAGAACGTGTGCGCCGTTATAGTTTTTTGATCATGCTTGGTTTGGTTGTATTTCTCGGTTACCAAACGGCTATTGGCAACATCACTTTATCACTCGGCCAATATCGTGGTGAATTCAATTCTGCCTGGGTCGGCGCAATGATGTCTCTGATTGCTACATTTTTTATCGGTTGGTTTGGCTTTTATCTTGTCAAAGGTTCAGTGGCACGCGACAGAGAAACAGGCGTTGGACAGATCATGGCAACCACGCCGCTTAGTCGTCCACTATATTTGCTGGGCAAATGGCTGAGCAACCTCGCCGTATTAATGACAATGGTTGCCGTGCTTGCATTGGCAGGCATCGTTATCCAATTTTTGCAGGGTGAAAACCAACAAATTAATTTACTTGTATTTCTAGCACCTTTCTTTTTTATCGTATTCCCACTCATGGCATTCGTGGCCGCTATTGCCGTATTATTTGAAAGTATTTCATTTTTACAAGGCGGATTTGGAAACATCGTCTATTTCATTGGGTTTATTATGCTTGTTCCACTTTTTGTGGAAAATCAAACCCTTAACAAATATCCTGCACTTGAACCGATGGGATTGGCTTTATTGTCAAGCGAAATGGGCAAAGCAGTCACCGAAATCTACCCTGATTATGATGGTAGCTTTTCCCTTGGCACAATTGACGAAGAAACAAGCGACACCTTTACATGGATGGGCATCAAGTGGACATCTAATTTTATCTTCGCACGATTTACATTGATCTTAATTGCAATCGCATTGACTTTCCTTGCTGCACTCTTCTTCGATAGATTTGATCCATCACGTAGTAAACCTAGAAAGATGAACGCGCAGCGTAACGCATCTTTATCTGACACTCAACCTGCTTCCGTTTCACAAACATTATCCACGCCCCATCTGACTCCTCTTAATAGATCCGCAAATAAATTCAGTTTCTTCAATGTTCTTCTCGCAGAACTAAAACTTTTGCTCAAAGGACAACGTTGGTGGTGGTATGTAGTTGCCTTAGGGTTCATCATTGCCTGCTATGTAAATGATGCTGCGACTACACGCGAGATCGTATTACCTTTCACATGGGTTTGGCCCATATTAATATGGTCTGCCATCAGCAACCGCGAAATTCACAACAACGTACAGCAAATGACATTTTCTTCTGCATCTCCATTATGGCGTCAACTCCCTGCACAATGGCTGGCTGGATTCATAGTCACATTATTGATCGGAAGCGGCGCAGCATTGAATTTTCTTATTAATGGCGATACTACAGGCGTAATCGCATTGCTTTCAGGCGCACTCTTCATCCCATCTTTAGCTCTAGCATGCGGCGTATGGAGTGGAAGCAGTAAACTCTTTGAAATTCTTTATATCTCCATTTGGTATATTGGCCCTCTCAATCAGGTCCCCGAATTGGATTTTATCGGCGCGAATAGTAATGGCCGCCCCGAATTCTTCATCCCATTTTCAATTACATTAATTGCATTTGCTATTTTGGGCAGAACACAGCAGTTGAGAAATTAAATTTTTTCAGAGATTGATAAGAATAAAAAAACTCCCCGAGACTTTCATCTCGGGGAGTTTTTAGTATTCAGTGTGAATTAGTTGACGACAACTACGTTAGTAGCCTGCGGGCCCTTGGGGCCTTTCTCAACGGTGAATTCGACTTTCTGACCTTCTTCAAGGTTTTTGAAACCGTCACCCTGGATAGCGGAGAAGTGCACGAAAACATCCGCGCCGCCTTCACGAGCAAGAAAGCCGTAGCCCTTGCTTCCGTTAAACCATTTGACTGTTCCGAGAATACGTTCTGACATTGTTTGCCTCCTATGGCAACTTACAAAAAATTTGGAGGACCCGGTTCTTTCGCCAGAACTCTAAAACAAAACGGCTCATGGATTGTTACCCATGAGCCGATGGTTATACTTCCAAAGCGAACTTACTGGTATCCGTGTAAGTCACTACTTTATCATGACGATGGTGATGTGTCAATGATGACTTTTATAAATCTCCGAGTTCTTAAAGAACTCGGAGATTTCGAATTAACTATTACGACTTTACCAAAGTAAATTTATCTTTCCCGATTCGGTAATTGCCATTATGTTTGAGTACTTTCTCCACTAGATCTTGAGGCAC
Source organism: Anaerolineales bacterium (assembly GCA_014379595.1). Lineage (GTDB taxonomy): Bacteria > Chloroflexota > Anaerolineae > Anaerolineales > Villigracilaceae > Villigracilis. The sequence goes on from JACMLM010000035.1 coordinate 80,082, forward strand.
ATCTACATAAGTAAATTTATCTTCGATGCGGATCTTGCCGATGGAGCTGCCAGGAATATCGGCATGATGAGCAATGGTACCAACGATATCATTCGGGCGAACTCCATTTTCCTTGCCTTTATTCAATTTCAAGCGGATCATACCAGCTTCATGCGATGTACGTTTATTACTTGAATCTCGATCTCCACGTTTACCAAACTCGCGCCTACCATCTCTACCTTGAGATGATTTGCCGCGACCAGAGTCACGATCACCACGATAAGATGAGCGGCTTTCGGAAACAACAACATCGGTCACATTTGCAACTGGGCGCTGCTTCTCATCTCCACGAGATAACTTCAAAGCGGCGGCTGCAATTTCCATTGGATCATGACCTTCTTCAACCAAACGCGCAACAAGTTCACGTTCGCGTTGATATCGTCCACGGCCAAGCCACACTTTCATTTGTTCCACCACTTGATCCTCGCGGTGCTGATGAATATCTGCGGCAGTAGGCAGTTTCCCAAGCGTGAGTGCCTGCTTGGTCATCTGTTCGATCTCGCGCAAACGACGCTTTTCGCGTGGCGCAAATAATGAAATGGCAATGCCTGTCTTGCCTGCACGACCTGTGCGCCCAATACGATGGACATACACTTCGGCATCATCAGGCAGATGATAATTAAACACATGCGAAATATCGTCAATATCAAGACCGCGTGCGGCTACATCTGTAGCGACCAATACTTTAATTTGACCAGAACGGAATCGGCCAAGAATTTGTTCACGCGCATTTTGTTCGAGGTCACCATTGATGGCTTCGGCAGGGAAACCACGTGAAGCAAGTTGACTCGCAAGCTGGCCTGTTTCCACGCGAGTGCGGACGAATATCAACGCACTGGTAATGGGTTCGATCTCGAAGAGATTTGTCAGCGCTGAAAGCTTATCGCCTTCGTGCACAATGTAATAGCGTTGTTCGATAGCGGATACGGTGAGAGTCGATTTTTTAATGGTGACAGATTGAGGGTCACGCATGAAACGGTCTGCGAGGGAACGAATGCGTACAGGAAGAGTCGCGCTGAAGAGTGCAGTCTGTCTTGTGGATGGAGTTGCAGAAAGAATTTCTTCCACAGGTTCAATGAAACCCATGTTGAGCATTTCATCTGCTTCATCCAGCACAACAGTCTTAACCATACTGAGGTCCAATACTTTACGCGCCATCAAGTCAATGATACGGCCAGGTGTACCAACAACAATATCCACGCCGCGTTTGAGTTGATTAACTTGCGGGCCATAAGGTTGGCCGCCATACACTGCGAGCACGCGCACTTTAAGATGCTTGCCATAATCGTTGATGGCAGCAGCAACTTGAACAGCAAGTTCACGCGTAGGCGCGAGAACAAGTGCCTGTGGCAATCTTTGATGTATAAAGTTATGAAGAATGGGGAGTGCGAAGGCGGCAGTTTTGCCTGTGCCTGTTTGGGCCTGACCAATTACATCCACACCAGTAAGCATGAGGGGGATCATATCGGATTGAATGGCGGTTGGCGTGATATAGCCAAGTTCAAGAATGGCCTGTTCCAATTCTGGACGCAGGTTTAAAGAAGTAAATTCGGTTGTCATTAGATTTCCTTTTGTCATTGCCATGAATGCAATGACACTAAACTTAGAAATGTTCTGACAACTCCACTTCACTTCCTTCTTGCCAACAAAGTTTACTTTTGCAAGTAAACCCGCCCAACAAAAAAGCCCGAGTAGTGTTCATCGGGCTTCAGTTTAGAGTGATCAAAACAATTTCCCAAAATATTTGCTCTCCATTGAGAGCGGACAATAGTTTACCACAGAAATTTGTCAAATTGTCATCAGAACAATGGCTGTCAAAGCTGCAAGGATGCCGATCCACTGATTACGAGTGAGGCGTTCTTTGAGAAAGATCCATGCGAGCAGAACGGTTGAGCCTGGAAAAAGGGAACTGATCACTGCGGCTACGTCTAACCGACCTGTTTGCCCAGCAAGTATGAAAAATACATTTCCACAAATATCAAGCACGCCATTTAATGCGATCATCGGCAAAGCAGCCAATTCCACTTTCCATGGGACTCGGGCAATGAACATGTATACGACAATAAGCAATATACCGCCAAAGCGTGAGGCAATCATTGGCCATACGACTGCGCCTGTTTTCGTAGCTTCATGCATGAGGATAAAGTATGAGCCGAATCCAATGCCTGCAAGCAGAGGCAATTTCAGGCTGGAGAGATGCGCGACGCGAAGCGTATTCGTTGCTCCACTTCCACTTTGAGAGACCATCCACACTGCGAGCAAGGCGAATCCAAATCCAATAAAAGTTAATAATTCAGGCAGGCCTTCTATGAAGATCCCAGCGACAACGGGAAGTACCGCAGCTAACAATGCAGAGACTGGTGCCGCGATGCTCATCAGGCCGAGAGTCATGGAATGATATAAAAGCAATAAGCCGATTGACCCAAGCAAACCTGCAAGCATGGAAATGAGCCATACTCTGAGATCAGGAAGAGATTCGCCAACGATCATCACGGCTATGATAAGAACAACGATGCCAATGACCTCACCATAAAAAACTGTGCGGTACGCGCCCGACCTGCGCGATGCAAGCCCGCCTGTAAAATCGCCTGCACCCCAACTGAGCGCAGACCCAAGACCAAATAATATAGATAACAAAGATTACTCCCGTGGAATGCGGGCTTCAGTCCGCATTCCTATTTTCCCGCTGCTTTTGCTCGCTCCAAAACTTTCTGTGCATTCTTCAACAACGGCATATCGATCATTTTACCATCCAAAGAGTATGCGCCTTTGCCTTCTTTTTGACTGGCTTCAAAAGTTTCGACAATGCGTTTTGCATAAGAAATAGATTCATCATTTGGCGTGAATGAAGTTTGGACAGGTTCCACCTGCGCAGGGTGAATGATCTGCTTTCCGCTGTACCCAAGCTGTGCACCTAACTCAGATTCAATCTTCAAGGCTTCGATATCTTTATAATCAATGGTGACAATATCAATAGCCTGCAAATCATAAGCCGCGCAAGCGACAACCACGGCCTGCCGCGCATAAAGCAATTCAATTGCATCCTTGCTGCGCACCGCGCCAACAGAGGCAGCGAAATCTTCACCGCCGAAAATGATTGCATCCAAGCGCGGATGTGATGCAATCTCTTTGAGATTTAAAATCCCTTTAGCAGTTTCAATACCGATCAAAATCCGAATCGAATTAATTCCCCAACCGTGTTTTAATTCCGCGGCTTCAATGATCTTGCTCGCCCATTCAATGTGATCATAAGATTCAACTTTCGGAATCACGATCCCATCAGGATGATATGGCAGCACGGCATCAATATCATCTTTCTCCCAACCTGAACCCACTGAATTGATCCGCGCAAGTTTTTCGCTTTTACCAAAATTCAGTTCCTGTAAAGCTTTGACAATCGTCGCCCGGGCTTCAGCTTTCTTGTTGACCGCCGCGCCATCTTCCATATCCATGCAAATGGAATCGACTCCCAAAGTAATGGACTTTGTGATCATCTTCCAGTTATCGCCTGGCATGTAAAGTAAAGCACGGCGTGAATGCATTAGGAGATTTCCTTTGAGTATTCCTGTTTTTGAAATTCCATTTTTACATCTCGGCTCGTCAACAAACATACTTGAACTGTATAAAACAGAAAAAAGATAGCCGATAGTAGAAAGCGAATAACAGGGCCATCAATTCTTAATGACTTATTGAAAATATTTAAAGTCCAGGATATAGATGTAAGCAATGAAAGATGTAATACCGACGAGATTATTAAAATAACAAGGAAGAGTCCTGATAATATAACAGCAGGCCATAATACAACTAAAGCCCAGATACGACCTTGATTATCTAGCCGAAGAAGACAAAAGCCAACGTAGGCTTGAATTAACACCCCGACCCATCCCATAACGTCAAATTGATAAGGTATTACGTAAGTGATGCCCATGAATCCAGTAGGCGAATGTGTTCCTGTTATTAACGCAATTAAGTCAGATAAAGCCTGTAGCAAGAAAAGTATACCTATGAGATAAATTCCTAATTTTCTCATCTTTTCACTCTATTATAGAGAAGAGCTCTTCTTGAATGCATAATATCTCCTAAACTAAATATTTGCCGATGATAGCATTAATCCTTGATTTACGTTACACGCAAAAAACCGCGAAGCATTTGCATTCGCGGTTCAGGATGTAAATAAAGCTTACTTGTTTTTATAAACTGGAGATTTGTATGTCACAACCAGTTTCAAACGACCCAGTTGAACAGTTGCCCCACTGGGCAGGTCATAGGCTTCGGCAGGGGTCAAGATTTTTCCATCCAACCAGGTGCCATTCGAACTGTTTAAGTCCATGATGATATATCCCTTATCGTTTGAACGGATGATCACGTGATGCCTGGAAACACCCATGGCATATCCATTCGGTGATGTAAGATCTATAATTGGTTTCTTTTCACCCTCTGTTTTGCGGCCCAATACAACTTGTTTATCGGTAGCTACTTCAATCAGCGCGGCATTCCCAAGAAAATAAACCGCGAAACCGTTCTCAGGAGTAGCATACTGAATTTGGCTGTCGTAGGCAGTTTTTAGAGATCCTGTAAATATTAAATTCAAGGACCGGCCGCAGTGTCTGCAGGTGATCGAATTGGCATCATTACCCATTTTGCAAACAGGGCAAAATTTGATAAAAGATTGAGTACCGATGACTTGAGTGTTTTCTTGAGTGTTTATTTGGAACCGTCCGTTTGAATCACAATTTACATACTTCAAGTCATATACTATATTAACCTTCAAAATTAAGCAATTTATATTTGCTACTTGGAAGGGAGTTGCAACGTTTAAGAATTTACCTATAAAAGCAATAAGTTACAGATCAAATGAATGGCCTTTAGGCTTGGGTAAAAAGTCCAGCCGCTGACCTTGTTTCAAAAACATCGCTGTCCGTTCAAACTCTATTACTATCGTGCCATCAGATTTTTTGCCTGTGTGTTTGAATTTTATGATCCCCGCATTCGCCCTCGATTTTGACTCGCGCTTTTCCAGCACCTCTGTCTCGGCATAGATCGTATCATTATGAAAAGTCGGGTTCGGATGATTGACTTTATCGTAACTTAAATTCGCAATGATCGTCCCTTCGCTTAATTCAGAGACCGTTAAACCAACTACCAATCCTAATGTAAAAATCCCATTCACAATGCGCTGACCAAACTCGGTGTTCGCTGCAAAATCCTCGTTCACATGAAGCGGCTGTGTGTTCATTGTCAGTGAAGAGAATAGTACATTATCCATCTCGGTCACCGTTCGCCCCGCCGAGTGCTTGAACTTCATCCCCACTTCCAATTCTTCGAAATATTTTCCAGCCATCAATCCTCCATTTCGATCAGGATCTGCTCACGCTCCACAGTCTGTCCTTGCGTAACATGGACTGCTTTTACTTTACCATCCTTCAAAGCCTGAATGCGGATTTCCATCTTCATGGCTTCCATCGTTAAAAGAGTTTGACTCTTCTTCACCACATCTCCTACACTCACAGCAACGCTTCGCACCTGACCTGGCATGGGCGCGATCAATCCCCCGGCATGATCGTGTCTGACGCCTCGTTTCGCACCCGATATTTTCGTCAACATCAATGTTTGACCGTTAATCGTCACCCATCGCTTCGCGCCATCCGAAGACACATAGGCTGTGACTCGCTTGCCATCGATCAATAAATCCATCCTGTTATTTTCTGTGCGAAGAATTTTTACTGAAACAGTTTTTTCATTCAGGGTAGCTAAATATTCATTACCTGATGAATTGATTTCGATGGTTTGCGTATCAAAAGTTATTTTCATAAAGTCTCATTAGTATGTCTCTCTGAGCGTAAGCGAAGAGTCTCGTTCACTGTGATAGAGATACTTCGCTACGCTCAGTATGACACGGCTCTGTTAATTTCGATAATTATTCATATGCTTCCACGGGCTGAATGGATCAGTCTCATTTGAAACAGCAGGCTGTGAGTTTGAGCTAGCAAATGTTAAATCTGCAAGAGCGGCGGCGATCATGTGGAGTCCGACAGCTTGCTGTCGATTTTCCAGAAGCAAGCTTCTGGACTCCAAAGTAGACTCCAAATTCTGTTCCACCCACCTTGTTGTGACTTTACCCTGAGCAAAATCATCATGCGCCAGCACGGCTTGCATGAAATCAATATTAGTTATAACGCCATGGACAATGAAATCCCGTAAAGCAATTTGCATTTTTTGAATAGCTGCCTCACGATTCTCTGCATGGACAATTAACTTTGCCAGCAATGGGTCGTAGAAATGAGTCACTTCTTTATCTTTGGCAAAACCAGAATCAACACGGATGCCTGGGCCATGCGGTTCGATAAATTGTAATAATTTTCCCGTGCTGGGTAAAAATCCGTTGGACGGGTCTTCGGCGTAGACGCGGCATTCGATGGCGTGTCCATGTTGAGTGAAGTCAGTTTGTGTGAACGGGAATTTTTCTCCAGCCGCAATTTTGATCTGCCACTGGACAAGGTCAATGCCTGCGACGAGTTCCGTGATGGGATGCTCGACTTGCAGCCTTGTATTCATTTCAAGAAAATAATAGCGCGACGTTTTTGGATCAAAGATAAATTCAATTGTGCCTGCATTGAAATAATTAACCGCTTTTGCCGCATTGACAGCAGCTTGCCCCATTTCTTCACGCAAGTCTCGCCCTGAGCCTGTCGAAGGGTTTGGAGTTAATAATATTGAAGGTGTCTCTTCTATTATCTTTTGATGCCTGCGTTGAACAGAACATTCGCGTTCAAATAAATGGATTAAATTGCCATGTTTATCGCCAAAGACTTGAAACTCAATATGATGGGCATCTACAAGGTATTTTTCGATCAATAATCTTTCATCGCCAAAGGAATTCAAGGCTTCGCTTCTGGCTGATTCAATCGCTTCGGTCAATTCGCTTTCAGCATTGACCACGCGCATGCCTTTTCCACCTCCACCTGCTGCAGCTTTGACTAGAACAGGATAGCCAATTTCTTTAGCGGCTTTTCTGAAATCATCATCTGAGTCCAAGCCTTCAAAACCTGGGACAGTTGGCACCCCTGCTTTCTTCATCATTATCTTTGACTCAGCTTTATCACCCATCGCGCGGATCGAGTCTGCTGAGGGGCCGATAAATGTCAGTTTCGCTGATTCAACTGCGGCGGCGAAAGATGCGTTCTCTGAGAGGAAGCCATAGCCCGGGTGAATGGCATCTGCTTTTGAGTCGAGAGCGGCTCGGATGAGCTTATCTGCATTTAAATAAGATTCTTTTGGTGCGGCTTCACCAAGCAAGATGGCTTCATCTGCAAATTGAACATGCAAAGCATCTTTATCCGCTTCGGAATAGACAGCGACTGTCCCAATCCCCAGTTCGCGGCACGCCCGCATAATTCGAATGGCAATCTCACCACGGTTGGCAATGAGGATCTTGTTGAACCTATTCATAGCAAATTTTGGGTGAAATAAATTAAAACACTAATAATCAAACTTATAAAAAAATACAAATAGGCAAGTCGAATATATTTGTATTTTGTTCTGATCAAATAAACTCCTGCATAATAAATATCCTTTACCATGATCTCGTACGTGAGGTCTGAGTCGTTCATGATCTCTTCAAAGTTTGTTGCATATTCATCATAGGCAACATCGCCATAATTGCCGAAGAAGAGCGGACTGTAATCGACATCGCGAATGGAATGTTTTTTGCGACCAACAACTTTTATTTTCCCTATTACGGTCAATAGAGCAAAAAAGATCGTGATCAGCAGAAAAACATCCAGCCCAATAATGGTTAGCGTAAAACGCGGATCGGAGACCTGCGTGAGGGAGAGCGATAACAGCACAGATGAAAGGCTGAGGAGAATATGAGCCTTTGTATCTGCGATCTGGCTGAAGTTGACAAGGTTCATGCGCGTTTGTCGCAACATGTGATCGAGCTGCGGGCGGGGTTCGTTAATATGCATCAGGTTCTCCTTGCGCTTATCCATCACGCATCAATCGAAGTAATTCTGTCTCCCGCTCAGAAGTTAAACCTGCTTTCCATTCATGATCAACTGGATATTCTTTCGCCCATTCAAGCGTATCGCGGATAGTATCCTCAAGTGAATGGAATTCGAGGCCTGCTTTAATTGCTTTTGAAATATCAACGCGCGCAAAGCCTGCATCCTCGCCAGTATCAGGAAGCCAGGCAGGCATATCACTCCAGGCTGCTACATTATTTTGATTTAGAAAATCCACAGAAGCCCAATGGAATTTTGCATCACTGGCGCTGACGAGTTTGCAGGTGTCAAGCATTGTTCCCATACTCAATGCATGATCTGGACCTGTGGCATTGAATACACCTGACACATTTTGTTGGATAAGTTCAATGATGAAATCAGAAAGGTCACGCGCATCAATGATCTGAGTCAATGCTTCTGGCCTGTCAGGTGCGAGGATATCGCCGCCGCGTGCCACACGCACAGGCCAATAAGTAAAACGATCTGTCGGGTCATGCGGGCCAACGATCAGGCCAGGGCGAATAATGAGTGAGTTTATTCCGTAAACATCCTGCACAGCTTTTTCGCACAATACTTTTAACGGGCCGTATGATGTTTCAGTAATTTCTTCAATAGTTTCATCTTCGATCTTTCCAACTGGATCACTTTCGTTGATACCTATCTTTTGCAAACTTTCATAGACAGAAATACTGGAAATGAAGACATAACTTTCCACTTTATCCTTCAATGCCTTTGCAGACATCTTCACAATACGCGGAAAGTAACCACAGGTATCAATGACCGCATCCCAATTATTATCGGTGAGTAGATTTAGATCCTTTTCACGGTCACCATGGATCTTATCCACCTGACCAAATAGATCAGGATTCGTTTTGCCGCGATTGAAGAGTGTGACTTCATGTCCGCGGGCGCGGGCAGAGTTAACAAGATGACGCCCAACAAAACGTGTGCCGCCGATGATTAAAATTTTCATTTTTCATTCATCCTGAATTAATAAGTCAGCCCTGACTTGGCTGGCTTCAAGACCGATACAGCAGATATGGCAATTTTATCCGAGATTACATTTTAAGTAGTAAGCTGTGTTTCTTTCGGGGAAAGTTGTATCAGGTTTCCAAATATACCCATCCACAATGCCACAATCATTGATGTAAATAATATCTGCGCCAGAGACCAGCTGGAATCGTACCGAAACAATGGTGTCATCTTTGTAATGTCAGATGTCATGACATCGTGCATCCACCATGTGCCAGTGATTGCCAGGAAAACAGCGCCGATCGACAAAATCATGCCAGCCAGGCGAAAACGGATCAAACCGCCCAATGCATAACCAAATGCGATCAATATACAACCGAGAGTGATGAGGACTCCACTTGGAGGCGTATTAATAAACAGAATATGAAAAATAAACAAGGCAATATTCATCCCTATAGACCCTGTCACCGTTCCCACAAGAACGCGCAGAAAGGCGCTTGCTCCGCTGAATCTTTCGACGCTTACCCGTGCAAGAATAATACCCAGGCTAAAAACCGCTCCTGTAATCAGTCCCTGCTCGAGAGACGATGAGATCCTGATAGCGTCCATAAATTCCGGCAAACGATATGTTAGATAAACCTGAGTGCCAATTCCCAAAGTGGCACCCAGCAAAGCCAGCAAATAGGCAGCAAAAAGCCGGGCTGGTTGGATCGTTAACCTTTGAATGATCCATTCCAGAGTCACTCTCAAGCGGATACTCGGCGGCAGAAAAGACGGCAGGTATCCCGCAGATTGCTGGATTTCCAACAAAACTGGAATCAAGCGATCCTTTTCTGCTTTATTTAATATGAAATTCACTGCCGAAGTGGAGTGCAAATATCCCACTAACCGAGCCGCCTGATCACCCACAACAGAGTCTTCAATTGCCAATTCTCCGAGAAGTTTATTCAATTCAGGGCTTAGTGTTGAGTCATCCCATGTAGATTTTGATGGAATAAGAACTTGTAAACCTGAAAGTAATTTTCCAGACAACCTTGGATTTGTTGATCTGGCTGCCATCTCCAGAAGAGAAACAACTATTTTTACAGATTGATCGTCCGGCGTCAGTTGGATATTCTGATCTTTAACCAGGTGATTTAATACACGGAGGGTAAGAACTTCATTTTGGCTGGCGATGAGTTTTGAAGAGACCGAAAGCCTGTCGCGGGAATTCGCCACTACAGACCACCAGTATTCATCCTGATAATCATACATCAGTGAGTGAAATAACATGAACTGGCCAACCCCGCCTTGAATTTTATTTTCACCCCGCATTTTATGATCCAGGTGGATCAGTGCAAATTTCGTTGGGCCAAATTCGCTCTTGCTGTCATCCGTGGCCCAACGCGCGAGATTTTGATTGAACAATACTTTAGCATCATAGGCGCGGGCGGCAGCCTGGTCATTTATGAACTCATCAGATAAAGGAAAATCACTCATATCAAAGATGTAATAGATCATCTTCATCACCTCGGCGGCAGAAGACGGCCTGCGCGCTGGGTCCGCTGAGGTAACACGACGCAAGACATCCTTCATGAGGGGAGGCAACGTATTATTAAGTTCACATGGGTCCTGAATCTCACGATTTGAATAAAGTTGTTGAATGCCAAGTACAGTCTCTCCACCCCACGGCAATTGTCCCGCAAAAATCTCGAAAAGTAGAATCCCAAAACTATATATGTCAGACTTTGAGGTGATTTCCAACTTCTTATGCTGTTCAGGCGGAGCATAAGGCGGTGTTCCACGCCCGGTGTGCATGGCCCTGGTGCTATCAGAAATGGTCCGCGCCAGGCCAAAATCTGCAAGATAGGAATGATTCCGCAGGTTCAACAAAATATTTGCCGACTTGAGATCACGATGAATGATCCCCTGGCCGTGCAAATAATCAATTGCCGATGCAATCTCAGTAGAAAAGCGCAATGCGTCTTCCAAAGGCAGGGCGCCTTTGCGTATCTTTTCAAATAATGATCCGCCAGAAATATATGGGGAAACCATATAGCGGACCTGATCCTTCAAACCATAATCATATACGGGCAAAATATTTGCGTGCTGAAGGCTTAGCATTTTCCCCAATTGCCGCTCAAACATCTGATCGTCTATATGCTGTTGTTCCAAATCCAATATTTCGTTAAATTTGATGGCAACGATCTCATTACGCTTCCGGTCTTCTGCCGACCACACAACACCCTGCCCGCCAACGCCGATCTGTTCAAGCAGTTGGTATTGATGGAATTCCAGACTAGGGCGGAGGTCATTGATCATAGATGATACTAAGCCTGATTCTCAATATAATTCATAGGGCATGATTCGTCATTGAACCACACATGGCTATATGAATGCAAAAATTAATTGGAGCTTGTAACGGAACAACCAATATCAAAAATAGGCTCGATTGTATATCCACTTGCCAAAAGGACATCCTGGAATTGAAGCATGAGGATTACTGTAGCGCCTGAAGCGATATCACGATCATTTGCCGATCCGCTCCAAGAATGTTCAGAAGGATAATTACCCGGTGGATTATTTTCATTGCCACTCCAAACCTGATCGCCATCCACTATAACCTTGATTATTCGTTGACTTGATGGAGAATCCACCCACTCTACATAGAGAGAATCCATCCTTATTGTGCCACCACTGGAATTGGTAATGGTCATTTGGAGTTCGTTGGTATTTGGATAGGTCAGGCTTCCGGCGCTTACATTACCACATGACACACCTGGGGTGTTTGTGGGTGTGTTTGTTGGCGTGTCTGTTGCAGTACTGGTTGGCACGGAGGTAGCGGTCGCGGTGGGGGTCAATGTCATAGTGGGCGTATCAGTTAGCGTTGGCGTTGCAGTTAAAGTATTGGTCGAAGTGGCCGTAGCGGTCAGAGTTGCAGTACGCGTCGCAGTAGGAGTCGATGTCCGAGAAGGTGTCAGTGTGGGGCCACCCGGCGTAATTGTGCGGGTAGGAGTTCTGGTAGGCGTTCTAGTTTTAGTCGGTGTTCTAGTAGGCGTTCTAGTTGGGGTTCGCGTTCTTGTAGAAGTATAAACAGTCGCCAGAGTCTGGGTTTTCAACGGTATAAGAGTTGGCGTCCAGGAGGGAATCAAGAGAACTGTTGTAGTGGCTGTCAACGTGGGCGTTCGCGTGGAAGTTGGAGTGATGTCAAGTTCTTCCTCAATTGATTGTTGAGCCTGCCCGCTGGGAACGGGTGTGATCTGATCCTGTGAACAGAATTGACCTGTTAACGCGCAAACCGTATCAAGATCAGATTGTGAAATCGGCCCAGGTGTGGACGGAGCACCGACTGACTCATTTCCATTTTCGCCTCCCAACTGCACGTCAACCTGTTGCCCGGCACCAAAGTATTGCTCCTGCCCGTCTGATGTGATACGACCAGAACCTTCAAAGAGGCTTATTTCCATCTTGCCATTTTTTGCGGCCTTGATCGTAGCGTCTCCCATTAGGATCACATCTGCACCGTTGACGGTAAATCTGACGCCTTCACCTTCTGGAACACTGATCATCATCCCATCATCCGGCACCTTGTCACAAACGATCTGGCCCAGTTCACTTGAAAAGAAAAATGATTCGAGATCCCCGCTCTTATTATCAAGCGTGGTGTTTCCAAACACAACCATCGTAATGGTCTCTCCGGGCAGCGACCGCGGCAGGTTTGCAATCACCTTCAAGACGGCAATGCCCCACTCATTGCTATCCAATTTGAGAGGCGAAGCAGAGATGCGGCGCACTTGATCCACATCAACAATATCGCCGCGCTCAGAGAATTGTCCGATCGTATCCGGTGCTAGGTCCGCTTTGATCGTATTATTTCCGTAACACGCTTTATTGGTACCGATCTCATCGCAAAAACTATCGGATGCCTGCAGCGCCTTTTCGATCAGAGCCTGGCAACTGGCACTCCTGTCTGCAACCGCAGTTGCGGTGAGGCTGGATGAAAAGAAAATATTATCAAGGTAACCGGCACGATAAAAGACAAACCCAAAAAAACTGGCGCACACGGTAGGGAAGAGTAAAAGAAACAGCAACAATGCAAGGTCTGACTGGCGCTTTTTATTTCGCCTCAGAGGCGGCCTGCGCAAAGGCATAGACTGGCTGGGTGGATCTTGAATAAAAGGTGTTGTGTTAAAAAGCTCCTCCGTGCTGCTGGAGGCATCCTCGCGCAATCGAATATCATCCATACGTCGTTTTGCTGCGACATGATCCGGGTTAATCGCGAGAATGTGATTGAGACAGATCAATTCTTCCTTTACGCTATACACCACGCGCCACATCAGTTCCCAGGCAGATAGGTTATTGCCATCCCTCGTAAGGATGCCGCGCAACAAACTACGTGCCTCCTTTTTTTGGCCGGCATCGATCAGGCCAACGATCTGGCGAAGCTCAATGTCTACAGAATTATCGTAGGTCATTCATTCACTTTTCAAGAAGTTGACGATTTGGTCTTTTGCGGAGGTTCTGTATAATTGACAACCAGCTTCATCCGCCCTAGTTGAATCACTGCGCCGCTCGGGAGATCGTACGATTTGTTTGCTAAAAGCCGCTCTCCGTTAATCCATGTGCCATTCGAGCTGTAAAGATCGGTCAATACATATTTACCTTCGACGACTTTAATCATGGCATGACGTCTTGAGACCCCTAATCCAAATGCTTCAAACTCGGTGAGATCGACTATGGTCTGAGCGGTCAAATCCACATCCCTCCCAAGGACAAACTCCTGCTCCATACACAAAGCGATAGGCTCACTTTTGCTCAATAAAAAAAGTGACAGCCCGACGGATGGCACAGGGTGTGACTTAATAACCTGTTCTCTTATTTCTTCTGTAAGCTCAAACTGATCTTCAACACGGCGTGTTGTGAGGGCCGCGGTGGCATCGTTATATAATGGCGTTCCACAGCGCCGGCACATGGTCGCCTTGGCTTCATTATCCAGCTTACATACAGGACAAAATTTTCGAACAGATTGAGTACTCATATTAGCAGTTTCCTAATTCGAACCTTTTCCTTTGCGGCTCTTATCCCTCATAATATTACACTTAACACCCCAGTAAATCAATAAAATTCTGACGTTTCCCGCATTCCAATCCCCTTACAGCATTTGGGCAGTTGCGCCAGGATGGATGCTATAAAAGAGCGGACTAAACGAATTCGTTTAGTCCGCTCTTTTATCTCTTTCAAATTTCAAAATTTTTTATCGTAAAACAGGCTAAATTCAACCTTGTAATTTATCTCTTCAACTTTGTCAGAGTGGTCTCAATCGCTTTGGCTTCTTCACCTTCAGGGGTGATGTTATAGGCTGTGATAGTTAAATGATTTGGGTCAAGCAATTCAACTTCGGTACGCCAGCCCCAATCGGGTCCGCCTGTTGGGTCGGGATAACTGCCTGTGACGGCGAATCCATTTTCTCTTTCGGCACCGATGCAAAACATAATGCCTGTGCCCGTGTGGAAGGAATCCACCCAACTGGCCTCGAATTGTTCCAGCATGATGTTATAGCCGAAGGTGAACATCCCATGCTGCGCTTCCCCTTCAATGGAACCTTGATAGAGATAAAGTGCATAGCGTCCTTCCAGCAAAAGTTGAATGGTCGCTACAATGGGAGATTCGTCGGCTAATTTATCAGGCTCAAGCCAGAGCTTGGACATGCCTTTCCAGTTACCAGATAACTGTGCAAGAAAAAGATGTGGAGTAGCAGCTTCAAATGGCATAATAAATCCTTTTAGTGAGTAGTAAGTAGTGAGTGGATTAAGATAGTGGAATCTCTGAATCGAGGTTGAAGTCTGACGATAGTGAGGTGAGATATTCAGCTTGTTCTTCTCGGATTCCTTTTTGACGTTGATTAGGTGTAAGAACGCTTAACATCTTGATAATTTGAGTCAACAAGTCAATTCGATGTTTGATAACTTCTTCTTTCAAAGTGTGATGAGATTTGAAATACCAGTCTCGGGCTTCACGCGCAGAACCAAGTGAATATTCCAAAAATCGAGCGCGATCTTTTCCAGTGGAACGGGAATAACCTTCAGCAATATTGGCAGAGATTGAACAAACCGCACGATAGAGTTGGTCTGCCATATTACGAGTCAATGGAGTTTTATTCAAAGTAAGTGCATCCTGCCAGGCAATCTCTGATGAAAACAAAGCAAGGCGATAAACTTCCAGTCTCCAAAGCGAATCGCCTTTAATCTCATCTGGAACACCTGCCTGCCATTCAACATACCTCATGCCAATTCTCCACTCACCACTTACTACTTACTACTTACTACATCCTAAACACTCCAAACCCGCCTTCTTGTTGTGGTGAGTTCAATACAATAGACAAAGCCAATCCTAACACTTGACGTGTTTCATCGGGAGCGATCACACCATCATCCCATAATCTTGCGGATGAATGATATGGACTGCCTTCGGTTTCGTATTTTTCCAATAATGGACGCTTGAACTCTTCCGCTTCTTTCGCGCTGAGAATTGGTTTGCCTTCTCGAGCGAGTTGATCTTGTTTGATGGTTAAGAGCACGTTCGCGGCTTGTTCTCCGCCCATGACAGATATTCTGGCATTCGGCCACATCCATAAAAAGCGAGAGCCATAGGCGCGTCCGCTCATGGCATAATTACCTGCGCCAAATGAACCACCTATGACTAAAGTTAATTTTGGAACGCGAGTCGTTGCAACGGCATGGACCATCTTCGCGCCGTCTTTGGCGATGCCGCCAGTTTCATATTCTTTGCCAACCATGAAGCCTGTAATGTTTTGTAAAAACAACAATGGGATTCCACGCTGATCACAGAGTTCAATGAAGTGAGTCCCTTTGAGCGCGGACTCGCTAAACAAGACTCCGTTGTTGGCGATGATGCCCACAGGATATCCATGAATGCGTGCAAATCCGCAGACGAGTGTCGTGCCGTAACGTGCTTTGAACTCGCGGAACTTGGAACCATCGACAATACGGGCAATGATCTCGCGGACGTCGTAGGATTCTTTAAAGGTGCGCGGAAGGACACCGTACAATTCGTCAGGGGCAAATAAAGGTTCTTCGGGCCGAGCAACATCCAGCGCGGAAAGATTCGTTTGCAAATTTCCTCGGGGCAGAGTCTCTACTATGCTGCGTAAAATCTCGATGGCATGATCATCATCTTCGGCGAAGTGATCCGCAACACCGCTCTTACGTGTGTGGACATCTGCTCCGCCTAATTCTTCAGCAGTGACATCTTCACCCGTTGCTGCTTTAACAAGTGGAGGTCCGCCCAAAAAAATCGTCCCTGCACCTTTGACAATGATAGCTTCATCACTCATCGCAGGGACGTACGCGCCGCCCGCCGTGCAATTGCCCATCACCGCCGCGATCTGCGGAATGCGCTTGGCAGACATGCGCGCCTGATTGTAGAAGATGCGGCCGAAGTGATGCACGTCGGGAAAGACTTCATCCTGCAGAGGCAAAAACGCCCCGCCTGAATCAACAAGATACAAGCAGGGCAAATGATTTTCCTCGGCGATCTGTTGCGCGCGCAAATGCTTTTTAACGGTCATCGAAAAATATGATCCGCCTTTTACAGTGGCATCGTTGGCAACGATCATCACTTCACGATTTGAAACACGCCCGATACCAGTGACAATGCCCGCACTTGGCGCTGCAAGCGCATTATTGTCGTTCGCCTTGTCACCATACATATTCCACGCAGCCAATGGAGAAAATTCAAGGAACGGTGCACCGGGGTCAAGCAGACGTTCAATGCGTTCGCGCACAAAAAGTTTTCCCTGCTCTTCGTGGCGTTGACGATACTTCTCGCCGCCACCCTGTCGCACAAGCGCGAGTCGTTTCTTTAATTCAGCCGCGAGGGCACGGTTATGTTCTGCGTTGGCTTTGAATTCCGAGGAGTTTGGGTCGAGGGCGGAGGAGAGGGTTTCCATAGGTGGGGAGTAGAAAGTGGTGAGTGGATGATGATTAGTGGATGATAGTTAATAGATCATGGTGAATAGTTGTTGCGAGTCTAGCACAAAAAGCCCCCTCCGTCACTTCGTGACACCTCCCCCATTTCAAGAACGGAAATGGGGGAGAACTTGAAATTTAAATTTTCATAAACACAGCAAATTCTCCCTCTCTAAATCCGACACCAAACTTTTATTTATCATTCCAAATTTCCATGTCGGATTTGGGGAGGGTCGGGGAGGGCAATTATTTCAATTTTTCCAACATCCGTTCCGCTTCATCATACGCCACCTTGTAATAATACGGCGGACCATCACAGTAGGCCAGTTTCAGCGCGGACTCGGCATATTCCTTTGCCTTGACTTTGTCCTGCTCCTGCTCCAGCGCATATTGGGCGAGGAATAAATTCACATCCGCGCCTTGCAGGACGTAGCCGCAACGAATTGTAATGGTTAGAGCTTCATCTGCAATTAGAAAAGACTCACTAAAATTGCCTTGTGTGTAAAAAAGGCTTGCAAGTCCAAGTAAAATATTTGCTTCAATATCAACTGAATTTATAGAACGGCAAATACTTAATGCCTTATTCAAGTATTTCTTTGCACTTAGCAACTCCCCCATAGCAAGGTTTGATATACCCAACAACCAATTTGCATCTAGTAAGTCCCTTGGAATTATCGCGCCTTTAAGATTAGGATCGCCGCCCTCTGCAAGTTTAAGCACATGCTGAGCAGATTTGATAACCAACCGTACACTTTGAAGCGTAAACTGTTTTGAGCGTGCCATTAAAAAATACAGGGTGGTTCGATACAGTTCTCCTACACAAAAACTTTGAATATCTTTTATGTTCTTGAAATACTTCTGGGTTTGTATAAAAATCTGCTTTGAATCAAGCCATATTCCACGATAAGCCAATATACGCGCCAATTCGTGACTTGATGCTGCTCTATCTCTTTCAGATTCTATTTCAAGGGAAATATCAATAGATTGGCGCACATTCTTTTCTGCAGCTAACAATTTACCGGTAGTTATCTGTTGCGTCGCTAAATTCATGAATCCAGTTATCATAAACGGCTTGTATTTAGATTTTCGCGAATAGATTTTGTTTGACTTTTCAAATAGCGGTATAGCGAGGCGAGGTTGCCCAATCATAGAGTAAGCACTACCAAGTTCACTAAATGCCCAAGCCTTGAAATCTACAAGTTTTGTTTTAGAAAGTTTCCCTGGATTGTTTGTAAAAAGCGCACTAACAAGTTCTATTTCTAATTGATAAGCGCTGAACTGAAAGAAGAGAGGCGACATTAAGAACTGATGATATATTAAAGCCGCCTTATCATATTCACCTGTTTTTAAAGTGTGGTAATAAAGTTCTATGATAGGAATAAGTTCGTCTAGAGTTTCTGGGTATTTTGGCACATTTATTGAGTCAAAATAACTGGCTAAATGTTTGTGAGTTTTTGTTTTCTTGGCGATAGTTAAGGATTCATATGAATAGCGACGCACAATGGGATGGAGCTCAAATCTTTTATTTTTTTTATCAAAGTTTAGCAAGCCATATTCTGTCAAATAGTGAAGGTCATCATTCAGGGATTTTTTATTCTCTACAACTGCCTTAAGCGTTTTGAGTTCTACAGCTGAGCGAAAACACGCGATTGTGCTGAGCAACTTTTGTTCATGAGGGAGCAAACTGTTGTAAGAAACTTCAAGAACGTGATATTGTTGTTGCTTGATATCACCATCAATTTTAAGCTTCTGAGCAACGGCGATGTCTGCTGGATTTTCAAAGTCCTTCAGAATTAAACCCGCTAAAATTCGTAAACTTAGAGGATGATAACCATACGGCGCACAGGCCGATTCGGTTTCAGCACGGTTACCTTGAATGCCTTGTTTGCGGAAAAACTCAACTGCATCCTCTTTTTGCATTGCGGTGAGTTCTTCTTCGCGGCAACCTTGCAAGAATTCTCCGCGTGGCTTCACAGCGCGGGGAGTCAAGCGTGTGGTCATTAAGACTTTGCTTTTGATGTTTGGCAAAGAACATACACTTTTCAGGAAGATTTCGGCGTTGATATTCACGCAGTCAAGTTGGTTGTCTTCCAATTTTGGTTCTTCATCTCCTTGATAGGCGGCATTCATACTGCTGTAAGCACGCAAGGCACGCTCGAAACCATCCATGATGATCAGAATCTTTTGAGATTGCATGGCTTTGAGCAGTTCATCCACTTGCGGACGCTGTCCCTGTAGAATTTCAAGTTTTAGATACTTGAGTGTTTCTGTAATGAAGTTCTCGAAACTGGTGTCACCTTCGTAGAAAGACCAGAAGACAACTTTGGGACATTCTTTGATGTCAACATCGTGAGTCAGCCAGTGCCACGTGAGCGCGGATTTTCCAAATCCGCCTAAGGCACGAAGGATGAATAAGCGATTTTCGGAATCGTCATTCAGCCATTGAGTGAGCATGGCACGCTCAGCGACACGTCCCGTAAAGTTGGGTGGCATGGGGTAGGGATGTTTTAGATTCCAGTAATCGGGTTCGTGTTTTTCGGTGTTGGTTGAAACAGCCTCGTAATAATTGACAACATTGTTGTCCCCAACAATGGCAACGCTTTCCTTCATATCTCCCCCGATGCTAAGGTCAACGCTTTGAGGCGCGGCTTCAAGTTTCGCACTTTTTGATTTTCTGGAACTATCTTTTTTAGCCATACCGTCTGCCCTCATTCATTGCCAACCTTTGACTTTTAACCTTCGACCATCCTATTTTACAACCTTCTTTCCTCTTTCTTCTTACCACTTTATGTTACCATTTCCTTCATGAACTTCTCCCCTATCACCGATGACCTCTTCATCGGCACAACACCATCCTCACAAGATTACAACCACCTGCGTGAACTCGGCGTGAGACTCGTCATCAACATGCGCGTGGAATATCGTCCGCGAGTGGATGTACATGAGTCACCTCTGCAGTTGTTGTGGCTCCCCACATTTGACTCGCCCTTGATCCCAATTTCCATTACATATTTACATCGCGGTGCGAAAGCCGCATTGGAAACAATTAATAACGGCGGCAAAGTGTATGCACACTGTGCGGGCGGAGTCCACCGTGGGGTGACGATGGGGGCGTGTATTTTGATCGCACAGGGCCATGAGCCTGAGCGCGCAATGCAGTTGATCAAGTCACAGCGTGTGTTTGCAGACCCGTATGCGTTTTATATTCGTCCGCGAATTTTGAAGTTTGCAAGTCAATGGAATCCGTAATATTCATTGTTACCCTGTTGGTTGAGTAGGCGGCGATGTTCTTCCGCCGCCGTATCGAAACCAATAATGACAAGTAAACAGAAAATAAAGAGTAAACTTGATATTGGTGGTTTCGATACGCCACTCGCTTCACTCGTGGCTACTCAACCACCGATTTCTTCTAAAAGAAAAATTTATGAATCGCATATTAGTCTTAACTTTATTAGTTTCCATCTTCGTAACTGCCTGTCAGGTAGAACGGACTCCCCTGCCAATTCCCACATCCACGTCAACGCTGACGGAAGATCAACTTATTCCTACGCCAAGATATGATCCGTTACCAACTTCCACATCAACCAAAAAACCTATTGTGACAGTTACTCGTGTCGCAACATCAGATGCGAATACGACTTCAACTCCTACAGTTTTCAAAACCGAAACAGCCACTCCAATTCTCGATGAATGGAAAGACCTGCCTGTTATTCCCGAAGTGAATACCAACGTCCGCGACATTTATGAAAACGGACTGTTACTTGGGAATGACCCCAATGCTTTTTCCATCTTCGGTGATTGTCAAAGTGAACCCGATGAATTTCTCGGCGTGTTCGATACTGATCCGCTTGTGGTGGAAGACCTTGCACCTGAACTGCGCGAGACGGTCCTCAACTTTGAAGGTTCGTTTGACCGCGAGAGTTCCACTTCACAAGATGGCACTACACCTGGCGCATTGTTATGGGATCAATGGCATCGCGGCGAATATGGCTGTACTTTCGCCGAGACCCCCGTTGACTGTGAACTACGCATCAATCGTCCGTCATTCGTTATCATTCAGATCGGTACACATTTTGAATCACGCAATACAGATTACCTGCGCAAGATCATCAACCAATTGATCGATGCAGGCGTTGTGCCGATCCTTGCCACCAAAGCCGATAACCGCGAATATGATAACCGCGTCAACCGGGACATGGCACTGCTTGCCACCGAATTCGATTTGCCACTCTGGAATTTTTGGGCGTCGTTATCAGACATCCCCGACCGCGGACTTTACACTCGCGACGACCGCCCATTACAAGGTGCAATCTATCTTACAGATGACGCAAAAGAGATTCACCGCATGACAGGTCTCGCTATGCTAAACGCCGTCTGGCGGGCTGCAACGGGAAATTAAATAAAAAGGACGCGGAGACTGCGTCCCTACATAAACATTCCAACTTTCAAACCTTCAACCTGTTAACCATTAATGCGGTGTACTTGCATCATATACAAACACCTGCACATCCATCCCATCACTATTCAACATATCCATTGCAGGTTGAAAAGTTGCGTCTTTTATCTTTTGCATATCACCCGCAGGTGCATACACTGAAAGCCGTGCTTCTTCATCAGACATCTTCGCAACTTTCACTTCCGCGCTTCCACACGCAGCTTTGATCAACTCCGTCATTTGTTTAATGGCATCATCAATGGACATAAACGGCTCCCTGAATAAGTAGAAAAATTATATACCATCTTTTGCAAGTTGTTCATCCCGCAGTTGAACTGCGGGATAACGCGTCTATCCGCTCTTTAACTTCGCAACAGTCACGCCTTCGCCGCCTTCCGTGCTTCCACCTTCTTCAAACGAACTTACATATTCATGTCCGCGCAAGGCTTCACGCACAGCTTGTCTTAACTTTCCTGTACCTTTGCCGTGAATAATTCGGACAAAAGGCAAACCTGAAAGAAATGCCTGTTCCAAATATTTTTCCATCTTATCAAGCGCATCTTCAGACATCAACCCGCGCAAATCCACTTCCATGCCGGGAGATTTCGTGCTTGCTACAGAAGTCCGCCCTCCTCCGCTTTCTGCTCTCTGATCTCTATTCTCTGCTTTTTGCTCACCAGATTTTCTCACCAGATCAGATAACCTCGCCCGCACACGCAACGTCCCGATCTGCACTTCCGCATCAGACTCACTCAAAGCTGTTACTAGTCCTTCAGCATTCAATGTGCTGACAGTGACTCGCTCTCCCAACTTCAACGCCTGATTATTCTTTGTTAACTGTTCGCTCTTTCTCTCAACTGGCCTTTCCACTTTCTCTTCCATCTTTTCCATTTTTTCTTCAATGGCTTTGATGGCTTGCAAAGGCTGGCTTGCTTTCTTAAGTTGAGACTTCATCGAGTCAATGTTGCTTTTCAGCACCGCAACTTCCAATTCACCTTCGGCGCGCGCTTTGGCTAACGTATCACGGCGTTCATCTTCTATTTTCTCAAGCCGCTTTTCAAGGTCACGTGTTTGAGTTTCTAATTTATTGCGTGCTTTTTCCAGCTTCTCACGCTCGCGAGATGTGCGATTGCGTTCCTTGCGAATGTCGTCCAATAATTTATCTGCCCGCAAGTCAAGCGGATTGATCTCCGCTTTGGCAGAGTCAATGATCGATTGTGGAAGCCCGAGTCGTTGTGCAATTGCCAACGCGTTAGACCTGCCCGGGAGACCGAGAGTCAGTTTATATGTAGGGCGAAGCGTTTTGATGTCAAATTCCAAAGAAGCATTGACCACGCCCTCTGTCCCATGTGCGAAAGTTTTTAATTCGGGATAATGTGTGGCAACCAAAGTCATCGCACCAGTTTCCAACAAATGACTCAGGATCGCGCGCGCAATCGCCGCACCTTCCTGTGGATCAGTGCCCGAACCAAGCTCATCAAAGATAACCAGCGAACGATGATCGATTATCTTCAAGATGCGAATGATATTCGTGATATGACCTGAAAAAGTGGACAAGGATTGTTCAATGGATTGCTCATCACCGATATCGGCATATACCGAATGAAAACACGGCAGCTCCGAACCGCTTTGCGCGGGGATGTGCAGTCCGCTTTGCGCCATCGCGATCAGCAAACCAACAGTTTTAAGTGAAACAGTTTTACCGCCTGTGTTTGGTCCTGTAATGACAACCGCACGCGTACCGGGCGCAGGGTCTACATCAATGGGTACAACTTGTTGAGAATTAATAAGTGGATGACGAGCCTCAATAATTTTTAAAGTTGGAACGCTGATGCTTGAAGGTTGAGAACCTTCCAACTTTGAACCTGCAACCTTTAACGCATGCAAGACCGGCTCACTTGCTTTTAACTCTTCTGCATATTTTGCTTTTGCAAATGCAAGGTCTAATACAGCGAGGTTCTCCACACCATATTTCAACTCGTCCACGTGCTCACCAACTTGTGCTGAAACCTCTGCCAGGATGCGGCGTTCTTCATCACGCTGGGCAAGCTGCAATTCACGGATCTCATTATTCGCTTCCACAACCGGCAACGGCTCAATGAATAAAGTGGCACCGCTGGATGATTGATCATGGATGATGGATTTGATTTTGCCTTTGAATTCCGCACGCAATGGAATTACATAACGCCCATCACGCTGTGTGACAATAGGCTCCTGCAGCATGGAAACAGTTTTTGCATCGGTTACATATTTTTGCAATCGTGTCATCAGGCGGTCTTGTGCCACGCGCAAATTGCGGCGAATGTCGGCAAGTTTGGGAGAAGCTGAATCTAATATTTCACCGCGGTCAGAAAGGATGCGCGTGATCGCATCCACAAGGCCGTATGTCTCTGGCAAACCTAATACGATCTGCGTTAGGCGCGGATATTCATCCGCTCGTTTTTCAAATGCTTTTTTTAGATCGCGGCACGAGATCAACGTGGACTTAACATCAAGTAACGCATGAGGATCAAGCACACCACCGCGCGAAGCAAGATCCGCTTGTGGGCGGATGTCATGTGCTGCGCCAACACCTGTGCTTTGCATCGAAAGTAATTTCCGAGCTTCAGTAGTCTCTGCAATGCGGGCAGTTGCGAGTTCATGTGAAGAGGTTGGTTCAAGCGCGCGCGCCAGCTCCATTGAAGCGGAGAAATCACAGAAGCCTGCGAGCCTTTCGAGGATTTTTGGGTATTCGAGAACGTTGAGAGTCTTGCTGTCCATAGTGGGTGCATTATAAACCAGAGATAAAATAGAATCTAATATCCTCGCTGAGCGGAGTGAGGACATGCATTTTGTCCGAACGTAGTCGAAGCGCGCGGGTGATATAAAACTAAAATTTACTTGCAACTTCCCCTTCGACTGCGCTCAGGGCGAAGAATTGAATTTGGAGAAAATATGAAACTAAAAAATAAAACAGCAATCATCACCGGTGGCACAAGTGGGATCGGAAAGGCGACCGCGTTACTCTTTGCAGAGGAAGGTGCAAATATCATCGTTACGGGCAGACGTGCAGAGCAGGGAAAGGCTGTCGAAACCGAATGCAGGCAGAAGGGAGTCCGATGCGTGTTTGTGGAGGCAGATCACACAAAGCTGGGAGATTGTCAAAAAGTCGTGGATGTCGCGCTTAAAGAATTCGATCAGATCGATATTTTGTTTAACAATGCAGGAATCGTCACCAATGGCACAGCGGACTCTACGCCCGACGATGTTTGGCAGGATACATTGAACATCAACGTGACAGCGGTGTGGCATATGTGCAAGTTGGTGATTCCCCAAATGAAAAAGCAAGGCAGAGGCGTGATCGTGAACAACGGATCAGACTGGTCTGTGGTGGCGGGCAAGAATGCGTTTCCGTATATCATGAGCAAAGGCGCGGTGGGCATGATGACGAAGGCGATGGCACTCGATCATGCGCGCGAGGGAATCCGCGTGAATGCAGTTTGCCCCGGCGATACGTTTGTGGATCGTTGGATGGAGAAAGGTTATTTTGAAGGCTCGGACCCTGTCACTATTGATGCAGCAATGAAAGAATCAAGTGAATATATTCCGATGGGAAGATTTGGTCAGCCGGAAGAGATTGCACGCGCAGTTTTATTTTTGGCCTCAGATGATTCAACTTTTGTAACGGGTCATTTATTGCTGGTGGATGGCGGCAATACAGCGCAGTAATTTCAGGTGATGCGATCAGAATAAAAATTCAGATACAATCAGGCATCTTTTATGTCGAGTGAGAAAGCACTATGAAAAATAAGTTGTTCGCTTCAACTGATTCAAAGCAGATAGTCACAAGCATTACCGCTGGTTTAGTGGTGGGGTTGATCATCGTAGTGTTGAGCATCTCCCTTGCCACATTGGTCTTCACCGGCGAAATGAGTTCCTATGTCCCACGCGGCATAGGTTTATTTTTATTTGGCGGGCTCGTATTAGCATTGATCCTTTCATGGTTCGGTACATTCCCCGGCACAGTCATTGCTCCGCAGGATGGACCTGCCGCCTTGCTGGCAGTGGCCGCTGGCGCAATTGCTACTGCATTAGCAGGAACTGCTCAACCTGATTCGATTTTCTCCACTGTTTTAGCTGCGATTATTCTTACTTCATTAGTCACCGGCTTGACCTTATTTCTGATCGGTCAATTCAAGCTTGGGAATCTAGTCCGTTATATTCCTTATCCTGTCGTTGGTGGATTTCTAGCAGGCACAGGCTGGCTCTTAACTCGTGGAGCTATTGAAGTGATGGCAGGTCAAACATTAAGCGTTGAAGCATTGTTAAATCTAATGAGAGCAGAGATGATAATCCGCTGGCTGCCTGGCACGATCTTCGCGATCATTGTTTTGGTTGTGTTACGAAAAGTGAATCACTTCCTTGTTTGGCCCGGTATTGTATTAAGTGCTGTAGTTCTTTTCTATGCAACATTATTTGCCACTGGAACTTCCATTGAACAAGCACGCTCCATGGGATTATTGATGCAATCATTTCCCTCAGGCGGATTATGGCAACCATTTACTTTGTCGAACCTAGGTCAAGTGGATTGGAATGCTCTAGCGGACAATGCAGATAAATTAATCCCTGTGCCGTTGGTAAGTT
Source organism: Anaerolineales bacterium (assembly GCA_014379595.1). GTDB lineage: Bacteria > Chloroflexota > Anaerolineae > Anaerolineales > Villigracilaceae > Villigracilis. The sequence goes on from JACMLM010000035.1 coordinate 106,121, forward strand.
TGATAGCATTTTTATTAAATGCTACTGGACTTGAATTAATCGCCAAACGCGATATTGACTTGAATAAAGAACTTCGCGTGACCGGGCTTGCGAATATGGTCTCAGGTTTAGGCGCTGGACCTGCTGGCTATCATTTATTGGGAGCCACTGCGTTGGGCTATCGCATGGGTGCGAAGTCTCGCATTGTCACTATCACTACGGCAGCTTTCTGCGGACTCATTCTATTAGTTGGTGGAGCATTCATCAGCTATTTGCCCATTGCATTGTTAAGCAGTTTGCTTTTGGTATTGGGCTTATCTTTTCTCATTGACTGGGTATACGATGCATGGTTCAAACTTCCACGTACAGAATATGTGATCGTTTTGATCAGCCTCTTTGTCATCGCAACAGTTGGATTCCTCGAAGGTGTTGGCGTTGGCATTGTTGTAGCGACGATTCTATTCGTGTTCAAATATAGCCGCGTGAATAACGTCCGCGATACATTGAATGGAAAGATATATCACGCTAAAGTGGACCGTCCCTCTGTTCAGCGTGATACGCTACATAAATATGGTGAAAGTATTCATATCTTCCGTTTGCAGGGATATATTTTCTTTGGAACTTCAGACAAACTGCTTGCTCGTGTGCGTGAATTGTTGGAAGACAAAACCAATAAGGAACATTTTGTCCTTATGGATTTTCATCGCGTTCACGGTCTGGATTCTTCCGCCGTTTCGAGTTTTACGCGCATGCGTCAGCTTGCAGACCTACATGATATTCATATCGCTGTTACACAAGTTCCCAAAGAAATTATCAAGCTCATGGAACGCGGTGATTTCATAGAGGACGAACACGTGAAGTTCTTCCCAACATTAGATCATGGCATGGAATGGTGCGAGAACAAGCTTCTTGAAAAACACGAATCCTCCACACAATTCATTCAAGTTGGAATCAAATCTCAATTACGACGTACTTTCTCCAAACCTGAGCTTATTGATAAACTCTTGAGTTATCTTGAGCGCATGGAAGTGGATGAAAATTTTTATCTTATGCGGCGCGGCGACCCAACAGAGTCCATGTACTTCATTGAGTCTGGAAGACTGAACGTTCAATTGGAAACTCCAGATGGTGCTGTCACTCGTCTGCGCAGCATCCGCAGCGGAACGGTGGTGGGCGAAGTAGGTCTTTATCTAAAAGGCAACCGTACAGCAAATGTAGTCGCCATTCAAAAGAGTGTGCTATATCGTTTACAAATAGAATCGATGCACAAAATGGAAGCACAAGATCCCGAAGTGGCATCCGCTTTGCACGAATGGATCGCGCGTTTAATGGCAGAACGCATGTCTGATAACGCCAGTGCCATTGAAGCCTTGTTGGATTGATATTTGAATGGAGAAAAAATGAAAGAACTTTTTGCAGGTGAATATGATGTTGTTTTAAATGGTGTGCAAATCCATTACACGGTTCGCGGAAAAGGCCCGGTGCTGATCGCTCATTCCGGAGGTCCGGGTGCGGATGCGCGTGACTGGAATGACTTTGCCAAAATAGATGACTTTGTCACCATCGTGGCTATTCATCCGCGCGGCTCGGGTCTTTCTGGACCTGCGGCCGGGGACGCCTATCTTTTACCTGATTATGCATCTGACGTGGAAGCCCTCCGCGTTCATCTCGGTTTGGAAAAACCGATCTTGTTGGGCTGGTCACATGGCGGTATGGTTGCCTTGGAGTTCGCGATCAACTATCCTGATTCATTATCAAAATTAATCCTGTTTGATACGTCCGCTTATTTCGGAGAATTCTTAAACGATATTGAAGCTTCGGCGCAGGCCTTCAAAGATGAACCATGGTTTGAAGACTCACTGGACGCGTTAAAAAAAGAATGGGCTGGCGAATATGAAACCGATGAAGATATGGGACGATTATGGCAGCGCGAAAAGAAGTTTTACTTTAAGAAGTTCGATGAGCGTGCCCAACAATATGCCGAGTGGACAAAAGACACGCTCATGAAAGTTGCGCCGCTCAAAACATTCAACGAAAAGGAAGCGCCCACCTTTGACCTGCGCCCTGGATTAAAGAATATTACTGTTCCCACTTTAGTGATCGTAGGCCGATATGATTTCATCACAAACGTAGCCATGGCTGATGAAATGGTAGAACATATACCAAATGCAAAACTTGTGATCTTTGAAGAATCAGGTCATTATGGGTTTGTAGAGGAACCAGAAAAGTTTTACAAGGTAATTAAAGAGTTTGTGGAAGAATAGTGTATAACAAATGTCGTTGCGAGGGCGTCCTTGTTCTTCGCCCGAAGCAATCTCCTTATCAAGTTGAAGATTGCTTCGTCGGGAAGAGCGCCCTCCTCGCAAAGACATGACTTTTCAACGAATTGGAGACAACATGATCGTCGCATCAGATTTAATGGGTACATTGACCACAGGCTCGCCTTTTCTTGGCCTGGTGAATTGGGTTAAGCACAATCAGAGTAAATTGCAAGCCAATTTAACTATGGCATCCATTATGCCCTCTTATTTTCTTGCAAAGAATGGGATCATAGACTGGCAATTGTGGGGACAAAAATTAATGGTGGATAGTTTAGCTTACGTCAAAAATGCAGACGAAGAAAAATTGAAACAAGTTTCTGAATGGGTCGTGGAGCATGACTTGTGGAAGAAGCGCCGCGAAGATGTAGTGGCACGGCTCATCAAACATCGTGAAGATGGCGCAAAAGTTTATATAGCCAGCAGTGTAGTCGAACCCTTCATTGAACCCTTCGCAAAACGCATCGGCGCTCAAACCATTGGCACACCGGTTGAAATCATAAATGGACGCGTGCAAATGGTTGGTGAGTTAATGGCAAATGAAAAGAAGATCGAACAGGTGTTAAGTCGCCTGGGCGTTGACCGTGTGGACATAGCTTATGGTGACACATCATTGGATATTCCCCTGCTCGAACATGCTGATCATCCCGTGGCCGTCTATCCTGATGCGAAATTAAAGATCGTCGCACTAGATCGAGGCTGGGAAATTATTGGTGATACGCCGAAGTACGGTTAAAAGAGAGCAAACATGGAACGAACAACAATACGAAGAATCAGAAAAAGAAAAGCTGATAACAAAATTTATCTTTGCGGGCCAGTCAATGCTTTAGTAGAGGGAATTTATGAGCAGAACATTCCTTTCTCAGAGATCAAGAAACATGGCGATCTTGGACTCGGCACCTTCAACGACCTGGACGGCGAAATGATGATGTTTGACGGGCTAATTTATCGGATAGGCTCTGATGGGAAAGTGAATCAAATTACAGATGATGAAATCTGCACCCCGTTTTCTTGCGTCACGTTCTTTCAACCTTCAAGTGAAGATGAACTCGAAAAGGAATTATCCTACGAGGAATTTCTGAATTGGATGAAAGACCTAATGCCTTCACCAAATTTATTCTATGCCTTCCGCATTGAAGGTGAATTTGGATATGTTAAAACGCGCTCGGTGCCGAAGCAGGAAAATTATCGTCCACTGGTGGAAGTAGCAAAGGATCAACCTACTTTTGAATTCAACGATATAAAAGGCACAATGGTCGGGTTTTATACACCCTCATTCATGTCATCGTTGAGCGTGCCTGGCGTGCATTTACATTTTCTCACCGAAGATCACACCAGCGGCGGACATTTATTGGAGTGTCGTCCGCGAAATGTAACAGTGGAATTGCAATATTTATATACTTTGGAATTATCTTTGCCATCTAATCTGGATTATCTCACTTGGGATTTTCAAAGAGATATTGGGAAAGACTTGGATAAAGCGGAGAAGTAAAGCTCTATAGACGGTCAAGGTAATCAATGAAAATAAATGTTTTGACTTTCTTCATTATCATGTTTTTCATATTAATAATCAGTGGTTGTCGCGAAAAATCACAGTCTCCAATAATACCTACGGTCGTCCTGAAATCAACAGAAATGCTTGAACCACCTATCGCTACTCAAAATCCAACATCAACGTTTCTACCTACCTTTACTCCTGCACCCTTTCTTCCTACGTTATTTCCTACTATGACTTTGACTCCTATACCAAAGGATATTTTTGATAACTTTCAAGGGCTGTCAGGCTATTGCAGAATCAAAATATTTTCTGGAACGACTTTAACCAGAGATACTGTTATTGAGCGTTACTCATCGGATATTTCCATAGACATTGATAATAAAGAGTATTTTCCTGGTGATCTTATTAAAATTATTGCAAGCATACGTAACGACAATACGCGACCTGGTTATATTGATGGAGTGAGTATGAAAGTGATTGCCGAAGATCCTGTGTTGAAACGAAGTTCTTTTGAACTGTATGACGATGGTCTTCATGAGGACACGAAAGCTGACGACGGTATATATGCCAATACTTTTGATAAAACTTTAGACTCTGGTATTTACAAATTCATTTTTCAATTATCTGGACATACTCAAACAGTGGGAGAAACCTTTCAAAGCGAATGTTATATCGCCGAAACCATTAAACCTGCCCTTAGCTCAGCAGTTACACCCGCCACAGGAGAAGAAATCAAGTCTTGTAAGAAAATACAGGCCTCTGAGCCAGTTACTGTTCTTCCCGAAAATGTTGGAGGAAGTGTTAGTCAATATGCCTTCTACCCTAGAGCAGTTTCAACTGATGCAGGCATATTAGCAACATGGAAAGCAGGTTTTGTAGTTCCAGAACCAAACGCCTACATGCGCTTTCTTGATGAGGATCTCAATCCTGTAGGAGATGTAAATCTGCTCTTCAACCGCAACTGGATAAGTTTGTCAGCTAGCCTTGTGAGGCAAGATAATAATGCAGTATTAACCTATTGTGGACGTTACAATATTGGACCCTCCACCGTCGAGGATAGAGTTACTTCCGCGTTTCTTGATTCTCATGGGAATCTTATATCTGAACAGGTTAGATCTCCATCTAACCGTGTTTGTACTTATGCAGCAGCCGAAGCTATTTGGACAGGTTCTCGCATGATGTTTGCCTGGGTTGACAATGTTTCTTCAATATCTGACTACAGCGTACTTATTGATATTGCTGATGCAAATGGAAACAGCATTGCTTGGAAATCACTTGATTCACAGAGTAGTTCGGTCTCTCCTTTTTCAATTGCTCATAGTAGCGTAGCAATAGTCACCAACACTAGAAAAATGGACTTGTTGAAAGTGTATCGCTTTGACTTGGAAGGGAATGAGCTGGGAAAAGCAACCATTCTTGAGCCTTTAACTTATGAAGCTAATGGGAAAATTGTGGTTGGATATTTCAGATCGCCTTATATCATTTCTACAACTGACGGCTGGATGGTTCTTGCAGCGTCAACAGCATCTGGAATCTATGTTTTCCATCTCTCTGTAGATGGTTCTATTATTTCAAGCCCCATAATTTTAGCTACCGATTTAGATTTCAGTAATGAAGGCATCAATGAGGTGCTCCCTTATAAAGATGGTGCCCTAGTTTTAGGGAGCTTACAAAATGGGGACATGGTTCTTTTTATATCAAATAATGGTATTGTTGAACAACAATGGTATCCAAAACGAGGCGAAGAGCCTGTTGGCGGTTCTTTGTTTGAGCATCAAGGTCGCCCATTCTTGATATACACAAGCGACAAAAAAAGCGGGAATTTGAAAGCTAACCAAGTTCTTATTCGTGAGTTGGAATGCGTTCCTTGATAAACATAAAACCGATTCGTATGGGAATTTTAGGTGCAGCTGCGATTGTTCCTATGGCACTTACAGGTCCAGTAAGAAGTGTCTCTGAAATACAAGTGACTGCAATCGCAGCACGTGACCCCAAACGTGCAGAGAAATTCGCGCGCAGACATCATATTCCGCGTGTGCATGAAACGTATGACGATCTCTTATCTGACCCTGAGATTGATGCTGTTTACAATCCGTTGCCTAACGGCCTGCATGCCGAGTGGACAATTCGTGCATTGCGCGCAGGCAAGCATGTGCTATGTGAAAAACCTTTTGCATCCAATGCAAAGGAAGCGATGGAAATGGCGAGCGTTGCGAGGAAAACAGGAAAAGTACTCAGCGAAGCCTTTGCCTATCGTACCCATCCACTCGCAGCACGTTTGAAGGAAGTGATGACCAATGGGGAAATTGGAAAGATACAAAAAATTGAAACCCGCTTCGGTTTTCTGAATCTAAACCTGTTCAATATTCGCTATCATTATGAATTGGCTGGCGGCGCACAGATGGATGCAGGCTGTTATCCTGTCAGCCTGGTCCGCTTTTTGGTTGGAGAAGAACCAACCGTGACACAGGCAAAAGCGAGGCTAGTCAAACCACAAGTGGATTCGCGAATGGAGTCTCAACTAAATTTTCCGAATGGAATTCAAACCAATATTGTCTGTGACATGCTTTCACCGAAATTGTTTGATTCGTTTTTGAGGATTCAGGGGGATGCAGGTGAAATGACAGTCATCAGCCCCTATCAACCTCATTGGTTTCATCTTATTACAGTTCGCAATTCAAAAGGAGTAAAGCGTGGACGTATCCAGGGCGAGAATGCTTATGTATCTCAATTACGCGCTTTCTCAAATGCAATCCGCTCACAGACACCATTCACCACAAATCCAGAAGATGCAGTCAATAACATGCGCGTCATTGATGCGATCTATGAAAAAGCAGGCTTGCATTTGAGAGGGATATAAATTTGAAAAATAAAACATTTAGATTTTGTTTAATTATTCTATTCTCCACTTTTTTGGGGTGTAGACCAAATATAGTTCCTGTCTCTGTTACACCATCTAGTGTTGCACTTGCTACTAATACGCCCGAATTTACATCAACCGTACAACCAACACCCGAACTTACTGCTACATCAACACCAGGGGCAAATATCAGTTTTCTATACTTGGCACAAGGAAGTATTCAAAAATACAACCTGCAAAACTGGTCAGAAGAAAAACTATCTTTTCAAAGTGATGGTGATATTTTGCAAGCCGCATTAAGTCCTAATAAACAATGGCTTGTCTATCAAGACAAAAGTGGACTAAAAATTACGGAAAGACCTTTTGCCGCTCAGCCTTTAATCGTCTCCACAGTCAATTCAGAACGAACACGCTTTTTGTTCAGTAGTAGTAGTGAATTGCTGGCCTATTCGGATGGGGAAGGCTTAAAAATCTTCGATGTTCTTAAAAATACTTCCTTCACACTCTTAGTACATTCTCCTGACCAACCTGATGTGTCAAAAATTCGTTTTTATTCCCCGCAACAATGGTCACCAGATAGCCAATGGTTATGGGTTGCTGTATCACATTGGGAACATATCTCTCATGTTTTAATCCACATCTCTACTCGGACGTCTCATGAATTTACAGCATGTTACTCTGATACAGATTGGCTGCCAACAAGTCAAGCGTTTGTCGCTACTGTACGTTACTCAGATTATTACGGTTGCGGCGATAATGATGGCATTTATTTGATTGGATTGACAGCAAATTATGATATAAGCGAAAAACGAATTTATCAAGAAACTGTTCCTCGCGAAGCATGGGCACGCGAACCGCACGACATACAGTTAAGTCCTGATGGTGGAAATATCAGCTTCGTACAATTATCGAATCCAGGCACAGATTTGCAGGTATCTCGTTTAATTCTGATCAATACTTCTGATAAGGAGAGTAAAGAATTAGATTCCAGTCAGGACGATATTTCTACACCTATTTGGTCGGCAAATGACGAGAAAATTTTTTACAGCATCCAAAGTGAAAAGGAAAGCAGCATAATTAGCTTGAATATTAATTCTGGTGAAAAAATAGTATTATGGTCTGTGCCACAAAAAGCGGTTCTGATTTCTCTCCTAGCAGATAGTGATTGGCTTATTATAGGCACACGTTCAAATTCAAGTAATGCTTGGGATAGTTTGTATCTTGTGGATAGTATTAGCGGTAGTGCAACAAAAATATCAGACTTGGGCTATGATATTTACATTCAGCCTTTTTTAGGTTCCGAGCTTTTCCAATAAGATCTAATCACTGACACCAAATGTAGAAGCACAGCTTATTTAGTACCAGCTTTACGCAAATAGGCGTTTTTCTTGAAATTCTCAATTAATAGAGCCGGCTATTAAATAAACTTGATTGCATACCACTGGAGCAACAGATATGAAGATTCTCATCTTAGGCGGCTATGGGACATTTGGAGGTCGGCTCGCATATTTACTTGCAGACGACAAAAGATTGACTCTCCTAATAGCTGGCAGATCTAAACAAAAAGCAGATGCCTTTTGTAAACAATTGCCAGCAGGAGCAGAAAAGATTCCTTTATTTTTTGATCGAAATGAGAATGTTGAAGCTCAGATCAAAGATATTAATCCAAATCTCGCGGTCGATGCCACGGGGCCATTTCAATCTTATGGCGAAGATCCCTATCGGGTAGTAAAGGCATGTATTGCAAATAACGTTGACTATATGGATCTGGCCGATGGATCTGATTTCGTTAAAAATATCAGTCAATTTGATGAACAGTCTAAAGCGAAAAATATCTTTGTCTTGTCTGGAGTGAGCAGTTTTCCTGTATTGTCAGCATCTGTAATGAGGCGACTCTCTAAGGGTCTTATTCAAATCAATACGATCAAAGCTGGAATCGCACCTTCTCCATATGCCGGTGTGGGATTAAATGTCATTCGTGCGATCACAACGTATGCTGGCAAGCGCCTGCCCTTGATCCGAAATAAACAAAAATCTTTCGGTTACGCATTAACTGAAACCATGCGCTATACCATTTGTCCGCCCGGCCATCTGCCTCTCAACAACACCCTTTTCTCTTTGGTTGACGTGCCAGATCTGCAAGTACTTCCTGAGCTATGGCCTGAGCTTGACTCGATTTGGGTGGGAGCTGGCCCTGTTCCTGAAGTACTGCATCGAATGTTAATTGGTTTGGCCTGGTTGGTGCGAATAAAGTTACTTCCTTCGTTATTACCATTCGCATCTTTATTTCATTTTGTGATTAATATATTGCGCTGGGGCGAACATCGCGGCGGTATGTTCGTTTTGATCGAAGGACTTGATGGTAATGGAAAAAAGATCGAGCGCTCCTGGCATCTCATCGCCGCAGGAAATGACGGGCCATTTATCCCATCAATGGCAGTGGAAGCTATTGTCAGACGCAGCCTTTCTGGTAAAAAACCTGCTTCAGGCGCCAGACCCGCAACTCAGGATTTGGAACTTGAAGACTATGAAACTATTTTTCGAACCCGAACTATCTATACCGGTCAAAGAGAATGGAGAGAAGATACCAACCAGGAACTTCTTTATCGGAGACTACTCGGCGATGCCTGGGAATCATTACCTGAACCATTGATAAAACTTCATAGCTGTAAAAAAGCCGAAGGTCTTGCCAAAGTGGAAGTTGGAAAAAACTTGTTATCACGCCTGATAGCAAAACTATTCGGTTTCCCCGAAGCGGGACAAGACATACCCGTTCAGGTCTCTTTTCAACAAAAAGATGGCGGCGAACTATGGCAGCGGACTTTCGCTGGAAAATCATTTTCAAGTTTTCAATCAGAAGGTCATGGTCTTTCAGAAAGACTGTTATCAGAACGTTTTGGGTTGATTACTTTTGGAATGGCATTGGTAGTTGAATCAGGGAAAAAATTATCCTTGATCATTCGCCGTTGGAGCATCTTTGGGGTATCTTTGCCACTAGTACTCGCACCCACTGGAGATTCTTTTGAGCATGTAGTAGATGGCCGCTTCTGCTTCAACGTTGAAATCAAGTATCCGATAATTGGATTAATTGTCCGCTACCAGGGATGGCTTGTTCCGAAAGAGTAATATCATAATAATGAGGCATAATATGACTCCAAAAACATTTCCCCAATCTGAACACATTACCTTACACGAGCTTGCCGATGGAGTCTACGCCGCGCTGGCGCAGGAATACGGACTGGGGGCGAGCAACTCCGGCATCGTGGACCTTGGCGACAGAACACTGGTCTTCGACACCACCCTCTCGCCCGCTTCCGCCGCCGATCTGCGGAATGCAGCAGAATATCTCACCGGGCGGCCGGTAGATTGTGTACTCAACAGTCATTGGCATCTCGACCACGTTCTTGGAAATACGGTATTTGCTCCCGAAACGGAGTTTTATGCCACCACACGCACAAGTGAGATTATGGTCGAGAAGATACCGGAAAATATCCTTGAATTAAAGAAACATTGGCCTGAACAACAGGCTGAGTGGGCTGAAAAAGCAAAAATGGCTAAAGACGAAGCCGAACGTGTGGATTATGAAGATGGTGTGCGCTTTGCACAAAAGATCATTGACACTTTTCTACAGTTGGAGCTGCGCCTACCAGATCGCACCTTCACGGATCGCATAGAATTCAAAGGGACAAAACGCAGCGTTGAGTTCGTCACCTATGGAGGTGGACATACAGACAGTGATGCGATTCTACATTTACCTGCAGAGCGGATCGTGTTCAGCGGCGATTTGCTGGTTATAAAGTTTCATCCCTCCCTGATCGATGGCCGTCCACGCGAATGGCTTGATATCCTTGCGAAAATCAAATTGCTTGACCCAGTTCAGTTGGTACCTGGCCACGGCAGACTTGGCACACTGGTCGATGTAACTTCGATTGAGCGCTACATCAACGAGATTTTACAAATGGCAGAAAAGAATTGGGGCGAGGGCGGCACTGCCGAAAGTGCCGCAGCATTACAACCCCCAACATTCACCGAGGGCTGGAATAACATCGAAGGATTCGCGTTGAATATGAAATTCCTGCATGAAGCAGTGCAACACTAGCTTTTCACGGACTTGATACCTGCAACTCATACGCTCCTGTGGCTGGGTTGGTATTACTGCCAACGATCATAGTGTATGAACCGCCGCGATCAAGAGTAATCGAACCAGGGTCACCGCAGGACAGGCAAGTATTGAATACTTCATTTCCATCTTCATCCACCAGAAGCCACTCGATCGAGTCGGAATTAGGAAGCTGTTCTATAACCGCAAAGGTAACCTCCTGCCCGGCTGTGGCGGTGAAGGTATAGATATCGTGTGAACCCGGCAATTCGATGGAAGCTGCGCCGGGTCCCGGTATGTCTTTGGCAATCCTTTCGCCGATTTCCACCGTAAATTCGTCTGGAGGTGGCACACTCCACATCCGGATCTCGTAACTCCCTGTGCCTGCGCCACTGTCATTCCCTACAATTACATTGTATGTTCCAGCGCCATCAAGCGTGACTAAACCCGGGTCTCCGCATTGCAGGCAGGTACTGAAGAATTCATTCTCCTGTTCATCCTCCACACGCCAGTAAATCTCATCATTGGTCTGAGGCTGTTCTTTCACCTGAAAATAAACATCCTGACCCGAATCTATTGTAAAGGTATATATATCTTTTGACCCCGGGTTTTCAATATACCCCGCACCCTCACCGGGAATACCTCTGGCGATTCGATCTTCAAGATTGATCGAGAATTCGTCAGGAGGCGACAGTTCCCATAATTTGATTCGATATGCGCCATAGCCTGCGCCATCCGGTTCGTCATTGCCGACTGTAAGTGTATATGTTCCACCACGATCAAGTGTTAGCACGCCGGGGTCGCCGCATTGCATACAACTATAGAAAACATTTGAGCCAAGATCATCGGTCATGTAAAAATCGATGTTGTCGCTCACTTCAGGCTGCTGAATAATGTGGACGTAGACCTCCTGGCCGGCTTCTGCCGAGAACGTATAAATATCCTTCGACCCTGGCGCTTCGATTAAGCCCGCGCCTGAATCTGGTTCCCCATCAGATATCTCATCCCCGATCTCTGTTTCAAATTCTTCTGTGACAACATCTCCACTGGGAAAGGATGGTGCATTGCCCGAATTGATGAACGGCAGATTTTGCCAGTTTCTCGAAATAAAAAAGACCCCTGCTACTGTAAACAAAAGACAGGTACCTGCAAGGCAGCCAACGGCCCAGCCTTTAGATCTTCCCGGTTTAGGCACTGTTGTTGAAACAGAAGCAGGCTTGAGCTGAGTCTGAACGGGTGATGTACTTATGTGTGAAACACTTGACGGAGAACCATCCAACGCATTCTTCCAGGCATCTACAAATTCAGCCATATTCGCGAAGCGGTCATCAGGATTTTTTGCCAAAGCTTTGAGAATCACTCTTTCAATGGATTCGGGAATATCGGCTTTGACCGTGGAAGGTAATGGCATCGGGTCACTGACATGTTTGAGAATAACTGCCAACGGCGTATCCGCAACAAAGGGGACGCGCCCCGTAACCATTTCATAAAGAATAATACCGAGCGAATAAATATCTGAACGCTGATCAACCGTTAACGCCTGAGCCTGTTCAGGGCTGATGTAGGCCGGCGTGCCCATGATCGCATCGGTCTGGGTTAAGCGAGGCGAGGCGCTTGCCAAAATTTTTGCAATGCCGAAGTCAGTAAGGAATAAATTACCCTGTGAATCAATGAGCGCATTGGCAGGTTTGAGATCACGATGAATGACTCCCTGACTATGCGCGTAACTCAATGCGTCTGTCAGTTGTGTGAAGATGCGATCAATTTGCTTCAATGGAAGCGGACGACCTGCCTCCATTTTGTCTTTGAGTGTCCCCGCTTCAAGATAACGCATGACAAAGTATGAGATGCCCTCGCTTTTCCCATAATCGAAGACGGGCAAAATATGAGCATGCTCCAGCCTGGCAATGATGTGAGCTTCCTGTTGGAATCGCTTTGTGAACTCCTTACTCTCCGCCAGTTGACTCGGCAAAACTTTGACCGCCACGTTGCGATCCATGGAAGGTTGGTACGCTTTGTAGACGGTTGCCATGCCACCCTGCCCGACTTGATTGATAATACGATATGGGCCGAGCATCTGACCAGGTTGAAGGTTATTCATTTCCTACTCCAATGGGTTGGGAGCTGCTTATCCAATAAGCTATTCTACGCCTGATTGGTTTGAAATTCAAATTGCATTATGGAGGCAAAAAGGAGGGTTGGTTCTGAGAGGAATGTGATTTCAGGTATAGGGGAGAGTATAAAATTCCTTGTATACTTATGGATAGGAGTTCAGGATGCCTGGACAAAACACGTCTACTACAACGATAACCCGATTGTGCTGCGCGAACACAACTACAAAACACCACTCGTGAGATCCCGCTGATACTTTTGCTCTCAATGTAATCTTTTATACAATTCCGCACAACCTATGCCAGAATCGAGGAAGATGATGATTTCCAGACCAGACCAAGATCAGCCCAAGGTTGTAAAAAAGGGCCCGGTTTTCATGGTGGCACTAGCTTTGTTAGTTATCTCCCTCGCTTGTTCGACTATCATCCCCTTTTCTACATCTGAGACATCGGCCCCAGCCCCTGAAGCGCCCTTGGGACTCATTGCTTATGTGGGCAACGACGGTAATATTTACACCACCGACCGGGATGGGAAAGAGTCCAGCGCCATTACCCAGGATGCCAAACTAAATCCGGCTGCAGGGCAGGTGGGGCGCATTTACCAGTACCCTACCTGGGCCCCGGACGGACAGCATCTGGCGTTTGTTCGCTTTAGTTTAAGCCAGTCCGGCCCGGAAGTCAGCTTATTTTCGGCATTGTCAAATGGCAAAAAGTCTGTCAACACTTTCACCAGCCAAAATTTTCAGCCTTTCTACCTTTCCTGGTCTCCCAACAGCCAGACGATCGCATTTCTCGGAAGTGATGCGTCCGGAATGGCCCAGTATCTGGTCGCCGCATCCGGTGGTGAAAGCAAATTTATCAGCAGCGGACAGCCATATTATTGGGACTGGTCCCCTGATGGCCAGACACTCATTGTCCATATCGGCGGGGACAGTTCTGCCAACCCGAATGCGCGTCTGGCCTTCGTAGAACTGGATAACTCAAGCCTCACTCAAGAACTGGACCTAAAACCAGGTTCATTCGCGGCACCCGCCTGGTCGCCGGCGGGCGATGTGATTGCATTGGCTGCTCAAAACGATGCGGGCGATGATGAGTTGATGCTTGCAGGGCAGGATGGAAAAGTCAAACAGGTGCTGACCAGGTTGAGTGGACCGGTGGATTTCGCCTGGTCACCCCAAGGCATCCACCTGGCTTATGCGATCCTGGATTCATCGGGATCAGCTCCAACCATCCGCCTGGTCGTGCTCGATAGCACCCAGCCTGACGTTCAAAATCAAGTTGCCCAGGGTGAATTGCTTGCATTTTTCTGGTCTCCTGATGGTCAGAAGATTGCCTACTTTATGCTGGGAAGCAGGGGGCCTTCGGCTACATCGTTCCAGACGGTAGCCCAAACCAAACAGAGCGCAAGCCTGGTTGTGCGCGTTTATGACCGGATCAGCGGGGAGACCAAAGAGGTCGCCGCCTTTGCGCCAACGTTTTCATTTCAACAAGTCCTGCCTTTCTACTCACAATACCAACGCTCAGCCACGATCTGGTCTCCTGATAGCCAGAACCTGGTCCTGTCGGGCATCGATTCGACCGGGGAGAATGTCATCTATACGGTTGGCGCGGATGGGAGCCAATTTCAAAAAATTGCCGATGGCGACCTGGCCTTTTGGTCGTGGAAATAGATAGTTGCCTTGCCCGACTTGATTGATAATACGATTATCAGGGAGAACATTTCTCGCCTGTTTCAACCATGATCGGAAAGGTTTATTTTAGAAACGGACAGGCGTATAATCTCTGTACATAATTTGTTATGTAGAGTTTGTCTGTATAAATCATGGTTGGGCACTGGTCTGGTATAACTATATCTAAGTGAGCAAGAAAATTTGGATTTCCTGTTGAAAGGTGAACAATGGTAAAAAAACAACCTGAAAATAGAGATGAACATACTCTGCAAGCCCATTTAGTAGAATATCAGTTCTTACGCGAAGAAGTAATTACACAAATTACTTTACAAAACCAATTAGCAGGTTATGCAATCTTTATTATTGCAGGAACATCTTCATTATTCGCTATTGGTTCGCCCAGCATTGCCATACAACAACCATTCTTGCTGCTGATTGCATCAATGCTCATGTCAGCAATTACTTGGGCAAGCATTGACGCAAGTTTCCATGCTAACGATATGGGAAAATACATTGATTCGGTTTTAGCTCCAAAAATCCACCGCATTATCGGCGATCCCGAAAATGATGAGTATAAAGTTTTTCGATGGGAAAGCACTAGAATTTATCATCCTATTCGCCTGATAACTAAGGGAATAATGGGGTCTGGAAAATTTGCTGTTTCCTACATTCCTAGTGTTGCTTTTGTCTTCGCTTTTTACATTACAGCAACAAGCTTAAAATCTTTAGGATTGATTGAACAACTTCTCTTTTGGCTGTCAATAATTATGGTGCTTGTTACTCCAATTGCAGGAATAATGAATTTGGCTTTTATTTTGGGAATGGGAAAACCGCAGTTTACAACAAGTATTACTACTAAAAAGGTAACAAAAAAAAAGATAACGAAAGTGCAAAATGCGTTATAGATTATTACTTGTCTAAAAAACGCGTCTAACAAAGTGTTCTCAGAACACAACCTGCAAATTGTGAAAATGCACCTTTTTATTGAAAACCCCAATTTTTTATTCATTTTCTGGCTTCGAGTTTTTCCTGCTTCCAAGCAGAGTCCATGCTCGCCCACAATCCGCTAACGCAAACCAATAAACCTTTTGCGTGTTCTCCACAATCAAATTGTGTTTCATAAATCAGCTTGGTCAATTCAATAGGAACTTTTTATGGCAACAGGACGTAACACTCAACTCACTCGTCAAATCGGTGAACATCTCATTGTGGCAAAACTTGGTAGGCTCGGATATATTGCAACTCCATTTGCTGGAAATGTTCCTGATTTTGATTTGCTCATTGCAGATAATGAAGGACATTCAACTCCAGTTCAGGTAAAAGCGATTAATGGCGGGTCTTGGCAATTCTCAATAAGCAAGTTTTTAGATGTAGAAATTGTTGATGATGTTCAATACGTCAAAGGCCAACATAAGTTAGCTAACCCGAATCTTGTTTGTATTTTTGTTCAATTGGCAGATGATGAAAAGGATGATTTCTTTATCTTCCAATTAAAGAATCTACAGGAATATTTTTCGAAGTCTTACAAAGGTGGCCGCCGTTCAAAAAATCCGCAGTCGTTACATTGCGCCGTTCTTCCAAAAGACCTTGAGCAATTTAGAAATAACTGGCCTTTGATTGAGAAAACTTTGAAGTCAGTGTAGAGATTTTTGCTATCGTATTTTGGTCATTGCTATGCTAGCGGACGAATTCTTTTTTATAATTAGCTTATCGTGATATTCTAACTTTAGTGAGGCCACCCATGACATTCCAACTCGTATACTATTCACAACAAGACCCGAAATGGAAACAAGATATCCTCGGCTTCGGTGACCCCGGCGATACTATTGGTTATGTCGGCTGTGCGCTGACGAGCGTGGCCATACTGATCAGCGGGCATGGATATGTTGAAACTCCCAAGACACTCAATCAAAAACTAAAGAACGTGAATGGTTTTGTCAGCGCAGGTATTCGCTGGGATACAGTCAGTCAGATTTATCCTCAAGTTAATATCAAAAGCAATATCGCATGTGGCAGCACAGATGCGCCGCTTGGTCAGATCGATGCGTCCATCGCGGCAGGTCAGCCCGTCATTGTGATGGTGGATAACTCTCCACTAAATGGGCTGCAGACTCACTGGGTTGTCCTTTATGGAAAAGAAGGCAACGACTATCTCATGCTCGATCCGTGGCCTTATCAAACCGACGTCAACAAGAAAACCTATCTCATGCCGCGCTACAGTCAGGGCAATCCGCTGCAACGTTCCATTCTGCATGTCATCATATATCAATCTTTCACAGCCAGTGGAGGGACTTCGCAACCGGGTTCATCCTCCACGACAGGTACGACTCCGACTCAACCGACAACTGGTTCTGCTTCAATGAGCACTTCCACCGCCCGAGTCAAAACCGATGTCACATTAGGCTTGAATATCCGCTCCAGTATTGACACATCCAGCATGGCAAATATTGTTGCCATAGCACCAGCAGGCTCCACTTTAACGATCGTTGAATCAGATGGGGTATTTAAAATTGGCGCGGTGAATCAATGGGTACGTGTCCGCGATGCACAAGGACGTGAAGGCTTTGCCGCTGCATGGTATTTGGAAAAAACTCAAACACCCATTCCTGTCCCGGTGACGGTACCCGTTCCAAGTCCGGTAGTGACCGCGCCATCTTCATCCACAACTACAACCACGCCCGCACCTGCAACGGTCCCAGTTCCTGAAAAACCAAAATTGATCGTCAGTGTTAAATCTGCTGGAGCAAAAATATATAAAACAGCTTCATCAAAGGGTGTCTTATTATCCACTGAAAAAAGCAAGGCTCAACTCGTGGTGGTTGAATCCGCTTCCAGCGCTGCTGCGAAAATTGGAGTGGCTGGCAAATGGCTCAACGTAAAAGGCACGAACGGCAAACGCGGTTTTGTAGATGGCGGGTTGGTAAAGAAAGGGTAATTACTTATTCCAATGTCGTTGCGAGGCTGCTCTTCCCGACACTTGAGCCGTACGCCAGTGCGGTGAGCAACCCCCTCATTTTGAGGAGATTGCTTCGTCGCAAAGAACAAGAGCGCTCCTCGCAACGACATATGTTAGTTAATCGAATTCAAAGCCCGCACAAACACATCCACCATCTTCTGAATATTGATCTCTTCAGAAACAATTCGATAAGACTCTTTCCCCATCCTTCGCAAACGCGCTATATCAGATAGCGCGTTTTTCATTGTGGATACAAGCGCGCCATACGCAGCGCGTTCGGGATTGATCTGCCAGCCATTCCCCTCGCGGACAAGATCATCCTGTGTACCATCCCCTCTTGCAACGATGACAGGCAAGCCATAACTCATTGCTTCCTGCACTGCGAGTCCACCTGTGCCAGGTAAAACAAAAAGATCAGCTTCTGTGAAATAAGGTTTTAACTCCACTCCATGCTTTGACCCGATAAACTCTGTTGATGGATATACATCTTTGGCAAGTGACTCTAATGACAGTCGCTCTGGCCCATCACCAACTATGATCAATCGTGGCTTTGATTCAATTTCTGCACAGGCACGCAATAAATAATCAACTCGTTTGCGGGCTTGTAATCTTCCAACAAATAATATTGTGGCGCGGTCTATTGTCTGCGGTCTACGGTCTGGCATTTTATCTGGCGCAAGCGAAACCGAATTATGCGCCACAAATATTTTTTCGCGAGGAAAACCAAATGCTGCATATTCATCTGCTCCGCGTTGACTGTATGCGATCATCGCATCGAATTGGAAGAGGAAAATTTTCCTCAACTCGTTCTCTATAACTTCTCCTCTTCCAATAGGAAAGGAATTAAAACGAGAACCTAATCCCCAGCCAATTACTTTTTTGCCCTTCTTATGCATCCACTTAACAGCAGACGGTGTTGATAAATAGCGTGGATTCGCTTCCACAATTAAAGAATCAGGATTCCATTCTTCAAGCCAGTTGACAAATCCACTTTGATAGCAAAGATAGAATGCGCCGCTGAATAAATGAATATTATCTGCTTGTTTGAGTTTTGCAACTTGGGGCTTGCCGCTTGCGATCATTTCCACAGGACGCGGCATTCCTGCGAAGAGATTCATACCGCCATCACATGATTGTGCGAGCAAATCAAAAAATGGAATGCGATAACTGGGAAGCACACGCTGTTGTAAAGCAAGGCGGCCTGAATACTTATTCATACTTCAATCTTCCAAAAGGACTTTAACATAAGCATCGACCATTTGATCCAACCCAAAAGCAGACTCGGCTCGCATTCGTGCAGCCTGACGAAACCGCGGCTGGTCTTGCAAAATTTCATCAGCTGCATTTGCCAGTGCAGAAATATCGGGTGTTTCTAATTTCCAGGGATTGCTGCCGTAAGGCACAATGCGACCTGCATCGCCTGTTACTATTTCTTTAAGAGAACCGCTATCGAATCCAATTACAGGAAGTCCACAAGCAAGTGCCTCAATGACCGAATTTGGGCATGGTGGATTAACTTCAGCAGAATATAAAAGATGAGATGATCTTATGAGATGCGGGATTTGTTCACGAGGCAGCACGCCAAGAAACTTTATGGGAACACTGCTTTCTGTGTTAATTTTATTTTGTGTAGCAGAGTCCACAGTGCCAGCAACGAAAACTTCCATTGGATATTTTGCAGAAAGTTTTTCAGCCAGTGAAACTGCATGAAACAGCCCTGAGTTCAATCCACCTGCGAGGCTGCCTTCTAATAACAATAATCGAAAATGATCTGTTGGTCTTTCATGTTCGCCATCAGGTGTGTATGTTTGTAAATCAACCGCATTGAGAATAACCGAAGCTGGCGCTTTTGCTATCCCATACCAATCTTCCCACCAACTGCGAATAAATTGACTCTGATAAATGACTCGATCATTAAAATGTGAACGTATCAATGACAAGAGTGCATTTCCGTATTCAGCGCGGATGTGATAACGAGGGCTTGTCCAACGCACACGCTGCACCCAATTGATCCCATCCAATCTTTGGACGACACGAATGCCGCGTCGCCGTGCCTGCCACAGGTTAAGTAGGAAGCGAGTGCCTGCGATGACAAGGATTGCGTCAGCATTGGCAGAGAGATCATAAGTAAAATCGATTCCACGAGTTTTTAATCCCTGTTCAAATTTCAAACGAAAGGATGCCATGCCTCCTGTGCCTTGCACAAAAGGTGTGATGCAAATTCTTTTCATGAACGAAATTATAACGTAGGGCGAAGCGGTACTTCGCCCTTATAAATATTATGGTATCCTTGCCACACATCATTCAGGGAGCGTTCGTTCATGTACATAGCTATCGAAGGGGTGATCGGCGTTGGCAAGACAACCCTTGCCCGCCTTCTGCAAAATACATTCGAAGCGGAAGTTCTGCTTGAAATATTTGAGGAGAATCCTTTTCTTTCCGATTTTTACGCAGACCGCGCACGATACGCTTTTCAAACACAGATCTTCTTTTTGCTTAGCCGCTATCATCAACAAAATAATAATGTGCCAAAATTTTTGGCAGAGAATAAAAACCTGATTGCAGATTATACTTTTGCAAAAGACGCGCTCTTCGCGGAAATTAACTTGCAGGGTGATGAATTAAACATGTATCACAAAGTACATGAAGCGCTTGGAGAAAAAATTCCCAAACCCGATCTGCTTGTATATTTACAAGCCAGCACCGACACGCTGATGAGCCGCATCGCTTTTCGTGACCGACCATATGAAAGAAAAATGGAACGCGCTTATATTGACGAACTTAATCACGCATATGAGAACTTCTTTTCGAAACCATTAGACCATACGCCTGTTTTAAAGATCGACTCGAACGAACTGGACATCATCCACAATTCGGAGCACATCAAGCGGATAGAAAACCGCATCCGCGAAACCTTGAGCCTGCCTCCGTTTCAAACCAGTTTTCCTTTACCTGACGCCAACCAAGGATAGCATTACTTATGCGCGTTACACGTGAATCACTCCTCCGCATTGCCAAAGAGACCGCTCAGGAGCGGGCTTATAACGATTCAGATATCGTAGCTGCCTATCTGACTGGTTCACTACTCAATGTTGATCCCATGCTTGGCGGTACCGCAGATATTGACATTGTCTTCGTGCATAAGACCAAGCCTAAGCAGTCCCGTGAGTTTATAAAACTCACTCCCGATTTCCACCTTGATATCAGCCGCCGTACCAAAGATGAGTTTAAGTCACCACGTGATTTACGCGGTGACCCGTGGCTCGGCTATGAAATGTATGATCCAGTGTTGCTTTATGAACGCGAGAAATTTTTTGATTTCGTGCAAGCCAGCCTGCGGGCAGGTTTTGATTTCGAACAGCCTCCACTTATGCTTCAGCGCTGCCGTAAATTGCTCATAAGAAGCCGCCAGATCTGGACAGACTTAATGGAACTGGACAAACCAGCTGGGCCAAAAGATATCAGCAAATATATGGAGGCCCTTTCCTATGCGCTCAATGCAGTCGCCGAATTAAGCGGGCCTCCTATTTATGAACGCAGATTGTTCCTTGAATTCCCGTCACGCGCTCAAGCCGCACAAAAAACAGACATGGTCACAGATGTTTTCGATTTGATCGGTGCACACAATGTGGATGCAGAAAAAATACAAAGCTGGATATCTGACTGGAAATCTGCATTTAAGATTGCCAGCGAAATAACAGAAGTTGATCCACGCATCCATGCTTCTCGTATAAATTATTACGAGAAGGCCATCAAAGCGATACTTGAAGGTGATATCCCATTAGCTGCGCTTTGGCCTCTATTCCACACATGGACTTTGGCCGCAGAAGTGTTAGAAGGCGATCATCTCAAATTCTGGCAAAATGCGGCAGGGGAGTTAGGTTTGCTGGGTATAGGCTATGGAGAACACGTGGAAAAGCTTGATCATTTCATTGACGAGATCGAAGTCATCTTGAATGATGTGGCAATAGCCAACGGATTGGAAACCACCACAGGGATTTAAATAATATGGTTTATGATTTCCATCACCTTGAAACAACAAGAAAATTGATTCAAAAAAACCTGACAGCCTTTAATGACTGTCAGGTTTTTTTCTTAAAACTGGAATATATGAAACATAAGTAGGTAAACAAAGTGAAATCAAATACCCTTCCCTTCATATTACAAGCTCTGTTGGCTGCAATATTTTTCGGAGCAAGTGCGCCCATTGCAAAATTATTATTAGGTGACAATATCTCACCGATCTTCCTCGCGGCTTTCCTGTATTTGGGAAGCGGAACAGGAACTTCACTCGTCAGGTTGGTTCAGCGAATGCGATCTAAAGATGCGGAAGCGGGAATAAAATCGCCAGATATTATATGGCTGGCTGGCGCGATCATTTCTGGTGGAATCATGGCTCCGATCATTTTGATGATCAGCTTACAGAACACACCTGCATCCACAGCTTCATTGTTGTTGAATTTTGAAGGGGTTGGGACAACTGTCATCGCATTATTATTTTTCAAAGAAGCCATCAGCCGCCGAGCATGGACAGCGATCATTGTCATTACATTAGCCAGTATTTTCCTCTCCACCAATTTTGAAAGCGGATTCGGACTCTCACTCGGTGCATTGGGAATTATCCTGGCCTGTGTACTCTGGGGTGTGGACAATAATTTCACCCGCAATATTTCTGGC
Source organism: Anaerolineales bacterium (assembly GCA_014379595.1). Classification (GTDB taxonomy): domain Bacteria; phylum Chloroflexota; class Anaerolineae; order Anaerolineales; family Villigracilaceae; genus Villigracilis. The sequence goes on from JACMLM010000035.1 coordinate 128,289, forward strand.
AAAGATCCGCTAGCCATCGTGGCATGGAAGGGATTGGTTGCAGGCACATTTTCATTCTTCCTTGCATTTTTTCTTGGTAATCCATTGCCATCAATAGCTAACATCTTTTATATATTGATTCTGGGGTTTGTAAGTTATGGTTTGAGCACAATACTTTTCATCCGCTCCATGCGCGGTTTGGGCGCGGCACGCACTAGCGCGTTATATGGAACAGCTCCACTAGCGGGTGTGCTTCTATCCATTGTCATCTTTGGAGAATTTCCCTCGTTCTTCTTCATCATCGCTGCGATATTAATGATCGGTGGCGCATTGTTGCTCATCAATGAACAACATGAACACTCGCATGTGCACACGGCTTTATTTCATGACCATAGCCACAAACATGATGAGTCTCATAAACATGACAAAGGGGATGGAGTCCACTCCCATGAGCATGAACATCCCGCTGAGGAACATGAGCACGATCACATGCCTGATATTCATCATCGGCATGGACATGAGGATGAGAAATGAAGGGTTAGGAATCAATGCTAAAACAAACAACAAAATTAGAGTTTTTTCTCAAAGTAGCTTTGGCTGTGATGTTCGCAATTGAAGCTGGAAACGATATAGCCTCTTTGACTGAATATTCAAGTCCAATATTGCAAGAGTGGTTGCCTGCGTTTATTTATACCTTTTATCCTCTGGCTTGTATTGTTATTATGCAATGGGTTTTGTTGTCGGAATGCTTGCCTAAGTGGTGGGTATTTCTAGGTCTTGTGGGTTGTGTACTTGCGGCTACAACAGTTGGGATTATGTTCCAATTTATCACTAATGAAACTTATATTTTATACGGATTTGAAATACAAACTTTCAGAGCAATTGTGTCAGGAATATTAATGACACTTCCACAATTATTTGTTTTGAAAGGAAAAAAAGGATACTTATGGGTTTTAGTTAATAGTATAGGTTTGGCAGTTCGATTTATCGGATGGTGGATAATTTTTATTCCTCCAATACACGATTCGTTTTATCTTGCCTTTCTCAGAATGTTGGTTTTGGAGTCACCTAATATCCTATTTGGGTTAATACTTGGACTTTATTTATATGCTTATATTTACAATCCCAATCGCCTACAAGCCGTTGAAGCTAGAAGTAATTAATCGAAACAGAATCAGCCTCACCCGTTGAGAGAAGCGAAAGCATCCAATACAAATTACCAAAATTAAGGAGTAAAACAAATGCCAACTCAATCCACATCCCCTCACCTGCCTTTCGGCGAAAACAAGAATGCTGACTGGTATGGTAAGGACATTATTTCCGTCAAACAATTCAGCCGTGACGATTTGGAGTATGTATTCGGCGTGGCGCACGAGATGCGCGGAATGGTCGAGCGCGTTGGGACATTTGATCTGCTGAAGGGGAAAATTTTGGCAAATCTCTTTTATGAACCTTCCACGAGGACATCGTCGTCATTTATTGCAGCAATGGAACGGTTGGGTGGAAGTGTCATCTCAATTAATGAAGTGAAATATTCATCGGTGTCGAAGGGTGAGAGTTTGCCTGATACCATCCGCACACTTGAATGCTATGCAGATGTGATCGTGCTGCGTCACCCTGAAACGGGTTCAGCGGCAATTGCTGCAAAGGCTGCCAGGAAACCTGTCATCAACGCAGGCGATGGCATAGGCGAGCATCCCACACAGGCTCTACTGGATACGTTTACGATCATGGAAGAAATTGGACGGCTCGAGAATTTAACCGTTACCATGCTTGGGGATCTGAAATATGGACGCACGGTTCATTCATTGGCGCGGTTGCTTTCGCAGTACAGCAATATCAAATTGAATTACGTCTCACCTGATATTTTAAAGATGCCAAAAGAAGTGATGGACGAGGTTGGGGAGAGGAAAGTACCACAGGCAGAATTCTCTTCGCTGGAAAAAGTTTTGTCCGAAACTGATGTGTTATATGTGACACGTGTGCAAAAGGAACGGTTTGAAGACGCCGCTGATTATGAAAAGGTCAAAGGTGCATATGTGATTGACAATGAAATTATGAAAGCCGCAAAGAAGGATATGATCGTGATGCACCCGCTCCCACGCGTGGGCGAGATCAGCCCTGACTTCGATGACGACCCTCGCGCGGCTTATTTTAGACAGATGGAATATGGGCTATATGTGAGAATGGCATTGTTGGCGATGGTGCTGGGGAAGGCATAACAGTTACAAGTTAAAAAGTTGGAAGGTTGGAACGTTCCAACCTTTCAACTTTAAACCTGCAAACTTGCAACAGGAATCTAATCTTCCGCCGCTCTTGCCATTTCTTCTGGTTCGAATACTACTTCTTCCTTACCAGTTAACTTTTCATCCACTTTGGCGACGATCAAGCGAAGGTGACCAGAGTGGGCTACATAATCAAGGTCATCTGCAGGGACGGCAAGTACGGGGCAAAGTGTAAAGTTTTCGATCCATGATTCGTAAAGGTCATTTAGATTCTGTAAATATTCAGGTGTGATCTTGCGCTCATAATCACGTCCACGGGAGTTGATGCGATTCATAAGAGTGGGAATCGATGCTCGCAAATAAATAACAAGATCAGGCGGAGGGAGAAATTGTACGGCAGTCTCATATAACTCACGATAGGTTTGAAAATCGCGGTCCTGGATATTTCCCTGGTCATACAGGTTCTGTGCAAATATTTCCGCATCTTCATACACACTGCGGTCCTGTATTACCGAGTTTGGATGCTGTGCGAGATTCAGATGTGAACGCAGGCGATGCGTTAGAAAAAACACCTGTGAATGAAAAGCCCAGGAAGACATATTCTGATAAAAATCTGCGAGATAGGGATTCTCAGTGACAGGTTCATAAAACGGGTCCCAACCCATTTCGTCGCACAACATCTTTACAAGTGTGGATTTTCCTACGCCGATATTCCCAGCAATGGCTACAAATTTTTTCATGTGTCACTCTCACAGGTGAATTTTTTAATTGGGGATAATTTAGTTAAAAACCATCATACCAAAAAGAAATAGAGTTCACGGAAATTTTAAGAACTCCATGAACTCTGTTTTATTATCCATAAGCACTTGTAGGGCAGGTTTGCAACCTGCCAAAACTATGTTTTGATATTTGTCAGGCTAAAAGCCTGACCTACGTGAGGCTTTCTCCTATGGAATTTCTCCAGCTAATTCCTTATCAATGATCTGCTGAAAACTGGTCAGTGGCTGCGCACCTACAACGGCAAGGCCATTGACGAAGAAGGTCGGTGTGGATTGTACGCCGAGGTCGAGGGCAAAGTTCATGTCTTCTTCAATAAACGCATCGTGCTTTCCACTGGAAAGACATGCAGTGAACGTTTCAACATCCAAGCCAAGCTCGGTGGCATATTGAATATAAGTCACTTCGTCCAATGTTTCACTGCTGAATAATTTTTCGTGATAATCCCAGTAAGCATTCTGGTCATTGGCACAGAGTGAGGCAACTGCGGCTGGCATTGCACTCGGATGAATGGAAGTCAGCGGCAGGTTACGATAGACAAAACGGATCTGGCCAGGGTATGCATCCAACAGTGCTTGATATGTTTCATCATGGAAGCGGCGGCAGTATGGGCATTGGAAATCACTGAATTCTACAACAACGATCTCCGCATCATCAGGGCCGAGGCTTGGATATCCTTCAGTGGGGATATCATAACGAGTATATTGCGCCTGAGGTGTGATCGGCGCTTCATTCACCTGACCTGAGGGCTGCTGCGCCGCTGTGACAGGAGTGCCGCCTCGTCCCCAGGCCACATAGCCAACCAATATACCCACCGCGAAAGCCAGCACAACCAATACAGAGTAAAAGTGACTTTTCTTGAAGGTGATGAACCCGTCAGAATCTTCGATCACTTGCTCTTCTTCAATTATAGGAATGGATTTTTGAGTTTTAGTAGCCATGAATGGGATTATAGCCTTTCTGTTGAATTTTCGGAGAGGTACTTAAGTTTTTATAATTTTGCATCATTTCTTTATAAATTGCGTATATTGGAACAAGGAGACTCAAATGACAACTCAAACAAAACATCATATTCCCTGGTATCTTTGGCCTTTCGCTGCACTATGGAAACTGCTGGCAATCATCGTAGAAATGACAGGTCGCTTTGTCGCCATGGTACTTGGCATCGTCTTTATGATTGTCGGTGTGATCGTCAGCTTGACGATTGTCGGCGCACTGGTGGGTATTCCATTGGCGCTCATTGGATTGCTGCTGTTACTGCGCGGAATATTTTAGTTCATCTGCACATGTGATTTCCTGAGCAATAGAGACTCTTGCGCCGTACGTGTCGCTATTGCTCAGAATGACATTGCATAAGTTATTAAGGCGCATCTACTTCGGGCTGCTGATCCTTTTTGGTAGGCGTAAACAGCCTGCGGGGTGAGAATGAAGCGAATGCTTTTCTTACTGCAGGAATACGCAGAACTAAAAACAGGAGAATAATTAATCCATAGACTAACGGTTTCGCTACTTCGCCTTGGAAGGTTAGAATATCACCTTTTTTGCTCCATAGATAATGAAGCACGGCCAGCGGCGCAATCAAGTAGACAAGTTTGTGCAGCCGTTTCCAGTTTTTACCAAGGCGTTGTTTCCAAATATCAAATGAAGTCATTGCAAGAGGAATCATAATCAGGAAAGCAAGAAATCCCACGATCAATCGTGGTTTTTGAATAATGTTCTCGATAATTAGACTCCACGCAAGCCCATAATCAAGGTTTATAAAAATAAGTAAATGGATGGTCACATACAAAAATGCGTACAGACCCAACGCTCTGCGGCGTTTAAGCGGTTCGCTCCATTTAAAAACTGTATTCATCGGCGTACATGCTAAAGACAATACAAGCAATACCAACGCGTGCGTGCCTGTGCGCCGTTCAAGGTCTTGAATAGGGTTGGCTGAGAGGTTGCCTGCAAAAGCATCAAAAAGTAACAAGACAATGCCAGACCATCCATAAAGGTGTACGGCAATTTGCAAAGGTGTGTAGGGAAATTTTTTCATGGATATATAGACCTCCGAGTTCTCGCGAAGAACTCGGAGGTCTGCTATTAATAGTTCACACTTAAATCCATGCCTTCATAAAGATGGCGAACCTGTTCACCATATCCGTTGAAAGGTAACGTACCTCGACGACTAATTTCACCGATGCGGCGCTCAGTCGCTTGAGACCAACGCGGGTGATCTACACCAGGATTCACATTTGCATAGAAACCATATTCATTCGGCCCAGCATTGTTCCATAATGTAGCAGGTTGCTCTGAAACAAGCTCGATCTTTACAATCGACTTGATCGATTTGAAACCATATTTCCATGGTACTACCAGGCGGATCGGCGCACCATTTTGAGGCAGGATAGTTTCACCATATATACCTGTAGCGAGAAGCGCAAGTTCATTCATGGCTTCATCGATACGTAACCCTTCCTGATAAGGCCATGTATAAAATGGGCTTTTTTGCCCTCTCATTTCTTCAGGACGATAGACAGTTTCAAAACGAACATACTTCGCATCTGAAGTTGGCTCAACCATTTCAAGCAAACTCGCAAGCGAGAATCCTGTCCATGGGATGACCATGCTCCAGGCTTCCACACAACGTAAACGATAGATACGTTCTTCCTGCGGGAATAATTTTAAGATGTCTTCAATCGCAAATGTTTTTGGCTTGTTGACCAGGCCACCCACTTCAATAGTCCAGGGATTGGTGGTGAAATCTTGTGCAAGGCCAGCTACTCCCTGTTTATCGACTGTGAATTCATAATAATTATTGTAATGAGTTATATCTTCATACGTATTAACTGGATCGCCCAACTCATCGGTCGCACCGGACGTTGGACCTGGTTCAGCGTTCTGAGGCTCCTCCGTCGCTGAAGGCGCACAGGCAGTCAAAAACGCTGCACCTGCGGCAAGACTTGCGGCTTTCATAAAATCACGCCGCGAAAGATATTCATGTTTCGGCGTGATCTCTGAAGAACGAATGGGAACGGATTTATATAAATTAGTCATGGCTGATCTCTCCTCTTAAATGATTTTGGAGTCGGACAGCTTGCTGTCGCAAAGATGCAGGAGCAAGCTCCTGCACTCCAGAATTATTACTCTGCAAGCAAAGTTTGAATGACTGCTTCGGTTTCTTTATATCTTCCCTCGCCAATATGAACATAACGAATATGTCCGTTTTTATCTATAAGATATAACGCGGGCCAATAGCGATTTTTATAGGCCTTCCATGTTACACCGTCGTTATCCTGGGCAACAGCATATTTAATTCCGTTTTCTGTAATAGCCACTTGTAAATTGGTGATGTCTTTTTCAAAGGAAAATTCTGGGTAATGATTGCCAATGATGATAAGTCCCTGATCTGCATATTGTTCATGCCATGATTTGAGCGAAGGCATTACATTTTGGCAGTTGTAACAGCCGAAAGTCCACATTTCAAGCGCAACCACTTTGCCGCGTAAATCTGCAAGGCGTAACGGTGCATCTACATTTAGCCAGGTTTCATTTGTCAGTTCGGGAGCAGGTCCGAGGTCTGGTAAAGAGGCGGATGTGGTCGGCATAACGGGTTCAGTTGTTTGAGTCATTGTGCAGGCTGTTAGCAAAAATAAAAATCCAACAAGGAAACCTTTCATCTTAACCACTATGATGTTTTCATTCTAAGAAAACTTCCTTATTGGAAGATGATAGTTTGCTTAGGAATTGTATGGCTAATCTAATTTGCGAATGACGGGATGCAACAATGGTAACAGACTGATGATGGCTGTCATTCCCCCGGCTGCAATGAAGACCGCCTTTACGCCAACTGTATCGATCAGCCAACCCGTGACCGCAAAACCAATAGGGAGTAAAACGTATGAACCAAGTGTATCCACACTGGAGACGCGCCCCATTTTTTCCGGCGGCACTTTTTCCTGCATAATGTTCGTCCATATCAGTGAATCAATTTCAAGTGCTGCTCCGTTCAATAATGCGGCGAAAACCAGTATATAAAGCGGCAATCCCAACCCGAATACTCCGAGTCCAATACCTGCTATTGCACCGCAGACATAAAATAGTATGCCGCGATAACGAAGTCTTTGAAAGCTTCCCATGATAAGGCTGGCGATGGCATATCCGATGGGAAAGATCGCATATATAAAGCCAAGCATTTTTTCATCGCCGCCTAATTCCTGTTGAACGAGGAAGGGCATGGCGATATTGTACGGCCCGCCAAGTGTGATATTCGTGAATGCAAAAACAATGATGGCAACCCATAAAATGGGAGTTGAAAATATTGTAGCAAAGCCATCACGGATGTCATCTATAAAATGCTTGAGGAATGATTCTATCTGTTCTGCACGAGCAGGCGCAGGCGTATTAAGAAGCGGAATAACTGTCAATGCACCGATCAAGAAAGATAATGCATTGAATCCCAGAGCCGCAGTTGTGCCGCCAAAGCCCACGATCAATCCGCCGATGGCTGGGCCAGCGACGCGTCCGAATTGCATACTCAAACTATTAATGGAATTGGCACTGGGCAGGTCTTCTTCAGAAATGATTTGTTGGATAAGTGCATTGTATGCTGGCAAAAAGAATGCATCTGCAAAGCCGAAGAGCAGAGACATGACATAAATTTGCCAAAGTTGAAGCTGGTTAGTATAGGACAGCCAGGCTCCAACCACCATGATCAAACAGCGTGCTGCATCAGAACCAAAAAGCAAGAGACCGCGCGGCATTCTATCTACGACCACACCTCCGATCAACACAAAAAGCAGCATGGGCAGTACATTCACAATAAGCACCGTGCCCATGGCACTGGCTGAGCCTGTTTTCTCGAGCACCCACCATGCAATCGCGATCTGAAAAAGAAAATCGCCAATGCGTGAAAGAGTTTGCCCAAACAGCAATGAGGAAAATTTCTTATGACGTAACGCACGGAAAGTGGATTTCATTTAGACACAATTTCGGCTTTAAATAAAGCTCTCCTGATGAATGGAGAGCTTTATTATCTAATGAATATATAAATTATTCAGTGAAAGAATCTATTGCGGCCTGTATATTTTCATAATTTGGAATATTTTGCAGGAAACCTGTAATTCCAAGAATGTGATAGACCTGCGGAGGTGCATTACATAATTTCACACGTGAGACCTTGAAGTGTTCCTCAGCAGGCGTAAAAAGTTTATACACTTTTTGCATGGCACGCATGCCTGCACTGGTGAGTGTTTCCACTTCGGCAAGGTCTAGCAATATATGACGACTTCCCTCGTCATGCGAATCACGGGCCGCGGCAAGTAATACTTCTTCGCTTTGTGCATCCAGCCAGCCGCGCAAATGAAGCACGGTGACGTGAACATGTCCCTGAACCTGCTCTTTTATGATCTTTAATGTGCTGTCCATGGCTCCTCCAATTTAATGAATTATATGTCCAAACGATTAGAATGAGAACGTTTCACCGCGAGCATAAGTTTGAGTTTGTCCCGTTTGATAAAGCACAGCTTTCCTTGCCCCATGGACGTGCCACTCTTTATCCTTATCATTTAGTATCCCTGTCTGTTCATCAATCCCTATCAAAGTTGCATTCGGTATTAATTGCATTAGTGGTTTCACCCAATTTTTTCCAAATGTATTATGGTGAGGCAATACACATGCATTGGGGATTAAATTCAATCCATTCATTAGCTTCCTATCTGATGGATCATAATAATGCTCGCATAAAACCATGGCCCCCGCACTGCTCCCTGCAATCACTGCTCCTTCTTTGTAAGCATCAACTGCGGCTTGCCAACAGATGCTATTTGCAAGAGTATCTCCTAAATAGCGAGGAAAACCTCCTAGTAAATAGATCAGGCGTGAGGTCCGAATGGAAGCGGCGAGAGATTGGTTATTTGCAGAAACAGTATCAATTACATCTACTGTAAAAACGTTTTTTGCGCCAAGGCTTTTGAACCAACGAACTCCATTATCCCCCGCGCGTTTATGATTATTGTCCGGTGCCGCGGCTGTTGGAATAATACAGATAGGAGAGTTAAATCCGCCTGCAAGCTCAATTGCATTGAGATCAGGTTCAAACATTAGTCCGCCAAATTCGGCGCCGCCTTCAAGAAGAAGATATCCCATCTAAAAAAAGAACCCTGCACAAGAATGCAGGGTTCTCATTCAAAAATCTATTCGCCTAATTTTGTTACAACGAAATCATCAAAGGTTACGTTCACGCCGCTCTCTTGATCGTCGGTGGCAGCAAAGAGACCCACTGATCCGCTAGTGTATGTACTGGTAGCAACTGTATCGATCTGCTGTCCGTTGACGTATAAGGTAAGTGCGCCGCCTCCACAATCCAGACCAATACGCATGGAGCCTGCGGATGCTGAGATCACGTCAGATGTGCCTTCCTTGAGAAACACATCATCCAGAGCAACGTACTTCTCGATGAAAGCATAGTAGCCATCTGGGGATACACCCACATAATAGAAAGCAGATGTAGTGGTTTGCGCGTCGCAGATAATGCCAAACAGCGCCTCGGGGTCTGAGCTTGTATTCGTAACACTAGCTTCAATATGAACATTCTCATATACTTCAACGTCCGGCGTGGACCAGGTTATATAGAATGGGGTGTACACAATCATCTGCAAACCACCATTTGCATATTCCACCAAGCTTTGAGAATCTGTACCTGTTCCCCAGCCGCTGCCATCACTTGAAAAATCATCCTTGGGCAATGGGTTGAGTAATGCATCCACGCCCGGGACGGCACAGGCTAGCGTTGCCAATGCCAAAACAATAATAAAACTAAATACCTTTACACCTGCTGATTTCATCTCATTCTCCTTTTTTATAGTGGGCTGTATTTTAGCATTGCTATATTATATGCAAAGAGTACTCTGCTCCCATCAGTTATTCAGAACGTTCCACTTCCACATGCATTGCATTGCCATCCGTAATCACACTGATCCAGCCGCTGCGATCTGTGCGCAATAACGAATAGCCATCTAAAGAATCCAATACATCCTGTGAAGGCAAACCATCTTCATCACCAGCCGAAACACTTAATACCACCAGCTGCGGATTCAAATTCTCAAAAATATCAGGCGGATTGGACGGCGCGTATCCTGAATCTGCCAACAACAATACATCTACTTTATCAATTACATTTCCATATTCAAGCAACTCATACGTGCCTTCACTGATACCAATTGGAAATAACGCGCGAAAATTTTTATATTGGAGGAGAAGCACGCTTCCTCTTGGACCTTCAGCCTGCACCTCGATAAATGCGCCATCACCCAGCTCAAGCCTTTGTCCTACTTCCGCACGGCTGACGGGGATTCCTTCATCTGCGAAAAATTTATCCAAGGTTTGAGCCGAGAACGAGGCTTGTATATTTCCACTCCATAAAACATTTTCTGGGGGATATCTTTCCAGTACACGCGGCAAGGCAGATAATTCATCTTCATTAGTAGATGCCACAACAAGCCAATCCAGCCTGCGTGAAAAGAAAGGAAGCCTTCTGCCGAGTTCATCTGAAAGTTCGGTTGTGCTCGCACCACCGTTGATCAATACATTACGGCCTTCAGGTGTTTGGATCAACACTGCGTTGGCAGAACCTGCATCGAGAAATGTAATGTGTAATTGTCCGTCACCCGTACTTGCCGATGCACGCCATAGCAAAATAGTACAAATAAAAAGGAACGCAGCTGTCGCAGTCAATGCAATGGCACGAAGAGATACTGCTAAAGAATTGAACTTCTCTTTAATGGCAGACCAATTAAAGGTCACAGTGAGAAGCGCGACATAAAAGAATAGCACCAGCCAGAAAGAGGAGTCTCCAAGAAATATAGTCCCATGCGGCACACGATCAAATAATTCCACCATGCGAATCGTATATGTTGCAAACGGCCACGCAATCCACGCAAGAAGCTGGCCCAGCGGATAAATAACAAGGCTGGTGAAAACAGCCAGTCCGCTTAAGATCATCACTGCTGGCTGTACCGGCAGAATAAATGGATTGGCAATAAACGAAACGAGTGAAATGCGTTTGAAGTGATAAGCCATAATTGGTATCGTGGTTAATTGAGCGGCGAATGTGAGCACAACATTGTCATTGATGATGCGAGTGAGCGCACTTGTATCATGTTTTGAAATTTTGGAAATAAGAGTGTTGGTAAAGCTTGAAAATGGTTCTGCGTAAAGAATAAGACCCAGTGTAGCGAAGAATGAAAGTTGAAAACCGACATCCCAAACAAAAAATGGATTCACGAGACACATGAATCCCGCGACTACGAGCAATGTATTAAGCGCCAGTTGCTTGCGCCCTAGCACTCGCGCGATCAATGCAATACATCCCATCACTGCAGCGCGGACAACTGCCGCTTCTGCACCAACCAAAATAGTATATAAGATAATGCCAATAATGGCGAACAGCGCGCCATATCTTTCGCCAAAAACATTTTTGAATATCGAATAGAACACACTCGCAATGATAGCCATATTAAAACCTGAGATGGCAATGATGTGCGCAGTACCCGTATTTTTGAATGCGTTTTGCAGATCACGCGTAAGGCCTGTATCCACGCCAAATAAAATGCCTGCCAACAAAGATGATTCAGGGTCATTGAAAAGACGGTATGTGTTTTGAATTAATTTTTCTTTTAATTTATACACAGCTGTATAAAAAACACTTCCACCATTGCCTGGCAGAACTGTCACTTCTGCGATGGACATGTATGAATAAACGCCGCCGCGTGCAAGATAATCTCGATAAGAAAATTCTTCGTCTTCAGGCGGGGTTTCTAATTTTCCGCGCACACGCACGCGTTGACCATATTCATAAGTTTCATGAGCAGGAACGCGCACGAGCATCAGCCCGGAAGCAGGCAAGTCGCCACTGCCAGAATCGATGGCTTCCACATTGAGGCGCAAGTTGGTATAGGTATCGCGATAATCAGGTGGCTTTGTCAGCGTGCCTGTTACCAGCATTTCATAATCGCGGTCATTGTAAAAGGCGACATGGAATGCATCAATGTTTGGTTGTGCAGCCTGATAACGCCATGCACCGATAATAAAGGCGACCAGCAAGGACAAAGCTAATATATATTGAAAATCGGGAAGTGAAATATTCCGCCGCTTAACGATCTGGCTTACGATAAAAGCAAGCAATAAAACTACAAGTCCAATACCAAGCCAGAGATACGAGGAAGAAGGAATCAGGCTTGAGATGACGATGCCGAGAATGAAAGAAATCGAAATCCACAGTAATGGCATGGCTGAGATTGTACATTAGATTTTATCTTGTGATATTACTGAGCAACGTTTGTATTATCCCAGCGCAACATCCAGGATCATCATGATTGTAAAGCCCAGCATGGCCCCGCCAGTGGCAATATGAATATCCTTTTCCAACTGAGACTCCGGTATTAACTCTTCGAGCACCACGTAGATCATCGCACCCGCAGCAAAGGCAAGCGCATAGGGTAAAGCTGGTTTGATATAGATCACAGCAGCCGCACCTAAAACGCCCGCTATCGGCTCGACAACGCCAGATAACTGTCCATACCAGAAACTTTTCAATCGGCTCATTCCCGCCCGCCGCAATGGTGCAGCGACAGAGGTCCCTTCTGGAAAGTTCTGGATCCCTATGCCAATTGCCAGCGCCACCGCTCCTGCTAAGGATGCCGATGGCAACCCTGCGTGGATCGCTCCAAATGCAACACCCACTGCCAGACCTTCAGGAATATTGTGTAACGTGATCGCCATCACCAGCAATATACTGCGCTGCCAATTGGTCTTGATGCCCTCGGCTTCTTTAATATCAAAACCTATATGCAAATGCGGCAGGACCTTATCCATGCCCCAGAGGAACAAACCTCCCAATAAAAATCCCACAGTAGCAGGAAACCAGTTTGGCAGCGATGTTGATTCCCCGGCCATTTCTATGGAAGGCGCTAACAATGACCAAAAACTGGCGGCGATCATCACCCCGGCTGCAAAACCCAGCATACCATCCAACACTCTTCTGTTAACATCTTTAAAGATAAAGATTACGCTTGCTCCCAATGCAGTCACAAACCATGTAAAACATGTCGCCAGAAAAGCCTGCCAGATGGGATTAAGAGCTGTAAACCATTCCATTATCATATTTTCTTCCTAAATCCTTTTAGAGATTGTATAACGTAAAATAAAAATGATACCAGACATCTTTCCTCCAAAATGGTATAACATTCGCATATCAGCTCAAAGTTATAGTTTTCTTTCTAACAGGTAAAAAAATAATGCCAAATCTTTCTTCTTTCCTCTTCCCTCTTCTCGGTTATATCCTTGGTTCGCTACCTTTCTCGATCTGGATCACACGTTTTGCGAAAGGCGTGGATGTGCGTAATGCAGGTTCAGGTCATGCAACAACTACTAACACCATTCGTCAGGCGGGGTTTGGCTGGGGAGCGCTCGTACTCTTATTGGATATAACAAAGGGATTTGTCCCAACCTATCTGGCAGCCAATCAGGATTCCGTTCCAACATATATTATTGCACTGACTGCCACATGCGCAGTAATTGGTCATTGCTGGCCAACTTTTGCACAATTTCGAGGCGGCATGGGGTTGGCAACTCTGGGAGGCGCTTTTCTCGCAGTAAATCCATTGGCTTTTCTTGTTTGCCTGGGTTTACTTATTCTTTTTGTTTTGGTGATCCGTCACTCGGCGCGTGCGAGTGTATTTGCTGGCATTCTTGCGGCACCTGTGTTATGGCTTTTCAATATTCGTGATGCAGCATTTTGGGTTGCAATGGGATGCGGGCTTGTGATCGCAATCCGCTTTTTGATTGACTGGAATCGCCAATATCGCGAGTTATGGCTTGATCGTGAGAAAGCAGGAAAAAGCCCAGAGTGAGATGATGCTTATAGATCGCTGAGCAGGTTTGAGCGGCGAATGAAACGACTCATAGCATTAAATAAAAAGAGCCTCAGTAAAACTGAGGCTCTTACTCATCTCCTAATATCCAATCGAGAATGCCGTGTTTTCTTTTCACTGTCTCTTCCAGTCTCGGCATGGATAAGATCACGACTGTAATATTATCGTGCCCACCGCGTTCATTGGCCAGGCTGATAAGCGCTTCAGCCGCGGTCTTCATGTCTCTCTTTGTGCGGATGATCTTGGGCATTTCATCATCCCACACCAGATCAGTCAGGCCGTCACTGCACATTAAGATGGTGTCGCCCGGTTCAAGGTGAAAACCCTGATTATTCTCAGACTCTTCTTTGCTTTCTTCGTCATCGATCCGTAAACGGAAATCTACTTCTGGTAACTTTAAACCGCCTAAATGCCTGCGAATGACATGTACATTCGGATGATCGCGCATTTGTTCCGCAGTGATGATCCCTTTTTCATAAGCTTCCTGTACCCACGTATGATCCACAGTAAGGCGTTGGATCGTCTTGCCGCGTAGAAGATAAATACGCGAGTCACCAATATATGCAGTATACAATCTATTCTCGATCACCCACACACAGGCACAAGTGGCACCCATGCCTTCTTCTTCATCTCTGCCGGCAGAGTGAGAGGCAATGGCCTGACTTGCATCATGGATAGCTGATTCAAGAATTTTTACGGGTTTTTTTCCATTACTTTCCGCAACCCCCATGGTAATGTAATTGACAGCGAGTTCTGCAGCCACTTCACCGGCACGATGCCCCCCAATACCATCTGCAATAATAGCAAAAAGTGCAGGGCGAGAATCATCATTGCTCAGCTGGAACGATGAGACTGCATAGCGGTCTTCATTGTTCTTACCGGACATTCCGGCATGGCTGAGTGCGGCTACATGAAGATGGGCAAGTGTAGTGCGAATCATTCTTCAACGGTTTGAACAGTGATTGTGGGGGTTGAAACAGCCGGCGGCACTGTTAAAGTAAAACGATATATCAATTGACCAAAGTGTACCATATCCCCATGCGCCAACCGGTAGCCCGCACGGGGGATGGGTTCGTAGTTTACCCAGGTTCCCGCAACAGAATTATTATCCATTAGCAAATATCCCGCATCATCAGTTTGCCTGAGACGCGCATGTACAGATGAAATAGATGCATCGTCCATGATCTGGGTGCATTGCACCGGGTCTGTGCCAAACACGATCTCTTTTGTATAAATGGAAATTGGAACAGCGGCAACAGGCTGACCCTCTGCATTAATACGGATAAAAGTTGCGCCGGCTTCCTGTGCTAATTTCGCATCTTTTCTGGACTTTGAATCTGATACAGCCTTCTTGGAAGCAGCGCGCGGCTTTTTAGTTTTTTCCGCCGAAGGCGTGACTACAGACTCTTCCTCCACAACTTGCACTGATTGTGTGAGCGGGTCTGCATCCGCTCGGCGTGCTTCCTGCGCTGCACGGATAGACGGCATACGAAAACGCCCGCTGATAAGAATGAAGAAAAGGACAAGACCCGCAAAGAGGATTCCGCCAAAAGTTATTGGGGTGCGATATCTAGCGAGAAGAGCTGAAAACCCACTAGGCGGCTTGATGACCGTTACAACAATTGGAAGAGGCATACTCGTTTTGCTTAAGCCAAGCATATCTACTGCTTCCACTACAATTTGATGTTCACCGCTGTTGGTATATGTTGACAAGTCCCAGGTAAATATATGGAACGGTTCCGCAGTGTTCTCATCGGCAATTGCTCCATCCACATATAAAGTTGTGCGAGTCAGCGGACGTGGATGTCCATCTGGGAATTCGATAATGATCTCAATTTCCTGGCTTGCAGGCAAAAGAACTTCTGTAAAAGGGTCATCTTCCGGCGCGCGTCTTGTGATTTGTAAAGAGGGAATTACCGGGAACGCGTTAGGCGGCTGAATATCTATATTGAATTTCTGCTCATCCGAAGTTAAAGCTCCAGCTGGCAGGCTGGCCTGCACGCGAAGCGTATGCTCCCCTGAGATTTTTAAGCGGGATGTATAAGAAAGCGTATAAATTCGGCGCAAAGCAGAAAAATAAGCTTCAGGATCAGGGAAGCGTTCGACTCCCGAATACTGAAACATGGCTCCGCCCGTTTGTATGGCAAGGTTATTAAATATTGCCGCGCTTGTTGTAGTGAATGTTGTGTCCGCATCCACGTACCAGACAAAGATATGAATATCATTTTCAACGGCGCGCTGGATATAGGGTTCAACAACGGCTGCGAGGTTTGGATCATCCATCTGCGGGGTGATCAAAAGGATGGCACGCTTCATTCCCAAACGCGGCGTCTGCGCGCTGACGGTGTCTATGGCAATGGATAACGATTGCAGATTAGGTATGGACACGCGAAAGTCAGGTTGGAAACCGTTTAATCCCACTACAAAATCTGTGGCGCTGGCATGGTTGATAACAGGACCCGCCTGACTGACAAGGCTGTAGTCATCTGGGATCTCCGGCGGACGGCTTTGCGCCCACTGCGCCAATACTTGTGCCACACGCTGAAAGCGGGAGACTCCACTGGAATTACGCGCATCCAACGCTGCACCCTGGTTGACAGCAACGACAAGTTGTAACGGGACAGACATTTCAGTCAACGAATCTACTGGGAGAGGCTGGCCGTCTTCGATAACGGTAACAGCCTCGGGATTAAGTCCAGAGGCGAAAATGCCGTTCACATCGAAAATATCCACAGGCGCGGTAATTGTCGGAAATGCGGATACATCCGCATTGTAGAGATCTACAGAAGCCAGATTTGTTTGTTGCGCGTGTGCGGTTGGCACAGCACTGAGCAATAGGCTCAGGCTGAGAAGCGAAAGAAAAAGTTTATGCATTCGCCTCAATCATAACAGGAGCTTCTTCTCTTTTCTGTGTGACACGAATGTAAATCAGAGTCCATATCGTTTCAGTGTAGGTCAGCAAAATTCCAGTTAAGAACCATGCAACTGGCGAATACAATAAAACGAATACACCTGCAAGGATAAAAGGCTGCCAGGAATTGATATTGCCTTCAAGGAAACTAAACATAATGGGAAATATAGCAATATAAACGGGGATCGCAATGGCTATCCCAATAATTGCGTTGATCAGAAAAAGAATAACAGCCATGATCAGCAGCCCGACTATGTTTTTACGAAATACTTCCCAACCGCGTGCGAGCGATGCAAATACTCCCAGGTCTTCAAGAATTAAAGCCCGCGAAGCCTGTGTGACATACAAACCAAGTGCGATCATAAATGGAATGAGGCAGCAGCAAAACGCTATAAAAAATAATATAAATACCCCTCCGAACACATCGCCCATATCAGAGCCAGCTGATCTAGCGGAAAGAAGTAATATTGCAAACATACCAAAAAAAACAATAAAAAACGGAGCGAAAATTATCAATCCCATGCCAATTACACGCCAGAAGTAGCGTAAGCTTTCGCGAAACAATTCACCAAAATTAAGTTTTTCAACGCCCATCTCTGCATGGTATACACCACGAATTAATCCAATACCTCCCGTAGTAGACAGAAATATCTGAATAACCCAAAGAATCAAAATAAATATTACAAAAGCAATCACAATCCATGGATTTTCTGTAACCCAACTCATGACCTTTTCCATAAATGCAGAGAGCTGGCGAATCATTTCACGCGAGGCTTGATCACCTCCAGATTGATAATCATTATTATTTGAGCTATTGGAATTGCCTCCGCTGCTTCTGCCGCAACTGGCAAGGATGCCGAAAATCCAGAGTACTTTATGCTTCCAGGTAATTTTCCAGGCTCGAGTAAAAACTTCCACAATATCAAAGTTCATGATGCTCCTAAATTGGGTAACAAACCATGAGAGTATCTAAGAAAACGAACATCTGTGTTGAAATCATACACTACTCAATTTGTTCCATCCACTTGCGGTTTTTCTTCAAGATGAAGTGTCTGATTTTCAGTGGGACGGGTAAGTTGCAGGTAGGTGATGTCAAGCGAAGCTTTCATAAAAGTTTGAGTAATGCCTGAGAAAAATGCCAGGACAGGGAAGAAAAGGCACATAAAAGCAAGTGGGAAAAAAGTGAGCAGTTGATTGCTTATTTCTATTCCAGATTCCATAAAAATTGGGAAGAAGAACATAGGCAGCATTAGTGGAAAAACAATAAAACTCATTAATATCGACGTACCGAAATAAATGATCAGAGTAAGTATTACATACTTCCAGACATGTTCACGCACAACTTGAATGGCACGTTTAATGGCATCGATAGCATTCAGATTTTCCGCAATAATGGCAGTTTGCGCGGCTTCCATCACACCAAGCACAAGAAATATAAATGGAGTTAACAAAAGCATAATAGGCTGTATGCAAATGGACGCCAACCCCAATGTAACTATGCTTAAGACAAATGTAAGCAGAAAGAAGACTGTAAATACCAATCCAAGGCTAAGTTGAATAATTAATAGCGCTGCAAGGCTGCGCCAAAAATATGCGAGACTATCTTTTATTAAACCCATAAAATTCAAAGAACTAGCACCATTTTCTATTCGAACGATTCCCAGCGTGCTGGAAGACATGGCAATAACGGTAAACGCTATGCTTGCCAGGAAGATGATAAGCACAACAATTATCAAAGCAATCGAAATAATTATTCCTGTTGTATCTGGTATATCTGCATCCAACAAAAATAGAAAACCAAACATAAAAGGAAACATCAAGAAAGACAATACCATGGGTAACATCATTAACACCCATAGTATTTTGTGTTTCCATGTAAGTTGTAAAGCACGGATAAGCGTATTGCCATAATCAAAATTCATGATGACCTCCTGTTATTCCCACTCAATCGTAGCGGGCGGCTTGCTCGTAATATCATACACCACCCGATTGATTCCTTCCACCTCATTTACGATCCGATTTGCCACTTTTGCCAACAGTTCATACGGCAGGCGCGCCCAATCAGCCGTCATAAAATCCTCTGTGGTCACGGCGCGGATGGCGGCCGCCTCTTGATACGTTCGCATGTCACCCATCACCCCTACTGATTTCACAGGCAATAAAACCACGAAGGCTTGAGAAGCTATGCCGCCTTTTCCTAGAAACCCTGCTTTGGATAATTCCTCCTGTAGGATGAAATCCGCCGCCCGCAAACGGGACACTCGCTCCGGCGTACACTCCCCGAGACAACGTACGGTCAACCCCGGACCTGGGAACGGCTGCCGCCAAACCAGGCTTTCACTCAGCCCAAGCGCTTCACCCACCAACCGAACTTCATCCTTAAATAAATAACGTAATGGCTCAACGAGTTCAAATTGCATATCTTTTGGAAGTCCACCCACATTATGATGTGTCTTTATTTTTTCAGCTTTGTTGCGATCTGGCGCAGAGGACTCAACGACATCTGGATAAATTGTCCCTTGTACTAAAAACTTTGGCTGACCTACATTCTTTGCTTCTCTCTCAAAAATACGGATAAATTTTTCACCAACGATCTTTCGCTTTTGTTCAGGCTCTATGATGTCTTTCAATGCACCGAGAAAATCAGCGCTTGCTTCTACTGTGATCAATTCCACACCCAGCCCATCACGCAAAGCAGATGCTACTTGCTCACCTTCGTTATGCCTGAGCAAACCTGTATCCACGAAGACAGTGACAAGTTGATCACCAATCGCTTTATGCACCAACGCAGCTGCCACTGTTGAATCCACGCCGCCGCTGACCGCTGCAAGAACACGCTCTTTACCGACTTGTTCTTGAATCCGCTTGACACTTGCTTCGATAATTGACAACGGAGTCCATTCGGGTTTGACATTACAAATCTCAATTGCAAAATGTTTAAGTAATTCAATTCCATTGGGCGTGTGATGTACTTCGGGGTGAAACTGCACGCCAAAATATTTTCTTTGCATATCACCCATTGCCGCAAAGGGACTGTTTCCGCTTTTGGCAAGCACAATAAATCCATCAGGCATTTTTGTAATTTTATCGCCATGAGACATCCAAACTTTGGAAATGTTATCCAGAGCAGTTCCAGACACTAAAGGGACTATTTCAGCAGGCCCATATTCACGTTCTGCAGAAGGGTCAACCTGGCCGCCAAGGGCATGAGTCAATGCTTGCATGCCGTAGCAGATTCCAAGAATCGGCAGACCTGTTTCTATAATGAATTTTTGAATATACGGTGCATTCTCTTCGTAAACTGATTTCGGTCCGCCGGAGAGGATGAAACCTTTCGGGTTAATCGAGAGAATTTTTTCCTGGGGAGCGTCCCAGGGGAATAGCTCGCAATAGACATTTACCTCACGTATACGCCGTGCAATGATCTGCGCATATTGTGAACCGAAATCGAGAATGGCAATTGATTCTGTCATATATTAGTCCTGTAGGGGCGAGGTACCCCGCCCCTACTCTGAAATCAAATGAAAATGCAAATGTGGAAAATCCTGATAGTCCCCGCCATTTACAATGAGACGATAAGCCTTAAGTTGGAATTCATCCACAAGGCTTTGTGCAGTGGAATATAAATCTGTGAGAAAGGCTGTATCTTGTGGATCAAGCTGTGCTAGAGAAGCAACTTCGCGTTTGGGCACGATCAGCACATGAAATCTATAGCTGGGAGAAGGGTGATGAAACGCAAGCAGGTTCGAGGTCTCACGCAGACGCGTAACTGGAATAAGAAAACTCATATGGGCGAAGATCCATCCAATACATCGAACGATAATCGGAATTTGAAGCAGATGTTTCATCAAAAAAACATTTCAACTTTTGAAGGTTGAAATGTTAATCCACAAATGTGATCTTGTTATTATCCAGTGAGGCAATACATGCCAGAGATTCGATCTGGACATTTAATGAAGCGAGAGCAGCACGCCCGCCTTCAAATATTTTTTCGATCAATGCGCCGATGCCAACAATCTTCGAACCAGAGGCTTCTGCAAGACGTGCCAGACCGAGGATAGTTTGTCCGCTGGCGAGAAAGTCGTCAATGATGAGCACCTTTTCATTGTTTGCAAGATATTCAGGTGAGACGATCAATTCCACCATACGGCCTTTTGTGTGCGAAGGTGCGAGTGTTAGATAAACTTGATCGGGCATAGTGACAGGCTTAGACTTACGCGCATACACCACAGGTAAATTTAAATGAATACCAGTGGTTAACGCAGGAGCAATACCTGAGATTTCAGCCGTGAGAATTTTGGTGGCACCTACATTTGCAAAGCGGTTCGCGAACTCACGCCCACAAGCATCCATGAGGGCAGGGTCAACTTGATGATTAACAAAACTATCTACTTTTAGAATCCCGTTTCCTAAAACTTGCCCATCTCGCATAATTCGGTCTTGCAATTGCTTCATACAGCCTCCACATTGACTAGACAGATTTTTAAGGATTGTACAACGTGAGATAAGGATTTGCCAGAGGGAAATCTTTTTTGCCCGCTCATCCCCTATTAATTCATTAAAAAAGATTGTGTTAGAATTCTTTGCGTGACAGATAAAACAATTTTGTTATTAGCTTCCAATTCTCCGCGCCGAAAACAACTGCTTGCACTGGGGAACTGGAACTTCAATATCACCGTCTCTAATGTGGATGAAAGTCAACTGGCAGGCGAATCTCCAAAAGATTATGTTTTGCGTCTCGCCCAAGCCAAGGCATTGGCTGTTGTAGAAAAAGCAGACTCTGAGAACATCATCATCGGTTCAGATACTGCTGTAATTGACGGCGATGAAATCCTTGGCAAGCCAAAAGATGAAGAAGATGCCAAAAGAATGCTCAAACAATTACGCGGACGCACTCATCAAGTATATACAGGCGTAGCGATTTACCGTGTCCGTGATAGAAAAATGTTGACTGAGTTATGTGTTACAGACGTTCCCATGCGATTATATTCCGATGGTGAAATTACAGCGTATGTTCAAACAGGCGACCCATTGGATAAAGCTGGCTCGTATGCAATTCAACACCCTGATTTTCAACCTGTAGAATCTATGAACGGATGCTATGCCAGCGTAATGGGATTGCCAATGTGCCATGTGACACGATCTTTGCAAAAATTAGATCATCTTCCATTGGAAGATGTATCAATAGCCTGCCAAACTCTTTTGAATTATTCATGTCCCGTTTCGGATATGATCCTGTATGGTGAATCAAAATGATAAGGAAACGAATGAAAGTTTTACACTGGATAAATTTTATTCTGATACTGGCTTTTCTCTCGGGATGCAGTGGTGGCGGAATTGGAGGTAATGGGATTGGCGATATTTTTGCTACATCCACACCACTTCCTCCTCCTGTGGTCACAATAATCTCTCCACCCAATGCAGAGGCAGCAGTTACAGAATTTTTCAATGCTTTACAAAAAGATGATTATGAAACGATGTATATCATGCTGGCGAAATCCAGTAGAGATGCGATCACATTGGAAGATTTTTCAAAACGTTGGAATACCACACTAAATGAAATGAGTGCAGCCAGTATTGAACATGCGATCATTTCATCGCAGGTCAGCCCAAATAGTGCTGAAGTTGGATACAGCATCACTTACAAAACCGTATTGGCAGGCGATATTCAACGGAACATCGTCATGCGGCTTGCTAATGAAGAGGGTGCATGGAAAGTACTATGGGATGACGGGGTTATCCTGCCCGAGCTTGTTGGCGGCAACGCGCTTGCCATGGAATATAGCATTCCCGCGCGCGGCGACATTTATGCCCGTGAGGGTGAGCCCATTGTCTCCCAGTCAGATGCGTTTGCTTTTGGTATTCAAACCGATCAAATTGATATTGATATGATAGGTGCACTAACCGGCGAACTTGGAAGACTATGCGGTTACGACCCTGAATTCATTCAAGACCAAATCGATGCATATGGACCCGGCTATTACATACCAATGTGTGAGGGTACACGCACTGAAGCTCAACGTTTACTTTCGATAAGCCCCGGCGGACTGGTGGCTGCTGAATATCCGTCTCGTTACTATGCTCAAACTGGTCTTGCCCCTCAAGCAGTTGGATATACACTTTCTATTGATACTGAAGACTACGATGAATATCGCCGCCTTGGCTATAATGGAAGCGAAAAAGTTGGCAAGATCGGTATCGAGTTATGGGCAGAAGAGTATCTCTCCGGGAAGCATGGTGGCATCTTGCGCGTTATCGGCCCGGGTGGGGAGATCATTTCCACACTTGGGCAAACCAATCCACAAGCTGCAGATTCAGTATATTTGACCATTGATGAAAACATGCAAAAGTATGCTCAGCAAGCCATTGAATATTTCCGTGGCGCGGTAGTAGTGATGGAAGTGGATACGGGGCGTATTATTGCCATGGCATCTGCCCCGGATTTTGACCCCAATTATTTTGAACCAGACAATCCAAACAATATAGGGCTTGGAGATATGGTGAACAATCCGAATCAGCCAACTTTCAACCGCGCTGCACAAGGGCAATATCCGCTTGGCTCAGTGTTCAAAATCATTACTTTTTCTGCGGCGCTGGAAAGCGGAGCTTGGATTAAAGATACACCTTACGATTGTCAATATGAATTCACAGAATTACCACCTCCGCTTGTTCTTTATGACTGGACCTACCAGCACTGTCAGGACGCCATTGCAGTGGGAGAGGCATGCAATGCTTCTGATGAAATCCCATCCGGGCTGCTCACTCTGCAGGAAGGTTTAATGCGTTCGTGCAATCCATATTTCTGGGACATTGGCTGGGATTTATTTACAAATTTGAATCGCGGCTCTGATATTGCCAATATGGCGCGCAATTTTGGGCTTGGTTCTCTTACCGGAATCGAGCAGATAGAAGAATCTGCCGGACAAATTCTTGACCCAACCACTGAGATAGATGCTGTAAATCAAGCTATCGGTCAGGGCGATGTACAAGTGACTCCTCTGCAAGTGGCAACATTTATGGCTGCCATCGCAAATGGCGGCACCTTATACAGGCCACAGATCGTTGAGGAGATCAAGCCGGTAGATGGCGACTCATTGCTTGTGTTTAAACCTGAGGCGCGTGGCACACTTCCTTTAAGAACAGAAAATTTAGATATTCTCCGTGAAGCCCTTTTAATGGTGACACAAAATTCCAGAGGCACAGCTGCATTTAATTTACGCGGTTTGCAATTTGACGTAGCTGGTAAAACAGGAACTGCTGAATCAGGCAATGGCCGATCACACGCGTGGTTTGCAGGTTATACATTGAACGAAGCAAATACAGATGTGCCTGATATTGCCATTGCAGTGATCGTTGAAAACGGCGGTGAAGGCTCGGAATATGCAGTGCCAATTTTCAGAGCTATGGTTGAAACGTATTATTACGGCAGCCCGCAAAGAATCTTTTATGAATTTGGCCCGATCGGCCAGCCGCCATATACCCCCACGCCTTTCGGTCAGAATCCAGATAATGATGAAGAATAGTATTATCCGTCATTGCGAGGAGAGTGTTTTTCCCGACGAAGCAATCCCCAACTGTGATGGAGATTGCTTCGGACAAAAACAAGAGCACTCCTCGCAATGACAAATAAACGTGGTTTGATCGTTAAGGCCCAATCTGGTTTCTTTACAGCAGAGACCGGTGAGGGCCTTGTCATTTGTCAATTGAGGGGCAAGTTAAAACAAGGCCGGGCGGTGGGTGATATTGCTGCATTGGGCGATTATGTGCAACTCGTGATTCAACCTGATGGTTCCGGGGTGATAGAGAATGTTGAAGAGCGCAAGCAGGCTATCGTCAGGCTTGACCCGCGGCCTCAGGGTATATATCAGCAAGTTTTGCTGGCAAATGCCGATCAGGCTGTGTTTGTCTTCGCGTGTGCAAATCCGAATCCAAAATTAAGAATGTTGGATCGTTTTCTTGTTGTGACTGAAAAACAAAAAATCCCTGCTGTGATCATTGCAAACAAAATTGACCTTGTGGAAAATGCACAGGAACTTTTTAAAGTGTATGAAGAAATTGGGTATCGCGTAATTTACACATCCACAAAAACGCGTGTTGGGCTGGATGAATTAAAAGCACAATTGCAAAATAAAGTGAGTGCATTGGCTGGGCCAAGTGGTGTTGGAAAATCCAGCTTGCTGAATGAGATTCAACCCGGGCTTGGGCTTGCGGTTAATGAAATTAGTACAGCCATGAAAAAAGGACGCCACACAACAGTGACGCGCCAGATGTTTGCGCTCGATGGCGGCGGATATGTGGCGGATACACCCGGCTGGAAAAGCCTCGCATTGTGGGATACATCAGCCGAAGAGATGGATGCATATTTTCCCGAACTGCGTGATCTTGTTCCGCAATGTCAGTTCAGTGATTGCTCACATAAACATGAGCCAGGTTGTGCAGTGCTTGCTGCATTGAAAGCAGGTACGGTTCGCGCTGAAAGATACGATTCTTATTTAAGATTGCGTGCAGGGCAGGAGTGACATTTGCGATTTACGATTGTTGATTTATGATTGGGGAAAATGGATCACTGGAAAATTATGATGACAAATAATTGGAATATGCTCGGACACGAATGGGCCGTGGACATGCTTCATCAACATGCAGCACGCGGTGATGTTCGTCACGCGTATCTTTTTTGCGGACCTCCCGGCCTGGGCCGCCGGACTTTGGCATTGCGCCTTGCTCAGGCATTGAACTGCACGCAACCTATATCAGCAGGCATACCATGTGGACAATGTCGTGATTGCAAACAAATCGAAAGAATGCAGCATCCTGACATGAACTTGATCCAGGCTGAAACCGAAGGTGGGACTCTCAAGGTGGATCAGGTGCGCGAAGTACAACGGTCATTATCGCTGAAACCATACCAAGCAAAATATCGTGTGGCTTTATTTTTGAGATTTCAAGAAGCCAATGACAACGCCGCCAATGCTT
This sequence comes from Anaerolineales bacterium, assembly GCA_014379595.1. Classification (GTDB taxonomy): domain Bacteria; phylum Chloroflexota; class Anaerolineae; order Anaerolineales; family Villigracilaceae; genus Villigracilis. The sequence goes on from JACMLM010000035.1 coordinate 154,067, forward strand.
TGTTAAAGACTCTCGAAGAAGCACCTGCACACGCGATCCTTTTGTTAACTGCTGATAACCCCGAACAACTTCTGCCAACAATTGTGTCGCGCTGTGAAATATTACGGTTACGTCCGTTACCTGTTTCTATCATCGAAACGGACCTATTGGAACGCGGCGTGGAAGAAGAACGTGCTCGTTTAATAAGTCACATTTCAGGTGGACGCCCCGGTTACGCACGTAAACTGATTGACGATATTACTTTGCTTGAGAAACGCGAAGAACGTTTGGATGATCTGCAAACTTTGTTACCCGCGCTGCGCGTGGAAAAATTCTCTTATGCAGATAAACTCTCAAAAGATAAAGATGGCATGCGACAAACGATATTGATCTGGCTTTCGTACTGGCGAGATGTGATGTTACGCGTAGCCCAAGCGGACACTCCGCTCATCAACATTGACCGTAATATGGAAATTGAATTTCTCGCAAGCCGTTTGGACTTATCCACTGTGCGGCATGTGGTCAGCGAGCTTGAGTCTGCGTTGGAAAAGATGGAAAGAAATGTAAATTCGCGTCTATTGGCTGAAGTCTTATTGTTGGATTGGCCTAAAATTTAGGAGGTAGTTATGTGCAGAAGTATTAAACCCTTGCGTTTACCAGATCGACCCGCCACAGAGCAGGAAATTCAGGAAGCGGCGTTGCAATATGTGAGGAAGGTCAGTGGGTATCGAAAGCCTTCAAAAGCAAATGAAGAAGCATTTAATAAGGCAATCAATGAAATAACCGAAGCCACGAGGAGTATGTTGAAGAATTTAAACTTAAAGGTAACCGAATTATGAAAACTGGATTTGCCGAAATAAATAATACAAAAATTTATTACGAAATTGACGGTCAGGGATTTCCACTTGTACTCGTCCATGCCGGTATCGCCGATAGCAGGATGTGGAATGATCAGTTCAATGTCTTTGCCAAACAATATCAAACGATACGATATGACAGACGCGGATTTGGAAAAACAAAAATGATTGACGGGGATTTTTCACATCATTCTGATTTATATGAGTTGTTAAAATTTCTTGATATCAAACAGGCGATTCTTATCGGCTGCTCACAAGGTTCAAAAACAATTATAGACTTTACCCTCGAATATCCAGAAATGACAAAGGCCCTCATTCCGACTGCCCCGGCGCTTGGTGGTTTTATTTTTAATGGAGAGCCGCCAAAACAGGAAGAACAACTTGATCAGGCCGAACAAGCAGGCGACCTTGACCGCGTTAATGAACTCGAACTACAAATCTGGGTGGATGGGCCGCATCGCACACCTGAGCAGGTCAACTCAAAAGTACGTGAACTTGCATACAATATGAATCGCATTGCTCTGAGGACTCCTCAAGACCTTGGGAATGAAATTCCACTCGAACCTGCGGCAGTGAATCGGCTTTCAGAAATCAAAGTCCCTGCACTGGTTATCGTAGGCGATCAGGATACACCGAGGACTATTGCAGGGGCTGATTTCATTGCAAATAACACTCCCAATGCGAAAAAAGTAATCATGAATGGTGTAGCTCACCTTCCAAATATGGAGCAGCCCGAAGAATTCAATGAATATGTGCTTTCATTTTTAAAGCATTTGTAATATAGTTACTAAGACAATGATGAATATTTAGAAGAAATTAACATCAAACAAAATAGGGAAAGTGCTATACTTAAATATAAGTAGATGTGGGCTCTAATAAAAGAAAGAGGGTATCAATGAGATTTCAAACAGTTGAAATTGAAAACTATCGTGCAATTTCTTCCGTAAAACTGGAAAACTTGGGGGATATGGTCATAATTGCCGGGCCAAACGGTTGCGGAAAATCTTGTGTTTTTGATGCTATCCGTTTGCTTAAATCTGTATATGGTGGATATCAGCCAAATGAATGGCATCAATTTTTTGGAGAATTTCAAATCCAAATTGGACAAAAACCAGAGGAATTACTAACAATTTTTCAAGATAAAACAAAGCCATTAAAAATAAGTGCTGAAATTATTATTTCCAATGAAGAAAAACAGTACTTACTAAATGAGGGAATGAATCTCTTGCGAGATCAAATATGGAAAGAAATAGCTCCTGAACTTGCTGGATGGAAATATATTGGTATTTCACCATTAGCAACACAACATCGCATTCATGCGGCAGATGTTGAAAGTAGAACGATACTAGAATGGGGGCCGCTAAGAGAAGAGTTGCGTAACAATAAAACACATTGGGGCACTGTAAACATTTCAACTACAGGTCAAGCTTCAGCAACACCTTCCCCAATTCTTGAGTTAATTTTCAGTATATATGACCCGCAAAATATTGGTATAGTTGATTATCATGGAGCTACTAGAAATTACGCACGAGAACAAGTAGGTGGGATAAACCTTAATATCGAGCCTGCACAAGATAAAATGCGCCAACATGCTTTATATAATTACGCCAATAAATACGCTAACCTTAAAACACAAATGGCATCTGGTTATGTGCGAAATCTTCTTGTTAGCCAAACTGGCGGTCAAGTCTCCGCAAATGACAATTTAACAGAAACTTTAAAAGAGCTATTTCAAACTTTCTTTCCAGGTAAAGAATTTCTTGGTCCACAACCTACTAATGATGGTCGTCTTTTATTTCCAGTAAGGACTCGAAATGGCAGCACTCACGATATAGATGAGCTTAGTTCAGGTGAAAAAGAAGTTTTATATGGTTACTTAAGACTTAGAAATACCGCCCCTAAAAATTCTGTTGTATTAATTGATGAACCAGAGCTTCATCTTAATCCTAGATTGATTCATGGATTAGCAGGTTTTTATCATAGAAACCTTGGCAAATTACTAGGAAATCAAATATGGCTAGTTACACACTCCGATACCTTGATTAGAGAAGCTGTTGGCCACGAAAACTTTTCTGTTTTCCATATGCAACCACCAGACTTACTTGATGGCAAAAGTCAAGTATCTGAGGTCAAAGTTGCTGAAGATATTGAAAGAATTGTTATAGAGTTAGTGGGAGATTTAGCCGCTTATAGACCAGAGGCAAAGATAGTAATCTTTGAAGGCGGAGGGGATAGCCAATTCGATGTTTGGATGGTTAATACGCTTTTTCCTCGTTTCAGTACAGCAGTTAATTCCATTTCGGGTGGAAACAAAGTCCGTGTGCAAAATTTATATGAATTACTTGAACAAACGCGTATAGAAGCTCAAGTACCTGCACGTTTTTTCGCAATAACAGATCGCGATAGTGAAATAAAGACTAATGATCAGAAGAATACTTACAATTGGGACGTGTATCACATAGAAAATTATCTTCTAGAACCAGACTATATACTTCGTGTCATCAATGATGTGCGAGCAACAAAAACCAACTTAAGAAATCTAAAAGATGTAGAAATCGCACTACACGCTTGTGCTGAGGAAACAGTTAATGGGTTAATAGAAAGACAAATAAGGTATTTTATAAATGGAAGGTTGCTAAAGGCTTTAGACCTTGGTATTGACCCAAACTCAAAAAATATATCAGAAGCATTTCAAGATGCAATTGAAAGGTCAAAGCAAAAGTTTATTGAAATCTCAACAGATTTTATTAAATCAAAATCTGTTGAAGTTTTTGAGCAGAAAATTAGAGATGAGGTTAAAGAATCTTTAGCTTCCGATAAATGGAAAGCTGAATTAAGAGGCAGGGATATTCTTAAGCGGTTCGTGAGCCAGCATGGTAATGGAATGCGCTACGAACAAATGCGAGATTTAATAGTCGCGCGAATGAAAGATGATCAATTTGAACCGACTGGAATGAAAAAAATTCTCGAGAAAATTATAGACAATGTCTCTGTTCATAAATCTGATCCCTAGATATTGGCATTCATTACAATCTTAATTGGCGGATTAGGATTTACAAATCTTCCATGCAGTTCTACGGAACTTTAGAAATTTGGGCGGTGTATAGAATACGAAGGAGAAAGCTATGAAAAATATAATACTCTTCGTATTCACTATCTTACTCTCAACACTTTTAGCTGGCTGCGGATCAAGTGCGAATATTGAATCCCAGGGATTAAAAGACCTGGATAAATATCGTATGCCAACGGATGTGCCAGAAGCATCGTCACTAACAGAAACCGCTAAAACTCAAGAAGCATCTTTGATACCGCCTGTAAGCTGCCCTGTCACAACCATGAGCATTTCATCTTTTGAGGCACCCAAGCCTTATTCACTTAACGCACCATGGACGGGAATATTCTGGTTCGGTTCCGAAAATTTATGGACTGCGCTGCATGATGATGGAGTATGGTCAGGCTTGCCGCATAACCCAGATGGATATACACAGAAAATTATGTGGTGGAGCAGCCGCTACTCTTTGAAAGATGAACTTGAACCAGCTTTGGTTGTACTGGGTAAACGGTTGGATGGCGAAGCGCCGCCGCTGAAATTTTATGAAGCAACCAATGCTTTCGCAGATGATATCGGTGAAGCTATGCTCACCGGAGTAGACTTCCCCACTGCAGGCTGCTGGGAAGTCACCGGGCAATATAAAAAGACTGGTTTATCATTTATAGTATGGATTACGCCATAAAAGTCAGCTCTGTGATTTCAAAACAGGATAGAGCAAATATTATCCTGAATACTAAACAAGGTTTATAATTAATAAATCGTTGTTTAGTGATCAGGAGAGAAGAGACATGACCATTTCAGTTTCACAGCAGCAGGGGCGTGTACCCGTTACAGTCATCAACATCGAAGGCCGCCTGGATGGACAAAACTATCAGGATTTGATCAACAAGGGCAGGGAACTCTATAGCGCGGGCACTCGCGATGTGCTACTTGACCTGACGAACTTATCCTATATCAGCAGTGCGGGGATGGTTGCGTTTCATAATATTGCTTTGTTACTGCGCGGCGAAACACCTCCAAACCCTGAACAAGGTTGGAGTGCCTATCGTTCTATGGGGCGCGGTGCGATTGAAGGCGGCTTAGAAGAACACTTCAAGCTTTTCAATCCACAGCCTGAGGTAAATCGCATATTAGACATGGTGGGATTCAACACAATCTTCGAAATATTTACGGATATGGATCAGGCTATAAAGTCATTCTAGAGCAACAGGTGACAGTCACTTTGGATCATTCTTTCCCGAAATGACTGGGGAACAAGTGACTGTCACCTTAAATCAATTCATTCAATCGCTTCTCTTAGCTTTCTTGCTAATTTCCCAAAATGCGGCGTATAACGAATATCATCTTTTCTTGGGCGTGGAAGGTCAACTTCCAAGTCCAATTTTATTTTGCCGGGGCGTTGGGTCAGCACCAGAACTCGATCCGCAAGAAATAATGACTCGTTAATCGAGTGCGTCACCATGATCACAGTCTTTTGTTTTGCCTGCCAGATGCGAGATAACTCTGTCCACATGCGTTCACGGGTGATTGCATCCAGCGAGCCAAAAGGTTCATCGAGCAGAAGCAGGTCAGGGTCATGGATGAGCGCGCGCGCAATTGCCACACGCTGCGCCATTCCACCGGAGAGTTCGCGCGGCCACGAGTCTTCAAATCCATTTAACCCAACCAGATCGATCATTTCACGTGCTTTGTTACGTGCTTTAGTTTCGCCCATGCCTTCCAACTCAAGCGGCAATTTAATATTACCCATCACCGAACGCCAGGGCATGAGGTTGGCTTGTTGAAAGACCATGCCGATCCGCGGATGTTGATTGCGAATAAAATTTATCTTTCCTGATGTTGGCTGCAAAAGGCTCGCAAGAATTCTTAAGAGCGTTGTTTTGCCAGAACCCGATGGCCCGAGAAAACAAATAAAGTCACGCGGACATACTTCAAAAGAAATATCCTCAAGCGCGTGAAGGCCACCGTTGTTATCAGGAAACACAACAGAAAGGTCTTTTACGGTGAGGATAGGTTTGGTGGTCATCTATTACGGAATAAATTCATTCGTAAACGCTTTTGTTAAATCCACTGGTTCAGGGATCAATTCCATCTTCACCAACAGGTCATTCATATTCTCCCAGGCTTGCGGGTCAGAATAACCGATTCGGTCTGCTTGCCAGAATTCAATCGAAGTCGTCAAGACTTGCATTTGCACATCTTTATCTTGGTCTTTCAAATTCTCAACAAATTTCAAGCTGATTTCATAAGCTTCAGCAGGATTCGCAATTGTGTCTGCAATGCCTTTTGCAAATGCACGGGCAAAAGATCTAATCAACTCCGGGTCGTTGGCAATTGTTTCTTCATTCGTAATAATTCCGTTTGCAATCAATTGCACATAATCTGCCACACGCAATTCATTGAATTCAAAACCTTGCGAGCGTAACACTATCGGTTCATTGGCTGTGTACACCACCACAACATCACTTTGACCACTCGCAAAAGATTCCACTTGATTGAATCCAATCGCATTAAAGGTCACATCAGTAGCTGGGTTAACTTCATCAGCAAATAACATGGCTTGTACGCCGATGTAATTTGCACCAAACAAACCTGGCAAGCCAATCGTATCATCACGCAAATCTCTGGGTTCATTTACATTGAGTTCAGGCGCAGTAATCACCGAAATTGGAAATTGCTGATACCAGGCAAACGCATACACCACTGGCACATCTTGCGCACGCGCCAACAACACTTGTTCGCCCGAAGCTACTGCAAATGGCAATTCACCCGCACCTACTAATTTGACTCCATCGGTTTCAAATGAATAATCAAATTCAATTTCAATGCCCGCCTCTTTGAAATACCCTTTTTCAATCGCGATATAAAACGGCGCATACTGGATATTTGGAATGTATCCCATCGGCAGCTTAATCTTACGGATATCACCCGCATCATTCGTGGACCCGACACTGCTGCAGGCCGAAAGGCTGATCGCCAGCCCGAGCATTATCAAAACTAATTTCTTCAACATTATATTCTCCTATTATTTTTATCGTCATTGCGAGCCGCCGCGCTTGTACTTTGGCGGCGAAGCAATCTCCAACTGCACGGGGATTGCTTCGGGCAAAACCAAGAGCGCCCTCGCAATGACGGAAAACGCAGCGACATTATTTATTTTCTTTTTGCCAAACCAAAAACTTTCTTTCAACCCACGCCACAATCCCATATAACCCCAGTGCGAGAAAGATCAACGCGAACACTGCTACATACACCATGGACGTGTCATATTGGAAGTCACCAAGCTGTAGTAAATAACCTAATCCTTCTTCTGCATCCACCAACTCGCCAACGATTGCACCAATGACAGATAAAGTTGCGCCGATGCGTAATCCGCCAAATAGGATCGGCAGCGAAGCAGGGACTTCCAACTTAAGTAAAATTTGCCACTTCGTCGCGCGGACTGAATTCATTAGGTCATATAAAGCTGTGGGGACAGCTCGCACGCCAACAATCGTATTCACCAAGACGGGAAAGAATACGATCAATGCACAAATGAGAACCTTTGAGAGAATCCCATCCCCAAGCCAGATGACCAGTAACGGCGCAATCGCAACAACGGGTATCGCCTGACTCGCCACAAGATACGGCGAGAGGATTTTTTCCAACGTGCGTGACTTTGCAAGCATATATCCAACCACGGTTGCAAATGTCACACCTACCAACATGCCCAGCACAATTTCTGTCAGTGTGATCCGTGTGTGATAAAGCAAAGTTCCATTGGAAAGAGATTTGATAAAACTCAACCACACGTCAGATGGAGCAGGCAGGATGAAATGAGGAAGTCCACTGTAACGCGCGACTAGTTCCCATGCCAGCAAACCAGCCATGAGCGATATCAGTCCAAGCCAGGGAATACGATTAAGAGTTTTTTTCAACATATGACAGCAATAAAAAAAGCGCCTCTTTAGAATCAACTAAGGGGCGCAGAATCAGGCTTCGGCTGAGAATGAAACGACATTGCTGTGCAATAAAAATCCCGAAAACAAAAATGTTTTCGGGGAATTAAGTCGAATCAGACTCGCATGAGCCTATCACCTTCTTACATCCAGACTATACTGTCGGCCTCGGAATTGAACCGAGTCATGTAATTTGGAGTCAGCCAGCTTGCTGGCGTATGGCAGGAGCAAGCTCCTGCACTCCATATCACTCGTGGGCTTTACCACCGATCGGGAATTCACTTACACTGTAAGTGTCACCCTGCCCCGAAGGTTGAATATTTGATTGATGTGATTATAACGCATATGTAGGGACACAGCGACGCTGTGTCCCTACATATTATTTCAACTGCGTCTTCAGTTTCTCAGCTGTATCTTTATAAGCATCCAACTTCTCTCGTTCTTTAGCAATCACTTGTGCAGGGGCTTTATTTGCAAAGTCACTGGAAAGAAGTTTCTCCAGGCGGTCAATATGAGACTGTGCTTCTTTCAAATCTTTCTCTAGGCGGGCTTTGTCATTTGCCACATCAACCATGCCCGCGAGCGGAATATAAATTTCCACGGAGCCAACCACAAGCGCAGCACTATCTTCTGGCTTTTGCTTAATTGATTCTTCGAACTTAACTTCATCCATATTCAAGCCTGCCAGAGCAACAATCACAGTGGATTGTTCATTAAGTAAATTTGCTTTATCACCTGCAGCAAATTGTGCAGCGATTTTTTTTGCTGGGCTGATATTCTTCTCAGCGCGTAAATTACGGATGGCACGCACGGTTTCTTGTATCAATTCGAAATCTGCGACCTTGGATTCTTCCCAGCCTTCAAGTTCATGCTGCTCAGGCCATTTCGCCACGATCAATGCATTGGGCCAATCTTTGCAAATCTCGCTCAACGGAGATTCACGCAATGCAGTGTGCAAGTAACCCCATACTTCTTCTGTCACAAATGGGGTGAAAGGATGAAGCAATCGCAAACAAGTATCAAACACACGAGCAAGTACTTCTACTGTCTGTTCTCTTGTCTTCGTTCTCTGCATCTGCCCTTTCGCAATTTCAACATACCAATCGGCAAAGTCTGACCAAATGAATTCATATATATCCTGGCCTGCCTGACCATATTGGAAATTCTGGAATTGTCGTTCCACATTGCGAATGAGTCTTGATTGTTTGGCAAGTATCCATGAATCAGCAAGTGTATTTGATGATTGACCGTTGACCGTTGACTGTTGACCATTACCTACGGTCTGCGGTCTATCGTCTGTGGTCAGTCCTTCAATTGCATTCATCACAAACTTCCCAACGTTCCAAATCTTATTTGCAAAGTTGCGATTCGCTTCCACTTTCTTTACACCCACATTGGTGTCATTTCCAGGGGTGGAACCAACTAAAAGGGTGAAGCGAAGCGCGTCTGTGCCAAGATCATCCATGATGTTAAGCGGGTCGATCACGTTGCCCTTCGTCTTGGACATTTTTTGTCCATGCTCATCACGCACGAGTCCATGTAAATACACGGTATGGAACGGAGCTTCCTCGGTAAACTCCAATCCCATCATGATCATACGCGCCACCCAGAAAAATAAAATATCGTATCCCGTTTCCATATAAGAAGTTGGATAAAAATATTTTAAGTCTGGAGTTTGCTCAGGCCAACCCAATGTGGAGAACGGCCACAAGCCAGATGAAAACCAAGTATCCAACACATCTTCATCTTGACGAATTTCTTTCGAGCCGCAGGTTGCACATTGCTGTGGGTCTTCGCGCGTCACGGTCATATGATTGTCCGCGCAATACCAAACAGGGATGCGATGTCCCCACCACAACTGACGGCTGATACACCAATCCTTAATATTATCCAACCAGTTGTAATATGTTTTTTCAAAACGCTCTGGCACAATTTTGATTCGTCCATCGCGCACAGCATCCAAGCCAGCATTTGCAAGCGACTCAATTTTCACGAACCATTGTTCAGAGATCATCGGCTCGACAATTTCTCCGCCGCGTTGTGTGCGTGGGATCGTGGTGCGATAGTTTTCTGTTTTGATGACGAGACCAGCGGCTTTCATGTCAGCCCACATATTTTTTCGCGCCACGCTTCTATCTTGACCCTGATACTTGCCACCGTTTTCGTTGACTTTTGCTTCCACATCCAGCATTGAGATCATTGGAAGATTGTGTCGTTGGGCAATGGCATAATCATTTGGGTCATGCCCTGGCGTAATTTTTAATGCACCTGTCCCAAATTCCATGCTGACGTATTCATCGGCGATCACTGGAATCTCACGTCCAAGAATCGGCACGATCACTGTTTTGCCAATGAATTTCTTAAATCTTTCATCTTCAGGATGAACAGCCACTGCTGTATCACCAAGAATCGTTTCAGGTCGAATCGTAGCTACTGGAATATATTCATCTGAATCTTTGATCATATATTTGAAATAATATAACTGTACATCTTCTTCGCTATATTCCACTTCGAGGTCTGAGACTGCTGTCTTGAGTCCCGGTGACCAGTTAATGAGGCGAGGTCCGCGATAGATCAGTCCTTTTTCATACAGGCGCACAAATGCCTCTCGAACGGCCCGACTCAGTCCATCGTCAAGAGTGAAGCGTTCGCGATCCCAATCACACGAGGCGCCCAGTCTGCGAATCTGATTCGTGATCAGGCCGCCATATTTTTTCTTCCATTCCCATGTGCGCTCGATAAATTTTTCACGGCCAAGTTCTTCACGAGTCACTTCTTCATTTTGCAGTAAATCAAGTTCAACCATCAATTGTGTGGCGATGCCTGCATGATCTGAACCGGGAATCCAAAGCGTGGAATAGCCTTTCATGCGATGATAGCGAGTCATCAAATCTTCAACAGACACGAACATGGCATGACCAATATGCAGTTCGCCCGTCACATTGGGAGGAGGAATCGCAATGACAAATGGTTTTACAGTTGGGTCAAAGTTTGGCTTGTTGGGGTCATTATGCGGCTTGAAAAATCCACCCGCCTCCCACATCGCATAAATGCGGGACTCGGTGGCTTTAAAATCGTAAGCCTTCGGTAATTCCTGTTTTGTCATTCTTGCTCCTTCGGCGCAGAGAGCAGAGAGTAGGTATTAGAGAACAGTTTATTATTTTCTACTCTCTGTTCTCTATTCTCTTGCTCTTAAAATAAAAACACTCCATCCAATAGAGGACGAAGTGTTATCTCCGTGGTACCACCTCAATTCGTTTATCTATTGATAAACGCACTTGATTTGCTATAACGGGCAAACCCGTGCCGTTCTACTCTCACAAGGATTTCTTCGGCAAATTAATCAGACGACTTCAGTAATGATTTCCTGTGGAGACTTTCACCTTGCATCTCCTTCTCTATCAGGTAATTTTCACCTACTACTTCTGAATGGCTGGGATTATATGCGTGAGATGTCAATGCGTCAAGAAAATATAAGCGCTAGCGCTTATATTTTCGAATCAGGCAGCACGAGCGGACCTCCCAAAAACGGATGCTCCACCACTTGCACGGGCAGGCAATAAGCTTCGGATATTAATTCAGAGGTCAACACTTCGCGCGGAGTTCCAATCGCTTTGAGATGACCACCTACTAACAAAGCGACTCTGTCTGCATAATGAGATGCGAGATTTAAATCATGTAATGCAACCAAGACTGCAAGATTTTCCTTGTGAGCAAGTTCATGCACCAATTCCAACAAGCTGACCTGATATTGTAGATCCAAATGCGCTGTGGGTTCGTCGAGTAAAAGAATGGGCGTGGATTGGCATAAGGCGCGCGCTAATAATACCCGCTGACGTTCGCCGCCTGATAACTCTCCGACTCGGCGTTCGGAAAATGCCAAAGCGTTGACTCTGTTCAATGCTTGCCTCGCCATTTCTTCGTCATGAGAGGAAGCGTGACCGAGGAAGCCGAGGTAAGGAGTCCGCCCCATCAAGACAGTCTCCCAAACGGTGAAGGCGGGCGGTAATGAAATCGCTTGGGGAACAACGGCAAGATAACGCGCACGCTGTAGAGGCGAGAGTGAAGCAAAGTCATCCCCATTCGTGCGGACTTGTCCTGTGGATGGAATCACGCCACTTGCAGCGCGAATGATCGTGGACTTGCCCGCCCCGTTAGGACCAATAAGCGCAAGCACCTCACCATTTTTAACATCGAGAGAAACTTCATGCAAGACTTGATGTCCACTATAAGATGCGGAAAGATTTTGGATTTTAAGCATTTATCATTTACCAAAAACCTTGATTCTTGGAACGGCGCAATACCCACAGAAAAAATGGCGCACCTGCCAGCGCGGTGATAATACCAACGGGAATCTCCTGGGGTGCAAGAACAATACGCGCAAGAATATCAGAAATAAGCAATGCGGATGCGCCCCCAATAATGGAAAGCGGGATCAAGCGGCGATAGTCCGCGCCAAACCATAAGCGCATAAGATGCGGAACGATAAGCCCAATAAAGCCAATGATGCCCGAGAATGCAACAGCCGCTGCAGTTGCAAGTGAAGCCGCGACCAGCAAAATAGTTTTGATGCGTGTGACATTCAATCCGAGTTGTTGCGCCTGATCGTCGCCAAATTGTAAAAGGTTAAGCGCATGACCGCTGATGAGAAGTATTCCGAGACCAACCACGAGATAAGGAAGAATTGCAAGGATCGCCGTCCAGCCTGCCTGGCTTGCGCCACCAAGGAGCCAGCCCAACGCGCGGCGTACTTCACTAGTTGAACGAAGCATAAGAAATGATGTCAGCGAAGTGGCAAAAGATGAAAAGGCAACTCCCGCAAGAATAAGATTTGTAGTGGGAATAGTTTGTCCAACGCGCGCAAGAAAATAAACGATGAAAACTGTCAACAATGCCGCGATGAATGCCGCCATTGGAATTGCCATCAATCCCCAGAATGAGTACGGCCATTGGATAGACATGGCAATCACCGCGCCGAGCCCGGCGCCAGATGCCACACCGATCAAAAATGGGTCAGCCAATGGATTGCGGAATAATCCCTGATACGCCGCACCGCTTCCGCTTAACGCTGCCCCTGTCAATGCGATCAGGATTGTTCGCGGCAGTCGGATCTGCCAGATGATAAAAGTAAAAGTCTCATCGCCGATGCCGCGGACTATTTTCCATAACTCTGCTGGAGAAATAAATACAGAGCCGATCGCGAGGCTGAGGATGAAAACGATCAGGAGAAAGAAGAAAGAGGAAAGAAATGGTTTTGATTTCATGTAAAATTGTGCATCACATATTATGAACGCAGGGGCGGGGTGACCCCGCCCCTACGAATTATTTATTCAAATGCACCGGGGTGCAGCAACTTCGCTAATTGCTCCAAGCCATCCACCAAACGCGGACCGGGACGGCTGATCAGGTTATCGTCAATTGGAAAAATTTGATTCGCTTTCACGGCTTCAATCGTCTCCCAACCCGGGCGGGCGACGACAGACTCAACGGTTACGCCCCACATTGCATCACCCAATAAAATAACGGTTGGGTTTGAAACGATAATTTGCTCAAGGCTGATCTGTGGATACGCATCGGTTAATTCACCGCCAATGTTAAATCCGCCAGCGCGTGTAATCAGCAAATCACCAAATGTGCCAGGGCCATAGGTATATGGTTTTGCAGGATCGGTCGCGTCGATTTCATAGAACACTGAAGGACGCGAACTAAGTATCATTATTTTTTCATCCACTGCAGCCACGCGAGCCTTAAGTGAATCCACCAACTCAGTTACATCGTGACCAGTCAGCTCGCCGACGATCTCAAGATTGATATACATCTCTTCAATCGTTGTTGGATTCGTCAAATAGTAAACGGTCAACCCTAAATCTTCGAGCTGCTTTACCAGTTCAGGTGAATTAATTTCTGCGGCAAGCACAAGGTCGGGTTTCAATGCGACGATTGATTCGACACTATATTCGCCCATTGAACCGCCCACGCTTTCAATCGATGCGGCTTCTGCGGGATAATCTGAAAACTCATCACGGCCAATGACCTGGTCACCTGCGCCGATTGCAAATAGGATTTCTGTATTGGATGGAGCCAATGAGACGATGCGCTGTGCCGGTTCATCCAAAACAACTGACCTGCCGAGGCCATCTGTGACAGTAATCGCATCTGATACAGGGGCTTCAGTAGCTGGTGCTTCTGTGACTGGAGCCTCTGTCGCAACAGAAGCAGGCGCTTTAGTCGGGGTTGATGCGGGTGCGCATCCTGCAAGAAGCAGGGTGATAAGTAAAGTCAAAAGTAAAGTTTTACGAAACATTTTTCTTCTCCATATATGATTGATGTAACTAGAAATTAAAATCCCCAGTCGATGACTGGGGAGGTTGGAAGGGCAATCCGAAAAGGGCGCCATCCACCTCCTTTCCACGAGAGTGTGATGAACCAATCAGAAGCGGGCGACCTGACTTAGTAGTTTGGTAGTTTTGCTAGTTCGTTAGTTTGATAGTTGAACTACCAAACCACGTAACTATATAACTATTGCACTAACTTTACAGTTGCGGGACAGTGTTGGATTTCACGTGCACCTCACTCCGTTCGTGTGCAGTGCAAGTGGCACCAACTTCGCCGCATTCTGATCGTTATTTAATTATGAGTTTATTTTACCACTGACGCGATTAACGTTCGATCTTAAACGGCGTTTCGTCGGGATTCACTTGTTCATCAAATTCGCGTGCCGCGAGATGACCAGCGAACACGGCCTGTGCAATGATATTGGGCGCTTCGGCATCACCGATGATACGCAACGATTTAAGTTTTCCTTCTGCAAGCGCAGGCTTGAGTTCATGATACAACGCATCGTTAGGGATTCTATCTGTAACCATAACAATCGCATCGCAGGCAAGAGTGGACTCGGCGGAGGTAATGATATTCGTAACAGTAGCAGATGTCGGTGTGTGTGAAGCGATGACGTGATTCTCAAGAAGAGTCACATTCAAATCATGCAGACGCTTGATGATGCGTTCCTGCTCCAGTGTGAATTGAGTCCAATAAGAAATTAGCGGCGCAGGAGTTATTAACGTGACGTCGCAACCATTTTCTGCGAGCAGTTCAGCAAGAACGCCGCCCATGTAGTAATGGTCGTCATCATAGATGAGAATTTTTTGGAGTGCGGGAGCTTGCTCCTGCATTTTCGACAGCACCCGCAGGGCAAGTGAGCTGTCAGACCCCATATTTAAATCCATAAGATCATCAGGCGTAAAAATTTTTCCATTGCCAGGCACGGGGCGCGAGAGATGACGTCCCATACCATCACGCCGCCAGGTTGCGCCAGTGGCGAGGATGACATGCGGTGCGCCCGCTTCAAGAATATCCTTTGCGGTCATCGGGCTGGATGAATAGAAAAATATATTCTTGATTTTATTGATCTGCGTAATGCGCCAATCAATCACACGCCGCCATTCGTTAAGATTCGGAAGTGCAGACTCAAGTAACACACGGCCGCCTGCTTCACGGCGCGCATCAGTAAGAATGACATGATATCCGCGCTGACCTAATGCACGCGCGGCTTCAAGCCCGGCAGGCCCTGCACCAACAATGAGAATTTCATCTTCTGATTTTTTGGATTGAATATTTTCAGGGTGCCAGCCTCGCCTCCATTCTTCTCCCATGGTTGGGTTTTGTGTACAACGAATAGGAACAAAGCGTGTATCACCAGTGACGCAGATATTACAGCCAATACATTCACGAATGTCATCGAGGCGGCCTTCTCTGATCTTGTTTGGAAGGAATGGGTCTGCAATACTTGGCCGCGCTGCGCCGATGATATCCATGATGCCGCGTTCAATGGCAGAGAGCATTGAATCAGGTGATGTATATCTTCCGACTCCAACAACAGGTTTGGTGGTGAGTTTCTTTACAAATGAAATATATTTTTCCTGATGACCTTCTTTGCCAAATCTTGATGTGACTGAATCATTAGCCCAATTGCTGAGATTTACATCCCATAGATCAGGGAGTTCTGCAAGCATGGCAACAATATCGTGAGCCTCACCATCAAATTGCACGCCTCGCGCGTCTTTGCCGAGCAATTCATCTACTGCAAAGCGCACAGCCACTGCACAAGTATCTCCGACAGCTTCTTTTGTATCTTCAATGAGTTCGCGAAAGAATCTTGTTCGGTTTTCAAGTGAGCCGCCATATTCATCAGTGCGGTCATTATCTTTTGACATAAGGTGAAAAGCGAGAGTCATGTTGTGCGCGGCGTAACAGTAGACAATGTCAAAGCCTGCTTTCTTCGCGCGGATAGCTGCATTGCGATGCCACTTGCGAACTTGTTTAAGATCATCTTTGGTTGCTGCACGCGTTTGACCGGGTTCATATCCACTGCCACCTGTGATGCCCATCGAGCGCGGACCAAACGCCGAAGCACGCGAATATAAATTAGCTGCATCGTGACTGTTATAAGTTAATTCGATCCCAGCAAGCGCACCATGCTTATGCACAGCTTCTGTCATTAATTGCCAAGTTGGAATATCATCATCACTCCAAATACGGCCTTCAAAATATGGAGAGAGGTCACTTGTGTAATGTATTTCTGTTTCTTCCGTACATACCACGCCCCAGCCACCCTCTGCTTTCATGCCACGCATCGTTGCCATGCCCAAGGGCATACGATATCCAAACCCGTTGCAATGCGGTACTTGATAGAAACGATTCGGCGCGGTAACTGGGCCGATCTTAATCGGTTGAAAGAGAATATCGTAACGCGATGTCATATTAATTTTCTTGTTATGGGCAACTTGTAAGGTCGGGAAAGAGAGCACTCGCATTTTCGTCGATCAGCGATTGCGACTCAATCGGAAATACGATCATGGTTCCCATCACACGAGTATCTGTGTCGTTCATTACCCAATATTTAACCATATACTCCGCGTCGCCTGCGGCATCGGTTACTATTGCCTTAAATTCATATAATCTTAAACCATTGTCGGTTTTACAAGCGGAGACAGCTTCAAAGCTTTGATAATCCGCAAAGATGATCTGCCAGTTTTCATCACTGAAAAAATTATTAATATCGGGTTCTTCGTAGCCGCACGGAAAGATAAGTGCCTCCACATAGATTATTGCTCTCAACGGACCGTTTGACCAATACACAGAAACCCGTCCATCGGAAACTGTATAACTTCGCACCCATTCAGGGGCCGTAAACAACTCATCTGTAAAGGAAAGGGCACGATCAATATCATCCTGTGTTGGCTCGGATGAAATGCAAACGGGTGTCACCTTGGGATCTATTTCCGAGATGACTGCAGGCGGCTCAGTAGCTATGGGAACTGCTGTATTTACTTTTCCGCCACAAGCGGAAATAAAAAATAACAGAATAAATGTAGGAATAATTTTTTTCATAGTAACCTTCAATTAGTCAAGTTTTCGAATCGCAGGATGAGACAGCCCAATCAAAGCCAAGGCAATCGTTGAAAAACCACCGATTAAAAACACAGTAGGTGCGCCGATCAAATCCGTAGCCCAGCCGGTTAGAGCAAAACCAATTGGCATGAGTACAAATGAGCCTAACGCATCAATAGAATAAACGCGCCCCAGCATTTCATGCGGCACCATTTCCTGTAATGTGTTATTCCAAATCAAGCCGAAGACTGAAAATGTAAATCCATAAACGAACATACTCGCGATCAA
Organism: Anaerolineales bacterium; assembly: GCA_014379595.1. GTDB lineage: Bacteria > Chloroflexota > Anaerolineae > Anaerolineales > Villigracilaceae > Villigracilis. The sequence continues at coordinate 171,571 of JACMLM010000035.1, forward strand.
AATTGGGATCGGAAATTTAAATCCGAAAAACAACAAAAGGACTCCCTGTATCAGCGGCGTAAGATATGCGAGGAGTCCGCGTTTACGCAGGCGTTTAAATTGCCCAAGCAAAATCGCGCCCACAACGAAGCCAATCGAAAAGACAGTTCCAAATATTCCAAGCAAAGCCACATCCGCGCCAAGGTCGTTCTTGATCAGGAACGGCATGGCAACTGCACGCGGACTGGCTTCAGACATGTTGACAAAACCATAAATCAGAATTGTGACCCAGATCCATGGGATTGCTATAATGACATTAAATCCCTGACGCAGATCAACAATTCCTTGCTTGATCGTTTCTTTCATAGACTGGGGCCTGCCCGGTGTTTCTGAATCTTTTTCCACTCTTTGAGTTTCTATCGTTTTATCTCGCAGCAAAGGAAAAACAAAAAGTGCAGAAATAAAAAATGAAAGCGCATCCAGTGCAAAGGTCAGGGATGTACCGCCTGTTGCGACCAATGCCGCACCAATTGCAGGGCCAATAATTCCTGTCATACGTCCACTGAGTCCATTAAGCGAATTTGCGCTGGTTAACATATCGGGAGGTGTGATCTGTGGAATGATGGCTTGATAAGCAGGGAAGAAAAATGCTTCCACCAATCCGAAGACAAGGCTGGCAACATAAATATGCCATATCTCCAAAACATCAAGCCATGAAAAAACAGCAATGAATGTGACGACTAATCCGCTCAATATATCTGAGATGAACATAATACGGATGCGCGGAAAACGATCTACAACAACGCCGCCGATCAACAAAAACAAAAGCAAAGGGATTTGTGTGAGAACCAATACAGTTCCCATGGCAGCGGCTGAGCCAGTTTTTTCTAATACCCACCATGCAAGAGCGATACGATGCAGGCTATCTCCAAAGCGTGATGCGGTTTGCCCAGCCCATAGCAATGCAAAAGGACGATGTTTAAGTGAACGAAACACATTCATATCTGGGCGAGTATAGCACGCCATAAGAAAAATGCCTGACTTTATCAGTCGGGCATTTTTTATTTCAACTCTTAATAAATGTTGTTAGGGATTCAAACGGGTCAGGGCTTAATTCCTGTAAACATTTTGACCCAGAAATCTGATTTAAATATAACCTGTTTGTTATTTAACTGCGGCTTCTTTAAATCTGCTTTTATCTTTTCGATGCCAGCCGAATAAGTTTTATCACTAAGCAATGCCAATTGTGATGTGGCACTATGTTTTATAAAAGGATCATTCAAGACTCCTTCGCCTACATGAATATTCAAGATATGTTCCACATCGTGATATTCAACATCTACAAAACCCGAATGCTTCATTGAATTTTTCACCATTCCGCTGGATGGATAACGCACGAGATCAGTTTCGTAGACAGTATCAAAATAATCATAAATATACCAGTTGCTTTCACCACTGTGCGGGTCGTGCCCAATAACGGCAAGTGCTCCGCCCGGCTTTAAAACACGGAATGCTTCAGTGATAAATGCACGATGATCTCCGAAGTGATGGATTGCGTCCACACAGTAGATCAGGTCAAAGGTCTCATTTTGATATGGGATTTGAACAGCAGTCCCTTGAGTCAATTTGAGAGGCGCAGGTTGATTCCGAGCTTGCTCTATCATGCCCGCTGAAAAATCCATACCATACAGATGGGGCGTGACTTGATGAAGAAGGTTCAGCCAAAAGCCTGTGCCGCTGCCCACTTCAAGAATGTTTTTGGCCTTGAGTTTTCGGGCCAACTCCAACAACGCCTGCCCACGCTCCCATGCTTGGGAGGTGGGATAACGTTGGTTATATTCAGCTGCGATCTGGTCGTAATTAAGATATTGTGTTTGCATACGATATTTGAATCCCCCAGCATAATTTTTCTTACCACATTAAAAATTAGCCGGTCAATTGCAAACTGGACGGGCCATATTCCATTAATTCAATTTGATTCCCATCCGGGTCAGCGATCCACGCTTGGCGTGAGTTATCCATACCCAATGAAATGTCTGTAACAGAAACGCCTTTTGCTTTCAGTTGTTTGCAATATTCATCCAGCCCGGTGACTTCCAAACAGAAATGTTTATATTGAATTCCATTGGCAAGTTTTTCCACTTTCCCGCCCCATACTTCGGCAGCCATGGCCTGGTCAAAGAATTCCAAAAATGTAGAATCGCCGCATTCAAAATAATAACCAAACGGCTGGCCTTGTTTATTATCCAATGTGAATTTGATTTTCATACCCAGTTTGTCCACATAAAAATCAATAATTTTACTCAAGTCATTCGTTACAAAATTAAGATGTGCAAGTTTGCGGATCATATATTCTCCTTGTTGGTCGATGGTTTCTTTATTTGGCACAAGCGTTCATTCGCAGTGCAACTGCTCATAAACCGTTATTACTTAGTTCTGGATGCAGTTGAACTGCATCCAGAACTAAGTGAGTTATTACTCATTAACAATTTCTTTCACACGCCCCACCTGTCCATCCACCAAGCGGACTTTGATTCCGTGTGGATGATTGGGTGATTTAGTGAGAATGTCTTTCACGATGCCTTTGGTCAATTTGCCAGTGCGTTGATCCTGTTTCAAGACGATCAACACAGTGACACCGGGTTTAATATTTGAGCGAACTTGACCATTCATTATGAATTGCCACTTTCTATTAAGAACAGAGTGAAATCCAGATCCCCGGGAGACGCATTATATCTGGTCAGCAAGGCCGCGGCTTCGCTGCGATGCTGTGTGCCGTGGTTAACCACATGCAACATACAATGCCACAGGATGCGGTCTCTTAATATACCTTCATCGTTTGTATATGTTATATGGCTGTTCAAATCTTCATCCGTGAGGCTGTTGAGACAGCCTCGCATGGATTTTTCCTCTTCCTGGAATTTCTTTTCAAGCAATTCGAGTGTTAGGAAGTCGTCTGGGTTCAGATCCTCATTGAATTTTTTGTCTTCAAAGAATCCGCGCCAACCATATTCCGCATCGACGATATGCAGAATAGTGCCAAGTAGACTTCCACCACGTGAACTTCCAAAAGGAAACTCTGCAGACGAGAGAAATTGTTCCTGCGTCACTTTTGAAGCTGCTTCAAGTATCTTTCCGTTGGCCCAGTAGTTATATTCGTAAATGAATTTGATATCCTGTATATTCATCGTATGATTCCTTTGTTCATTAGATTCTATAAATCCTATTCATTCTAATATATCTTATAATCAAAATAATATATCCGCAATTATTTAATATTGACATCGAGTCCCATCTCAGGAGAACAATGTGACACCTATTACAAAAGGACAAAGGATCTTTTATGGAGTTATCTGTGCTGCGGCCCTTCTTGTTGCAGTATTAGGTTTATTTTCACCTGAATATCTGGCTTCCATTTTCACATGGATAATCCTGCCGCCTCTGCATGCCCGCTTTGTGGGCGCAATTTATTTATTCGGTGCGGTCTTTATGGCAGGATGTCTCATGGCAAAAACCCAAGCCGAGGTACGCGGAGCAGTTCAATTAATTGGTGTGTGGACTGGTATCTTATTTATTATTTCTATTTTTTGGCTCAGTTTATCCGCGTTTGATTTTAAGCTGCTCCCCGTGTGGATATGGTTTATTTCCTATATCACTTACCCGATCATTTCGATTTGGATGACAGTGAGAGGGCCCCAACTCCAGCAAGTGGCTCCACTCCCTGGCTCAACGTTACCTGCATGGCCAAAAGGATTTCTGCTTGTACAAGGCATTGTCGTAAGTTTATTGGCAGTATTTTTATTTTTAACTCCCGTTTTCATGTCCACAATCTGGCCGTGGACGGTGACGCCGGAGTTGGCACAAATGTACTCAGGCCCGCTTCTTTCCTATGGGCTTGGAAGCCTGATTTTCTCTCGTCAAAATACATGGCTGGGAATCCGCGCCATTGTGCCAAGCATGTTCGCCTTCACTTTAGCAACGGTTATCGTTTCATTCATGCACATCAACTTGTTCTCTTTCGCTGAAATGGCTGATTTGCTTTGGTTCGGATGGTTTGGGATTGCGACTATGATACTGGGAGTACTCACTGTCCGCGTGATGCAAGTGCGAGCGTAATTCAAATGTGACACTCTCTTTTGGATTTTCATACAGGGTTCTTTTTTTAAGTTTAAAGCGATATTTCCTTATGCAAATGTTTTATGACACCATCGTTTAGGATTTGGACATAATAAATAATATTCAATATTTCAATTAAACAGAAACAAAGGCTTGCTGTAAGTAAACTAGCTACAACTTCATCTTTAATCCAACTCTGAAACTTTTCGCGCTTTGCAGAATTAGCATGAGCCAGTTCTCCATATATATAAGTATCTAATATTTCAATATTTGATAATTTTCTATTGTCTATTTCTATTCCAAATTTATTTAGCGAGTTAAGTAAATTAGTCAATTCAGTACGAGCAGCTTGAAAACAAGTTTTATACATTTTGTGCAGATTTGGGTCGTTATATATCTCAGCAATATTGTTGAATGACGAAGCCTCATTATTTTGGATAAAAAACCGATATGTTAGGATAAAAGCATCCAACTCATCATTAGAGTGTCCTTTCTGCATGACAATTGGTGAAAATTTATTCTCACCAATTGTGTTGTAGCCAATTTTGATGCCTTTATCTTTGTCTGTGAGTGATTTAATAAAAGCAGAATTGGTTAACTTACTTGCCTTTTCATTAAAAAGTTCTAGCGCAGATATTTGCTTTTCAATTCTAATCATTGTGAAAGTAATCCCCTAGCAAATGACAAAAACGCCTGCACGTCGTTGAAATTCGTCACCATGCCTACAGAAATTCTTACAGCACCAGAAGACTTGCCATCAATACATAAACGAAAATCATCTATCGTCATTTTGTCATGATGATCGGGGGATGTGAAACAAACATCCAATTCTACGCGTGAGATGCCGAGGGCAATTTCACCTGCGCCAGGGTTGCAGAAACAACCTGTTCGCAAGGAAATATTTACTTTATTGGCTTCACTTTCAATAAAGCGATGGTCGAAAGCTTTTCCGTTTTTGTCATAAAAATTGACAGTGACCGCACCGCCTCGTCCTTCAGTAGTTTTGGGTCCAAATAAACGGACAAGCCGCTCGCCTGTGCTATGTTTCATTTGAGTTAAGTTATCTAACAGCCAGCCAGTGAGAGTTTTGACTCTTTCGCTGATAGCGTCATAACCAATCGACTCAATATGTTTGAGTCCAATTTCAATGGCGGGGATATTTAAATAATCAAGTGTGCCATCCTCAAAAGCAGCAGCGCCATCGGCCAGATAATATTTATCGCCTTGCACGGATGCGACAGTAATCGTCCCACCTGCAAACCATGGACGTTGCAGTTTCGCCAATGCAGATTTTTTGGCAATCAATGCGCCAAGTCCAGTGGGATAACCGAAGATTTTATAAAATGAAATAGGAACAAAATCAGGTTTAACTTTGCTTAGGTCAAGTTTAGTGGTGGGGACAAATGCAGCTGCATCAAGTAACACATCCCAACCGTGAGCATGCGCTTTTTCGATCCACTCCAGCGGATGTTTGACCGAGGAGAAATTTGATTGAGCGGGATATGCAAAAAGGTTATGTCCGCTTTTCGAAGGCTTGGCCAGTTCAACGTTAAGCTGCGAAGCGTCGACGCGCATGTCTGGGAGCATGACGGGAATATAGGTCACCTCTGCGCCTCGGGCGTGAGCAAATTCCCGAATCCCATTTACAGAATTGTGATTGTCAAATGTTAAAAGATAACGTCCGCTTGAAAATGGATACGACTCGCCGATGAGTTTTAACGCGCCGCTGGCATTGGAGGTGAAGATGGCAACATATTCGTTGGGGTCTGCATTAAAAAATTTGAGCACATATTCACGCGCACCTTCAACCAACTCAGTAGCCGCAAAAGATGTAGGGTTGGATGAATGCGGATTGCCATACACATTTTCATGTAAAAGTTTTTGATGTTTTTGGATTTGCGATTCCGCATAAATGCCGCCGCCCGTGTAATCAAGATAGATATGCTCGCCGCGATCAAGACGCGCATATTCCTTCTTGCGAAGGTCATCAATGAGTGTAGTTTGTTTGTAGGTAGGATATTTTTGGAGGAAGGTTTCAAATTCAGGTATAGGCATGGCAACTCTCCTAAGCTCAATTTACCACAAAACCCTTAGGGTAAGGTAGCTTGCTCTACTACATTAAGTTTATAATCAGCCCAGCAAACTTATTATTATCAAATGAGGTGATTTGATGCAATTGGTAACTCGTAAAATAAGCACTCGAAGTACTCGAATCTATACGGCTATCACTGGCGTTCTCCTTTTATTGCAGGGAATATCCACTCTCGCTTTTCGTTTGTATCCACCACTGGATAAGGCCTTTCCACAATTGTTGGGGATCACACGAATGATTCTGCCTCATTCTATTCTTCACATCTTAACTGGTATCGCAGCATTGGCCATTTTGTTTTGGGGTGGGGAGCGTGGCACATTTTGGTTTGCTACAGGTTTTGGATTATTCTATACAGGGCTGGCACTGTTCGGATATATAACTCATCACCCCACCATTTTTGGTCTGCAACCGTTCGATCAGCCATTTCACTTATTCATTGGCGCATGGGGTTTGTTCGTCGCCGGGTTATCAATATACTCTTCAAATATTTTTTCAAAAAATAAACAATAACCCCTGATTCTTTATAAAAGTTATTGATTATAGATTTCCTCTTTGTTGCGAAGAAGGAAAACCCCACCGCCTATTCCAGCGGCACCCAGCAAGGCTAGAGGCCCCGGGCAAATGATGAGCGCAAGAATAAAGCTTGCCATACCTGATGTTGTAGAAGAATCGGCCTGAGTGGCAAAGAGAGCAATTCCCATCAAGCACGCGGCAAAAAATGAAACAAGCCCGCCCACAATAAGCACCCAAGAGAGGCAGGAATTTCGCTTCGGTTCCGAGGCAGGCTGAGAGTCCACCTGGCTTTGCAGAAAAGTCTGGTTCGTAGAATCTGCCATTGCTTGCGATGCAGAATTACTGCCGATGGTGGATGGAATGGAAAGTATTTCAGGTTTATAAGTACGACCGCAAACGCCGCATTCAACATATTCATTTAATGTGCCTAATGGAAAAAGTGGAATAAAGAACAACGTAAAATAGCGTACGATCTTTTTGTGTTTGTATTGCCGCTGTACTTCACACTTTGGGCAGTAAAAATCGCCCGTTCCCCGCACAATCTCCCTGTTTCGATATCCATAGACAATCATTTTTCCTCCAGGTCGATTCTGTTTAATTGCCTCTATATTTTAAACTTTGACAGGATTGCTCAGCTTCCCCAAACCTTCAATTTCCACATCCACTACATCGCCATTTTTTAATTCACCCACTCCAGCAGGTGTACCTGTAAAAATAATATCACCAGGCTCAAGTGTCATGATCGATGAAATGTAAGCGATCAAAGTGGTTACATTAAAAACCATATCACGCGTAGATGCCATCTGGCGCATCTGTCCGTTCACGCGGCAGGTGACCACTGCATCCGACGCATCAAACTCGGTATCGATCCACGGGCCGAAGGAACAGAATGTATCAAAGCCTTTGGCACGCGTCCACTGGCCATCTGACTTTTGCAGATCGCGCGCAGTCACATCATTGCCGATGGTATAGCCAAAGATATATTCCTTCGCAGTTTCAGCTGTAAGATTTTTTCCGCGTTTGCCGATGACAACGACCAGCTCCGCTTCATGCTCTACCTGAGTTGATTGCGGCGGCAAAAGAATATGTTCGCCGTTCGAGATGATCGAAGAAGACGGCTTCAAAAAGATAAGCGGAACTTTTGGAATTTCATTGCCCAGTTCTTTTGCATGTTCAACATAATTACGCCCCACGCACAAAATCTTGCTCGGCACACAAGGTGTATCCAGTTTTACTTCAGCAACGGGAATTTTCGCTTCACGCCTGCGATATTCCCCAAAGATATCACCCTGAATTTCACCGATCTTGTCATCCAGCATCCAGCCGTATGTGGATATATTTTCATTGGTTTTATAACGGACAATCTTCATAACTACTTTCCTTCATATAACTTGATCTCACTTCGATCCAATCCATCCAGTAGTTCACTGACTGACTTGCGTAAAAATGGATGAACAAAATCAGGTGCAATATCATTTAACGGCACAAGGACAAAAGCACGTTCCTGCAAACGCGGATGCGGAATCACAAGCGGCGATGTATCGATGATCATATCGTCAAAAAATAAAATATCCATATCGATCAGGCGCGGACCATTTTGAAAACTCGGCACACGTCCCAAAGCCATTTCAAGCCGCTTCAAATGTGCAATCAGCGCTTCAGGCTCGAGATAAGTCTCAGCTTCTATAACCTGATTCAAGAATGCATCCTGTTCTTTAAAACCCCAGGGCGGGGTTTCATATACAGATGATTTTTTCTTGACTGCCATTTGCGGGGTCAGGTTAGCGATAGCCGCCTTAAGATTCGCAAGGCGGTTGCCCATATTACTTCCAAGCGCGAGATAAACGATATGTTCCATGGCTGCTCTTCTCAGTCTAAAGTTCTTTAAGGTTTATGCTCATCAAGATGTTGAACTACATCTGCCGCGAGCCATCTTTCAATATCTTCATTCGTGAAAGCTTCTTCTGGCAGTTCATTCGTGAGCCTCAACAAGTCAAGCCGTTTGCTTTCAAATTGTTTCTTTACTTCTTCCACAGAAAGGTTTTTATATTTTAAGTTCAATTCCGCGTTGAAAGCATCAGTGTCATGGTCTTGCCATTTGAAATTCGGGTCTTTCAAAATCCCTGTGATAATGCGCTCGCCATCTTCCCACCAGCCGATCATATGCCCAAGCAATTCCTGAAAACTCTCAACACCTTGTTTTTTCAGGAATGCATCTTTATCTTCTATCTTTTCAAAACTTTCAATATATACCGCCCATTCATTCTCAAGCGTGTCTAAAGCAAGGAAACGACTCAACGCAACCAGATGTTCGCGCGCATGATCGATAAAGATACCGTTGATCCAATTCTGCACACGGCGATTTTCCCATGCCGCCTCATTATCTATAGACTTTATATCTGCTGCGGCATTCTGACGGACTTTCTCAAAATGAGCTAGGAACTCAGTCTCATCCCAATCTTTATACTTCGCTACGGCCTCCGCATTGAATCCATCGAAATCATATTTCTTGCGTTCATATTCGCGCTCTTCTGCAAGCGCCATAATGATAGGCATAGCTTCCTCCCACCATGCCACTACATGCGCAAGAATATCTCGAAACTGTTTATACCCTTGGTCATTGACACGCTTGATCCCTACTTCAACAGGCCAGCGATTAAATCTCTCAATATATGTACCCCACTCGATCTCTATAAAGTTAAGCGTCCGTTGTTTATAAGTCAGCATGAATTCTCCGTTATTATATTTTGGAGTCCAGGAGCTTGCTCCTGAAAAATTCGACAGCGAGCTGTCGGACTCCAAAGTTATGTTTCAGTCAATGATACAACATCTGCATTATTTAAGGCGTGACGTAAATCCGCACTCTTGATGATGATCGCTGTGTTCCGCATTCCCGACCCAATGGACACTTCTTCCTCTTTCATCACGCTCGCATCTATCAAAACTTTGAGCGGATTTGGCAATCCGAATGGCCCCACTGTCCCGATACGATATCCTGTCACCGCAAGGACTTCGTCTTCTGTTGCCATGGAGACCCGCGAACGGCCAAGATATTTTCGCAGGGTCTTCCAGGAAATCTGTGCAGGGCCAGCCACCAACGCCATCACGAATTCACCTTCCGTAATGCGAAACAAAATACTTCGCAGAACTTGTTCAGGTCGTTGTCCACGGTCGCTTGCAGCCTGCTCAAACGAATGGACGGGGTTTTCGTGATGAAATATTTTATGTGAAACGCCAAGTTCTTCCAAGGCAATGCTTACAGGAGGTTTATCCATTTTTTATATCTGTTTACATGTTTACGGTTTTAAACTCATAATCACATAACTTAATGATCGGGCATTTTGGGCATTTGGGTTTGCGCGCAACGCAGATCTCGCGCCCCAAACGAATCAGGTTTAAATGCCCAGCATAATACGTTTCAGGTGGAAAAACGGATTCTAAATAGGGGTGCGCCTGTTCCACATTCATTTTATCGGGGCGCAAGCTGATGCGCCCGGTTACTCGATAAATATGTGTATCTACTGGAAAGGCAGGCATGTTTAAAGAAAAACATAAAACGATGGCAGCCGTCTTTGGGCCAACACCGTTGAATTTTGTCAGCCAGGTACGAGCTTCTTCAACGGGCAGATCGGCTAAAAAGTCGAGATTAAGCGAACCGCGTTCTTCGGTAATGGCACGCAGCACTTGTTGTATCCGCGGACCTTTTTGATTTGCTAACCCCGCTACTCTTATTGCATTGATCACTTCTTCAGCATTTGCATCACGCACTGCTTCCCATGTAGAAAATTTGGCTCGCAACGCATTGAAGCCGCGATCACGATTTATGTCATTTGTATTTTGTGAAAGAATGGTGGAAACGAGTTCATCAATAGCAGGCAACGGATTGCGCCAAATGGGTTCGCCAAAAGCTTCGAGCAATGTTTCATGGATCTTGAGCGCGCGTGCTTTGAGACTCTTCATAGCGATATACCAATTGTAGCGTATTCTCAATCACATCACGATGTTTTTCTATGCTGATGTTTTTGAACAACTGTGCAGTATGTTTATATAGCGCAAGCGCAGCTTGTCCGCGTGTTTTATATGCAGGAGTATTTATTTCGCCAATATCCGCGCCAATCGCAAAACGGACTGCCCGTGTCCATTCGTGAGTATGCCCAATATTTTCCTGAATGATATCGAAATAGCGATTCTCGCTCTCCATCATCATTCCGCGTTGAACTGCTACTGCATTCGTAAGCCCTTTGAATACACCCAAAGCAGCATATAACACTTTTGATTCTTCGTATTTTGCCAGCCCATCGATGATCTTATGAACTTCCTCGGCGCATCCCATTAATTCTTCAACGGCATATTCATCAGCAGCGGATTGTAAATTTTGCCAATTAAAATTTTGGGCCGTTTGTTTTAACTCAGCCAAGCGACCCGAATCATCCATGAGAATAGCCATCTGCTTAATGCCTGGCACAGCCCAGATCGCTGTTTCGGGCTTGGTAAGAGATTCATATTCTGATTGCAACGTTAAATATTTCAAGCTGACTAAATGTGAGTCAATATAACGAAGCGTATAGGCTGAGTCTGGAGGAAGTATCTCAACAAAGATGTCCATGTCCACATCGCTGTGTGGTGTATTGTGTCCACGAGCATAGCTGCTACCAACGAGAGAAATACCAACAACGCCCGGTTGATTTAACCGGGCGACAAGGGACTTAATGAATGGGTCTTCAAGGGAGTTCATGCAAGTTCAAATACTGGGTATGATTCCCCGGTCAATATGCCGCGATGATTCTTGATCTGTTTTTTCGGCCCAAACTTCGCAAGCGACTGCAATTGTGTTTCGTTCAAGGCTTTCAACTGCCGCAAAATTTCAAGCGTAATGGCTGGCCGCACACGTGAACTGGATTCCAATGCATCATTCATGCGTGAAGCATCGCCATCCATTACTTTAAATGCGATGCCCACACCATTCTCACCGTACACACCGGGTAATAGACCAATGATCTGAAAACCTTCTGCGCCGCGTTTGGTGACAATTTTTCCTGAGCCGGTTTTCATTAGCTCACAATCAAATTCGCCATCATTGCTGATCATTTCAGGATAGGTCGTCATTGCAGAAGTAATTTCCCTGCATGCTCTTGCGCGTATCTGGTTAAGAGAACTTGGATCACATAAATGTGCCATACCAAGCGCTGCATTCAAAAGTGGAACAGCAAAATTCGGTGCAGAGCAACCATCAACACCGAGTTCTACTTTTTCTTTTTCAATTTCGCACATCTCAGAAAATGCTGTAAGAATATCCTGTTGAATGGGGTGACCCAAGCTAAGATAATTTTCCAAAGGCAACCCACGCATTTTTGCATGGGCAAGCATGGCAGTATGCTTGCCTGAGCAGTTATTGAAATTTGGCGTAGGCGTTATGCCCTGTTGAATGACCATCTTCAACGTGGATGCATCGCTTGGCAAATGAGTGCCGCATTGAAGATCACTTTCCTGAATACCAACCTTCGCCTGCATAGCCTTGACCGTTTCCAGATGAATCTCGGCAGTATCATGTGAGGAACATGCGAGAGAAAGTTCTCTTTGCGTGAAATTAAAATGTTCCACGCCGCCGCGTTCTACAAATGGAAGCGCCTGAAAGGGCTTGGCAGATGAACGCAAAAAAGCGACCCCATAAGGGTCGCCATAAGAATGCAAGAGCCTGCCATTTGAATCTACAACCGCAATGGAACCAAAATGCGTCGACTCAATAATGCGCCCACGCGTTAATTCAAGTAGAGGTTGAAGCGCGGCCATTAATCGTCACTGGATTGGCCGGACCCCTGACTCTGGCGTGCGTTGTAATGAAGCAGACCGTAACGCAGGCGCTGTGCAAATTGCTTTTGGCGAGCTGCCGGGGCTTTGAACCATGTCAATAGTGAAGCAACCAGTTTCTCGGTCGCAGCAGGATTCGGTTTCTTGGTCGTGATCTTATCCAACTTGTCATGAACATGCTTGAGAAAGTCATATTGAGCTTTAATGGCAATCGTAGTTACGATACCGCCGCGGCTGCTAATAAAGGTATAACCTTTGAAGGAAGGGTCCAGCAGGCTGTTCAATGAAGTGAGCCATGATTTAAGATTCGCGCCTGCCAAAAATGGCGGCTGATTCTTAAGCACCGCATCACCGAGGAAGATAATTTTTTCATCAGGCAAATGCACCCAAATGGAACCATTGGATGGGCCTGCATGATGTTCCAATAATACCGGTGAATCACTCCAGTGCAGAGTCATTTGATCGAGAAAAGAAATTTCAGGAGGAGCCCAACGCACACTGCCTAACCCGGCAATTGATTCCCAATCTGAACCTGTCTCTTCGCCTTGGGCTTTGAATGTGCTTGGGCGGGTACGAAACGTATTGGCAGTTTTTTCATGCGCGATGACAGTGCAATCCATGGCGCGTGCACCAAGTGTTCGGTCCGGATGTGCATCAAGATTGATAAGCACACGCTCCATGCCGCCACCCAGATTCATAAGCGCGGCACGCCATGAACGCGCGTCTTCAGGGGAAGGAGGCGCATCGATCTGAATTAATCCACGCGGAGTGACGATCACGCCAAGTGTTACACCTGAAAATTGATCTTCGATTTGAATATTATTTGCTATTTCCTGCATACTGCTCCTGAGAAAAAAAAGAAAATGATGTCTTTCGTAAACTAATAATTGCCCCTCTCCCATCGCAAGATGGTTAAGGTGCGGCTTCCCTCATCGTCAACCTGCCGGTCTGGCGCTTGAGCTGACCCGTGGTCTTCTTCTGTTGTGCAACAGGTAAAGTCAGCCAGAAAGTGGTGCCTTTCTCCAGCTCACTTTCCACCCAAATTTCTCCGCCATGACCTAATACAGCAAGCCGGCAAAAAGCCAGGCCAACACCAAGTCCGCCGGCTCGTTCTTTGCGGCGTAAGCGTGTGAACTTATCAAAGACACGTTCCTTATCTGCAGGTGAAATGCCAGGCCCATTATCACGTATCCAAAACTTAACAAAGGTTCCATTTCCATCTGTCTGGGCGCCGATCTCGATCAACCCGTCTGTCGGCGTGAATTTGATCGCATTCTCCAACAGGTTGATAAACACACGATGCGCCATATCCACATCAACCCAGATCAGCGGAAGCACCGTATTCACAATATTCACAATTTTTTGCTGACGTGCAGTTGCAGACGGCTCTACATCGCGAACGGATTCGCGGATCAAAGCAAGCGGGTCTACGGCATTCTGATCCACGATCTTATGACCCGATTCAAGACGATTTATATCAAGCAGAGAATTTACCAGGCGCTGAATACGAGCCGTGGAATTTCTTGCAATGGAAAGCATGGAACCAAGTGTTTCATCTTCAGGCATGATGCTGCTCATCATCTCAAGGCTTGAAACAATATTGCCGAGCGGTGAACGCAGGTCGTGATAGATCATCGAAGTCATATCATCACGCAAGGCATCCAGTTCCTTGCGCTCGGTAATATCACGCAAGATCCATTGCACAGAATCAGTCTCTTCAAAATCCACGCGGCGCGCGTGTACTTCTACGGGAGTCGTGCCGCCGTCTGCTCTATGTAAAACGGATTCATAACTGCATTCATCGGAGCGCTTCAGGTTTTCAAAATTTAACCCTGTTTTATTCCATTTCACTTCATGCAGTTGATCCATGCTCATGGTATGCATTTGCTCACTGGTGTAACCACTCAACGTCACTGCCTGACGGTTTGCTTCCAACACTCTGCCTTCCCAATCTGTAATGAGAATGGTATCCACGCTATCTTCGAACAATTCACGATAACGGCTGTGCGCCTTTTGTAAACGTCCTAAGAATTTTGCATTTTGGATCGTTGTTCCTGCAAGGCTACCCAAGCCTGCCATTACGACCATAGCATCCGGGTCAAAAGCTCCAGAGATCGGATTAACCGCCTCAAGCACGCCGATCACTTTTCCCTGCGATTGGATCGGAGCAATGGCTACAGCCCGCATATCAATTCCGCCGAGCTTGTCCACTTCACTATAACGAGGGTCCTGTTTGACAGCTGATATCACGAGTCCGTGACCTTCACTCACTACTACACCAGCTAAGCCCTGTTCGCCAGCGATTCTTTTGCCGGGAATATTGCCAGAATTATGTCCCGCCGCTGCATGAAAAACAAGGTCAGTACCGGGGTTATCAACTAAAGCCAGAGCAACAGTTTCAACTTGTAAAGCTTGCATGGTCTGATTAAGAATGCGCCGCCAGACATCTTCCATTTCCAGCGATGTGTTAATCGCAGCTGCCCCCTCCGCAAGTGCAGACATGACCCGTGCAGTCCGCTGGCTTTCAGTATACAAACGCGCATTCAAAACAGCCACACTTGCCTGATCGGCAATGGCTTGCATTAATTCCAAGTGTTCTTGATTGAATGCACCGGGGACAGAGTGCACCAGTGTAAGCACTCCAACCAACCGTTCGCGCGCCATCAACGGAACACAGACCGCTGATTTCGCTCCGCTCTTATCTATAGAATCATCTGCACGGCGCAGCCAGCGATCATCTTTACTAGTATCCGGTACCAGCGTAGCCTGACGATTCTGCACTACCCATCCAGCCAGACCGCGTTCCACAGTATCGCGTAACTGTTGAGTTGTATGTTCGTGGAGTTGTTTTCCGTACACAATGGTTGCATCTACAGGCTTGCCAAGATCATCCATCACTACAATACTGCCGCGTTCACCGCCAACATGTTGAATAGCAGCGAAAAGGAGACGCTGTAAAACCGTGCGAAGATCCAACGCAGTGGCTACTTCACGGCTAACATTCATTAATAATTCGAGCAGGGAGCGGGTACGGTCTTCAGCCATAACTTATAAAATCATACTACAAAATATATTCAATTCAAGCTTAAAGATGAAGTATAGTCCTTTTGGTACAATTGCGCCATGTCCCTTGACTTAACCCGCATAAAAGCCCTTTGTTTTGACGTAGATGGAACACTTAGTGATACCGATGACCTCTACGCACAAAAAGTCTCTGGATTTTTTCCAAGTTTCCTGTTCAAAGACCGCGATCTTACGGCACGCCGCTTTGTGATGTGGGCCGAAGCGCCCGGCAACGCTTTACTTGGTTTTGCTGATAGATTTGGCATTGATGATGAAATGATCGCAATTATTCACTGGTTGTCCCGCTATCTTAGACGATCATCAAAGAAATTTATGCTTATCCCCGGCGTAGATGATATGCTCAAGCAGCTGCATGGGCGTTATCCGATGGCGGTGGTCAGTGCACGTGATGAACGCACCACATTGGATTTCCTTGAACAATTCGACCTTGTTAAATATTTTGACGTGATCGTTACAGGTTTATCAGCAGCCTATACCAAGCCCTATCCTGACCCTGTCCTGCTCGCTGCAAAATTGATGAAGGTCTCCCCCGAGAACTGTTTAATGATCGGAGACACTACTGTAGATATACGCGCAGGCAAGTCAGCTGGCACTCAAACGGTGGGAGTGTTGTGTGGTTTTGGTGAAGAAGCTGAGTTAAATCAAATGGGTGCGAATATGATCTTGAAAGATACCCCAAAGTTACTTGAAATTTTAATACTATAGGGACACAGCGACGCTGTGTCCCTATAGAAATTACAAAACTGCTTCCACTTCTTCCTGCTTTTTGAATTGACTCATATATAAATCGTAATAGAAACCTTTTTTCGCAAGTAGTTCCTCATGCTTGCCGCGCTCGATGATCTGACCATCTTTCAAAACGAGGATTTGATCTGCATTTCGAATGGTGGATAAGCGATGTGCGATCACAAAAGACGTACGGCTTTGAAGCAATGCATCAAATGCTTTTTGGATGAGACGCTCCGTTCGAGTATCTACACTGGAAGTTGCTTCATCTAAAATGAGCACACGCGGATCAGCCAGTGCAGCGCGCGCAATCGAAAGCAATTGACGCTGTCCCTGACTCAAGCCCGAGCCGCGTTCACCCAAAACTGTTTCATATTTTTCTGGCAGGCGCGCGATAAATGAATCAGCATTGGCAAGTTTAGCTGCCGCAAAAACTTCTTCATCGGTTGCATCTGGTTTGCCAAAGCGGATATTTTCCATCACGGACGTGCTAAATAAGAATGTATCCTGCAAGACAATACCAATTTGTTTGCGAAGCGATTCAACAGTCACATCACGTACATCCACGCCATCAATTTTGACAGAGCCATGCGTCACATCATAGAAACGCGGCAACAAGTTAATGATCGTGGTCTTGCCTGCACCAGTTGGGCCGACAATGGCAACTGTCTGCCCAGGTTCAGCGGCGAAGGAGACTTTATTCAATACAGGCACACCATCTTCATAGTGATGTGAGACTTCTGTAAATTCAACCCTGCCTTTGATCTCTGTCATTTCTTTCGCTTGAGGCTTATCGACCACAGCAGGAGTTTCATCAAGAATAGTAAAGATGCGTTCTGCACCTGCAATCGCGTTTTGGATATTCGTCCATAAAACGGCGATCTGTTGGATTGGTTGATTGAAGCGTTGAACATAAGCAAGGAAGGTGATGACCAAGCCGAGCGTGACAGTTGCGCCAAAAAGCGCATCACCCGTCAACAAGTACCAGCCGCCTACGCCAGTGACAATCGCAAGCCCAAGGTAGGAAAAGGCTTCCAATGTTGGAGCTAAGGCAGAGGTGTAAGCGACTGCGCGAATGTTCGCGTCACGATTGGCAGCGTTGACTTCCTTGAACTGCTCAATGTTTTCATCCGCGCGGTTGAAGGCTTGCACTTCGCGGACAGATGAAATGGTCTCTTGCAATTCAGTATTGACGTTACCAATCTCCTCGCGGCTTGTGCGGAAGGCTTTGCGTGCCTGCTCTGAAAACCAGACTGTGGCAATAAACATTAGAGGTGCAACAGCGAGTGAAAGCAGTGCGAAAGGCAAACTGGAGGTCAGCATGTTATAAGCCACCCAAACGAGAGTGAGCGCTCCGCCAAAAACCTGCACCAATGCAAATGAAAACGCCTGTTCAATTGCAGAGGAATCATTGGTGATGCGGCTCATCAGATCGCCTGCCTTGTGGTCGGCATAATAACTTAATGAAAGCGCATGTAATTTCTCAAACACTTCCAAACGCAATTCACGCAGAACGTGCTGGCCTGTCCACGCCATGGCGAAGAAGGTTGCACCCGTTAAGACCGCACCCAGCACATACATGGAGATCATGATGATGATCAAACGGAATAAGGCTTCGACGCGCTGTTCAGTTGTCGCAATCGCAATGTCTGGAACTTCGTATCCGCCAGCATGGAAGGCGGTATAAATGATCTGACGCGAATATGACAGCGTGGACGGGTCTTCGGTTGTACCAAGCCAACAGGAAGAAACTGTTTGTTGGTTAGAATCAGTTTGAGGGAAGAAGGAAGCGAATGCACTTCCTCCAGTAGGGACGAGGAAACAATCAGTGGTTTGTCCTGCTAATTCAGGAGAGGTCACTTGAGTCCAAGTGGAGATGATAATGAAGGTCACTGCCAGTGCGATCATGTACCAAAAGCGGCCAAAATATTTGCCAAGGCGGCCGAGCGTTTCGCTCAGATTACGCGGCTTGACGGTTTCACGGTTGAGGATATCGCCGAAGCGACCAGGGCCCATCATAGGTTAATTCTCCTCATGTAAAAGTTGCGAGTTATAGATTTCAGCATAGATCGGTTCTTCTTCCATTAATTCGGCGTGCCTGCCTTGTGCGACAATTTCGCCCTTTTCAAGCACGAGGATTTTGTCTGCGTTCATCACGGTGCTGATGCGCTGTGCGATGACAAAGGATGTACGGCCCTTCATCAATGTTTCTAGCGCTTCCTGAATATGCGACTCGGTGGCAACATCCACACTGGAGGTTGAGTCATCGAGAATGAGAATACGCGGGTTGAGCAGAAGCGCGCGCGCAATCGCCACGCGTTGTTTTTGTCCGCCGCTTAATGTGGTGCCGCGTTCGCCAACGTGAGTGTCATACCCATCAGGAAATGACATAATAAAATCATGCGCTGCAGCAGACTTTGCTGCCGATTGAATTTCTTCAAGCGTGGCTTCGGGTTTACCAAAAGCAATATTGTCGCGAATGGTTCCGCTGAACAATGTTGTTTCCTGCAACACAATACCAATTTGCGAACGCAGTGAATCAAGAGTTACATCGCGCAAGTCATGACCATCAATCGTGATACTTCCTTCGCTTGGATCATAAAAGCGTGGCAATAAATTGATGATGCTGGTCTTGCCTGAGCCTGTCGCGCCGAGTAAAGCAATTGTTTCACCTGGCTTTGCTTCAAATGAAACATTCTTAAGCACAGGGTCACCGCCGCCGAAATATCTAAATGTGACGTTATCAAATTTCACATCACCTTTGACGGCAGGAAGCTTCCTGGCATCGGGCTTATCTACAATGTCACTTTTTGCATCAAGAATTTCAAAGATGCGGTCAGCAGACGTGGAGGCTTGTCCCAGTTGCGTAATGATGAATCCAAGTTGTGCAATGGGAAAAAATAAATACATTAAGTACAGCGAAAATTCCTGCCATGCGCCGATGCTCAACATGCCTGCAATAATCTGCTTGCCACCTACATATAAGATTGCAGCTTGTCCAAGATTGGCGATCAAAAACACAAAAGGAAACAGGAACGTAAACAAACGCGCCACGACGATGCCTTGATTCATGGTGTCATCTGCGGCGGTGCGGAATTTTTTCTGCTGTTGTTTTTCGCGCGTGAAAGCTTTAATAACTTTGATGCCCGCAAGGTTTTCCTGCAAAACTGTATTCAACGCCGCAAGTTTTTGCTGCACCTTTGCAAACAACGGCTGGCTGATAATACCGAAGGTCATGAACAACACCAATGCAACAGGCAGGATCGGCATAGCCGTCCATGCAAGCGAAACATTGGATGTGAATAAAATAATAATTGTCCCAGTCAACAAAATGATCGCACCCACAAGCTGCAGCAAGGCCTGCCCAATGAACACGCGAACTTTTTCAACATCATCCGTAGCACGGATCATTAATTGTCCCGTTTGATTCTTATCGTGATATGAAAATGACAATTGTTGTATCTTCGCATACAGATCATTTCGCAGATCATACGCAACGGCTTGTGAATTCTTCTCTGCCCAAAACGCTTGCAGGAAGGAGAAGACTCCCCGCAGGATTGCGAAGATGATAATTAAAACGAGGGCAGTTATCAGGGCGCGGGGAGCGTTGGCCAAATCCGATTCAAGCGTAACTTTGAGTTGGTCCAGCGTTAAGGAATTTGGTTTCCCTGTTGCTTCCAGA
This sequence comes from Anaerolineales bacterium, assembly GCA_014379595.1. Lineage (GTDB taxonomy): Bacteria > Chloroflexota > Anaerolineae > Anaerolineales > Villigracilaceae > Villigracilis. Next base: position 191,571 of record JACMLM010000035.1, read on the forward strand.
ATCTTCGGCAAGACCGTATCAACCAATTGCGCAGGGATTTTATCCATTGCCTGCAAAACCTGGTCTGCGAGATATCCGCTCGTCACTGCATCGATCACATTGCGGATCATGCGCGGCACAGCCAACTGTGAAAGTGTAGCGATAATAAGAAAGATATACGGCCAAACTGCCTGACTGCCATATTTTGTCAGATAGCGGATCGCGCGGCCAATGCCTTTGAAAGAGGGACGAGCGCGGCGGGCGCGAATTTTGGGTTGAGTTATTGTTGCTTGCAAGTGAATACTCCTTTATAAAAAGATCAGTATGAAAATAACAAATAAATGTGGAGAAATTATGTTTAAATGCGAGAGGCTTTGCAGAGGTTATTTTTTCTCTTCAAGTTGTAGAACTGCTCGGTTCAAAATTTCAAGAGCTTCGGTTACTTTGGAACGTTCCTCAGCAGTTATTTTCGTTGCGAGTTCATCCATCCAGCGATGACGTTCTTCAGCGCCCCGTTTGATCAGTTCCTGACCTTTTATGTTTAGGGTTAATATCTTGGCGCGGCGGTCATTTGGGTCTTCAGCGCGCGCAAGATAATCAGCCTGTACAAGTTTATCGACAAGCTGACTGGCCGCCGCAGCAGAGATATCAAAACGTTCGCTGATGTCTGAGATACCGCATGTCCCTTTGTGATGCAGCTGCATCAGGATGCTCATCTGCGGCATGGATAGCCCTGTACTTTTGGCAAAGTGACCCCAGCCACGCATGGATCGATGCATAAACACATCCATCCAGGCACGTAGAGTTTGGGTAAATTGAGTGGGTTTGGTCATAGTTAAGCCTACTTTTTAGTTAAGTGGGCTTAACTTTATACTTATATTGAGTTTTGGTCAAGGGAGGAGATGTAAGAGGAGTATAAGAAATTAAGGTTTGAAGAGAAGCGGGATGTATGGATCTCACAAGTATCCTCAAACAAATGTTTCCTGAATCTGTTTAGAGATGGTATTATGCTGTTGTTTATCCAATCTCAATGCTTCATTACTTTACTTTGCAAAACGATGATGGAACATAATTGAGATTTTGAACGTTGGGAGAATATGCAGAACATCTTCATGAGCTATTCACGCAAGGATGCCAATTTCGCCCGCAAGCTTGCAGCGGATCTGGAAAAGGCAGGCTACGATGTCTGGTGGGATATCACCGACCTGCGCGGCGGCGATGATTGGGTGCGCATGATCCCTGACGCCATCAAGTCGAGCCAGTACGTTATCGTTGTGCTTTCGCCGAACTCCGTTGAATCTGAATGGGTAAAAAAGGAATATACCCAGGCGTTGAGCCTGCATAAAAAGATCATCCCGATCATGCTGGTTCCAACCAGCGTGCCTTTCGCCCTGAACACGATCAATTTCGCAGATTTTTCCACTGGTGAGTACGAGGACAATTTCAAAAAACTTCTGGTTCCGCTGGGATATACCGGAGAGCCACCCGTTGTTGCTCCCTATAAAAAGGCGCTACTCTCCCTGCCTCCCACGTTTGTCAAGTATGGGATTCCCGTCCTTATTGGACTTATCATTCTATTAGCATTTGTTTTGATTCCCCGACTGAATCCGTCAGAGACGCCAACAGTCACGCCTTCACTTGCATCGTCAGCGACATTGACCAACACCCCCGAATCTCCAACCATCACATCCTCACCTACCAACCCGGTAACACCCTCCATCACAGCCACCAAACCGACCTCGACTGCGTCCGCCACAAAACAGACGTTTGAAACCGTGAGGTTATGTATCAACGTATTGATTGATGTGCGCACCATCAATGTGCGTTCGGGTCCCGGCACCACATACGCTGTGTTAGGTGAACCGCTTGACCTGGATTCGTGCCTTACGTTTCGCGCTCTCAACGAGGATGAGACATGGTTGCTGATCGCGCCTGACCAAAGCGACCCGAACTTGAGACAATACGAAGGCGGCTGGGTCCGTCATGACCTGCTCGGTCTTGGACAGATCGGTTCCGTTAATCTGCCTGTTGTCACATTGACTCCAACTCCTACAATTACGCCTTCTGCAACAGCATCCTCAACGCCAACGATAACGCCTACATCAACGGCGACCAACACGCCGACTCCAACCTTCACCAGCACATCCACGCCCACGGCGACTGAAACCGAAACGCCGACAGATACACCCACTCCCTGAACAGACTGCCCGCTCTAGCGTGGAATCAAGTTACGACCACACTATCCGAGCAAGAGTATTGACGCAAATATAAAGAGTGCAGATTTTTTTACTTGCGTCATTATATCTATTTCGCTGCGGGCAACTTGTCAGAAGAAGTTCTTGCCTTCCACAATGAAGCGACAATTGAAATCGTGAGAACACTGGCTACGATGCCTAGTGAAACTCCAACGGGAATATGGTACAGGTCCGCAATGACCATCTTTACACCGATAAATGTCAGCACAACGGATAACCCTAGCTTGAGATATTGGAATTTATCCATTACATTTGCAAGCAAGAAGTAAAGCGCACGCAAGCCTAAAATCGCACAAACGTTTGATGTGTATACAATGAACGGGTCACGGGTGACTGCGAAGATCGCTGGGATCGAATCAACAGCGAAGACTAAATCTGTGCTCTCGACGATCAGCAAGATCAAAAAGAGAGGCGTCGCCATTAATACTCCAGCGCGGCGAACAAAAAATTTGTCGCCTTCAAAATTTTCGGTGACGGGCATAAACCTTCTGAAGAATTTTACGATAGGGTTCTTATCAGGCTGTACTTCCTCATCCTGATGCCGCGCCATACGAATACCCGTGTAAATTAGAAATGCGCCAAAGACATAGATGATCCAGTGGAATTGTTCAAGTAATGCTGCGCCCACGGCAATGAGAATACCGCGCATGACCAAAGCCCCGAGAATTCCCCAGAAAAGCACGCGGTGCTGATAAGCTGCTGGCACTGCGAAGAATGAGAAGATCAATATAAATACAAATATGTTGTCAACACTCAATGATTTTTCGATCAGGTATCCAGTGAGAAAAGCTAATGCTGCTTCGCTGTTTGTATATTGACTGTTCGGCACCATTTGATCCCAAAAAAAGTAGATGATGGCATTGAAGATCAGCGACAGCGATATCCAAACTACGCTCCAGGTGATCGCTTCTTTCGTTGAAACCGTATGCGATTGTCGATGAAAAACGCCCAGATCAAGCGCGAGCATCAATAAAACGAACAGATTAAATCCCACCCACAGCCAAATTGATTCTTCCATAATGAACTCTCCTAAATACTATTGATATATAAATATAAAAAAAGGCGAGACTACCACGCATTTACACGTGGTAGTCTCGCCAGTAGTGCTGTTACACATACAATTGGCCGAGAGCATTTGCTCTGTCTTGACGACCAACTGGCCCATGGGAATGGGTGGCTACTCCCTACTTAAGTTCGCAAATAATAGTCGGTCATGCGGTTTTTGTCAAATAACGATTTTGTTAACTGATATTACTCCAACCCCATCTGTGGAATAGGCGGTATCTTTTCATTAAATAACCAGTCATCAAAAAACTCGTTCAATTCTTTTCCACTTGCTTCCTCGGCAACAGCAATAAAATCATCTGTTGTGGCGTTGCTATATTTATAACTCTCCGCATATGTTCTCAAAATATCAAAGAAAACCTCATCGCTAACTTCAAGGCGCAATGCATGGAGGGTCAAACCACCTCGAAGGTATACACCGCCATTGAACAGGTTATCTGCGGCAGGATTCCCGGGTGGAGGAAAATATTCTGGAAAATCGGTCACCGTTGTATATTCAGATTTTACCCATTCATCCAGGGCACCTCTTCCGTCTGTGTGCTCGATCCACAAGCCTTCGGAATAAGTAGCAAAACCTTCGTTGAGCCAGATGTCGCTCCAATCTGCAACACTGACACTATCCCCAAACCACTGATGTGCAAGTTCATGCGCGACAGTCAATTCTGTGCCTTCTACATCGTCAAGATCGATCATATCCATACCAAAAATGGACATGGTTTGATTCTCCAACGCTGCACCGAATTCAGTATCCATCACGAAGGCGCCATATATTTCAAATGGATATGGACCAAATAACTCGCTGAAATAAATGAGCATTTCGCCTTGCCTTGCAAATGGTTTACGAACATCCGCAGGCAATCCAGTTGAATAATAATTTCTGATCGGAATTCCATTGGCAGGTTCCATGGTTTCAAGATCAAGCTCATCAATATTAATGGTAGCGAGATAACTCGCCATCACGTCACGCGCTTCAAAGATGAATGTATTTGTATCACCGTTATCAACTGTCTCGGTGAGAACGCCATTCGCTGCGACATCAAAGGGTTTAGGAACAGTCACACGGAAAGTGTAAGAAGCCTTATCCAACGGGTGGTCATTGACAGGATAATAACTTGCAGAACCATCTGGTTCACTTAGCACAAAACTACCGCCTTCAATTGTCACCCAGCCTGTTTGAAATGGCAGCGCAACAGACTGCATCCCACCGGGTGAGCCATGATATTGAACTACAACTGTGAATGTTTCATCCTCTATCAACGGAGTTGAAGGAGTAACGGTTAATTCCTGGTCTGCACGCTCGAAAATCGCAGGCTGGCCATTTACTGTAATACTCGTGATGTCAAAAGCAACAAAATCCAAATTGAAACTGTTTAAAGCCTGAGTCGCTTTTGCCTCGACAGTTGTGATGGCTGTTAAGTCGCTGGTAGCGACATTATTAACTGTTATATCCAGCGTGTAATGTAATACGTTATATCCACCGTTGCCGAATTCAGGGTAGAGCGAATCTCCCATTCCTGAAGCTCCAGCATTTGGGTCTGCTGGTTCTGTAGTAACAACTTCAGTGACAGGTATTAAAGTTGCGGTCTCAGTTGCAGATTGTTGTGTGGGAGTAACTGAGGCTCCAGTCAATTGGTTACAGGCCAGAGACACAGATACGAGTAAAAGAAAAGGCAGAAATAACTTAGTAGATCGTTTAGTTTTCATTTTTCCTCATCACTTCAGACTATCACACCCAGGAACCGCTAATGGACATATATGCGACCAGAAAAAAAGGAAGTGTGAAATACATCTGCAATACTGCCAATGTGGCAACAAGCAGCCGAATACCTTTGAAATAAACAATACATCCAAGGCTTATCGCGAGTTGAACATATAAAATTATTGATATGGTTTTTAATTGCCAGGCTGGCACATCTGCAGTGATCGAGTTTGTATGCTCAAAAAGTGTTCCCCAGACCAACATGAGAAGAGGAAATAAAAACGGAATCAAAGAGAGTAAGTATATTTTTTGATAGGGCACTTTATCCACTTTGAAAGTTTTATAAAGCATTAGGGCGAACAAGAAACAAAAGAAGAATGTGAGATACCACATTTTGCCAGTGATAAAACCCTTATTAAAGAGAAACAAGAAATAATCCCAGTGATTCATTGATCTGCTAACAACCTTCTGACAACTCTGTAATGGGTGCTCCAAATGCTTCAAACACCGGGGCGCCGTCCCATTCGGATGGAATCGGCAAGCCAAGTACGTAAGCGATTGTTGCGGCTGTATCCATTGTATAAACTTGTGTAGTAAGTTGACCGGCTTGAACACGCGGCCCGCTGATGATCCATGGAATGGTCATATCTTCAGGCAACTCCGTGCCGTGCGTAGTATCATGACCGCCATGATCCGCTGTAATGATAATGATAGTGCTTTCATATAAACCTTGTTTTTTTAATGCTTCAAGGATCAAGCCAAACGACTTATCATCTTTGGCATATGTCTTCAATTGCTTGCGTGACATCCAGCCTTCCTCATGCCCTGCAAGGTCACCATTTGGAAAATGCACGAACATCAAATTAAACCCATTTTGCACCTGTTGGATTGCAAGCTTCTCCACAGTGGAAAAATCATCGATCTTATCTGTTTCATCAATAAAGGCAAAGTAATCCGTGCTGACTGGTTCCGTGACCTGGCGAAGTTTTTCCTTGCCAACCACCATTGCAGTTCGGAAACCTGCCGCATGTGCAAGGTCAAATATATCAGTCCCCATCGCAAAACCGTTTTCAGGCACATATTCATTCCAACGCACAATATGTTTTGCAGGGCAGGTTCCTACAAGCATTGAAGAATGTGATGGAAGCGTTGTACTTGGCATGATGGTCTGTGCGTTGAGTGTGTAAGCACCACTTTGCATTAACTCCATCACATTTACCATGTTTGCTTCTTCTATTGCATCGGGACGTAGCCCGTCAAAGCTTACGATTAAGACACGCTCGATGCTGGGTGCCGGTGTAAATGTGACAGTAGGGATGAGCGCCTCGGTAGCGGCGGATGGCGGCGTACTGCTTGGGGTGAGAGTCGCTGTTGGGATAGAGGCAATTGTCGGCGGCAGAGGAGAAGCGGTTGATGCACATGCTTGCAGAAAAAAAGCAAGAAGAGTCAAAAGTTGAATTTTTCGAGTCATATTTTAAAATTAGGTTTTACAAGGATAGCCATCATGTACTTTGAGTTGCGGCTCACCGAAGATTTCATAAATGGGAATGCCTGCCCAATCTGGTTGAAGTGGAAGTTTCAAAGCATACGCAGCGGTAGCGGCAGTATCCATGGTGTAAATCGGCAAAGTGAGTTCTTTATGGATCACACCTGGCCCGGAAGCGATCCATGGGATGCGATAATCTTCAATGACAAGGCCAATATGATTCGAACCTTTTCCGCCATGATCGGCAGTGATAATAATAAGCGTGTCTTCGCGCAAATCATTTTCATCTAAAGCCGCAAGTATTTGGCCCAATGCCACATCGCCTTCACGCAAAACTTTCATATATTCACCAGACATCCAGTCATATTTATGCCCGCGATTGTCCGGGCCCGCAAAATGCACGAACATCAAATCAAACCCCAATTGAATTTGTGCTACTACCTCTCTGGCAACTGCAGGTTCACCATAACGAACCTCAAAGACATCAGTTGTTTCGGGTTCAGCCATCTGCCGCATTTTATCCTTGCTAACGATCATTACAGTTTTTAACCCTGCTGCGTGAGCGAGATCAAATATATCAACGCCTTTAGAATAGCCCATGTACTTAAAGTATTTGTTATAGATCACACCATGGTCTTCCATACATAATCCTGAAAGCATAGATGCGTGACTCGGCGACGTGGCAGGATAATCAATAGTGAGTGCACTTGTCGGCGCGGATGCACCAGCTTCGATCAATGCAAGCAAATTGGGCATGGGTGCGGCGGCAATCGCATCGGGACGCATCCCATCGTAACTGATAATAAGAACTCGTTCGATACGCGCTAAAGGCGATAAAGCAGTTGGAGTCAATGTAATGGCTGGAATGAGTGTCTGTGTAACGGTTGCAGTAATTGTCGCTGTTGGCGATGCAGTTGTAGTAGCTGTTTGAGTTGGTGTTGAAGTAGAAGTTGGAATAAAAATCGGCAAAGCCGCATCTCCCCAAAGATTAGGAGTCGATATACAACCTGTCAAAAGAAAGCACAAAAATAAAATAGTATATTTTTTCATACGGGATTATTTCATCGCTTGTCTCACGCATAACATGCGTACTAAACTTTTCGGCAAAAATGACGAGCGTACATTACAATTTTGGTTTAGCAAATTATGCGATACTCCGCAACATCGGCATTTTCAACCCGTGACGTTTTGCAGCGTCAATGGCAATTTCATAACCCGCATCGGCGTGTCGCGCCACGCCCATACCTGGATCTGTTGTAAGGACTCTTTCCAATCTGCGAGCTGCTTCTGGCGTTCCATCGGCAACAATGACCTGTCCCGCATGTTGACTATAGCCCATGCCCACTCCACCGCCGTGATGAAATGAAACCCATGTTGCGCCACCCACTGCATTGATCAACGCATTCAAAATCGCCCAATCTGAAATAGCATCTGAACCATCTTTCATGGATTCAGTTTCGCGATTCGGTGAAGCGACAGAACCAGAATCCAAATGATCGCGGCCGATCACGATAGGCGCTTTTACTCTTCCACTGGCGACCAATTCATTGAACATCAAACCAGCTTTAGCACGCTCGCCATATCCAAGCCAGCAAATGCGTGAAGGCAATCCTTGAAAGGGAATCTTCTCGCGCGCCATTTTCAACCAGCGATGTAAATGCGCATCTTCAGGAAATAATTCCATAATGGCTTTATCGGTTGTATAAATATCTTCTTTATCACCAGAGAGCGCCACCCAACGAAATGGCCCTTTGCCTTCACAAAATAACGGACGAATATAGGCGGGCACGAATCCAGGAAAATCAAAAGCATCACTAACACCATTGTTAAATGCTTGCTGTCTTAAGTTATTACCATAATCAAAAACTTCCGCGCCCGCACGTTGAAAAGAAAGCATAGCCTGCACATGTTTGGACATGGAATCCATTGCCATTTTTTTATACTTCTCAGGGTCAGAATCTCGCAATTGATCTGCGGCTGTGATACTTAATCCAGCAGGCACATAAAATAAAGCCTCATGTGCAGATGTTTGATCTGTCACTACATCAGGAATAATTCCACGCTGAAACAGTTCTGTATATATATCTGCGGCATTCCCAATTAACCCAATTGATCTTGGAATCTGTTTTTCCTTGGCTTCTTCAACCAGAGTCATTGCTTCTTCAAGAGTATCTACAACCATGTCCACATACCCAATTGCGCGGCGGCGTTCTGCTCGCTCCGGATCTACTTCAACTATCAATCCAACTCCTTCATTCATGGTAATTGACAAAGGCTGTGCACCGCCCATTCCACCGAGGCCTGCAGTTAAAACAAATTTGCCTTTCAATGAACCCCAGCCTTTTAGTTTTGCAAGCGCTCCAAAAGTTTCATATGTGCCTTGCAAAATTCCCTGCGTGCCAATATAGATCCATGAGCCAGCAGTCATTTGGCCATACATGATGAGGCCTTTTTTATCCAACTCATCAAATTTTTCCCACGTAGCCCAGTGCGGTACAAGATTTGAATTTGCAATTAAAACTTTTGGCGCATCTTTATGACTCTTAAAAACAATTACCGGCTTGCCTGATTGCACAAGCAAAGTCTCATCTTCTTCAAGATTCTTAAGTGACTCAAGAATCGCTTCAAATGATTCCCAATTTCGCGCGGCTTTCCCACGTCCGCCGTAGACAACGAGGTCTTCGGGTTTCTCCGCCACTTCAGGGTCAAGATTATTTTGGATCATACGATACGCAGCTTCGCTGAGCCAGTTCTTACAGGTCAGTTGTGTGCCGCGCGGTGCACGGACGATACGAGGTGTAGACATGAGGGAATCCATTATGAAATCATTACTCTGGGGCGATCTTAATCGTCTCAAGAATTGCGTCAAATGCAGAAAATGCTGCATCCTTTGCCTCTTCCAGTGTAGATACTGTAACCGTCATTGCACCTGTCCTAGTGTTAAAGATAATGTGTCTTTGAAAGACAGCTACATCCTCGTTGGAAGAATTCTTCATTATATAGCTCGACTCGATAACGCCAACAGGAATACCATCTGAGATAGTAGAAATCTCGGATGACAGGATTTTTAACCCGGATGTTATTTCAGCTAAATGAACTGCACTGCCATTTAAATCTTCGTTATTCTCAAACGATATGGTACTCTGTTCCTCCCAAATAAAATTAATATTTGTATAAAATTCATCCAGAACATGTTCATTCTGCGTATCAATGGCAAATAAGCGAAAAATATTAGGGTCATTGTTCTGAATACTTAATAAAGATTTCTGAATATCAGCTGACAATGTAAGAGCATCCTGATATTCCTGTTCGTTGATACGTACTGCAAGCCAACTAGGGGGAACAGTAATCTCATATCCTGCACGTTCATCTATAAACAGAGTAGAGCCATCTTCCTGCACAGTAAGCGTGCTTCCAACTGGAACTATCTCAGCTGTCGGAGTCAATGTCGGTTCAGAGGTGGGCGTGGAAGTAGGAACAAGGGTCGGGGTTGGGACAGCTTGTTCGGTCAATACTATCGCGGCGGAAACTGTCTCAGCCACCATTGTTGACAGGATACCCGTATCAACTGTCGGTGCGAGAGCAGGAGCCGAGGGAGTTGGAAGTCCCGGTATGACGCATGCCAGGATAGTCGTCAAAGAGATCAGTGAAATAAAAAGTGTTCGTTTGGTATTCATAGCTTTCTTCCTTTATCCATGAAATGAAAAAGCCTCTCAGCTATTATAGCCGAGAGGCTTGATTGAAATATATCGTTGTTATTATTTTGTCAGAGTGACGTTGCCAGCGCCAATATCGATCACAAATGTAAGCGTTGGACCTTCACCTTCTTGTTTATACACATTCCCATTCTGACTCCAGCTTGAACCTGCACTGATATTCGATGCGCCGCTATCTACTGTAACAATTGCGTTCACGCCTTCAGGGACGATGATCATGATATTACTGAGGCCACTCTGAATTTTGATGGATGCATCGCGTTGTAATTCGCCTGAGAAATCAAGAGTGTAATCGCCCGCGCCAGATGAAAAATCCATCAGGTTGAAATTGGCATTAGCAAGACCTGTCATCTTTACATCAGAAGCACCTGTTTCATAATGAAAAACAGACATATCCGTTAAATTCGGTTCAGAAAAATTGAGTTGAACATCGGCCGCGCCATCTTTAATAGTCAGATTAGTAAGGGCAAGTCCGCCAAATTCAAAGACTCCTTTATAAGCGCCTGATTCAATGTTCAGGTCCATGGGAGTTTCACCTAACTTTAAATCCCATATATTTTTTATATCCTTGAATGGAGGAAATGAATTAAATTCACTATCACCCATTTGAATATCTATATCACTGCCATCAATATTGACCTTAGGTTTAAATTCTTCGTAATTATAAGTGGCAGTGCCCTCCACAAGTTGACTCGCGCCGGGCGCTAATGTCATTTCACCTGCTCCAAACGAAAGGCTTAAACTTACATCGTCAGTCTTTGGAGTTGGTACTTTGATCTCATTAGTAACATCAGGTCCAGGCTCGGGAGCATTGGGCAAGTCAATATTGAAACCGCAAGCCATTGTGGCTAATGCGAGAATTGCAACGAATAATATTAATTTTCTAAACATAGAAAAAACCTCCTCAGGTGATCTATCTGAGAAGGTATACGGATAATTTTTTATTCAGTTGCAAAGTTAATCAGATTTTCGTGATTTTGAAGCGGAACCGTCCTTCATTAATGCTGCATTCAAAGCCTGATCTAAAGAACGGACTTCGATGATCTCAATTCCCTTAGGATAGGCTTCACCCTGACGAATGGCTTTTGGAACAATCGCAGTTTTAAACCCCAACTTTTGTGCCTCACGCAAACGCGCCACCATTTGACCTGGCATCCGCAACTCGCCAGCCAAACCAATTTCGCCGATCAATACAGCTTCAGCACGGACAGGTACATCCTTCCATGAAGAGGCAATCGCAGCAGCAATTGCCAAATCTGCAGCGGGTTCATCAATTTGAATACCACCTACCACGTTGACAAAGACATCCTGCTCTGAAAGTTTTAATCCCACACGGCGAGTTAGTACCGCCGAGATCAATAATAAACGATTGAAATCAATACCATTGGGTGTGCGGCGCGCATTGCCAAATTGAGTTGGAGAAGTTAATCCCTGAATTTCAACTAATATGGGCCGCGTCCCTTCCATTGTTACCGCAATAGTTGACCCAGCCGCATTAACCAATCTTTCTGCGAGAAATGCTTCTGATGGATTGGTCACTTCAATCAATCCGCCTTCACGCATTTCGAAGACACCTACCTCAGCAGTTGCACCGAAACGATTCTTGACGGAACGCAATAAACGATAGGCTTGAAACCTATCGCCTTCCAAATACAAAACTGTATCTACAATATGTTCCAACACACGTGGGCCCGCTATCGCACCTTCCTTGGTCACATGCCCGATTAAGAAAACGGATACACCAGTGGATTTCGCCAGCTCACGCAAATGCGACGCACACTCACGTACCTGTGAAACCGATCCCGCCGACGAATCTAATTCAGATAAATAAACTGTTTGGATCGAGTCAACAATGAGCAGGTCAGGTTTTGAATCGCTGACGTGATTCAGAATCACTTCGAGATTCGTTTCCGTCACCAATAAAAGATTCTTCGGCAAATCCTTCTTCCCGCTCAACAAACGCACCGCGCGCATTTTTATCTGCCGTTCAGACTCTTCACCCGAAACATACAACACGCGCTGCGTCTTCGCCATCTCCATCGCCATTTGTAGCATCAACGTGGATTTGCCAATGCCAGGGTCACCGCCAATGAGTACGATGGAACCGAGCACAATGCCGCCACCGAGGACACGCGCAAACTCACCGATCGGCAAGTGGACTCGATCTTCCGCTTCACCCCCAACCTCATCAATGGGCCGCGGCTGCGAACGGCCACTCAGCCCTCGAACATTTGCAGGTCCCTTGCTGACAGGTTCATCATGGATGACTTCTTCAACCATGCTATTAAACGATGAACACTGCGGACATTTGCCCATATAAGAGGCGGCCACGCGTCCACACTGCTGACAGACATAACGGGTATGTGTTTTAGTTTTTGCCATAATTCACCTTTATGATGTCACCCTGAACAAAGTGAAGGGTCTCTGAGATAATTGTAGAGATTCTTCGCCGCAAAGAACAAGAGCGCGGCTCAGAATGACATAAGCGAGTATAACAGAATTTATGTTCTATATAAAAAGACCTCCGAGATTTTTAAAATCTCGGAGGTCTTTCTCACTATTTCACGACATTCACAAAATCTGAAAACAGACCATAAGCCGTTTCAACAGGTCCGCCCTTCATGCCTTCACGCTCAGAGACTGTAATTGAATAATCGGGCAAAACATCTGTGCGAAAGGTTAAACCAGTAGATGAACCCATCATTCCATATAATGGAGAGGATGGCTCAACTAGCTCCGGAGCAACGCGTGCTTTTATAACTTTCCCCGCCCATTCTGCAGAAGCCACCAATTTATATCGCTTGTCATCTGCTTTTGCTTTTGCGATCATTTCGGATGTAATTTCACGAATGCCTGTCCGTTCCACTTGTTGAGGTTTGAGCGGCGTATCCATTAACACAGTAGCAAGCGCAGCAACCTTAATGGACGCATCCCAGCCATCCACATCACCCGATGGATCTGTTTCGGCAATTCCCATCCCCTGACAATACTTCACTGCATCGTCAAACGATTCGCCCTCTTCCATGCGCGAGAGGATAAGATTGGTGGTGGCATTGATAATACCTTTGAATGAAATCAATTCAGCTAGAGGCATGGCTTCTCGAAACGTTGAGAATACAGGTGTGCCCCCTAAAACCGTAGACTCGAACATGAAGCGTTTATTTTTTGATTTGGCCAGTTCGGTCAACTCTTGATATGCGTGAACAACTGTTCCTTTGTTTGCGGTGCTGACATGCATTCCCGCATTCAATGCCGCGCGGACGTGATCAATAGCAGGCTGTCCCGTTTCATAATCAACTGGGGAGTTTTCAAACATGAAATCAGCCTGGGAATGTTGAATGACGGCCAATGAGTCTTGAACTTGGAAAGTAGAAAGTGAAGAAATATCTTTTCCATTTTCCGCGAGTTCAAGAGCCTGTTCAATATCAAGTCCATTAGGATTAACAGCAAATCCATGACTGCCTGTGGAAATGCCAGTAAATGAAAAGGTGATGTCATATTTTGATTTTAGTAATTCCTGTTTGCGGATTAATAATCGTGCAAGTGAGCGAGCGACGTTACCAAATCCAATGAGGGCAAGTTTGTAATGCATAAGTTCTCCTTTGGAGTGCAGGAGCTTGCTCCTGCTATCAAACAGCAAGCTGTTTGACTCCATATTTTTTATATCGGCGGATATGGAAATGCGCGCCTGTCACGCGGTGTGCGTGGAAATGTACGAGAGTTCAACAATCTTTGGGCACGGCGTTGAAGGGCGGTAATTTCGCTCGGGCTGAGATAAAGCTCAAAGATGTCGGGCCAACTATCAGTTTGGGAAAGAGGCGCAAGCAATTCATCTGGAATCGCCTGCGCGGCGAAATCCCATATCACAGTGCGAAGTTTATTTTCTTCATGAAAACAAATGCCATGATCGATTGCATATAGTTTGTGCGTTTCATCTTCAAAGAAAACATGGCTTCCTTTGCGGTCTGCGTTGTTGGCAAGGATGTCAAATAACATGACTGGCTTTAACAATTCCTTGTCTTCCTCTGTAAAATTAAAATAATGATATTCGACATCATATTGAATATATTGTTGAAGCGAACCAGAGCCATGAGGTCCGTCTTCCCGCAGCGTGGTGAAAGGAACAAAATGAAAACCTAGTTGTTCACTTAATAAATATGCAGCCACTTCACGCTGTGCCAGTGTGTTATCAGGAAAATCCCACAGTGGCTGCTCACCGCGAGTAGGCTTATATACTGCCTGATAAGTTTCACCTTCATGATGAAGATCCACAAGAAAAGTGTAATTGCTGCCAAGCATGAACTGACCTTTGAGTTCGTAGTCACCGCATTGAAAGGCAGTTTGAATTTTAATATTTTCGTTATTCATGGGAAACGCTAATGATTAATGCAAATGCCCATTCTTCTTTGGGCAGAAATGACCTTCCGCTTCCATTGGCTGACCACACTGTGGGCACATAGGTCTGCCGTGAGTCACAACATCGGCACCCCGACGCGCAAGTTTTCGCATCTGGCTTCTGGTTGCCCAAAAGCGGATCTGCGCTGCGGAGTCAGGTTCTTCTTCCTCAGTTAATAATTCTTTTGTGAATACTACAACACGGTCACGTTCTTTATCGTACCCCAAGCCGATCTCACCTGCGCGAAAGAGCGGGTCTACCGGCGGATTAATACGCATTTGGTCTTCATAATATTCAGGAGATGCTTCTTCGAGATCAGGGTTTTGCTGATTGATCTGTGAAAGGAATTGTTCAACACCGATCGCGAGCGACTGCAATTGTGCTTTTTCAATAAGCACTGTAATGGTACGTTGATCTTGATAAGCTTGAAGATAAAAGACACGCTGGCCGGGGCTGCCGATCGCATCTGCAGTAATATGGTCACAAGGGTCTACGTCAATTTCAAAGCGGGGCATAAGTTACCTTTTATTAAATCGAGTATACCAGAATGACCCCCACCCTGCCCTCCCCCAAATCCACATTGATAGCTGAAATAATTATTTATTTTTTCTTGTGGATTTGGGGGAGGTGTCCTGCTTTGCAGGACGGAGGGGGTTGAGGGTTATAATCTCTTTATCTTCAACAAAGGAGTTGCCATGTACGATAAAAACAAACTAGATGAATTAAAAAAATCGCTTTCAAAATGGGAAGAGACTTCTTTAAAGAAAGCGTTGTCACAACTGCCTGAACGCAGCGAAGAATTTATTACTACATCCTCAGAACCGATCAACAGACTTTACACGCCGCAAGATATAGCGGAACTGGATTATGAATCTGATCTCGGGCTTCCAGGTGAATATCCTTATACACGCGGAGTCCACCCGACGCTTCATCGCAGCAAACTGTGGACGATGAGAATGTTCGCAGGCTTCGGCACTGCGGAGGAAACAAACAAGCGCTTCAAATACTTACTGGATCAGGGTCAAACAGGATTGAGCATTGCCTTTGATTTAGCCACTTTGATGGGCTACGATACTGACCAACCTGAGGCACTTGGTGAGTTTGGTAAATGCGGTGTTGCAATCTCTTCATTGAAAGATATGGAAATTTTGTTGGATGGAATTCCGCTTGACAAAGTTTCATCCAGTATGACCATTAACTCGCCTGCTGCAATTATTTGGGCCATGTATCTTGCTGCCGCAGAAAAGCAAGGCATACGATTAGATCAATTACGCGGCACCACCCAGAATGATATTCTTAAAGAGTTCATTGCACAAAAAGAATTCATCTTCCCGCCCGAACCTTCCATGAGATTGGTTGTAGACACCATGGAATTCGGCGCACAGAAAGTTCCTCAATGGAATACGATTTCCATTTCAGGCTATCACATCCGCGAAGCTGGTTCCACTGCTGCACAGGAATTAGCATTCACATTAGCAGATGGCCTTGAATATGTAAGATGGGGAATCGCACGCGGAATGGATGTAGATGAATTCGCACCACGTCTATCCTTCTTCTTTAACGCACACAATGATTTCTTCGAAGAGATCGCCAAGTATCGAGCAGCGCGCCGCATTTGGGCTCGTGAAATGCGCGAAACTTTTAAGGCAAAAAATCCGCGTTCGTGGTTGTTACGTTTCCATACACAAACAGCAGGTGTTTCATTAACAGCACAACAACCTGAGAATAATGTAGTAAGGGTTGCTTTACAGGCTCTTGCCGCTGTCCTCGGTGGCACACAAAGTTTGCACACTAATTCCATGGATGAAGCACTGGCTTTACCTTCCGAGCATTCGGTCACGATTGCTTTGCGTACACAGCAAATCATTGCCGAAGAATCAGGTGTTACAAATACAGTTGATCCATTAGGAGGCAGTTTCTTCGTCGAAGCGCAGACAGATAGAATGGAAAAGCAAGCCTATGATTACTTCCGCAGAGTCGAAGAACTAGGTGGTGTGATCCCTGCCATTGAAAAAGGATTCTTCCAGGGTGAGATTGCAGACGCAGCTTATCGTTATCAACGCGAGATCGATCTGGGTGTACGCAAGATCGTCGGCGTGAATGCTTATGCGGAAGATAAACCATTTACTATCCCAATTCTCAGAATGGACCCGAACGGATACACTCGTCAAGTGAACCGCCTGCATGAAGTCCGCAAGACGCGTGATAGCGGACGCGTGGGTCAAACATTAGACAGATTGCGAATTGCATGTCAGGGTACAGAAAATACGATGCCCTATATCATGGAATGTGTTCATGCTTATGTTACGTTGGGCGAGATCATAGGCGTTATGAAAGAAACTTTTGGCGTGTATGAAGAATTGACAATGATATAGAAGAATATTTAATAAGACATAAAAAATGGACAGCCTAACGGCTGTCCATTTTTTATTGCAATTCTTTTGCTTCTCTTCGCTTCTTCAATAATTTTTGAATACGCATGTATTTTTCTCGCGAGAGCGGATACGACCATGCAAGCACAATCGTGCCCGCTAAAATAATCACACCCAGAGGCGAAACCATTAATCGAATTGCCATCAATGCTGAATCTGGCTGAGTGAATTGTGTAGCACCATCAGGCGGAACTTGATACCCAGACCAGCCAAGCATTTGCAGAGTAATAAAAATGATCAATGCACCTGTCAATTTACGAATGAGGGTACGGATGCCATAATACACACCCTCCTGTCTGCGGCGGGTGCGAAGTTCATCCCATTCAATCACATCAGGCAGAATGGAATCAGGCAGAATATATGCTGCAGAAACACCGATCCCCGCTAATGCGGCAAGCAGCAATAAATAGTTCGTATCACCGGGTTGAATGGTGAAGATCAATGCCTGTATGACGATCCAAAATGTCATGCCAAGAATATATGCTTCGCGTTTATTACGGGTCCGTGCCAGCCATAACCAGAAGGGCACACATAAAATACAGACAAACATCAAGATGCCAAAAAATGCAGATTCAAGAGCAAGGTCTATACCCAGGATATTGATCTTGGCAAGTAAGTTGCCCTTTGCCACCCAATACAGCAGGAAATATGGAAAGGTGATCGCGATCATATCCACTGCTGACCAGTTGAACATATAAATTCCTGCAGCATAACGGAAAGGGATATTTTCCCAGGAGACACGCAAGGTTTCACGGAATGGTAAAGCTTCCTGTTGTTCAGGTGCATATTTTTCACGCACGAACCAGCCGATAAGGAAAAGTGGAAGCGCGCCAATTCCGCCAAAAATAGCACCTGCGAGCATAAATCCTTGTTGTTGTGTGCCGCCTCTGCTAATCACTTCATCCACGATCATTGGGGCGGCGATCACAACTGTCATTGCGGCGAGTAATTGGAACACTGTGCGAAAACTGGAAAGGGTAGTACGTTCATCATAGTCGCGGGTCAATTCCGGGGTTAAAGAAAGATACGGCACCGCCACAAGAGTCGTCAATGTATCAGAGATCATAAAGGCAAGAGTCACATAGATCATTAATCCGATCTGGCTTTCCCAGTTCGGAGCAGACCACAGAATGACAAAACTTAATCCAAATGGGAATGCGAACCACAATAAAAATGGACGACGCCTTCCCCAACGCGTTTGCAATCGATCACTGAGTATTCCGATAATAGGATCGTTGATCGCATCCCACACAATGCCGGCAAGCGCACCAATGGATGCAAGCCGCGGTTCGATACCGACCACATCTGTAAGATAGAGAGCATAAAAAATCGAACGCATCATGCCAATGCTGGATAAACCCCAATCACCAGAACCATATAAAAATTTTAACCAAAAGGGAAGTTTTTTCGCCAATGCTTGCATAGCCTGCCAATAAACAACTATTAGTTTTTTGAGATATGTTTGGAAGGACAGTGTAGCATGAAAAGAAAAACTGGGTGATGTCAATTGACATCACCCAGTTTTTCTTATTGATCTTGATCGCGCTTTATGGTGCAGGAACCACGCTGATCAGAACCGCGCGTACCATGCGGCGATTGTGGTACTCCTCTATCTTGGCATTGTAATCTTCACAAGTAACCAGCGTAATCCAGGAATATTCCTGATGTTTAAAGGCTGTGGAGATATCATTCGGTGAGATCTTCATATTCTCCTGTACTTCATAGATATAGATATTCCCGTAAGCATGGATATAGATCCTGTCGCCCAACTGCATTCCCTTGATGTCTGAGAACGGACCGGCATTCTTATTCGCATCTTTCACGTGTGCGGTGAGCACGGTGTTGCCATTAAAGGTCGGGTACGCAGAACTTTCAAGATAACCAACGCTGTCTTTCAGCCAGGTGAGATTCCAATTGTTTTTGTTCAATGCAACACCAACGATGGGGTAGTTGATGCCAAGTGTCGGAATCTCAATTCGTATATCATCCATAGCTCTATAGGTTTTATCTGCGGGTTGAATAGGCAGAAGAGTGACCCGGTTCGGATCAAAGCCCGTAACTGGAATCAGTGCCCCAGTAGCAGCGGTCGCAACGACAGGGCCAGAACCTGCACCACCACCTCCGCCGCCACCGCCTCCGCCACCACCAGTGACGCTGACTGTGAAGCTGCCTCGGAAATCTGTAGCGGGCAGCCCGGCGCTGCCCACGAGGGCAAGCGCATTATTCAACGGATCCACAATAGATGTAGTACCGCAGACAAACAGGTGATAATCTCCATTGGAGAGTGGTAGGCCGCCATTGAGTGTGAATGTGGCGATTTGGGTTTGATTGTCGTAGGTTACCGTGCCGATCGCGATACTTGTGTCAGCAGGTATAACAGCACCAGCAATACAGCTTACGGTTTGGACGCCCGGCGTATCACCCAGGTCACGGATGAGTATGTAGTTGTTGGGGTTGGTCACATCATCCGGGTCGCTATCGCCAGCGGGGTTGTGGACGTCCTGATTGAATTTCACCTTCAAATGCGTGATATTAAAGCTGACCACTTCAGCATTGCTAAGCACCTGGTCAGTCGTTGCAGGATTGGTATTGATCACCTGAACATTGGGGCCGATGCCGTCAAAATAGGTAACGTTGTTGTCGGTGCTTGTACTGGCAATGTTGCCATTGCCGGCACTATCTTGCGCAGCAGCGGCAGGAATGGATACTGTCACTGTGCCGTCGGTGGTCATGCCACTAACAGCCACATTATATGTTCCGCCAGCGCCAGTGACCGCTACAGTAGTTGCACCAGCGTTACCGCCCAGTGTGACATCTGCATTGGTGAAGCCAGTCACTGCTTCGCTGAATACAACTGTGAAGTTAATCGGCGTGGCATTGGTTGGATCAACCTGAACAGCTTCCTGATTGATGGTCACCGTGGGAGAGTTGTTGTCAATGACGGTGCTCTCGATCACCTGCGGGGCAGATGCGAAGTTGGCATTGCCGGCCTGGTTGTAGCGAATATCGCATGTTCCATTCGTGGAAACAATAGTGATGGTCGCCGTTCCGGGACCTGTGCTAGCAGCAGTACAAACGCCTGAAACCGTGATCGAAACGGGCAAACCGGAACTTGCGGTGGCTGCGACATCAAAGCTGCTGCCTGGTGATGAGAAAGCGGGTGCGGAAAGGGTGACCGTGATGGTCTGACCATTAGCAAGGGCAGCAACATTTTCCGTCAATTCTGGTGCGGCACCGAAGTTAGCATTCCCGGGCTGGTTGTAATGAACGATACAGTTGCCGTTCGGGAGATTTATGGTAAACGTCGCGCCAACATTTGTGCAGGATCCAGTTGCGCTGTATACAACAGGCAAGCCTGAAGATGCTGTAGCCGCCACTGTGAAACTGCTGCCATTGGCTGCATTATTCGGAGCCGGCGTGGTGATCGTGATCGTTTGAACAGTATTCGAAACTGTCAACGTGGCTCCGCCGATGGTGACATTGTAGTTGGCCAACACGCCAGCCGGGGCGTTGGCTACTGCTGTGATGGGATAAGGTGACCCAGCCACTGTAGCCGCCGCCGGGGCACCAGGGCTGTCATATGTGGCTGTGATCGCGTCGCCATTCTGAATGCCCACGATACTTCCCGTAAAGGCAGTGAATATCGTGCCAAACGCCTTGGTCTTATCGGCTGGCTGAATGATCAGATCACGCTGCGTTACAGTGAGCGTACTGGCATTGTTCGTAACATTGTAGTTTGCCAAAACACCGGCCGGGGCATTCAAGACAGCAGTAATGGGATAGGGTGACCCAGCCACTGTTGCTGTTGCAGGTGAACCTGTGCTCGTATAAGTGGCCGTGATGGCATCACCGTTCTGGATGCCTACGATCGTGCCTGTGAAAGCGTTGAACACACTGCCATATATCTTACTGGCGGGGTTAGGAGTGACCGCTAATGGGCGTTGGGTTACCGTGAGGTTGCCTGTGTTCAAAGTTACGGTGTAGTTACCCAATCTGTTGCCCGGATCATTCAATGTGGCAGTGATGGGATACGGTGACCCGGCTACCGTGGCTGCAGCAGGTGCGCCAGCGCTGGCATATGTTGCTGTGATGTTATCGCCGCCTTGAATGCCTGCGAGGGTTCCTGTGAATGCCACGAATGTGTCACCGTAGATCTTGGTCTGGTTATTCGGTGTTACCGTCAGAACGCGCGGGTTCACGGTCAGGATCCCGGGAGTATATGAGAAGGCATAGTTGTTGTCTACGCCGCCCGCACAAGTGATCGGGAAGTTGCCCACATTGTTATGTGGAACAGAGACCTGGCATGTGGGTTGGGTATCAACATCTGCAGCCGTATCAGGAGCCACGAAGCCGGTATAGGTAAAGGTGAAGACTGGGTCTGGATCACCATACGTGATGATCTTATTTTCAGCGGTCACATTCAAGACTGACAAAGCTACATTCAATGTGCCTGCATTCAAAGTTACTGCATAGTTGGGCAGTCTGTTACCGGGGTCGTTCAATGTGGCAGTGATGGGATACGGGCCCACCGCGGCTGCGGCAGGCGCACCAGGACTCGTGTAGGTTGCTGTAATATTGTCGCCGGCTTGTAAACCAGCGATCACACCGGTAAAGGCATTGAAGACCGTGCCAAATAGTTTCGCCTTGTTGTCGGGCGTTACCGACAGGGTACGTTGAGTTACAGCGAGATTACCCGTATTAACTGTGATCGTGTAGTTTGCCAGAACACCGGCCGGAGCATTTAAGATGGCAGTAATGGGATAAGGTGACCCGGCCACTGTGGCTGTTGCAACTGAGCCAGTGCTGGAATAGATGGCAGTGATCGCATCGCCGTTCTGAATACCGGTGATCGTACCGGTGAAGAGAGAGAAGATATCGCCGTACACTTTAGTCTTATCTGCTGGCGTCACGGTGAGAGCGCGTTGTATTACCGATAATTGGCCCGTATTCAAGGTCACAGTGTAGTTCGATAGTACGTTCCCTGGGTCATTCAATGTAGCTGTGATGGGATAAGGTGACCCAGCCACTGTGGCTGTTGCAGGCGCACCCGTACTGGCGTATGTGGCTGTAATATTGTCTGTACCCTGAATACCGGTGATGGTACCCGTGAAGGCTGTAAAGAGATCACCATATACTTTAGTATTGTTTGTTGGGGTAACTACCAATGGGCGTGGATTTACCGTGAGAGTGCCCGCGATATAAGTGAAACTATAGGCATTATCCACACCACCGGAGCAGACGATCGGGTAGGTGTTTACCGCAGTATGAGCACCAGCCACGGTACAGGTCGGCTGCGTATCAATGACCGCAGGAGTATCGCCGGCTGCAAACCCGAAATAGGTGAATGTGAAGGCCGGGTCCGGATCGCCATAAAGGATGGTCTTATTGTCAGCTGTTACAGTCAGCGCTGAGGAGCCCACTGTCAGCGTACCAATGTTAATGGTGACGTTATAGTTGCCCAGCTTACCGGTGGGGTCATTCAATGTCGTTGTGATCTGATGTGGACCCACAGCTGCCGCAGGGAACGAACCTGTGCTGGCATAATTGGCGGTGATATTGTCGCCGTTTTGAATACCCGTAATCGTGCCGGTAAATGCCAGGAAGAAGTCACCATAATTCTTGGATTTATCATCCGGTGTGACAACCAGGTCACGCAGTGTTACGGTAAGGGTGCCGGGGGTTGCCGCATAGTTATAGTTGCCTATCCTATTCAGAGGATCATTCATTGTGATTGCGATGGAATAGGGCCCGACTGGAGCTGTGAGTGCAGTACCGGGACTGCTGTATGTAAAGGTGATGTTGTCACCAGGCTGAACACCGGTAACTATTCCAGTCAACGCAACCGCATCACCATACACCTTGGTCTTGTCCTCTGCAACGACTGTCAGGTCACGTCTTGTTACGGAAAGCGTGCCTACATTTTGGATTACATTGTAGTTGATCAGCTTGCCATCCGGATCATTCAATGTGATCGTGATGGGATAGGGACCAAAAGCTGCAGCAGCTGGTGCACCAGCACTGGCATAAGTGGCTGTGATGTTATCGCCATTCTGAATACCAACAATACTGCCGGTGAAGGCTGTGAAGACATCACCGTAGACTTTGCTTTGACCATCTGATGTCACAATAAGGTCGGGCCTCGTCACGGTCATCGTACCGTCAAAATAGCCAATAGTATAGTTACTAAGACCTGTACCTAAAGCAGCACCCGCCACGATCGGATATGTACCTGCTGGTGCCGCGGCTGGTTCGCCGGCACTGGCTAGCGTTACGCTTGTTACTGTATCGCCGTTCGTTAATCCAGCGGTTGTAAACTCTGTACCTGCAAAAGTGAATACACTTCCATAAACTTTGGTCTGGTTACTGGCTGTGACGGTGAGAGCTTTCGGAGTTACATTCAATATTGCAGTCGGAGCCGGATCCACTGTAAAGTTATAGTTGCCCAACTTATTGCCGGGGTCATCAAATGTAACTGTGATCGGATATGTGCCCACAACAGCTGTTGTGACTGCTCCTGGGCTGTCATAAATGGGTGTGATAACATCACCAGCCCGCAAACCTGTGAACGTGCCTGTGTAGGCAGAGAATAAACTGCCGTAGGTTTTGGTCTGGTCATTGGGGTCAAATGTGAGGTTACGTGCATTCACATCCATCTGCCCGTTGTTATAAACAATGGTGTAGTTACTCAAATTTGTACCCGGGCCGCCCACTGCGGCGCTTGGCACAATGAGATGCGTACCCACGGCCGCCGGCGATGC
Organism: Anaerolineales bacterium; assembly: GCA_014379595.1. Lineage (GTDB taxonomy): Bacteria > Chloroflexota > Anaerolineae > Anaerolineales > Villigracilaceae > Villigracilis. Next base: position 215,357 of record JACMLM010000035.1, read on the forward strand.
CGAGCCAGCGCTGGTGAATGTCACACTCGCGATCGTATCGCCGCCCTGCAGACCCGTGACAGTGAACTCGGTTCCTGCAAAGGTGAATACATCACCGTATATCTTGGTCTGGTTGTTCGCCGAGATGGTTAATGCATTTGCGGCGACCGTCATCGTACCGTTGACATAGTTGATCGTATAGTTGCCCAAGCCGGTACCAACAGCATTGCTCGGAATAATGGGATATGTACCCTGTGGAGCTGCGGCGGGTGCGCCTGTGCTGGTGAGAGTCACGCTGGTAACGACATCGGCATTTATCAAGCCGGTGACGGTGAATTCCGTTCCGTTGAATGTGAACAGATTTCCGAAAATCTTTCCTTGATTATCAGCTGTGATAGTCAATGCTTTTTGAGTAACCGTGATGTTGCCATTTATATAATTGAAATCGTAATTATTATCCAGCCCACCTGAACACACGATAATGCCAGGATAAGGCCCAGCATTGACATGCGGAATTGGAGCATCACAGGTTGGAGGGGTATCAATTACAGCAGCTGTTTGTCCCAACACAAATCCGTTGTAAGTGAATGTGAAGGTCGGGTCAGCATCGCCATACGTGATTGTTTGATTATCTGCTGTTACATCCAATATAGCTTTATCCACATTTTGAACCAGTATTGGCGAAGTACTGGTCGCATGAGTCCCACTTCCGGCATAGACAGCAGTGATGTTATGAGCACCAACGTTTAATGTACTAGTATTAAAAGTGGTAACGCCACCCGCATTCAGTGTGCCAGAGCCTAATAATGTAGCACCATCAAAGAAGTTCACCGTGCCAGCGGGAGTTCCAAAAGCCGAGGTGACTGTGGCAGTGAAAGTTACTGCTTCACCATACACAGATGGATCATTATTTGAAGTTAAGGCCGTTGCAGAGGCACGCCTGACCTGTTGAATTAATATCGCAGAGTTACTGGTTGCAAAGTTATCAGTGGTATTTGTGTAACGCGCTGTGATATTGTGCGAACCAAACGCGAGCGTGTTAATGTTAAAGGTAGCTACTCCACTACCATTCAATGTAATCGGACCGCTAATCGCTGTAGCGCCATTATAGAAAATAACTGTTCCAACAGGGGTGCCAGAACCTGGCGGTGTAGTTGTGACAGTGGCAGTAAAAGTCACTGACTGACCCTGTGCAGAAGGATTAATATTGGAAGTTACAACAGTTTGTGTAGGAGCTGGGTATATAACATGTTGAACGTTCTCAGTATCGGGGTTGAAATTGGTATCGCCGTTATATCTAAAGTCAAGACTATGCGGAACAATGATAACAAAAGCATTCATATTCAACGTACTTACGATAATGTCGGCCTGACCTGAAGCATCCAGTGTGACTGTTTGGTTTTGTGCGGGAGTACCACCAGTGAGTGTCACAGTACCAGTAGGAGTGCCTGAAGCCGATGTGACTGTTATGGAAAAGATCATCGGGTGACTGTAAAAAGATTGACTGGGATTAAAGAAATCATGAGGGGTAGGTGACACAGATACTGTTGTGTTCGCCCGCTGTGCTGTTACTGTATCAACCACATTAGCCGCAGCGCCGTAATCTATGTTCCCAGCCTGTGAAGCTGTCAACACACAATTGACCGTGCTGCTGGTCATGGTGACATTGAAACCTACGATCGTGCATCCTCCCGAAGCAGCAACAGTGACAGTTAACCCAGAAGATGCGGTGGGGCTGATAGTAAAAGTTTGGCCATACTGAGCTGAACCTTGTGCATTAAAGGTAATTGTATTAGTTCTCTTTTGCACTCTCAGGGTGAAATTCTGCGTGGCGTCCGGATTGATACCATTAGTAGCCGTGATAACAAATGGATAATCAACAAAAGGTGTACCAGCGGGGCCAGATGTACCTGAGGCAGGTGTGCCCGCCAAAACACCAGCTGGGCTTAAAGTAATACCGCCTGGTAAGGGTCCAGCCGTTGAGAAAGTTGGCGCTGGGTTGCCGCTGGCAAGCACCGTGAAACTATCAGCGGTAAGCACAGTAAAAGTATCGGTGGCAGCGCTGATAATTGCAGGGGGCGCGTTCACAGTCTGCACAAGTACTGCGGATGTGCTGATAGCATGAAGGATATCGCCACCATAGACGGCAGTAATATTATGCGTTCCGGCCGTAAGTGCGCTAGTGCTGAAAGTGGCCACACCAGCGGTAACTGTGCCACTGCCGATAGGGGTTACGCCATCGCGGAAAGTAACTGTACCTGTAGCAGCAGCTGGTGCCACCGTAGCTGTGAAGGTTACTGTTTGGCCAGAAATGGAAGGGTTTATATCGGATACAAGCGTTGTCGTCGTGGCCACGCCGTAATAGACTCGCACCCGCACTTGATCTATTTGTAAATTATTATTGGCAAGAAGCACGTCCAGCCTTACTCTGAAATTTGCATTGGTAAAGTCGCCGGGCGCCCATGTTCTATTCCAGGTATCTGTGGATGTACCAAAGGTACGAAGAGCCTCAGTAGTAACAGGCATATTTGTGGTCTTAACACCAGTACCGGCACCTGTGGTAAAAGTAGCGCCGCCATTCCATGAAAGGGAGACATCGGCCTGTCTAGGAGTGCCGCCTGTATCATTAAATCCCTCAATTAATACCTCAATTCCGGTAATGACATTGCCAGGCGGAATTACCGGAATATTGAAATTAAAATATAAAATATCATCACCCCCACTATCAGCTACGGCACGGTTATTGTCAGATGCATAACCATTTGTAGGATTAACCCATCCGGTGTTGGTATTTGCGCTGGGCTGCAAGTTGCCGGTATCGGCTGCGTGTACCGGCGTTACAGTCAACGCCAGCATGATGATCATAAGTGCAGTCGAGATCTTGTAAACGAAAGAAGTTAAAGATTTCATTTTGCCTCACTATTATGAAAAGATAAAATGGCGGCAATGAAAATTCGATGAGGGCATTCGTGACGCCTGCAAATGCCTTTTATTTAGAAAAAATTTAGATTGATTAATAAATTACCCGGCCTGACCTTCACTAAATCAACCTTAAGTACTAGGTCCTTACAGCACCATTACAAAACCCTTACAATTTTGCAAGCATTATAAGGAAATTCTAATGAAAAGTCAATGAATTTTGGGATAGGTTTATAAAGATAATCATAAAGAAGGTTGAAAAAATACTTGGAAAAGAAGTCTAAAATGACTGTCTAAATGGATTTAAAATACCCCAATCTGCCGGTCAAAGCCTGCTTATTAGTTACAGAAATCGACCCACCCTTTCAATTTTCCATTCCCTAACCCTTTGTAAACACTATATTGAAAAAAAATATACAGTCAGAGTTTTAGTTTTCAAAAATGTTTGTTCATTACATTTATATTGTAAAAAAACTTGCAAGAATACAAAGTGAAATATCGGAAATGAAAAGTGAAAAGGCTTAACACTATGCTACACTAGCTTTAGTTAAATATCCGATAAAGGCAAATCCGACCGAAAGGCGGAGACGCAAAACCATGGGTCTACAGTTGTGGAAACACAACCATGATCGCCAGGCCGCCGAAGATCACATTTATATGTTTTCGTCTGCGGGCCTGGTAACCAACCAGGCTCGTTTTATTTTTTGAACTTTATTAAGTGAATCGTACCGACAAGAGCAAATCCGACCGAAAGGCGGAGACGCAAAACCATGGGTCTACAGCTGCAATGCAGCCATGATCGCCAGGCTACCGAATACGAGCAATACACGATCGCAAAGATCTGGATGCTCATATTTCAAGGAATTATTATGGCATCCAAAGATCAGTTCACACAAATTAAAAATCGATTATTTGCAAGCGCGTTATTATGCATCGTATTGTGCGTGTTCGCATTTCCTACACAAGCCTACGCCAAAGATAATGCATTCCCCACTCTAACCGAATTCGTTGAAACAGTAAAAGACGGACATGCCAATACATTGCGCGGCATATACATCTCCAATGTAATAGCATTGCCCATCATGCAGCAACCTTATGGAAATCCCGGCTTCGTTTCCAATACAGACTCAGTACTTACTCAATTCAGCATGGCATCAGAAGTTGGGAATTTAGGTTTACTGGCACACAATCATCTCGCGGGTAAATCGTTCTCAGATATTAAACCAAATGATCAAATTGTTCTCATCTATGGTGATGGTCATACCGAAAGTTTTTTAGTGGATAATACTATGCAATATCAAGCTCTCAGCCCACTCAGCCCATACAGCCAGTTCAAAGACCTAGAAACAGAATCAATACTCTCGGCCGAAGATCTTTTTAGAGAAGTTTATCGCGGCGAATATCACCTCACTTTGCAAACTTGTATTGATAATGAAGGCAATGCAAGTTGGGGCAGATTATTTATCATTGCAAAACCAGTTGGCAGCAAAAGCTTTAATGGATTGGAAGAAAAAACACTTGGCTCAGTAAGCTCAGTCATAAGCCAATAAAATAACAGCAAACTTTAAACGAAACAGGGCGAGGCCAATTGGCCTCGCCCTGTTTCGTTTATTAATAATTTGGATTATTTTTCAGAAATCACACTGACTAAGACTGCACGCACCATGCGTCGGTATTTATACAATCCAGTCTTCGCATTGTAGTCTTCACACGTCACCAATGTGATCCAACTATTCTCTTCATGCTCAAATGCCGCTGAAATGTTGGAAGGTGCGATCTTCCTATTCTCCTGCACTTGATAGACATAGATCTGTCCATTAGCATGAATGTAAATCTTCTGCCCTGATTGCATGCCCTTGATGTCTGAGAATGGTCCAAGGTTGTTGTTCGAATCGATCACATGTGCTGTCAATACTGTGTTGCCAGCAAGGGTCGGATATGCTGACCCTTCAAGGTAGGCCACGCTGTCTTTCAACCAAGTCAGATCCCAGCTGTTCGTATCGAACATGGCACCCACGATCGGGTAGTTCACACCAAGGGTTGGGATCTCAATTCGAATCCCACCCATAGACTTATAGGCTTTGTTCGCTGGTTGAACAGGTACATTGGTAATCCGATCGGGAGCAAATCCAGTGACGGGGATCAATGCTTTCGCTGCGGCAACAGCTGTTGTTGCAACAGTGTTATTTCCACCGCCAGCTCCACCACCGCCACCCACTACGGCGACTGCCTGAATACGGAAATTGAGGATAAAGTCTGTGCCAGGATTTACTCCATCACCAGCCAGTTCAAGAGCGGGATTTGCAGCATCTACAATGGATGTAGTTCCACAAACATATAACCGATAGAAACCAACTACATTCAGTGGATTGCCGCCATTGACGCCCAAGGTTGCAACAAAGGGACCCGCACCGCCACTGTTGTTATATGAAACGCTGTCAACTGAAATGGATACATCAGGTGCAACAACACCTCCAAAACAACTGACGGTCTGGAATACACCAGTGGAACTGCCCATCACGAGCATGTAGTTGGCAGGATTGATAACGCTGTCCCCATAATTAAGATTTCCAACTGGGACATTGAGAACATCCTGATCAAACTTAACTATAAGTGTGTCTACACCAAGGGTATCGACAATACTCTCGTTGTTGCTGATACTGCCATTGCCGGTATCTGGGTCCGAGTTGATGCCATTAGCACCTACCATAGGCCCGTTTTTTACATTCAATGTGAAAGTTTGTGTAGCATTTGGCAAGATACCGTTAGTTGCTGTAAAGGTTAGGCTTGAGCTGCCAACTGCGGCTGGTGTTCCAGATAGGGTGCCTGTTCCATTACCATTATCTACAAAGATCACACCAGCAGGCGGGGTACCAGTCATGGAAATAGCTGCCGCAGGGTTACCCACTGTTGTCACTGTGAAAGTGCCAGATATGCCAAGACTAAATGTAGTAGTTGCTGCACTCGTAAACGATGGCCCTTCCGTCACTGTCAAAGTGAAGGCTTGTGAAGGATTCCCTGCAACATTGGTAGCTGTAAATGTAAGAGCATAGATGCCACCTGTACCCGCTGCAGGTGTACCAGAGAGGATGCCAGTAGCAGGAGTAAACGTCACACCAGCAGGTAAGCTACCAACCATGGAAAGAATTGGTGTCGGAGAACCTGTCGCTGTCACCGTGAAGCTGCCTAGCGAGCCAAGAGTAAAGCTGGCATTGTTCGCACTGGTAATCACTGGTGCAGAGTTAATCGTAATGCTAAAGGCCTGATCTGAATTCGGCAGTGTCCCATTGGAAGCTCTGACCGTACCAGTGTAAGTACCCACAGTTGTAGGTGTACCAGAGAGAACTCCGCCTGCACTGAGGGTAAGACCAGGAGGAAGGGTTCCACCAGCGAGTAACGAGTAAGTGATCGGAGCAGTACCAGTAGCCGTATATGTATGATTGTATGCAATACCCACTGTTCCACTGACCGTTGGTACTGCGCTAGTAATCACCGGGGCTACAGCTGCAAGCGTGTAAGTAACTTTAACTTGAAGCTGGTCAATATTCACAGGCCCACCAGCCCCACCCGTATTCGTGACTCTCACTATAAAATTGCCATTCGTAAATTCAGTGTTTGTCCATGACCTGCCCCAAGTATCGGCAACACCACCTAAGATAACAGTAGACTCTGTTACCAATAAATTTGAGTTTTTGAATGCAGTAAAGTTGGCACCGTTATTCCAGGAAAGGAAAACCTGTGCATTTCTGGCAGGGGCCGGGCTGTAATAACCTTCAATGGCTACTTCAATACCATTGATTGTTGCTCCAGCAGGAATAGCAGGAATACCAAAGGTAGTGTAACTAACCACGTCTGAGAGACTATCAAACACGGCATTAGTATTGTTTGATGATAGGGCATTGTTTTGGTTTATTCCCGTGCCTCCTGTAACAACAGCTGCTGTGGGAGCTGACCAGCCACCATTAAAACTTGAAGCAATGGTGCGATTGGCGGCTACAGCATTAAAAGTGTAACTATTAGCTCTACCGACTGAGGCACCATCTACTAATACGTCAGAGAGAATAAAAGTAGCATTGGGGGCACTGCTGAAAGCTTGGTTTGCACCACCAGCAACTGCTACTGCACCAGTAGGAGTAATTGTTCCACCTGCGCCAGCGCTGGCAGTAATGATAAAGGAGGCTGTCACTGTATGAGCACTACCAGCGGATACACTACCATTAAAGTTGGCATCACCTGCGTATGTTGCTGTCAATGTGCGGGCACCAACTGTCGCTAATGCGAGAGTACAAGTTCCAGCAGCAGCAGTGCCAACACAGTTATTCACCCCATCACTAACCGTGACATTTCCCGTGCGTGCAATTGCATTTCCTGCCGATGCAACTGTGTAGTTGACAACTACGTTTTGCCCAGCCAGTGATGGATCCGGTGTATCACTATTAATAGTGGTTGTAGTATTGGCCTTCTGCACAGTAAGAGTGAAATTCTGGGTGGCATTTGGCAGGGTGCCATTGCTAGCAGTGATCGTTATAGGAAAAGCGCCAACTGTCCCTGCAGCAGGAGTACCGCTTAAAACACCTGCTGTACTAAGCGTTATACCACCTGGCAATGTACCGGTAGTTACTGCGAATGTAGGAGCTGGTGTACCAGTTGCCGTAGCAGTGAAATTTCCTGCAACACCTGCTGTGAAAGTTGTTGCATTTGCGCTGGTGATGGCAGGCGCAACCGGAACGGCAGGCACAGGATTTAATGAAATAGCAGTAACTATGTATCTTTGTGCTCCATTCTGCACAATATTAGGGTTTTCATTTCCATTTGCAACAATGGCCTTAGAACCAGCGGTGCCGCGAAAATTGTTGGTAGCATAATTGGCATCAAAGTTCTCTGTGTATCCAGCTGGCGCGGTATAAGTTACATCCTGGTTGGTCGCCTCGAAATAAATCGCCCTGCCACCGTTGATCACGGCCAGGTTTCCTCCAAAGTTATGTGTAGCGGAACCCGGATTTTCATTTCCACCATTGACAAAAGCATTGATCGGCGTAGTCTGGTCAATGCCATTGAACCAGGCTGCCTTAACGACCCAGCCATTAGGATTGACTGAGTTAGCAAAGTTCAAGTTCAAAGTTGTACTAGCGGCTGCTGCAATACCAGCCTCTTTCAAATATCCGACCCATACCCTGTTTCGAGGAACTCCAGAACCATTCAGGGTGAGCGATGTAAGAGCTTGACCGCCATAGGACCCAGATGTAAAAGTTGATGTCTGATTGGCTCCCTGTGATTCATAAAGTACAGCCACTACCAGGAGCCGGTTAGCTCCTGCTCCCACTGTGTAAGTGCCGGTTATAGCAGTCATAGCGCCAGTTCCCTGAGCTACATTTGCTGCCCCAAAATCGGCACCAACACCAACTGCTCTCAAAGGCGCAGCCTGAACAAGGCTTGCCGGCATAGCAGCCAATAACATCATTACAATCATAAAGATTGCAGCTACTCGATACAACAACGATTTATTACCAGTTTTTGTGTTCATATTCATTCTCCTTGAAATGTTTTTGAAATAAAAATAAAATTAAATAGCCTGTAAGTGAATGGTATTGATACGTTATCCTGGGAGAAGTATTCCAGTGGTAACTCTCAACACAAAAGATGCCTTGCGGAGGTTACTTAAATTCATGTCGTTATCCTGAAAATCCTCATACGTTTCATAATCTCCGCGCCAGATTTTTAACGCAGTGGGTTCGCTGCATCCCCGCTTACGCATCTCGCCGATAAATTCATCGCAAGACATGTTGATACTTTCTGCTAATTCTTGAACTCTGCTTTTCATTTATGCTTCTCCTTCTTTAATAAATTTTGAATGTTATGCAAAACAATGACTTGCTTTCTACTTAATTCAATCTTTTGGTTTTTATTTCAATTTTCAAACTAAAGTATTTTTGTATTTATAAATTGAAATATATTTTTGATTAAAAAAATAATACTATTTTCTATACTTATATATAAAATTTTTTTAAATTACAATCCTAACAAATATGTAGGTTTTTAAATCTATTTTTGTTTCAGGGCAAAAAAATGCTTACATCTTTGTAAACCCTTACAAATCTGCAAGTTATTAATGAAATTATAATGATATTTATCTGGATGTCAATAGCTGAAAATGAGCAGTTTAGCATTTTTGCCCCCATTTTTGGCAAAATCTGCTCAATTTTAATAAAAAAAAGCCCACAAGCTGTATTTTCGCTCGTGGGCTGGGTTCGAATGTTTATTTTGGAAGCAAGGTGCCTGTAACAACTCTTAGCACAAAAGCAGCCTTACGCAGATTGCTCAAGTACATATCGTTATCATTAAAATCGTCAAATTTCTCGTAATCACCACGCCAGATTTTTATGGCAGTGGGTTCACTACAACCGCGCTTGCGCATCTCACCGATGAACTCATCATAGGTCATGTTAATTTTTTCGGCTAATTCCTGGATCCTGCTTGTCATTGTCTATCTCCTTGTTTAATAAATGATGTAGTTGTTCAAAACTCATTCATTAAATTGAATTTCAATTTAAAAACCAAACTGATGCATCAACTTCTAAACCTATGTATATTTAAGGTTAAAAAAATATAAAATCTTTTAATCTTTGCAATTTAGTAAGTATTAATGTCATTATAATGTGGTTTATTCAAAAGTCAATACTTACTGCTTCATATTTTTATGTTTTTCTAATATGATCTGGAAAAAAGCGTATTTTTAGAAAACGAAAATTAGCGATAAAATAACTTTATGCCCTCGCTTGCGGATAAACTAAAATCTCTTGGCGTTAAAATCGGGACTTCGCATCTCTCCCCGCCTCAACCTGCCCGCCATACAATTGACTCTGTGGTGGCTGGAACATTTCGCTCCACGCTGCTAGGTGATGCATTTGTGGCAGAGCAAACTTTCGGGGAGGAATATGTACACGGGAAGATTTCCCACCTTTCAGACTTCCCTCTTTCATTAATATCTCAATGGGCAAATGATCCTCGTATAGCGGAATTTCCGATCTCAAAGTTCGCTTTTCTCGATACTGAAACATCTGGTATGGCAGGCGGCACAGGGACCTATGCCTTTCTGGTAGGTGTAGCTCGTTTTATAGACGGCAAATTCACTCTACAGCAATTTTTTCTGCGCGACCCTTCTGAAGAGCCAGCCATGCTCGAAGCGCTGATTCAATTTCTCGCGCCATGTGAGGCGTTGGTCACGTTTAATGGAAAATCATTCGATGCGCCTCTGCTTGCCACTCGTTATTCATTACATAGAATCCCAGTACCGTTCAAAAATTATGCTCATCTAGACCTGCTTCCTCTTGCGCGGCGTTTATGGCGGGATAGGCTTCCCTCGCGTGCCTTGAAATATCTCGAAGAGCATGTGCTAGGTTTTACACGCACTTCTGATGAAGTGCCCGGGTATGAGATTCCCTGGTTATATTTTGATTATCTGCGCACAGGAGATGCTCGCCCCTTAGCAGGAGTGTTCTACCATAATGCAATGGACGTAGTGGCCATGGCAGCATTGTTGGCTCATGTCAGTGAATTGCTTGCCAACCCGTACAATGGCCGCGTGGAGCATGGACTGGATTTCATTGCGCTCGGTAAATTATTCGAGGATCTCAATCATTGGGATGAAGCCGCCCGTCTGTTTGAGCGTGGACTCGAGATCGGGCTGGAAGAAGCAGATTTCGGCGTAGCGGTGAAGCGCTTATCCATCTTGCAAAAAAAACGCGGGGATGTTGATGAAGCTCTTAGGTTGTGGGAACAAGCTGCGGAGAAAGGTCATATTTATGCTCATATCGAGCTGGCAAAGCATTATGAACATAAACGCCGTGATGTAGAGGCTTCGATGAAGTGGGCAAGGTCGGCACGAAAAGAAGTTGAGCTGTCAGACCTGCCAATATATATACGCAGGCATTGGCTGGATGAAATAGATCACAGGCTGGCGCGATTAGAACGCAAAGCGGGTTTATAATTGACTTTCACTCATCCACAGAGTGCCAAATAAGAATTAGAGTCAACTAGTAATTCTTCCAGAAAATTTATAAGCGGCATAGGAGCAATATTATGGAAATTACTGTTTCGCAAGAGCAGGCTGTTACCATCTTACAACTTTCGGGTCAGTTGGACGGACAAACTTATGAAACTTTGATCTCAAAGGCACGTGAAGCTATGGAGGGCGGAGCGCGAAATGTATTGCTGGATCTGAGTGAACTGACCTATATCTCCAGCGCAGGTTTGGTTTCCCTACATACAATCGCCTTAATGACTCGCGGTGAGACTCCACCAGATTCTGAGCAGGGATGGTCTGCCCTTAAGTCTATGGATAAAAATCGTGATGGCGGTGTGCAGAAAAATATCAAGCTGCTTAATCCGCGCCCCGAGGTCAGCAGCGTTTTGGATATGGTTGGCTTTTCCGCGTTTTTTGAAGTGTTTACAGATAAACAAAAAGCTATTGAATCTTTTAGTTAAAGTTTACAGCGATGCAGTGATACTGCATCGCTGTTGATTCATATATACAGAACTTAATCCGAAATGACTGGAGAGGTAAAATGAAAAAAAATCTTGGTAACATTGTTATTATTGCTCTTGTCGTTATCAACGTCATTGTTTGGATCGTCTTCCCTCCTGAACCAGAACCAACTCATAATTTTGCCCGTGCCTATGCTGGAGAAGTACTCGGCTCCACCATGATCATGTTGATGTCCTTCTCATTGTTCATCTCCACTCGCCCAAAGTGGGCTGAGCAGTTCTTCGGCGGTCTGGACAAGATGTATATGACTCATCGACGGACATCTACAAGCGCATTTCTGTTAATGTTCGTACATGTGTTAACGGTCCCAATTACGATTATGAATCTACGCATTGGGAACTATCTAGGGATCATCGCCTTTTTGGGAATTATCGCGATCGTTTTGCCAACCCTTGCACCGCGTATTCCATTTCTAAACAAGCTGACAGGGCCAGACTATGAAGACTGGAAGAAATTGCATCGCTATATTGGCATCTTTTTCTTTCTTGGATATCTACATTCGATTTCAGTAAACGCCCCGATTGCCCATGTTGCCATCAACTGGACACAGATCTTTGTTATCCTCGGCATAGGTTCTTATCTCTACACTGAGGTCTTTGGACGTTTCTTCAAGAAATATCTGCCTTACACTGTCGAAGCTGTAAACCATCCAAATAACTCAACCACTGAGGTGGTCATGCGTGCAAAGAAAAGCGCTGTCAAAGGACAACGCGCGGGACAATTCTTGTTCGTACGATTTCCAAAGGAAAAGACACTTAACGAATCTCATCCTTTCACTATATCCAGTGCACCCAAGGAAGATGTATTACGCCTGACGATCAAAGCCAGCGGTAACTTCACACGTGATCTTTTTAGTCATCTTAAAGTTGGCACAGAGGCACTCATTGAAGGTTCTTATGGCATGTTTGATTACAAAACGGGCGGGCAGAAACAGATCTGGGTGGCAGGGGGAATCGGTGTCACACCTTTCCTATCTTTCATCCGAGATATGAAAGATGATCTTGCTCACGATGTGGATTTTTATTACACTGTGCGCCATGCCGAAGAAGCTGTATTCGTGGACGAGATCAAGTCCATTGCAGAAAAGAATCCCCGCTTGAAGGCATATATCCGTTTCTCATCCATTGACGGCTCGTTGACGATTGAAGACATTGTTAAAAATGCGGGAGGGAATGTTCGCGAGCACGATGTATATATGTGTGGACCACTGCCAATGGTGCAAGCCTTTGAAAAGAAATTCCTTGAAGCAGGTGTACCCGCAGGTAGTATTCATTATGAAGAATTCAACTTTAGGTAAAATGTATTTATCTTTTATGCCGAGGAGAAGCTAATGCAAATCTCTGTTTCCAAACAGGAAGGCCGCGTTCCTGTCACCATCATACAATTGACGGGTGAACTGGATGCATCCAACTACACAGATGTTATCAACAAGGCTCAAGAATCATATGATGAGGGAGTACGAGATCTATTGATAGATCTCACTAAAGTTCCATATGTGAGCAGCGCAGGATTAATGTCTTTACATACAATTGTATTAATATTTGCAGGTCAATCGATGCAATCCAAGGAAACGGGCCGTCCTTCATTTCGTGCCATTAATCCGCAGCTTGATAGTGCTGGACTCCAACATGTGAAGTTAATGGGTCTACAGCCAGCTGTTGAACAGGTATTGGATGTGGTAGGGTTAAAACAGTTCCTTGATATTCACACTGATCTTCAAAAAGCAATTCAATCTTTCTAAGGCTAGGGCATGAGATACCGCAGCAGAACATTTAAAACCAAAAACAACACACGCAAGCCGCTATTTCCATTTTTGAGAAAGCCTGCGGGTCAATTGGCTGTTGTTCTGCTCGTTATTTTCATTGTTTATTTGATTGCATCCGCTGGAGGAAGAGGTGGCTCCGCTCGTGAAATCAGCGTGGATGAAACGTATTTAAAATATCAGGCTGGCACTTTTATTTTAGATGTGAGCTGGCCTGCGGAATGGGATGAGTATCATATACCCAACACAACACTGATCCCGCTTGATCAATTATATAATCGTATTAATGAAGTCCCCAACGACAGGGAAATTCTGGTGGTGAGTCGTTCTGCTGCCAGCAGCCAACAGGCGCGCGACCTTTTAATTTCAGCAGGGATGGATGCCATCAGCATGGCAGGTGACTTAAGTTCATGGTATGTAAAAGGCTATCCTATCGAAGGTGCGCCGCCGCAATAATGATATAACCTTCTATTTGCAACTGCTTACAATCTCAAGGAGTTTATTATGTGTATAATATGTGCAAGCATCCCGATGGCTGCAGCTATGGGTGCAAAAATTAATGCAAATCAATTAATACAGCCCATGGAAAAACGAAAACCAATTGGCAAGTTTACAAGTATGATCATTGGCCTGCTTGTAATTACATCGGTTGTATATCACACACTGCGTTGGCAGGATCAGTGAACGAAAAGTGTTAGTTTTCAAATTATATCTGTTGGGAATATTACGAATTGGATTTGGTAATAATTATAGAAGACCTCCGAGTTCTTGCGAAGTACCCTGTGGGTAAAGAACTCGGAGGTCTTCTACTATCTTGACTCTCCGCTTTTTCTCCTTTACACTTATTGACAATGATTTTCATTATCAAAGAGAGCGTTTATGTCTGCTAAACTCTGGCTCACCCAACTACAGGAAAATGGCTATCGCCTTACCAAAGCTCGCAGTGCGGTGGTTGAGATCGTGCAAAAATCACTGCGCGCGCTTACACCTGTCGAGGTCTATGATATGGCACGTAAGAAATATCGCGCCCTTGGCTTGGTCACGGTTTATCGCACATTGGAAAAGCTTGAAGAACTTCACCTCATTCAACGTGTGCACCAACCGATGGGATGCCAGGCTTTCATTTCAGCTGGGGAAGGTCATCAGCATTTATTACTGTGCCAAAACTGCGGACAGGTGGCTTTCTTCGAGGGTGATGATCTGGATATTCTCACGAAATCTATTGCCAAAAAAACAGGCTACAAGATCCAGGAACACTGGCTGCAACTCTTTGGCCTGTGCGCGAACTGTCGCGTAAATTAATATAATCAAAACTCCTCGCTAAATTGAGAGAGAGAAAAAAAGAAATCATAAATGAAACAGATTATCAATTCCATTATTGCGAGTTTAACTCTTGCGACTCTTTTCTTAACTTCATGTGGTTCAGTCTCAACAAGCAATGACAGCGGCTTGAACATTCTCGCCTCAACCACCTTCCTCGCAGATATTGCTCAGAATATCGCAGGTGACCGCCTGGTAGTGACATCACTTCTGCCTGCTGGCTCAGACCCTCATGCCTATCAAGCCGCACCTTCTGACGTAGCTAGGATCACTGAAAGTGATTTATTGATCCTCAATGGTCTTGAATATGAACATTTCATTGAGTCTTTACTGGAAAACAGTGGAGGGGAGCGACTGATCATCGAGGCCACGACAGGCCTAAGTCCAAATGAAGATGCGGAGAGTGAACATGGAGTCGATCCACATATGTGGCTGGATCCCAATCTCGTCGTTACATACGTCGAAAATATCCGCATTGGACTCACTGAAATTGATCCTGATGGCGCGGATATATATAAGATGAATGCAGAGGAATATATTGTTCAATTAAAGAATCTTGATTCGTGGATCGTGGAACAGATAAATACGATTCCTGTTAAACGCCGTTTGTTGGTGACTAATCATGAAGCATTCGGATATTTTGCGAAGCGATATGGTTTTAAAATAATAGGCTCTGTGATCCCGAGTTTTAGTAGTAATGCAGCCCCTTCTGCGAAGGAAATGGCAAGCCTGATAGATGAAATCAAAAGACTCAATGTGCCCACTATATTTTTGGACACAGCCGAGAACGATACGATTGCCAAACAGGTAGCTGATGAAACAAACGTTATGATTATAGATGATCTGCATTTGGAATCATTAACTGAAGGCGCACCCGCCGCGACTTATATTGACATGATGAAACATAACGTTTCAAGAATTGTAGAGGCTTTGAAATAATATGTATCCTCATATAAACCATCAAACAGACAAACCGATTCTCGATGTGCGAGAGGTATCCGTTCGCTACAACGGACGTGTTGCACTTGAAGATATAAAATTTCATTTGCATATTGGCGAACGTATTGCCGTTGTAGGTCCAAACGGAGCAGGGAAAAGCACGTTGTTCAAAGTCGTCTCTGGTGTTTTGCAGCCTAATGTCGGCGAAGTTACCATTTCTGGTTCCCAGCCTACAGTTCATAGCTGTATTGCATATATTCCACAACGCAGCCAGGTGGATTGGAATTTTCCTGTCAGCGTAGCCGATGTGGTGATGATGGGTCGCTCCGCAAAGTTGGGACTATTGAACTGGCCTAAAAAACGAGATTGGGATTTTGTGAACCACGCGCTTGAAACCGTTGAGATCGGTAATTTGTCAAAACGACAGATCAGTCAATTATCAGGCGGGCAGCAGCAGCGCATGTTCATTGCGCGTGCATTGGCCCAGGAAGCGGAATTGATGTTGATGGATGAACCGTTAACAGGTCTCGACACACCTGCTCAAGAAGGCCTGCTTAATTTACTAGATACTTTGCGTGAACAAAAAGTTACTGTAATGGTCGCAACACATGACCTTGAACAAGCCGCCAAGCATTTTGATCGGATCATGTTATTAAATAAAAAGATCGTTGCCTTTGGAAACGCAGCAGAAGTTTTGCACTCTGACAATTTACTGCACGCCTATGGGGGACGTTTCCGCACAGTGGAAGGAAAAGATGGTTTAGTAACAGTTGATGACTCTTGCTGTGACGAGGGGGAGCACGATCATGTTCATTAACTGGTTGATGGAACCGCTTCAATATGAATTCATGCAGCGTGGAATGATCGCAGCTGTGTTGGTTGGAATTGTTTGTGCCGTTATTGGCACATATGTTGTCTTACGCGGCATGGCATTCTTCGGTGATGCGCTTGCACACACCATATTACCTGGCATTGCAATCGGCTATCTCATTACAGGTGGCGCGCGTGACACTTTATTTTGGTGGGCACTAGGAACCGCCGTCATCGCATCCTTGGGTATTGGCGCGATCAGCAAACAGGCGGAGATCAAGGAAGATACAGCCATTGGCATTATCTTCGCGGGGATGTTCGCGCTTGGCATTGCACTCATTTCAACTGTTCGCAGTTATGCGGTGGATTTGAGCCACTTTTTATTTGGCGATGTTTTGGGCGTATCCACACAAAGCTTATGGCTGATCATCGTCTTTGGAGCGATCGTTCTGTTGACAATAGCTGCTTTCTACAAGGAATTCCTTACACTTTCATTTGACCCCATTCTCGCCGCAACGCTTCGTATGCCCGTGAATTTGCTCAATAACCTTTTGCTATCTCTGATCGCTGTGACAGTTGCCGTTTCCCTTCAAACAGTCGGTGTGGCATTGATGGTTGCAATGCTCGTCACTCCCGCCGCAACAGCATCTTTACTCACTCAACGCCTGCCAAAGATGATGATGCTTTCTGCTTTCTTTGCCGCGCTATCAGGCGTAATCGGTTTATATCTTTCGTATTATTTAAGCATCGCCTCAGGCGCTGCAATAGTACTAACGGCTACAGTTTTTTTCCTATTTGCATTCTTGTGGAAACGAATGAAGTCTGTATAATGGATTTATTGTTATCCACAAATCATTCATACAGGAGAATTTCATATGACTATTGTTGAAACATCCATAAAAGTCAGCCAGCCAGTTGAAAAAGTTTTTGAGT
Source organism: Anaerolineales bacterium (assembly GCA_014379595.1). Classification (GTDB taxonomy): domain Bacteria; phylum Chloroflexota; class Anaerolineae; order Anaerolineales; family Villigracilaceae; genus Villigracilis. Next base: position 232,564 of record JACMLM010000035.1, read on the forward strand.
TTCTCACCAACCTTGATCAGATGAAAAAAATGAGCCAATACATTACAGCCGTGGAAGCGGATGGACCACTTAAACTCGGCTCAAAATACACGATCAAGACCTCGTCCAATGGTCATAATATTGAAACCAAGAATGAAGTCGTAGCCTTTGAGAAGAATAAGATATTTGGCTCAAAGGCATTTGCCGCGCCTCCCGCTTCTGATGTGATCAGCACCTATATCCTGGAGCCAGACGGATCAGGCACAAACTTGATCCTGCAAACAGACGCGGTGCTTTTGCCCGCTGGCATGCCCAGTATGCCCGGCATGGAAGATATGATCAAAAATCAAATGATCACCGGCTTCAATACCGTGCTGGCTTCCATGAAAAAGGCAATCGAAGGCTAATTTATTTTTCATCTAAATCAACTTTCCCGCAGATTCTTTCTGCGGGAAAGTTTTATTTTGGCTCACTTGCTAACCTCTTGAATACAGAATAAAATCCCACTCTTGTTAAGAATTTCATGTTTTTAGAACTAACTATGATCAAGATAAATTTACTATCACTCTTGCTTGTTTTTATTTTAATAATATCGAGTTGTTCACCGCAAATCGTTGAACCAACAGCAAGATTTCCGTCTCAAATTAACCCGACCTCATCCAATACACCAAATACAACTGTCAAATGGGGCAATCTTATTTTGACAGGAAAGCTGATCTACCTTGATAGTACTGTGGAAAATAAAAAACTTTTAATGAGCATTCAGTCGCTTGATTTAGCTACTGGCGAAACTTTTACAATATTCGATGCCCCAGTAAATTCCCATCTTTTTTATGTAGCTGTGTCTCCAGATAACAAACAACTGGTCATATCTTATTCCCCTCCTCCAGTGGACAATATCACTGTATATCAAGGTATCTACACAATGCCCATGGATGGTTCTGCTCCTCCAGAATTGTTGTTTATGCCACCTGCGAAAGAAGACCAATATATTCAAGCTGAATGGTCAGCAGACGGGAACTATATTTACTATACACACGTCAATTATTCAACTCCACTGGCTGAAGGTCAGCAGGAGCCGATTCACAGCATCTCTCGAATGACTTATCCAAACGGTAAATCAGAACTGATTATAGATAAGGCTTATTGGCCAAGGCTCTCAACCGATGGAACTCAACTTGTTTACGTCGCAATTGATCCTGTGAGCGGAAAAGACACGCTCTTCATATCAAACTCCGACGGGACAAATGCCCACGCCGTGCCAATTGATCCATCTATGAACTACGAAGTTATTGATGCGCCCATGTTCTCAGCGAATGGTCAAACTATTTTCTTCAGCGCCCCTGCTCCGCGTCAAACCTACGAACGAAACTGGTTCGAAAAACTAACAGGAGTTACTATCGCTTCAGCCCATGGCGATACTCCCTCTGACTTATGGTCAGTTCCAACCACAGGCGGAACTCCAATGCAAATCACACACATGGAAACTTCAGATTTATTTGCCAGTTTCTCACCAGATAATGAACATATTGCACTCTTCAGTGAACAAGGTTTATTTGTTATGAATGCAGATGGTTCAGAGTTGACACTGTTAGCCCCCAACCCACAAACTATCTCTGGCACAGTCAGGTGGATACCCTAGCATATTCTCTCTTGGCATCAAATCAGGTGCCAAATCATTTCGGTTAGAATACAGCCCATGCGAAACAAAATCACTCGACCTATTTCTGTTCTCTTCTTGTTTGTATTTATCATCTCAGCCTGCACATCCGCTGCGCCTGTAGAAACGGTCACACCTACTGCATTACTGGAAATACCCACGGCAACAATTACATCTTTGCCTACTGCTACTCTCACCTCGGTACCTACGCCTGCCCCAGCTCTTGAACGTGCCAGATACACACTGAACACCGCCATTGACTATGATGCCCATACTGTCACAGTCGACCAGACGATTCTATATCCCAATCACACGGGCAACCAACTCAACACTCTTGTACTCGCCATGGTCCCCAATCTCTGGCAGGATAGCTTCACCCTCAACAGCATCGCCATTGACGGAACTCCAACCACAACATATTCCTTCCAGGGTCAAAGGTTGGATGTTGCATTATCCTCCTTTATTAAACCCGAAGGCGTGATAACCATTAATCTTCAATACACCCTTGCACTTCCTTTTGCAGAACAAGAAGACCCAAATATTTCACGCCCGCGTATTTATGGATACACAACTCGTCAGATGAATCTCACCAACTGGTATCCATTTGTTGTTCCGTTCAGCAATGGTGATTGGGTGTTACATGACCCCTGGTATTACGGCGAACATCTCGTTTATGACGCTGCAGATTATGAAGTAAATGTCACATTTGCAGACCCAGCCACAGCACCGATCGTTGCCGCGAGTGGATTCCCTGAACAGCAGGAAAATTTCACGCGTTATACGATCACATCTGCACGCGCGTTTGCTTTATCGGCAAGCCGCGAATTCAAAGTCTCTAGCCTGCAAGTTGACGATATAACTGTTTCAAGCTATTACTTCGCCTTCAATGAACCTGGCGGACAGGCTGCATTACAAACCACTGCCGAAGCTTTGCAAGTATTTAGTCAACGCTATGGACCTTATACACATAAAACGCTTTCGCTTGTGATGGGTGATTTTAATGACGGCATGGAATTCTCAGCTCTCTTTTATCTCAGCCGTGATTTTTATAATTTATATGATGGTACGCCTGCCAACTATCTCACGTTCGTAGCCGTACATGAAACGTCACATCAGTGGTGGTTTGAGCAGGTGGCAAGCGATCAGGCTTTGCAGCCCTGGATAGATGAAGCTCTGGCTGCATACTCCGAACGAGTCTATTACGAGAACATGCATCCCGATCTTGTCAGCTGGTGGTGGGCATATAGAATTGATTTTTATCAGCCGCAGGGGTTTGTAGATATTCCAATTTATGATGGTCAGGGTTTTCGCCCCTACACCAACGCAGCATATTTTCGAGGCGCACACTTTCTTGAAGACATACGCGCACGCATTGGTGATGAAGCCTTCTTTGCTTTCATTCAAGATTATCTTGCACAGAGCCGCGGCAAGATCGTTACTGCCACCGATTTCTTTCGCATCCTAAGTGAACACACCAGCACAGATTATTCTGATATTGTGCGCCAGTATTTTCAAAACTCCTATTGATGAAGCATAAAAAATCATTTAAACATTTTTCTGGATGGAATCCGTTAAAGGCAGTTACCTTTATTTTGCTTTTAACTTTTCTGTCGTCATGCGCCTCGCCTACACAAACCCCGCCTCAATTCTCAACCTTTATGCTGGTGACTCAAGACCCCAATGCTTCACCCACGCCCACGCCTTTTCAACCAGCTAGTCAAGTAGATACACCGATCCCTTCATTCACACCCGTTCCAATTGCATCATCCACATTAGAACCTACACAGACCTTTACTGCACTTCCGCCTACATCAATACCTTTACCTGTAAACACCTTATCCCCACAGCCAACGAATTCTTCGCACACAAACTATATCCTGTATGCAACATTAGATTTCAATGCACGAACCCTTACAGTAGATGAAACCATCCGTTATTACAACAACACGGGCACGGCATTATCAGATATTGTCTTATCCGTTCAACCAAATCGATATGGCGGTGCTTTCGTCTTGAATTCGATATCGTTGGATAACGCAGCACTGACAACTTATACACTCAACGATCAACGCCTGACGTTGAGCCTGCCTCAGTCTCTTCAGCCAAATTCAGCTGTAACTCTGTCGCTTAACTTCAAAATTAATATTCCTGCAAAACGGTCAGACGGGTTATTCGGGTATGACTTCAACCAGATCAACCTGACAGATTGGTATCCATTTGTTGTGCCTAATATCAACGGCTGGGTTTTACATGATCCGTCTTCTCTGGGCGAATATCTTGTATACGATTCTTCTGACATTGAATTGAATCTAAAAACAGATTCAAATATCATCATTGCTGCTAGTGCGCCTGCCGAACAAAACGGCGAATGGACACGTTATCGTTTATATGGCGCGCGTATGTTCACCTTATCAGCGAGTGACGAGTTCCTCGTGGCAGAATCAGCTGTCGGGGCGGTTGTGATCCGCTCCTATTATTTCGCTGGCTACCAAACCGCAGCCGAAGCCATCTTAGCCACAGCAGCAGATGCTGTCAGCACATTTGAGTCTAACTATGCACCGTATCCATATCAAACACTTTCCATAGTGCAAGCGGATATTAACGATGGACAGGAATCTGATGCACTGATATTTCTTGCCACAGATTTTTATGCTCAATACAGCGGCGGTGCGAGAAATAATCTCACTACCATCGGAGTGCATGAGATCGCGCATCAATGGTGGTTCGGGTTGGTGGGGAGCGACCAGGCGCTCAACCCCTGGCTGGATGAGGCGCTTGCACTATATAGTGAACGTATCTTTTATGAAAACAATTATCCAGCGAATATCTCCTGGTGGTGGCAATATCGTGTGGATTATTTCAAACCAAGTGGCTTTGTAGACATGCCAGTTTACAGTGCAGGTTCACATCGCGAATATGTAAATGCGGTCTACTTGAATGGAGCGCATTTTATGGATGATGTGCGCGAACGAATGGGGTACGGAAATTTTGCCAAGTTCTTAAAGACTTATGCAGAGCGTTATTCACGCGGACATGCAACGCCTGCAGATTTCTTCGCAGTTTTGAGGGAAACCATCAATATCGATATCAGTGACTTGGTATCAAAATATTTTTCGCAGTCTTATTAAATAGTTATCACACTTTGACTACAAAGAGCACAGAGAAAATTCTCTGTGCTCTTTGGTTGCATAAATCAGTTATTAATCTTTCATAAGAAATTTCCCGTGATTATTGACTTATCTCTATTTGTAACTATAATTGTTACGAATATGAATACCAATCAACGTTTTGCCATTTCGGTCCATGCGCTTACACTGCTGGCTTCAAGTGAGAAACCACTCACCTCTGAGGCAATCGCCAGCAGTGTGGATACAAACCCCGTCGTGATTCGTCGTACGATGGCGAGTTTACGCGAACACGGACTGGTAAAATCAAAATCGGGTGCACTTGGTGGATGGCATCTTTTGCGAACGCCAAAGCAGATCGCACTGTGCGATGTTTATCGCAGTTTGGGCGAAGACAATGTGCTTGCGATCCATGCACACCCAAATAAGTATTGCCCCATCGGAAAAAATATCAAAGGCGCATTACAAAATATATTTCATGAGGCGGAAGCTGAAATGGAGAAAGCGCTTGGCAGGCATACAATTGCCGATGTTTTGAAAGATGTGCGGACTCGCGCACGCACAGGCGCAAAATAAACTATGAATCGCCCTTATGTTTTCATTAATATTGCGATGACTGCGGATGGAAAGATAGATACTTTTGAACGCAAAGGTTCTGTAATCTCATCGAAACACGACAAGGATCGTGTGGATGAACTGCGTGCAGGTGCGGATGCAATACTGGTCGGGGGAAAAACTCTTCTGGGCGAATTGCCCAAACTGACAGTTAAGAGCGAAGCGCTGCGTGAAGCGAGAGTCAAGCGCGGGCTGACTCCAAATCCTATTAAAGTAGGAGTCGCTACGAGCATAGCAAATGCAGATATTCTGCTTGAGTCAGATTTTATTAAAGCAGGGCATGCGAGGGTCGTAATATTTACAACATCTCACACATCTATACCCCAACTTAAAAGCCTGCGTGCACATGGTGTGGAAGTTTTCGTGCATGATACTCCTCGGGTAGACTTGACGATGATGATGCAAACGCTGAAGGAAATTGGGGTAGGCCGCTTAATGGTGGAAGGCGGTGGTACGATGAATTTTGAACTGATACGTTTGGGCCTTGTGGATGAAATTACAGCTTATCTCGCGCCCATAATCTTTGGCGGCGCGACTGCTCCCACAATGGCAGATGGATTCGGTATCACTCATGACTCAGCGATCAAGCTTGAACTGATCGATTTTGAAAAATGGGAAGAAGGCGGGATCTTCTTAAGATATAAATTAGCAGGTCTTGCGTAGCATGATCGGCGGAGGAAAACAATGACTACATTTACACATGAACAGATCCAACTTTTATTGGAAGAAAACAATCAGCACGAGTGTGAAGGCATTGGCAAGGATAATATTTGCGTCAAGATCGAAGCCATTGCAGAGTTACCCACACGCTTTGGAGATTTTCATATTGTTGCATTTTCAAATAAATTCGACGACAAGGAACATGTTGCCATCCTTAAAGGCGAGGTGTTTGAAGCTGATGATATACAGGTACGCTTACATTCCGAATGTTTAACGGGCGATGTAATGGGTTCACTGCGCTGCGATTGCCGCGACCAACTGGAAGCCGCATTAAAAACAATTGGTCAACTGGATAAAGGCATTGTATTATATCTTCGCCAGGAAGGCCGCGGGATCGGGCTAACTAATAAGATCCGCGCATATAGTTTGCAGGATCAGGGACTCGATACGGTTGAAGCAAATCTCGCGCTCGGCTTCCGTGATGATGAACGTGATTACGCCATTGCCGCGCATATGCTTCAGTCTCTCAAGGTTCAGTCCATTCGTTTGATGACCAACAACCCAAAGAAACTTGATCAGCTCACGCAATATGGCGTGAAGATCAACGGACGTGTACCTCATTTTTTGCCAAGCAACGAACACAATCGTTCTTATCTTGAAACCAAAGTTGCCAAGTCTGGTCATATGATCGATTTTCGCAGCCATGAATAACCCTTCGACTTCCGCTCACATCGTCCCGATGCCTTTTCGGGAGGGCAGGTCAATCGTAATCACGGGAGCAACAGGTGCGTTGGGAAAACTAACTGCAAAAACTTTCGCAGAGCTTGGGCACAACATTGCATTGCTTGATCGAAATCAAGATAAATTGGATTCTCTTGTAAAAGATTTAAATTTACCCGCAAACAGACTCTATACTCAAACCATTGACCTGCTCGATGCGCACGCGGTTCAAGCCTCAGCCGAAGCTGTTCTTTCCAAATTTGGCAGTGTTCACGCTTTGTTCCATCTCGTCGGGGGGTGGACGGGCGGCAAGACCTTTACAGATACTCCCCATGAAGATCTAAAATCGATGTTGAAACAGCACGTTCACACTACATTCCATTTGTTTAAAGCGTTTGAAGAACCACTTTCCAAAAACGGGTGGGGACGTGTCATCATTGTTTCCCCCTCTACTGTTTCGAATCCGCCAGCCAAACGCGGAGTGTATACCGCCGCCAAAGCAGCACAGGAAACTATGATGTTAGCTTTGGCCGCTGAACTCAAAGAAGCAAAAGTTACAGCGAATATTATTCAAGTCCATTCCATTGATATCGAAAACAAGGGGACAGGGACAACTCTCACAGAAATTGTCTCTGCAATGACTTATTTATTTTCTGATGAAGCAGACAAAATAAACGGAGCAAGAATTCCGTTATACTAAGCGGGTGCAAAGCCAATACATCACTACAAATAATATAAAGCTTCATGTAATGACCGACGGCCCTGAAAATGGAACGGCGGTCATTTTATTGCATGGGTTTCCTGAATTTCATTATGGTTGGAGAAAACAGATTCCAGCGTTGGCGGAAGCTGGCTTTCGAGTCATCGTCCCAGACCAGCGAGGATATAACTTATCGGATAAGCCAAAAGGAATATCTGCGTATGATGTGGATATTCTCGCAAAAGATATCATTGGTTTATTTGACTACTTTGGGATACAAAAAGCTAAATTAGTCGGGCATGATTGGGGTGCAGTCGTCGCATGGAAAATTGCCATTAATCATCCTGAACGACTGGAAAAACTTGTCATCTTAAATGTACCCCACCCTAATGTGATGGCAGATTTTTTGCTGCATAATATTAATCAGTTAAGAAAATCCTGGTATGTATTCTTCTTTCAAATCCCCTTCTTTGTAGAATGGATTTTGACAAGAAACGATTTTTATCACCTAACGCGGATGCTAGTGCAATCAGGGCGTAAAAATACTTTTACAGAAGAAAATATAATTGAATATAAAAAAGCCTGGTCACAGAAAGGTACAATCACTGCAATGTTGAATTGGTATCGTGCCGCTGTTCGGCGTGGATGGAAGGATCTCTTTACTGCGAAAAAGAATCTCAAGCGCCGTGTGAAGATTCCAGTTCTGATGTTATGGGGCAGACATGACATCGCATTGAGTCACGATATGCTGGAGCCATCCATTCAATTATGTGATGATGGAGAAGCAGTGACGTTCAATAAAGCCACTCACTGGGTGCAACATGACGAACCCGATGAAATAAATAAAAGACTAATAGAGTTCTTAAGGTAATTGATGCCAATTCCTGCTCTTGTTTTATTGTTTCTATCAGCATCCATGCATGCCTTATGGAATTTTTTGCTTAAGAGCTCAGATGAAAAGTATATTGCGATGGGCTGGCAGGTGATACTGAGTGGAGCATTCTCACTGATCTTTGTTTTCTTCACAGGATTGCCGCCACATTCAATGTGGGGTTTTGCAATTATCAGCATGATCCTGGAAGCGATCTATTTTATTCTTTTATGTATTGCTTATAGTGACCATGACTTTTCGCTTGTCTATCCCATTGCGCGCGGAGCAGCTCCAGCATTACTGGTACTGTGGTCTACAATATTTCTGCGTGAACAACTGACTACTGGCGGATACATCGGACTCGCCCTCATCACTGGCGGCATCATGGTCATTGGTGCGACCACACTTTTGCAGAATAAAAGTGAGAAGCCGCATTTGAGAGGCATACTGACTGCTTTATCAGTTGCGCTGATCATTTCCATTTACACATTTGTCGATGGCACAGCCGTCAAAAATGGACCAGCCTTGCCGTATGGATTATCCATGTTCATGATGATTCCTTTTGTAACGACACCATACATTGCACGCCGCTATGGATGGTCCTCTTTTATAGATGTATGGAACAAGAATCGCGGATATTTATTACTGGGCGGTGTGCTCGGGCTTGTGGCTTACATGCTTACATTGTTTGCTTACACATTCGCGCCATTAAGTTATTCAGGTGCAATTCGTGAAGTGAGTGCGGTGATCGGCGCACTCCTCGGCTGGAGATTCTTAAAAGAGGAAATGGGCGGAGTTCGCGTGGTTGGCTCCGCAATTGTATTTATAGGCGTGATGATTATCGCGGTATTTGGATAGGACAAAATGGCAGATCAATTATTCCCCGAACCAACAGCAGGCGCTTTTATTTTTAATCAGGCGGGAGAATTATTATTGTTGAAGAGTCACAAGTGGCCAGGCAAATATGTGATCCCCGGCGGGCATGTGGAATTGGGCGAAACAATCGAGCAGGCGGTTATCCGCGAGACAAAGGAAGAAACGGGACTCGACGTTTATGATATACAGTTCATCAATTTTCAGGAATTCATCCATGACCCTGCGTTTTGGAAAAAACGTCACTTTATATTTTTCGATTATGTATGCAAAACGGATTCGCTTGAAGTGCAGCTAAATGACGAAGCGCAGGAGCATGTTTGGGTTAAGTTGGATGCGGCTCTTCATCTAGAATTGGATTCTTACACACGGACTTCCATCGAAAAGATCATCGAGAAAAAATTAGTGTAGGAAACGCTACTTTATTTCAACAATTCAGATAATTCATTAAACGACTTGATGACCGTGCAATCTGCGTCAGCGAAAAGACTGATCGGGTCGTAGAGAACAGGTACCAGTCCCGCACCGCGCGAGCCAACAATATCAGCAAAATAATTATCACCGATGTATATCGTCTCTTGTGCAGAGATATTAGCTATTTCCAGAGCACGTTCAAAAATAAGCTTATCTGGCTTATAAGATTTCACTTCTCCCGCTGCAAGAATAAAATGAAAATAAGAGTCAAGTTTTAGGTTTTTTAATTCTTCGAGAAAAGGTTCATCACGATTAGATACCACGCCAAGCACATATCCTGCTTCTTTTAAAAAAGCCAAAAGTGTAAAAGCTTCTTCAGGTACATAAACTTCTGGTTTATAAAATTCGCCCATATAATCTGAAACTTTAGGCGCAAGGGCAATGGCTTCCATCTCTGGAATTCCTAACGCCACCAAACGGCGTTTTGTAAAATTAACCCAAAAGGCTTTGAGATCATCTTTAAATGTTTCATTATCTTCCTGAATTTCGGTAGAGCTTGCAAAATAAAGATGTTCCCAATGCTCAGCGCGGATCTTATCTTCGAGCAAAATATTCATGCCAAGACTTTTAAGATATTCCACAAAAACCTCCCCGCCAGTGGGGAGGTGATGACGAAGTGTACCGTCGAGATCGAACAGGACTGCTTTTATTTTATTGGTTGAAATCAAGTAAATCTCCTTGCAGTGCTGGGGATTGCTTCGGGCACAGAACGCCCTCGCAACACTTGCACCTGGCGCAAGTGCAGGTGTGACATATCAAACATCAGCCCCCAATGTGAGACATTTCCACTTTGGGTAAAGACATTGTATTTTCAGAGCGAAGTTCAGAATAACGATCTCCTCGTTTGCCCCAGACACGCGCGATCTCCTGCGAAATTTCATCATCTGTTGCACCGTTACGAATCAACTCACGAAAGTCATGGCCTTTGACCGCGAACAAACAAGTGTATAACTTTCCTTCAGCCGAGAGACGCGCACGATTACAAGTACTGCAAAACGCCTGCGTGACAGATGCAACCACGCCAATCTCACCGCTGCCATCTTTGTATCGCCAACGTTCGGCAACTTCGCCTTTATAGTTTGGATCAACTGGTTCCAAAGGCATTTCAGCATTGATCATCTTTACAATTTCAGCGGCAGGCACAACATCGTCCATGCGCCAGCCATTGGAATGACCCACATCCATATATTCGATGAAGCGCAGGATATAACCCTTCTCACGAAAATAACGGGCCATCGGCAAAACACTGGATTCATTCAGTCCGCGCTTGACCACCATATTTACTTTAATTGGAAGCAAGCCAACTTCTGCGGCTACATCCATACCTTCCAAGACCTTCTCCACTGGAAAGTCCACATCGTTCATCGCTTGGAATATTTCATTATCAAGTGAATCCAAACTTACTGTCACTCGCTTTAATCCCGCATCTTTAAGGGCACGCGCCTGTTTTGCAAGCAATGCTCCGTTGGTGGTTAAAGTGAGATCAAGATCAGGAATTTTAGATAACATGGAGATCAATAGATGCAAGTCACGGCGTACCAACGGCTCGCCGCCCGTGAGGCGGATTTTGCTAACACCATGTGTAACAAAAATACGCGCCAATCGTTCTATATCTTCGAATGTCAAAATTTCATCACGGCTCAGGAATTGATAATCAGAGCCGAAAATTTCCTTCGGCATGCAATATACACAGCGGAAATTACACCTATCGGTGACAGAAATTCGCAGATCGCGTAAAGGTCGGTTTAGGGTGTCTAACAGTTGCATTATTTATTACTCATCATAGTTTCATATACTTATACAGTGCTTATATCAGGATGGATTGGTCATTATAACAATAATATATGAATCCAATCTAATATGATTGACGCAGGGGTTAGCCCGTGCTATTATCAAATATTATCTTTTATTCTTATTTTTTAAGGAGTTATTCATGAGTTTTGAATTTATTCTTCGTATTATTGGCATGATCGTTCTCGGAATTGCTGGGGGCTACTGGGGATTTAGCTTCGCGCAAGCTAACCCAACAACCGATCCCTTTATCACCACCATGACTTTTGCTTTGGTGAGTGCGCTTGCAGGCATTATTCTTACTCCATACTTTACCACCCGCCCAGCACGTTACTTGCGTGCTTTGCTGGGTCGTCTCGCAGCCGAAAGTTTGTTCGCATCGCTGACAGGTTTGGTCGTTGGTTTATTGATCGCTGCTTTGCTGGGCTTTCCGCTTTCGCTTTTGCCAGAACCGTTCGGACAGATCCTTCCATTCCTTGGCGTTCTTATTTTCTCTTATCTTGGTGTTTCACTTTTTGTAATGCGCCAGGGTGACATTATGGGATTACTCAGCGCACTAAGCGGACGTAATGAAGGTGGTAGTTCATCTGCTTGGACAAATCTCAATCGCAACATCTTACTCGACACAAGCGTGATCATTGATGGACGTGTGGCAGACATTGCCAAAACTGGATTTTTACCGGGCACGCTTCTCATTCCGCGCTTTGTGCTGAACGAGCTCCAATATATAGCAGATTCACCTGACGGTATGCGCCGCCAACGCGGACGCCGCGGCATGGAAGTGCTGGCCGAGTTGCAGAAACTCCCTAACATCCTCGTCCGCATTTCAGATATCAATGTGGATGGCGTGCGCGAAGTAGACGATAAATTGATCGTCTTGGGCAAGCAGTTGAAAAGTCCCGTGTTGACGAATGATTACAACTTGAATCGCATTGCTGAATTACAAGGCGTGACCGTGCTCAACATCAACGAACTCGCGAATGCAGTCAAATCCGTTGTATTACCGGGCGAGGCTTTACGAATCAACATCATGCAAGAGGGCAAGGAACATAGTCAGGGTGTGGGCTATATGGAAGATGGCACCATGGTGGTTGTGGAAAACGGTAAGGATTACATCGGTGAATATATGGATGTGAACATCACCAAAGTTTTACAAACCGCTGCAGGCCGCATGATCTTTGGTCGTGTGGATGAAGAAGCTGTTGCGAAGAAAAAGAAATAAATTCAGTGAATAGGGATTAGTGAATAGAGAACAGGGCGCGCGATTTGCGTCCTGTTTTGCTATAAAAATCCCTTTCATCCCAGTTCATCTGTGGGTTAAAATAAGAACATCCTAAATCAGCTCGTGAAACCTTTGTGACCTTCGTGTCCTTTGTGTTTAAAAAGAGAAATCATGTTAAAAATCTACAACACCCTCACCCGCAAGACAGAAGAATTTCAAACCCTTGAACCGAACCTCGTAAAAATGTACATCTGCGGTGTGACGGTTTATAACGATGCCCATGTTGGTCATGCCATGTCTGCGCTTGTGTTTGATATTATCCGCCGCTATTTAGAATATCGCGGATACGCTGTCAAGCACGTGATGAACTATACTGATGTGGACGATAAGATCATCAATCGCGCCAAACAACTCAGCGAAGATCCTCTTAAACTTTCACAGCGTTATATCGAAGAGTATGCGAAAGAACTTGCGAATCTTAATATCCTTCCTGCCACATCCAATCCGCAGGTCAGCAAGACCATGCCGCTCATCATTCAATTCATCGAAGGCTTGATCCAAAAAGAACATGCTTATGCTGCATTCAATGGTGATGTGTATTTCAGTGTGACCAGCGACAAAGATTACGGCAAACTCTCCGCGCGCAAACTGGATGATATGCAGGCAGGTGCACGCATTGAAGTTGGTGAAGCCAAAGATCATCCAATGGATTTCGCTTTATGGAAGGCCGCGAAGCCCGGTGAAATTTCATGGGATAGTCCGTGGGGCAAGGGCCGCCCGGGCTGGCACATCGAATGCTCGGCCATGAACCTCGCTGAACTCGGCGAACAAATTGACATTCACGGCGGCGGCAATGATTTGATCTTCCCGCATCATGAGAATGAAATTGCACAAACCGAAAGTTATACAGGCAAGGAATTTTCGCGCTATTGGGTTCACAATGGAATGCTGCAGCTCGGCGGCGAGAAAATGTCCAAGTCACTGGGCAACATTGTTTCGATCAAGGAATTTTTATCGAAGCGTGAAGCGGATGTGATGCGGATGCTCGTCTTGAACGGGACCTATCGCGCGCCATTATTATTCAACGATGAAACATTAGACGCTGCAGAAAAAAATGTCGAGCGCCTCAAGTCCGCTCTGCGACCTGCTTCCTCCTCCGCTAGCGGACTCAGCCCTGAATCAGTGACCTACCTAGCATCCACAGCGGAATCAGCTCAAACAAATTTCACCGAAGCCATGGACAATGACTTCAACACCGCCGGTGCAATGGCCGCGTTATTCGAACTCACGAAAGCCATCAACACTTCACGTGACAACGGCGCAACCGATGATCAACTTAAACCTGCACAAGCAGCATTTCGCGGCCTGGCAAATATACTTGGACTCAAACTCGAAGAAAAACAAGGCTCTAGCGAGAAAGATGCGCAAGTCAACGCATTGATCGCAGAACGGAACGAAGCCCGCAAACAAAAACAATGGGCGCGTTCAGATGAGATACGCGACCAACTCAAAGAACTCGGCGTGACGATTGAAGACAGTAAAGACGGAACAACCTGGAGATGGGGATAGGTTGGTAGTGACCCACTTTTTTACTGCTATAATTAAATCATGAACAAAGAAGAAATCGTATATCACCTACGCGGACGTTGGAAAGAAGTTGAAGAAATTCAGCGGCAAGAATTACGTGCTATGACCTTGGAAGAACGCTGGCAAAAATTGAATGCCATTGTGCGATTTGCAATTGAATCCGGGATGAAAATAAAAAATGATGGAAGCGAGATGGAAGTAATTTTGCGTTGGGCAAAATTAAAGGCAATGTATGAATCTCGATAAAAGTCTCGAACCTTTTCGTGCCACAATCGAGTCTCTTAATCACTTACTTGAAAAACATAATTACCAAGGAGTAGTTATCGGCGGTGTGGCTGTGGGTTTTTTAGGCAAACCCCGTTTTACAGCCGATGTAGACGCAGTACTTCTCCTGTCAATACAAGATGTTTCAAAGTTCCTTGAACTGGCAGAGAGTGAAAATATTGAACCTCGTATTCAAAATGTAGAAGAGTTTGCAAAGAAGAATCGAGTTCTACTTTTAAAGCATTCCCCTACAAATATTGAAATTGACATTTCACTTGGAGTTATGCCATTTGAAGAAGAGCTTATTGAAAGAGGAAGCATAAAATCTTTTGCAAATCTTTCTGTGCATTTGCCTACTCCCGAAGACCTGATTATTATGAAAGCGATAGCCCATCGCCCAAAAGATTTGGAAGATATTCGAACCATTGTTGATAGCAATCCGAATCTCGACATGAAACGCATCGAACAATGGATTACAGACTTTGCCGAAGTTTTAGAAATGCCAGATTTGTGGAAGCAAATAGAAGAAATCTTGAAAAGATAAAAATGAAAGAACTCGGCGTGACGATTGAAGACAGAAAAGATGGAACAACCTGGAGATGGGGATAGATTCACAATGAGCAATAACAATTCTGAAGGAAGTGACAATTCCAATAAAGATTTATTAATAAGCCGATGGAATGAATTGTCACCAGAAGAAGTTTTATCTGATGCATTTCATGAAATCAGAAATCCTATATATCAAATTGTGGGTTTTATAAGCATGCTTAAAGACACAAATCTATCTTCTGATGAAATTTCTCGTATTGTTAATAATTTGTTCGATCAGGCCATTCATTCAAAAAACATTGTCGATTCAGTTTATGACTATATAAATACAAAGCAAAAATAGAGTAGGTCATGCTTGAAGCGTGACTTATTTTATTTCAAGTAAAATCAATAATATGAAAGAGTTTATCTATTCCCGCAATGCTGTCTATGAAGTGCTGCAAGCCAAGCGCAGACAGATATTTTCGATTGAGATCGGCGAAGGGGTGCAGGAAAAAGGCAAAATAGCTGAGATCCTCAAACTGGCTCAACAGAATAAAATAAAAGTCAATCGTGTGGGGCGTCCCAAACTGGACAAGGTTCATCAGAACAATCAAGGTATTGTGGCCGAGGTCAGCGGGTATCCATATTCAGACGTAATTGAAATTCTTGAAAACGCAAAAGGAGAGTTACCTTTTATGTTGATGCTTGATTCCCTGCAAGACCCGCAGAATTTTGGCACGCTCATCCGCACAGCGGAGGCGCTTGGTGTGCATGGCGTGGTCATTCCAACCGCGCGCACAGTGGATGTGACTCCTGCTGTGGTCAACGCGTCATCTGGCGCGAGTGAGCATATGCTCATTGCGCAGGCGAATTTGTCTCAGACAATTGATGCGCTCAAAGAGAATGATGTGTGGGTCGTCGGACTGGATCAGGCTGGGGCGGAGATCGAAGCTAGCTCTCGTCACCTCAAAGGCGCATTGGGACTCGTCGTCGGTTCGGAAGGCGAAGGCCTGCATGACCTCGTCCGCAAGAAATGTGATGTTGTTTTAAAACTTCCGATGCGTGGCAAAATCGAATCATTGAACGCGGCAGTGGCAGGGTCTGTTGCGTTATATTTGGCTTATCTTTCGCGCTCGAAATAAATTAACCGCGAAGAGCGCGAAGGTCGCTAAGAAAAAAATTTTAACTTTGCGCTCTTCGCGTGCTTCGCGGTAAAAGAACTACTCGACTACCTAACTAGGAAACTAACTATGCCTCAAGCAACATTTCATTTTCCAAAAGGATTTTTGTGGGGAACGGCAACAGCTTCGCATCAAGTGGAAGGTAACAACACGAATAACAATTGGTATGCCTGGGAGGAAGCGGGGCATACTATCCAGAAATCAGGTTTGGCGGCTGATTGGTGGGGCGGACGTTGGCGCGAAGACTTTGACCGTGCTGCCGAAACTGGACAGAACGCGCATCGCTTCTCTGTGGAGTGGAGTCGCATTCAACCTACACCTGATTCATGGGATGAAGATGCAATCGAAAAATATCGCAACATGCTGCGCGGATTGAGGGAACGCAACATCACAGCTTTGGTTACGCTGCATCATTTCACCGACCCATTATGGGTCACCGAAAAAGGGGGATGGGAAAACGATGAGATCGTAAAATTATTCGAAAAGTTCACGCGCAAAGTTGTAGACGCTTTGAAGGAATACAACACACTCTGGTGCACGATCAACGAGCCGAACATATATGCTTTAAGCGGATATGTGCAAGGTGCGTTTCCACCTGGAAAGCACGATCTAAAATTATCCATGCGCGTCATAGGCAATATGGTACGTGCTCATGCCGCGGCCTATCGTGCAATTCATGAACTACAACCAGAAGCAAGAGTTGGTTACGCTTTACATTATCGCCCGATGGTTCCGCGAGTGAAATGGTCCCCATTGGACAGGCTCATGCGTAACATTCGTTACAGCGGAGTCAACATGGGATTCCCATCCGCAATCTCCACGGGCATAATGAAGTCACCTGTTGGCAATCAGAATATTCCTGAAGCTAAAGGCACACAGGATTATCTCGGCTTGAATTATTATTCTGTTGATACAGTTTGGTTTGATATTACAAAACCTGGTGAATTGTTTTCAAACAGCGGTTATCCTAAAAATGCTGATATGAGTGATAACAATTTTCTCGCAAATATTCCCCATGGAATTTTTAATTCCATCAAATGGATTCAGAACACATATCCCAACCTGCCGATTATCATCACCGAAAACGGCGTAGAAGATTCTGACGATCATATGCGTCCACGCTATTTGGCACAGCATCTTCATCAAGTATGGCGTGCGGTCAACTTCAACTGGCCCGTGAAGGGATACTTCCACTGGTCACTGGTAGATAACTTCGAATGGGAACGCGGCTGGACTCAACGCTTCGGCCTGTGGGGACTCGATCTGGATACTCAAAAAAGAATCAGACGCCCATCCGTGGATCTATATGCCGAGATATGTAAAGAGAATGGCATTTCATCTGAGATGGTGCAGAAATATTGTCCCGAAGTGTTTGAGAAGATATTCCCTTCGTAGTTGTCACATTTTATGACACAACAATTCAAACAGGTTTTTGTTATATTAGCACTATTTAGTATTTTGGTTTTAGCCAATTGCTCAACTATTAATCAGCAGAGCACTGTAACATCCACCGCATCCCCTATAAAAACGACTTTAACATTGGCAAACACCCTGCCATCAGCAACTAATACTCCAGACATTGAAACTGTTATATTCGAAGAGTCTGTTTCTCCAAATGGAGAATGGATTGCTGTTGTTTCCCTGACAACCACTAACACCACAAAGGATTTACTGTTTACAGTTTCAAACAATCAAACCAATCAGAAGTGGATCGTTGAACAAACAGATGTCTCGGAAATAAAGCCCTCTTCACCTACTGGGTTTATATATCCTTATGTTTTCAAGTGGTCGCAAGACAATAACCATCTATATTATTCCCATCTTTCAACCGGCGGAGATGGATGTTTTGGGCTACGGAGGCCTGGTGGACTTGACTTAAAACGGTTTGATTTATCTAGGGGTAATATGGTTGCTATTCAAAAGAGTGGGGGAACATGGATGGCGCTATCACCAGATGAAACAATTTTGGCTTACGCTAGTGGTTGGAATGGTGGAATTACAATACTAGAAGTAGAGAAAGGAAAGGAACTCATATTATCATTGCCACAGATAAAGAATGAACAGAATATGATTACTGCTACAAGCTATTTATATTGGGCACCTGATGGAAAAACATTAATATACTCGCACATGGTCGGGGTTTGTGATATCAAAATTTGGTACAGTTACATTATTCAAATAAATCCTGAAAATGGACGACAAACTGTTCTGGTTGACCATGATGATCGTGGATTCATTCCTGTTGAATGGAATTCTCAAGATAAAATTTTATTAATTGATAATGACAATATAAATTGGTGGCTAAACCCTTCAACGCAAGAGATTACGTCCGCAGATTAACAGTGATTAGTAATCAATGAGGAAATAATATGGACTTCAAAATACAACTTACAGGCTTGAATCAATTGTTGTCCGCTATTTACGGGAACGACATGCAGTTAAGTGAACTGCTCCATGAACTCGGGTTTGAAGATTCGCAAATTGAGCAGTTACATGACCAGCACCTTGAGTCTGTTGTTTCCCAGTTTTTAGAAGTGATCCATAAGCGGCTAACCAATGATGCAGGCAAGGATTCTTATTATCATATCCTGAGCCGCCGCTATGGCTTGGATGGCGAGGCTCCTGAACAACTCTCAGCAATCGCTGAAAAACAAAATCACAGCCCTGAATATTTACGTCAGTTATTCGAAGAGATATTGCAAAGATGCCAGAGTAAGACATGGCAGGTTGAATTGAAAAAGAGCATGAAATATATTGTTGTTGCTCAATTAGACAAAATGAATGAGCGTCCCACACGCGAACATGTCGCAGAAAAATTAGGTCGCCTCGAAAATTTACGCGGCGCGGCGGATATAGCTCGCCTGGATTATGAAGCCAAACGCGCAGAAATCCTGAAGCAAATTCAATCTGAGCTGGATGCACTCGATTCTGAATATAAACCGATCCTTGAATCTGCGGATGAAAATATAGCTGTGCTGGAAAATGAGATCAAGACCGATGTGTTGTTATATGGTGAAAGTATTTCAAACGGCATGTATCGCGCCACCTACACAAAGGGACGAGTCTCATGGGATAACGAAGGCTTGTCAAAATATGCGGCGTCTCATTCTGATGTAGTCCAATTCCGTAAGCAGGGACAGCCCATTGTTACACTAAGAGTCGTCAATAAAGACTAATATTTAATTTGTTTCCATTCCACGCATCAACCACATATATCCATCTTCTAACGTAGGTGAAACTGATATAGGGCTTAATTTGGGCGAAGGCACACCAAGAACACGATATTGTGTCGCGTTTTCCATTTGCACACTGGATACCACGATTAAGTCTTTTGGGATGTTTTCATCTGTAGTAATCAATGAAACATATCCATGGGCAGTGCTCATTAATTCACGTGGACTACCGCGAAATAAAACTTTCCCTTTTCCAATCACAGCCAAATCATTACAACTCTGATTGATATCTTCAATAATATGGGTGGATAGAATAATCGTACAGCGTGTAGCTACATCAGCAAAGACAGCACGCAAGCGCACTCTTTCTTCAGGATCAAGTCCAACTGTTGGCTCATCTACGATCACAACTTTAGGGTCAGCTAATAATGCCTGAGCAATTCCTACTCGCTGTCTCATTCCGCCTGAATAGGTCTTCAACATGCGATCAGACACATCGCTAAGACGAACCATCTCTAAAACGGATTCAACTTGTGCATAACGCTTGGCCTTTTGAATTACTCCTTTGAGCGTGGCAATGTAATCAAGGAATTCAAACGCAGTTAAATCGGGATGTAAACCAGCATCTTGTGGAAGATAACCAAGCACAGCCTTTGCTTTCATGCGTCCTGCGCGAGTAGAAATATCATTGCCAAACACAGTTACTTTTCCGCTGGTAGGTTCCAACAAACCTGCTATAGTTCGCATCAAGGTAGTTTTCCCGGCGCCATTTGGTCCTACCAAACCAAACATGCCTGTGCCAATATCAAGATCTACGCCGCGCAAGGCTTGCACGTTTCCAGCATACGTTTTTGTCAGTTGAGAAACTTGAATCATGATTAATGCTCTTTACGATGCCAAAGCCAAGCAAAAAGCAAAACAACAATGACTTGCGCCAAACCAGCAATTGCCGCATATAAAATATCTGAGTGCGTAGCGTATTGCGCTAAAACCTCAGGCGAAATATTTGTGTTCGGCAACCTGCCTACAAACAACACAAAAATGTAATATAGCATCACAGCTGGTCTGCCTGGCAAAATGGCTTTCAAGAAATGTCCCTGCAAAAAGATTCCCGCACCTATACTAATCACACTAATAAAAGCATAGCTCACACCCACAAGAATGGAACGGCGTGACGAAGAACGTGATGCCAATAACATCACTGTGGCGCTATTGACCAACCCCATCCATAATAAAGTGAACCATACCTCAAGTAATTGAGAGATATGAAATGGCGCTACTAAAATCCACCATGCAAGTCCACAGATAATAAATTGTGCAATAGACATTAATAGAATACCCACCCATACTGAAAATACTTTACCCAACAAATAAATCATGCGTGGTACTGGCAGGCTATTGATAATTTCGCGCACACGAATTTGTGAGTCTGATGGAATAACGTCTGCTGTTAACACAGGAATCAACAGTGCATAGACCAACAATCCTGCGATAATAAAATATGGGATCATTTGAAATGTCACTTCGCTTTTTGCGGTCTCTGCAGCAAGCCCGCCTAATGCAATAATGGTTTTATAACTTCGATAGGAACCCATTGAAACCAACGCGCCGATGAAAGGCAATGTAGTCAATGCAAATGCAGATGTGCCCAGTGAACGTCTGCGCCATTGCAAGAGCAACTCAAAGCGAATCAATGCAATCCATTGTGAGAAATAAATTTTCAACGGAGAGGCTGGTACTGAATCTACTGATTCAGAAACTGAAGCAAGCTTGGGCGGGATCCGCTTCGCTCTACCCTGTTGTTTCATCCCGCCAAAGAGCAGAGTCTCAGCTTTATGAGGAATCGCTGTCAGTGCCATCATCAATAAGATGCCTGTAAGAAAAATCAACCAGCGATTGAGAATATAGTACCGCGATGTGTTTTCAAGGAAGGGATGAATGATCCAAAGAATAGGCATACGGTCCATAAGCACATCTGCGACAGTGAAGGCTGCAAACCAAATCAGAATTACAAATAGCACACCAACTGTTGAACGCCTTGTAATAACTGCCAGAGTCAAACCGATGGATGCAAAGAGAAACGTTGGTGCAAGCCAGCCAATGATGTCAATTTGTAAGATGAAGGAAAATAATAAGCCAATCAAAATTTGCTGGAACAATAAAAATGAAAAACGTTCCAAAATTATCCACGCGAGCGGCCGAGGTGTAATAAGTTGAATTTCAAAAGCAGGTTCATCATCAGGTGCAAAAAGTAGAGCAGATTGGATACCAGTTGCCAATGTGATGATGTAAACAAATAAATTAGCTGGGTTTGCAGAAATATTTTGAAGATTGGCATAATCCAACAAGGTGACGACGAGCATAAGACCAATGGTGATTGCAGGAGCCAACCAACCTACGCGGCGGCGCACCATATTCCATGCAATACCAAAACGTTGACGTGAAACCTGCCAAGCACCCATCCCGATACCTATAAGAATCGTTACTGCAAAAATATTAATCAGTAGTTTTGCAAATGGCGCGATGAACGCGGAACGCACCAAAAATTGTGTGTCAAATGTTATAGAAGAGCGTGAGTTGATGCAAGATGTATTAAGTGCCTCTGATGGCTCAATGATAAAGTTTGTGAGCATGGCTGTAGCACATGGCGATGATTGATAGACTACATGCCCAACGCCTGGAAATAAATACCACTGTGCAGTGGGAAGTGCATCTGCAATTCGTTGTGCATAAGATGTTGGCAGGCGGGTATCATATTCACCAATAAAAATAAGAGTTGGTATATCTGCATCTGCCAATGGCAAAAGAGTCTGTTTGGGCACATCCAACCAATTCTGGCAATAGGCCTCTTGGACTTCATCTATCATCAATTGCGCTTCAGGCAGAGAGGATGAAGCGCGTTTGTCTGGCAGCGTATAAAACATTTCTTCTGTACAAAAGACTGTATTGACCAATCCGAAGGCGTGCCCCCAGCCAAATTGATCCAGATTTTTCAAAAGGTTTTCTTGCTGCTCAACAACTGAATCAAAATTACCATCATGTAAATCATAGATCAAAGCAGGTAGTACACGAGGTGGGCCTGAGATCAGAGAACCAAGGTCATTGGCATCAAATTTAAAATGGAAAGTTTTATTTGTATTCGGGTCAATTGCGGTGAGTTCAATTGGATTAGCAATAGATCCATCACGCAATTCTTGATAAACTGCTGGCAAATTGGGATAAGCTGCCTGACATGTAAAATCTTGTGAACATTTTTTAAAAAGTATCTTTAGAGAGTCTGTAACTCGTTGGGGCACATCAGGCTCTATGCGTGTGTCCAGAGGAAGCGGAGAATCAAGAATCACAGAACGTATTTCATCGGGAGCTTCACGCATGAGGATTTGAGCAAGAACTGTCCCATAAGAAAGTGAAAGTAGATTCACTTTTTCATAACCTAGTTCGCGCCAAAGGTCGCGTGCATCCAGAGCTGTATTTAAAGAGTTATATTGAGATAAGTCAATTCCTTGTTCAAGCCAATCTTCTTTACATGAATTACTTATGCTTAACCAGTCGGTGATGGGAACATCCTCGCCAAGGGCAGAACGGCGGAAAGGGTCCTCAAGCTCATGACAGTCTAAATCAGGAACAGAATTATCCACTCCACGAGGATCAAATAAAATAATGTCACGGCTGGCTAATAAGAAGTTATAGCTTGCAATCCCTTGCAATATAAATCGCATTGGGCCGCCAGGGCCTCCACTAAGTAAAACGACAGGGTCAGATTCTGGAACAGGGCTGTGACTATGAACAACTGCATAAGCAATCTGTATCATTCGACCATTCAACTGAGTTCGATCTTCTGGGACAGTTAAATAGCCACATTCAACGTTTTGATCCGCAGGAAACGGAATTGGGCAGCTTGCTTGCTGTGCAGCCGTTGACTCATCTACAAAAGTAAATAAAATAATTCCAACGAAAATATGTAAGAATATTTTGATTCGTTTAGGCATAAGCGATGAAATTATAATGGAAGGATGATGAACTTAAGTAAACTTCCTGCTGATTTCAAAGAAACCATACAGAATGTTTTTGGAGAAAAGGGAAAAGTGTTTTTAAACAACCTGCCTGATCTTGTTTACGAGGCATCCACACGCTGGGGATTGACGGATATTCAGCCTGTCTCGAATTTATCTTTTCATTTTGTGGCTTTTGCAAAACGTTCTTCGACTACGCCGCAAAATACACGCGGCTCCGCTCCCCCTTCGGGGACTTCGCAGGACGAAGATGTGATTCTCAAGATGGGAGTCGTCAACCCTGAATTGATCAGTGAAATGACCGCCTTGAAATTATTCAATGGGAATGGCGCGTGTCGCTTACTTGAATGTGATGAGCAAAAAGGTTTTCTATTATTGGAGAGACTCAAGCCCGGAAAGATGCTCTCTGAATTGGAAGATGATGATGAACGCACGGATATTGCGGCAGATGTGATGCAGCGTATGGAGTCAGCCAGCTTGCTGGCGAATTTGCAGGAGCAAGCTCCTGCACTCCAGAATAAGTTTATGAAATTATCAGATTGGTTTGATGGGTTGAAAAGAATTCGTCCGCATTTTGATGATGGGACAGGACCATTTCCAAAGGAAATTTTGGAGCGAGTCGAATCGTTTTTACCTGAGTTATTCGCTGATAAAGACGTAAAACTTATGCACGGAGATTTTCATCACTTCAACATTCTTTTGTCAGAACGAGGCTGGCTCATCATTGACCCGAAGGGAGTCATTGGGCCGGTGGGGTACGAGGTGGGGCCGCTGATGCTAAATCCATGGGACAGCATTTCGGACGGAAGCCGCTTCAAGGTCCGCGCGGAGAGGCGGGTAAGTATCCTCTCGGAGAGATTAGGCTGGGAGCGTGAAAAGATCATTAACTGGTCAACTGCTCACGCTGTTTTATCCGCCTGGTGGAGCATTGAAGATGGAATGGATGCTGAATATTCCCTGAGTTGTGCACAAATATTTTCAGAGATTAAATAAAACACCCTCCAAATGGGAGGGTGTTATTGAAATTAAAAAAATTACAAGCCAAGAATGCTAAAAACAAATACACCCAAAGCCAGAACGCCAATGATCTTTTTGAACAGATCTGAATTTAAAGCGGGGATAAAAACGGCCAAACCATACAATAGGAAGAACAACCAAATACACCAACTTGCAAGGGTTTCAGGCAATTGCATTTCAACGCTCCTCGGATATATAGTGCCGGCAGAATTACCAACTAGATTAAGATAACCCTGTGATAATTAAATATTGGCGGGCCTAACGACCTGCCTAAATAAGATAACCCCGTTCCTAATGAAGGGTTGCGAACACTGCCCAAGCCTGAATGGTACAATTAATAAATGGCTTCCATTTCCATTCCCGCAGAATTCACTTTACACCGTAAAAATTCCTATAACCGTACAACCGCCATCCGCTGGATCATTTCGCATGCGCGCCCATACACCTGGATCGTCGTGATGATCATTATCGGCGCAATAGGGAACGCAGCGCTGGCGGCCTATGTGCCGGCGTTAACAGGCAATGCCTTCAATGCAATGATCAAAATTCCAGCTGATACATCCGTGTTGCTGCCTCTTGCCATCACGCTCGGTATATCGCAGATCATCCGCGGTGTGCTGCAATTGGGGCGCAACTTCGGTGCAGAGCTGATGGCGCAATTCATGGAACGCGATATTCGCGATGAGTTGTACCTTTCATTGCTTGGCAAAAGCATGACCTTTCATAATTTACAGCCCGTGGGCGATACCATGGCACGTGCCACAAACGATGTACGCGAAGTGAACTTCATGTTCAACCCCGGCGTGAATCTTGTGGTGGGTTCGTTCATGTTCATCCTTATGCTGTTCTTTGCCGCGCCGCGTTATCATCCATCTCTGCTCCTCACTCCTGCCATTTTTACTGTCTTTTATTTCGTTGGGCTGGCGCGTTATCTAAAAACGCTTGCGCCGATCACAGATGAAGTCCGCGCCACCTTCGGCAAAATGAATACACATCTGTCCGAATCACTGGATGGTGTGGAGATCATGAAAGGCGCAGCGCAGGAAGATGCGGAAGTTGATCGGTTCGTCATAAACGCCCGACGTGTACGTGATGCGTTTGTCCGCCAGGGTGATCTCGAGGGACGTTACATTGCCATGCTTTTACTCGGTACTGCCTATGCCGGTGGACTCGTCCATGCGTTACTGCTGTTCCGCGCCGGCACAATTGACCTCGGTTCTGTCATCGCATACTTCGGTCTGCTCCGCCTTTTGGAATTTCCAACCTTCACAGCTACCTGGGCCTATTCACAAATTTCGTCGGGACTTTCAAGCGCCCGCCGAATTCTAGAATTGATCAACCGCGAGTCACAGCTTGATCAAAACGCGGCCGGCCTGACCTCAGGCATGCGCGGCGAAATTGAATTTCGCGGCGTCTCATTTGCCTATCCTAATGGTGAATCTGTTATTGAGGATGTTTCCTTCAAAGTGAAACAGGGACAAACCGTCGCCATCGTTGGGCAAACAGGTGCGGGAAAAACATCTCTAGCAAAATTGATCAATCGCACGTATGACACAACTGCAGGTCAGGTGTTGATCGACGGCGTGGATGTGCGCGAATGGAATCTCGCTTCATTACGTGAACAAATTTCCATAATCGAACAGGATATCTTTTTATTCTCCCGTTCTCTAAGTGACAACATCGCTTTCGGCAAACCCGGCGCGACAAAAGAAGAGATCATTGCCGCATCGATTGCAGCACAGGCACATGACTTCATCCTTGAGTTTGACCAGACCTATGGAACTGTTGTCGGTGAACGCGGTGTCACTCTCTCTGGCGGACAACGTCAGCGCATCGCTCTCGCTCGTGCGTTTCTCACTGATCCACGCATTCTCGTGCTTGATGATTCCACATCTGCAATTGACTCGGCCACCGAAGATAAAATTCAGCGTGCCATTTCCAACGCCGCCCGTGGACGTACTACCTTTATCATTACGCATCGCCTGTCACAGATCCGCTGGGCAGATTTGATCATCGTTTTCCGTAAAGGCAAGATCGCCGCAATCGGCACACATGATGATCTAATGAAAACATCCGAAGCATATTCAAGAATTTTTAGAGATTGATATCTCGTCATTGCGAGGAGCGCACTTGGTCTTCGCGACGAAGCAATCCCAGCACCATAGGAGATTGCTTCGTCGGGCTAACGCCCTCCTCGCAATGACATGACAATGAGGATTTATGGGCTTCTTTGCCGGACTTAACGACGAAAAATACGACCGCCAATATACCGACCGTGAACTCACGCGCCGTATGGTTGGCTTCTTCAATACACAAGTAAATCGACTGGTGCTCTCCACCATTATCATTATCATTCTGGCCTTTATTGGCGCGTCACTACCGGTTGTGGTCAGCCGCATGATCGATACACTCCGTGATCGACCGTCGCCGCAAGCGATCGCATCAGTGGGCCTCGCACTCATGGGTGTTGGAATCGGCTTATGGGGATTGAACTGGGCAAGGCGTAGTCTGATCGTGCGCGCTGTGGGAGATGTAATTCTCGAGCTGCGTAAGCGTGCATTCCGCGCTGCCGTTGAACATGATCTCTCGTTCTACGATCAATTCTCCTCAGGCAGAATCGTCTCACGCATCACATCTGATACGAATGATTTCGGCCAGCTCGTGGTCATCATCGCCGATGTTGCCTCACAAATGATCCAGGCTTTTATTCTCGGCGTGGTGCTTGTTCGCACTGAATTGCGCCTGTCATTATTATTATTTGCTTTCATGCCAATTATCTTTGGTGTTGCAGCAGGCTTTCGCACCCTGGCGCGTATCGTAACCAAACGCGGCATGAAAGCCATGGCAGATGTCAACGCAGCAATCAAGGAAACCATCAGCGGCATTTCAATTGCGAAGAATTTTCGTCAGGAAGAAAGCATCTTCAAATCATTTGACGAATCGAATCAACAGTCCTATCAAGTTAACATACGGCGCGGGTTTGTATTATCGCTTGTCTTCCCGACACTCAATGCACTCTCAGGTGTTTTTGTTGGCTTGTTGATCTATGCGGGCGGTTTGAGTGCAGAGAAAGGTCTTGTGACTATCGGCGCATGGTATCTCTTTATCATGAGTCTTGATCAATTCTTTTTCCCCATCTTAAACCTTACTTCCTTTTGGGCACAAATTCAGGGCGGCTTATCCGCTGCGGAACGCGTTTTTGCATTG
Source organism: Anaerolineales bacterium (assembly GCA_014379595.1). Lineage (GTDB taxonomy): Bacteria > Chloroflexota > Anaerolineae > Anaerolineales > Villigracilaceae > Villigracilis. Next base: position 260,227 of record JACMLM010000035.1, read on the forward strand.
ATCGATGCAGACCCGAATGTGATCCAAAAAGAAAAGCAGGATGTGCCGGGACTCAAAGGTGAGATCAAATTTGAGAATTTCGATTTCAGTTATTCGGATAAAGAACCGATCCTGCGTAACTTCAACCTGCTCATACAACCCGGAGAAACTCTGGCTTTAGTCGGGCACACGGGCGCAGGGAAATCGTCCATTGCCAAATTGATCGCTCGCTTTTATGAATATCAACATGGGAATTTATCCATAGATGGGCGTGACATCCGCACATTTGATCTTGCGCAATATCGTCGTCAATTGGGTATCGTCTCACAAGTCCCATTTCTATTTTCAGGTTCTGTGATCGATAATATCCGTTATGCTGCACCCGGAGTTCCTGAAGAGGAAATGCTCAAACTCGCCAAAAAGATCGGCGATGGTGAGTGGCTTGAAACTCTGCCTGAAGGCCTGCATACAGAAGTAGGCGAACGCGGGAACAGACTCTCCATGGGTCAGCGTCAACTTGTGGCACTGATGCGTGTGCTCGTGCAAAAACCTGCCATCTTTATTTTGGATGAAGCCACCGCCAGCATTGACCCGTTCACTGAATGGCAAATTCAACAGGCATTAAATCTCATTTTGAAAAACACAACCAGTATTCTGATCGCGCACCGTCTATCCACCGTCAAAGCTGCGGATAGGATCGTTGTCATGCAAAAGGGCTCTATTATTGAAGAAGGCAACCATGATGGACTCTTAAATCAAAAAGGACATTATGCCGAGTTATACAATACATATTTTAGGCATCAAAGCCTTTCTTATATTGAGCAAGTGAAAGAGATGGTTGGAAAATAAGCGATAAAAAATCCCGATGAATTTTATTCATCGGGATTTTTATTAGTTACAAAATTGAACGATCTGGTGGTTCAAGCAGGGTAGCCAGTTTCTTGGCACCTTCGTCATCTGTCACTGCCAGCACCTCGTCACCTTCTTTAAGTGACATCGTACCACGTGGCAGTGTGATATGCCCGTCACGGATGATGGCGGCAATCACACATTGATCAGGCAAGCCAAGGTCTTTGAGTTGAACACCCACAGCTTTTGCACCCGGCGGAACTTTCTCCTCAACCACTGAATAACGTCCACGGCGAAGCTTGAGCAAGGTCATCATATCGCCAAGTGACATTTCCTCCTGAATGAGGTGTGCCATTACGTCAGCTTGATTAATCGTCTCATCTACATGGAAGTTTTTATCGAACAACCACGCATTGCGAGGGTTATTGATACGTGCAATCGTGCGCTTTACTTTGAACATGGTCCGCGCCAGATAGCACAACACCAGGTTGGCCGCATCATCATTTGTGCAAGCCACGATCACGTTTGCCTTATCCAAACCAGCCAGTTTCAACACACTTGGGTCTGTGGCAATCCCTTCGTAGATCACTTCGGTTGGAAGTTCATGATGAAGAAGCCCAAGCAGGTCACGCCGATGCTCCACCAGGCGCACCTCATAATTTTGTGCGATCAATTGAGTAGCAAGTTGGGCGCCGGTTCTCCCGCCGCCAGCTATGAACACAAACATATTAAGCCTCCGTTCCTTCATGCAAGTGTGAACGCAAAGCTGTTACACCTTCCAATGTAGCACTTACAGTAAGAATATCGCCGCTTTGTAGTTTTGCTGCGGGGGATGGCAATTCTGCGCGGCCTGCACGTGTGAGCGCGGCAACTACAATCCCATTGCAACCACTCATAAGATCGGAAATGGCACTCCCATCCCATTTTGCAGGAATAAACATTTCATATAGTTCCACCTCACCGTTTCCAGCAGAGAAGACTGCACGGAAAGACGGGTCAATAAGAAGTTCCTGCAAACGCTCTGCACCCCAGGCCGTGGAACTGACGATCTGCAGTCCAAAGGACTCGAGCATATCGCGCATGGCAGGGTCATAATTGCGGACCAGCACTTGTTTCACTTGCGGATAATGTGCGCGAACCGCATGACCAATAACCGCATTCATTGTGTCTGAATTGGTTACAACGGCAATGCCGTCGGCTTTGTCCATGCCGGCACGCTCAAATGTATCAGCTGAAAGCGCTTCCCCTTCAACGGTGCGCCCACGAAAGTCTGAATGGATGCGGTTGAAGGAATTCTGGTTGTTATCTACAACAACCACCTGATGCCCATTTTTGAATAGTCGGAAGGCGAGCTCTGCTCCAACCCTTCCACATCCTACAACAATAAAATTCATATCAATAACTCCTTAATGTTCGTGATGTTCATGTACATGATAGGGTACATTGGTAATCACGATGCCATGCTGATGTTTAAGTTGGTCGCGAAGAATATTGGCAGTGTTGGTATGCAGCGTGCCGCTCAAACGATTTTCTGAAACAAATTCAGGCACCACAATGGTGATCGTTTCACCAGGCTGACGCTGCTTCGCAACTCCGGCAATGTATCCCAATAAAGGTTCAACGAAGAGGCGATAGGGAGAATCCAACATAACCAGACGCACTCCTTCGCCCCACTTTTCCCATTTCTGACGGACTCTTTCAGCATCTACCGGCTCAATCACAACATGAACAGCCGTTACATCGTCAGACAGCATGCGCGCATAACGAAGTGCTGCCAATGTACCTTGATGCACTCCGCTGACAGGCATAATGACCCGATGACGGATGGTTTGGGGGGGGATGATACCGAAATTATCAAGGGACAATTTTTTGGCAAGATTGTTATAGTGACGATGGATCAACCAAAGGATCGCAACCAGAACGGGAATAAGCACCAATACAATATACGCACCATCATTGAATTTTGTCACAGCAAAGACCAATATGACAATCGCAGTACAGAGGGCACCGAAACCATTTGTAACCATTTTCAATTTCCAGAGCGGGTCAAAGCGCAGGGTTGAACCACGTTCAGTGATTTCCTCACCGGGCTTAAGACGCCCGGACTTTCTCCAGCGCAACGCCATTCCAAATTGAGAAAAAGTAAATGAAAGGAACACACCAATTGCATATAACGGAATAAGACGTGTGACACTAGCTTGAAAGATCACGATCAAGATAGAGGCAATGATCGCGAGAGCCACAATGCCGCGAGAGTAAACGAGGCGGCTACCGCGATATGTCAACTGACGCGGTAAAAATCCATCTTTTGCTATAAGAGCGCTTAAGCGGGGAAAACCTGCAAAGGCCGTGTTGGCAGCCAGGAGCAAAATAACGGTAGTCGCCAGAATGGAAGCAATATAAAGGAAACCCTGACCGTTAAATACTGTACGTACCAATTGCGAAATAACTGTTTCAAACTCTGATGGCACAGCATCAATTTGAACGGTAAGAAAAGATATTCCCAAAAATAGAGTCGCTAAAATAACAGCCATCCAGACCAGGGTAATCCCTGCATTTTTACTACGCGGTTCTTTGAACGCGGTAATACCATTTGAGATCGCTTCAATTCCCGTTAGAGCAGCAGTACCGCTGGAAAATGCATGCAGGAGCAAAAATGGAGTTAAGACTGCCAGTACTCCATGTGTCTCAATAAGCTCAGGCGGGTCAATCACAACGCCAAGAGATCCGCTGAAATATTTCACCAATCCCACTATTATCGCAAAGATCATGATAATAATAAAGAAAAAACTGGGAATAGCAATCGCCGCACCAGATTCCTTCACGCCGCGTAAATTGATCACTGTAATCAACATCACAGCCACAACCGCAATATATACGCGATACTCATAAGCTTCTGGAAAAGCTGAGATGATCTGCGCCACCCCTGAAGAAATGGATACAGAAACAGTAAGAATGTAATCCATTAAGAGTGACGATGCCGCGACCAGTGCGGACACTTCTCCTATATTGTCACGAGCTACAATATAAGCGCCGCCGCCATCAGGATAGGCATGAATGATCTGCTCATAAGAGATGGAAACAATTGCAAGCAGAAAAACAATTGCAATAGAGATCGGGAATACGTACCCAAAAGCCTGAGTCCCTGCTAATGCCAAAATCACCAAAATTTCCTGGGTGGCATAAGCATTCGATGAGAGAGCATCGGAAGCGAATACGGCGAGGCCAACCTTTTTACTGATTGTCTCATGCGCGGCATCCGCTGTGGATAAAGGCCGCCCAATAAACCAGGAACGCCAGGTTTTTGGAGGCTTGTAATCTGTTGTACGTTCGATAATGGATGTTGTTTGCGAATTATTTTCGTGGTTATTCATAAAGACCAGCTATGGACTAAATTTATGCCCTGCACCTTATGCTTGAGCACAAGGCGTGATTATAGTACAAATCCAATTTTATGCGGATTTTGATTCTTTCGGTTGTGTCAGGGGAATCTGCAAATAAAATGTACTGCCCTTGCCCAATTCACTATCGACCCACACACGGCCGCCATGATTGGTTGCGATGGAGTGGACAATGGCAAGCCCCAGACCCGAACCGGGCTGTATACGTGTTTCACGTTGCTTACCTCGATAGAATTTTTCGAACAGACGAGGCAGATCGTCTGGTGCTATGCCCGGGCCAGAATCTGCCACTGAGAAGGTTAAATAACCTGGCTGTGAAAGCGTGCGAACAATCACACGGCCGCCATCAGGGGTATATTTAATGGCATTCTCCACAAGGTTATACACGGCCTGATTTAAAAGTGCCTCATCTGCTTCTACTGCATCGGGCATATCCTTGGGAAGTTCCAGGCTTAGCTCAATATTTTTGTGTGTTGCTTGCAATTGCAGTGTACTTGTCACACGCTCAATGATATCCAAAACTGTCACGTGCTCAACCTGAAGCCCCACACCGATCTCAATACGTCCAAGGTCAAGCAGGTTGTTAACCAAGCGGGACATATTCTCCACACCGGAAATGATCTTCTTCACATAGCCTTGCTGCTGTTCATTTAGTTCGCCGACCATTTCAAGCATGGTGGCATAACCGCGCATAAGAGTAAGAGGCGAACGCAAGTCGTGACTAACTGTTGCCACGAACTCTGATTTCATTGAATCCAATTCCTTGAAATGCGTTATATCGCGCATGATACATACACGCCCGATCTGCCGTCCTTCCACCATCACAGAAGATGCTGTTGCAAGATATGTACGTTTATCTTCCATTACGAGTTCAGTGGATTGATTTTCTGTGGTTGTGCTTTGTAATAAGGCAAGCAAAGGTCTAAGCTTCACAACCTTTTCGGTTTTCATTCCGATATCAGTACTCTTTTTCTCGCTTTGACCCAAAGCAACTACCGCCGCACGATTCGTCAACAGCAGCCGATTGCGATGATCCGTTACCAGGACTGGGTCAGGCGTGGAATTGAGAATTGCTTCCAACTGACGGCGTGAGGCTTCCACATTCAAGAATAAATGTGCATTTGCAACTGCCAAGGCAGCCTGACCTGTTAACGTAGTAACAAAACGGATATCTGAATCAGAGAACAAGCGCGGCTGTTCAAAGCCTGCCCATACCACACCGTAATAACGATTCTCATGCCGTAATGCCACCGCCAATAACGCAAGAGGCTGAGCTAGTTTGGGGTCAAAATCCAATTCGCGCGAACGGCTGAGGTTGGGCAACACAATTTTTTCCTGACTCTGAGCCAGCGCAAGGATCTGGTCATCGAGATGGGCATATATATCCTGACCTGATGCATAGCGGGAAGGCAGTTCAACAAACGTTTCAGGAAATATACTTGGAGAAAGCACCACACGTACTGAATTAGCGCCTGTGGAAGATAAGATGGCGTCCAATACAGGTTTGACAGCATCCTGCATTTCCAAGCTCGAAGCCACATCCTGACTCACACGTAAAAGACTATTGATTTCTTCGAGGCGCCCCTGCAAACTGGAACGCATTTTTTCAAATGCACCGCGCAATTGACCGACTTCATCCACGCCATCCACTTGAAGAGGATGATCAAGATTACCCTGTGACATGCGATTGGCTTCCGCAGCAAGGCTCTGCAGCGAACCCGTTACAACTCTCAGCCCAACACGCAAAATGATCAATGCTACCAATGCCAGAAAAATGATCATCAGCGAAAGCGGCATGGCAATATTCAATGCAAGCTGCTGTGCCTGTTGCGCGGGGATGGTTAATACAACGGCCCACGGACGCCCGATCACAGGCTGATAATAAACGAGTTGCCGTGTGCCATCTGTAGCGGTGTCATCATAAAAGATAGGTTCCGTTCCACGTTGACCGTTATATGCAGTTACCAGTTGAGTAGTGTCCGAATGATAGATGATGCGGCCATCCTCATCCAGTAAAAGGCCGGTGCCGCCGAGGTCTTTCATATTATTGATACTTTCGATCAACGGAAAAGTAAGCGGATTCGTGACAAGCGTGGTGCGCCCAATCAACACGCGCTGAACTTGATTTGAAGAATCCAGAATATTTACGAGAAAAGAAACTTTTGCAGAATCAGTCACAGATAAAGGTGGAATCGAATATATCTGCGTGAGTACACCGCTTGAAGCCAAAGCCAGACCAGTATTTTCAGATGGATTCAAAGTAAAGCCGGCTTTCGCAGTTTCGGGATACCCCGCTAACAGTTCATGTGTGTCTGCATCCAGTACAAAAAATTGATCAAAGTATGGCACAGCCTGAATACGTAAACCGATAATAGATGTTAACTCGTCGCCTGTGGCATCCAACATACGCGGCTCAGAAGCCAACTGCACAGCAAGGTTCTGCCCAGTTTCAAGAAAGAATGGCACGCTTTGTGCTGCTGATTCCCCGGCACTGGATAGGCGATCTTCCAGCATCTCGCGTGCAGCACGACCAGCCACTATCCAATCTCCGATCAATAAAGTTAAAAGTAAAAGAGCAATGAATGTACTTACTGCAAAGATAAAGCGTGCTTCGAGACTCTTCTCGCTTGGCGAAGGCTGCAGCGGTTGTTTGCTGCCCCACATGACAGAAGATGCCGAAGAAACGATCTGTGCCACAATGCCGGCAATCAGCATTTCGCCGCCAAAGGCAAGAGTGACAATACCCGCATTGCTTAATGCAAAATCCAAACGCGCAGTGGCAGGGATGTTCATACCCCACTGGGTAAACAAAGCACTAATTATATAAAACAAAATATGGAACGGGATCAATAACAGCGCACCCACAAGCGGCTGACGCAATAATGCATAAGCCCGCGTGCGGTATCGCTGGCGCATATTTGTTGCGAACCATGCTCCCATTAAAGCAAGTTCAAGAATGGAGAAGAGAGAATATGTATCCCAGACGCCGCGTAAAACTCCTGCCAATGCGCCAAGTACAGCTGCACCTATTGGCCCAATCAAACCTCCAGCCAACAGCCAGGGAATGGCAGAAAAAATCATCAGCGCCGAACCCGGTGCATCGGCCGGTAAGCCGGGCAAAGGTCGGGCTGATGCAGATGAAAGTCTTAGTCCAATAAATAAGCTGGTAGCGGGGATCAAAATCAAAAAGAAAAGAAAAAATCCCCACTCACGTCTCTTCCACGCTGGCTGATATACGCGCCAATGGATCAACAAATAAACCAGCATCCCCAACAATAATGCCCACACCACCCAGCCTGCAAGTGTTGGCGGCGCGGGGAATGGGATGCTTGCAAGAAGTGTAAAAAGAAAATCCATTTGTTGAATTATAGCGCTAATTAATTGCAAAATTCCTTGTTAAGAGGAATATGCGCCGTGATATTTTTCTGGAAGCAGACTCGCCAGCTCCTGCATGATCTGATGTGTACCTTGAGTCACCGTTTCATGCCGCCCTTCAACCTGCTCATTCAACCTGAATATTTTCCCCGCTTTGACATGCACGCGCGCGCGTCGAAATCTTTTCATTTGCCCATATACATTTTCATTTTCAGTGCCAGTAATGGCAATTGGCAGGATCGCTGCGCCAGACTTATAGGCAAGAAAAGCTGCACCGCCGGTGCCTTCTTCCAGTGCACCGGTGAGCGAATATCTGCCTTCAGGTGCAATAACAATAATTCTTCCTTCGGCAAAACCTTTTAATGCGGCGCGTAAGGCACGTGTATCCGCCTGACCACGATGTAACCAGATGATGCCGTACCAATCCATTAATTTTCCAAGAATGGGAACATCATACAATTCGATCTTGCCCAGCGCATCAGGAGGAAAAGGAAATGTTGAGATCAAGGCAGGCACATCTGAATCCCCAAGATGATTAATGACCACTAACAGAGGTCCTTTACTGGGAAGATTTTCCATTCCCTCTGATGTAACGTTCAAACAAATTTTTGCTATAAGTTTCATCAAGCCAAGTGCAAAAGCTCGAAAAGCGCGGCGGACACGTGTTATCTCTGGCAGGCGCACCAACGCAGGCCGCCATACTTCGCTCACTGGTTTGGATAGAGGCTCAGTCATTTATTTGTGACACTCATTTGTTAAATGGTAAGTGCCTGCCCCGCATAGACGCCGTGATATTCTTCAGGTAAAAGCCCGGCAATATAACGCATGACAAGGTCGGCATTCTTCTGTCTTGCATCTCTGCGTTCTGCACCTTTCTCGTTCATTTGTGCAAAATGAATGGGTTTGCCAATTCGCATTTCAAGTTGAGGCCTTTCTCCACGTTTCGCGCGCTGCCAAAAATCATCAGTCGTGCCTACAAGCCCAACAGGAATAACAGGAACTTGAGCATGTTCGATAATATAGCCGATACCCGGCATGGCCCGTTTCATGGCTAACTCATGTGAACGTCCGCCTTCGGGGGCAATAACCAAGGGCCTGCCCATCTTCAAAATTGCCAAAATCTTCTCGAGTAATACGCGATCATAATCGCCGCGATGGACTGGGATGACGCCATACATCGAAAGGAGAGTTCCCTGTCCTTTTTTCTCGAACACATCTGCTGCGCCAATGGCTTCAGATTGTTCAGGCCAGAAACAAAGGACAAGCGGCGGATCAAAGATCGAAATGTGATTCATGGCGATCACATAAGGTTTGCCAAGTGGAACATTTTCTTTTCCCACAACTTTTATACGCCCCAAAATGCGGAATAATATACCAACACCAAAACGCAAACCAGTACGATTTAATTTTATGTGGAAGGGGACACTATAGTTTTTTGTTGACATCATTCATTCATAAAAAATGCTCTTGCTGCTATTTCTGCAAGAGCAAAGATATATTATTTACATAATTCCAAGACACTCTCAAAGACTTTATCAGCATCTATCTTATCTGAATTGATAATGACTGCGTCTTCCGCCGGGCGTAGGGGTGCAACCGCACGGGTGGAATCAACGTGGTCACGTTCGATCATTTTCTTGAGAATCTCGTCATAATCGGCTTTGTCACCGCGTGCAGTGACCTCGTTATATCTGCGTTTGGCACGTTCCTCTGCGCTTGCATCCAAATAGACTTTTATATCTGCTTCAGGTAAAACCACTGTGCCAATGTCACGTCCAACCATTACTACTTTGCCGCGCAAACCAATACGGCGCTGCTGCTCAGATAATGCCTGGCGCACACCGGAATATGCGGATACCACAGAAACGTTTGCATCCACATCATCACCGCGCATATCCCAGGTGACATCTTTGTCGCCAATCAGCACATCACAGCCACGGCCGTCATTTTTTGATGGAGGCCGAATATCGATTTGTGCTTTTTGTGCAAGGGCGGTGATCGTTGCTTCGTCACGCAGATCCATATCATGTTGAAGTGCGATCCATGTAATAGCGCGATACATTACACCGGTATCAAAGAAAAGATAACCAAGTGTGTCGGCAAGTCTTCGCCCAAGCGTGGTTTTGCCCGATGCAGCAGGGCCGTCAAGTGCGATGATGGAGGCGGGAATATTTTTTGTCATATTTTTTATTTTCTTAAGCCTGGATGCATCAGCAGTACAACTGCTGGTGGAACTATGAATAAAGATGATGAACTAAGGAGTTGTTACTTCAGGCACAGAGTCAATGAAGAGATCATCGCGTGCCCAAAGGATAATTGTCTCGCCAGACTGGGGCATTTCACGCAAGGTGATCCATCGAATCCAATCATTGGGCAAGGTTTCATTCCACATGGGGGTTTGTCTCCAGTTGAAATCCTGCCCTCGATAAGCAGAGACAAGTACCGGGTCCGTTTGAATCGAGGTGACAACTAAAGATGGCGAAGTGGATATATCCAAAGCTTCAACAACACTCACGTGATGCGCACGTAATGTCCATTCAAGTGCGGGAGAATCCAGGCCAACAATGATCACAGGTGCAGAAAAATCATCTCCGGTACCCCATTCAGAAAGATCACGTACTGTGGATTCTAAAAGATGCGCTTGCATGGGAATGGATGGAGACCACCATAATTCCGGGAAGGCTAATCCGCGCAAGCCTGCAGAACCCAGTGTGCCGCCAAATCCCAACACACCTAACGCGAGTGCCAATCCCAACACGCCACCGAGACGTGCAATACGCATTGACCAGCCCGCTGCAACCAGCAACAGACTCAACACGAGCAGAAATAAAGCACCAATAAAAAGCCAATAACGCGTGACATATTCGCGCGTATCTGATGGAATCCACACCATGCCTGAGAAATCAAGCCATGCAAAGACCCAAATAAATGCGGTTAGGAAAATAACACCACCTACCTCGTTTCGTTCTTCAGGCAGGATATCAACATTGCGCACAAGTTCTAATGCGGCTAATACACAAAGTGGAACGAGCACCCAGGCGAGATCAGTTACCTGACGTGATGGAATAAATACTGCAAGCAATAAAGAGACGAGAAACCAGATGCTCAACGGAATGATGAGCGTGCTTCCTCTACGCCAGCCGCGAATGATGACGAGCAATGCAAGTAAAAACGTCAACGGTTGATAGACAAGAAGAGAGAGAAACAATCTGTTTGGGGGAACATCTGAAGTAATTAACCAACTGTTGATAAAAGCAGGGATGGAAGCTAATGCGGCACTTATTCCATTGGGTGCAATGAAGAAGAGCGTGCCTGCAGTGATGAAAGTAATTATGAAAGGCAGGAGAGCCGAACGGAGAGTAGTTCGATAATCGGTAATTGGTGATTCGTGATACGGAATATGTGATGCGTAATCGGTAGTTGTTGAATCGGTTGAGATGGTTTCAAGATCGGTGGCAGGTTTGGATGAGCGGCGGAGTTGCAATCCCTGATTGATCGCCCATGTGATTCCAAGGCCGAGAATGCCAGTCCAGATGGATGGTCCGCTCAGGAGGGCGAGGGCAGCGAAGAAGCCTGCAAGGCTCGGTTTGTTTCTAGAAAAGAATCCCCATGCGAAGATCAGAAATGTGATCGCTAATATCGGACTCGCTACCTGACGAGATAGGGCGGTAAGGCCGGGGTCTAGAGCAATGAAAAAGGCGAGAATCAGGCCCGGGCGGGGTTTGATCCGTTCAAATAAAAGAGGCGCAAAGACAAGCACACTACCTGCAAAAGCAGATATTAATCGTGCAAGGAAATCAGTCCCAGCTCCGTAAAGAAAAAATAAAATTGATGTGGAAAGGATGTAAAAAGGATGTGGGCTGAGCGTGGGCCTGAGGCCTTGTGCGAGATGAAGTGCCTGCAAGGCGGGTTCGGCTTCGACATCTGTAAGTGGCATTGAGCCGAGTTGGATAAAACGCAAGCCGAGGGCGATAAGAAAGGCCAACAGGTAGAGCCAGCCTTCGTTTTTGAAATGTCGGTAAGTCATGGGCGCAATTGTAATCGGTTAAATTGAGTAGGTGAAAGTCGTTGATAGCTCAATGCGAGACGATATTTTGCTATGGCACTTCGTAAATTATGACAGTGCCTTGCTCAAAGATTGGTTTAAGATACGTTTTGAATTTCTCTTCATTGACATTCATGGATGAACGTTCGAGGTTGCCAATATAAATATAACGGATGTTATATTTCTCAATGATGAGTTGAGCTTCTTCCCAGCGGACTGTAGTGTAAAGCTTTATGATGTCGTCGTTGCGGGAACCTTGCGGTTCGTAACTGCCGCGCCATTGTGCTTCATGTCCCTTCCAGCCCAGTACAGTTTGCATACCTGTGAACATGGAAATGCGCCCGTAGGCACTGTAGCCATCTCCAACTGCTTCAGTAATCACTCCATCAGGCTGAGTATGCAGGAATTCAATCGCGGCAGCTTCCTCAGGATTCTCACGTTTGATACGGTCAAAGTCATCGAGTGTGAAACCATATGTTGGTTTAAAGTTATTGGTCTTTGTGAGCACACCAAAGACGGGATACAACAAACCTATAAAAATAACAATACCGATCATAACGCGAAAGCCAATAGTAGCCACTAAATTATGCAGATTTCGCAAAAGGTATGCAACTGCAAATGCGGCAACGAGGCTCCATAACATCCACGCTTGATAATAGAACTTGAAGACAGTGTTAATACGATAACCAAATTGATCTCGCAAATAGACAAACTCAGGAGCAAGGACAAGGATCGTTCCGAGTGTGAGAATTAGCAGGACAAATTGATTTGAGGTTTGTGATTTGTGATTTACGATTTCTGATTGAGGGTCAACCAGCTCTGAACGCTCTGTGATGAGCGTATCAAGACCACCAGTTTCGGATTGATGGTTACTCGCAAATAAATGAGCGAGTGATGGAATGAATAATGCCAACAAAGTAATGAGACTTCCAATATAAGTCAGTCGCCGTAGCAGTGTTGCACCGAAGAATTGACTTGCATTCATACCCTGCCCCGCAAGAAAAGATATGACAAAATCTTTTTCCACAAAGGATGCGATCCAGCTAATAAGCAATGAAAGAATCCAGAGGAAAAATACAAAGCCAAGGCCAAGTAGAAAGCCGCGCTTCCAATTAAATTGAATCCTTTCACCACGCCACAAATAAATAAGATATGCAAAGATTGGAATGAGAAGTGTGCCCCACATCATCCACAAATGCACTCCGCGCGTGGGATACATAAAGTTGGGCAAAAGTCCACCCGCTTGAGATGAGAACCCAAGATAGAACGGAAAATATAAAAGAACAGAAAGTATTCCAAGTGGCAAACCAAACATGAACAAATCTTCAACACGATTCCAGTGCCAACCATCTTCGTTCGCACGCCAAAAGACGTAAGCAGCGACAATCAACGTGGCCCCCACCAGAATATCCCAGGTGTTGAGAAAAGCCAGTCCTCCGATAACCAGAGCTGAAAATAAAAAGCCTGCATAATTAATATGCAGTTGTGCACCGAGCAAAAAGCGCTCTAATTTAATCGTGCCGCGCCACCCGCCGAGAAAAAGATTTAATGCCACAGCAATTGCGAGCAAGCTAAATGGAATTGCAAGCACATGCGGATGCAAGTCACCGAGCAGGAAAGAGAAGAATGGAAATTCGTCAATAACCTCTTTGAATCCGCCAACCATGTCGTAGTCCTGGATGATACGGGACGAACGCCACCACCATAAATAACGTTCAAGTGGCAGCCAGTGAAATGGAATTGCAGGCACTTGCGAGAGTTCTTTCATATCAAGCCATGCCCAAAATTGGCTTGAGTATTCACCTGTCGAAGAATCTTTTTGCCAAAATAATCCACCCTGATGGAGAATTTCGAGCAGAGCACCAAAATTGGAAACTAATAATAGAAAGAGAGGAGCGAGGAGAGCACTGAAAGTAGAATGAGGTTTGCTAACTTGTGCATCTGAAGATTGTTGATCATCTGTGGACTGTTGTGTATAGCCTGTTTTCGTAAGCAAGTTATATAAAATGCCATATGAACCAACCGCGCCCAATGCAAAGATAAGTGATGTCATTAGGTTGTGCGCCATGCTGCCCGTAACATTTGAGATTCGCGCAAGCATGGCTGTCATCACATAGCCGAAGTAATAATATGAAATTGCATATCCAGATAGCCACGGATCCTGTGGAGGAAAGACTGGTGAACGCAAGATGCCGTTAATGAAAGCCAATTCCATTGGCCGCTCGGTGCCGTTCAGATCAGGGTTGGCCGAGCGTACAAAGGCCATGAATGCGAATGCAATAAAAAATAAAATTTCTGTTGTAATAACGAGAGTTGTATTGGACTTAATAAAATTTACAATTTCAAATTGACGATTAACAATAGACCATATACTTAAACCAATAAGGAAAGCCAGCGCAAGTAGAATGCCGCCCATGTCATTTTGTGCAATGCCAAACGATGCAAACAGCCAAAAAATATATCCCCAGATCAACAAACCTGCGGCGCGTGATAATGTGTAGCCTCTATCTGCAAGCGCAGGAAATAAATAATGCGCCAGCGGAAAAGTCAGCCAGCCGAGGAGAGTGATGATAATGTACCAGATGAAGAATGAGGTCATGTTTTAGTGATCAGTTGTCAGTGGACAGTAATGTTGAGGGCAAAGAAAATTTCCCTTGTTCAGAATCAGGTATAAAGTCCACAACAGATGCGACTGCTGTTAAGTTGATGGGGCCAAAGATGTGAGGAAATGAATCGGATTCGGAAATGCCAGGGGCAGGAAGTCCAGCAGGCGCTTCCCACTTAAGCTCGGGCTTGAGTTTTGTTTCGTCAAGTTTTAACAATACGAGGTCATTACGATCCCGATAAAAAGCATTTGCAACATGGAGAACTTGTTTTTCTGTAGAGCAATGAATAAAACCTTCTGTACTTAAACTTGGCGCAACATATTCACCTCGTGTTTGCGCATCGTCCCATTCGGCGCGGGATGTAATATGCAGGATCATGGCAAGACCTCATAGATGGTTGTGTGCTTATCGTGATAGACAGTTTTCCAATATTCGCCTTCGAACTGTTCAAACTTGGCAAGACCATCTGGGACACCCTCGAGAGCAGGATACACATTGCGTTCAAGCTGACCGACAATAATATATTTAACCTGATACTTCTTCAAAAATCTACGTGCCAATTCAATATCTATCGTTGTATAGAATGTGCCAATCTCATCCACACGTTGTTGAACGGTTATAGATGCGGGCCCGCGCTGCTGGCGTTGATGAAAATTCCAACCGACAATGCCTGGCAAGCCGGTATAGATGGTCATGCGTGTGCACCAGCGGTATTCAGTACAATTGGCTTCCACGATAACAGGCGAACCTTCAACATTATCCTGCAGCCAGCGGATGGCATCATAATCCTCGCTCAACTCCATTGGCTGACCATCCCAATGCTGGGAATATTTCATGAAGGTTATGCCGTCAAGCGTTCGAGGCGTAAGCGGATTCATACGGTCAGTCATCTTATCGGTTGTGGCGGTAATTGTGAAAAGAAAAGCACCCGCAAACAAGGCATACAACCCAACCTGAAAGATCGTGCGCCAACGCAAACGCCAAAATGGAAATATATTAAACAACCACCCAAAAGCCGCAGCTGCGCTTACAGCTAGCAATATCCACGCTTGTAAATATAATTTGAAGACTGTATTCATACGGCCAATATCGCCCACGAGCACAACAACTTCCACTGCGAGGGTGAGCACCAGCGCAGTACCGATCATTAACAACACGCCGCGTTTGATATCAGGCATGCCCGGACGAAGAAGTAAAATTGCCGCCCAAGCTGCAAGGGGCAAAGCTATCAAGCCAGCGCGCACACCATCTACCGCTGAGAAAACCATCAACGCAACCACAACTGCAATACCTATTTCGATGAATAAAGCATATTCACGTAGTTTACTTAAATGTGAAACCGGTGTCGATGCCATCCATTCGCGCGTTTCCCATGCCAGCCATGCAACAATAATAAAGAGGAACAAGCCCCATTGAGTAATATATGATGAGATCGGTGTATGCGAACCGCGCCACGGATCGATTGCGCCATAGCTCTGACCATACCAATGCGTAAATGGTGAATATAACAATGAACCAAGTATATACAGCAACGCTACAGCGCCCATCGCAACAAGAGCACGCCCAAGCCAATCCGGTAAATTGAATCGGCCTTTCCATGCAAAGTTACGATACAACGTATATGCCAGTGCAAGTGCAGCCAGCGGGAAATATGTATACAAGTCCCATGTATTTGTTGGTCTAAGCGCACCCACCATCAATGCCCCAATACTAAATGTAGCGATCCACTCTTTGAGGCTCATTTGTGCTTTTGATTTGATAAATGAAACTGCCCATGCAATAATGAACAACGTAAGCGGCATTACGATCATGTGCGCATGCATATCGCTATATAAGAAGGTAAATAATGGGAACTCTGTGATCGGCTCCACATCATTTGGCGCAGGAATCACACGACTCGGGAGCCAATACCAATCACCCGGGCCAATTGGTAATTGAGCGCCGCCAATACTAAGGAAAATTCCTTTGAAAGCCCAGCCCCATTTTTGAATGATGTTAGCGTCCACAGGCACAAGTCCACCGGGCGCGGCTACTCGTATAAAGCTGTTGAACAACAAGCGTATCGTTCCAAGATTACCCAGTAAAAGGGTCATGAACGAAGCAGCTAGACCGGAAATCAATCGAACATCGATTTCAGATGTATTGCCTTCATCTTTTTGTCCGCGATCCAGCAAATTCCATCCGACTGTAAATGCACCAATGGCGATCAACGCAAACCATGTTGGCAAAATAAAGTTATATGCAATCGATGGCACAATGCCCAGCAACTTTACGGGTGTGCCAACCAGCACGAAACCATAATAGTAATAATTAATGTAACCACCCGCATACCACGGGTCATATGGCGGGAAGCTCGTGCTCTTCAAAACAGCATTGAAATACGAAAAATCCATGGGCCGCTCACCGCCCTTCGCGGGATGCCACATATCCGAATTGCCGAGCCGAATTAAAAGATCGATCAGGAAGAAGACGAAAAAGAGAATCTCCACCATCACGAAGAATCTGCGATTTGAATTCCAATCTTCTTTGAACTGGTCTCTGCGATTCATCCATAAGCTGAACCCTGTCACAGCAACAATGACAAATGCCACACTGATGGAGACTCGTGTATAAGGTATGCCGATCGAGCCTCCCATCCATGAAAGCCATGCAATCAGAACCAGCCCAACAATGCGCCCCAGCGGATATGCATACTGACGAATCCCCGGCAAAGCCAAACGCGCAATTGGGTAAGCAACAAGTCCTAATATGAAGATGAACAAATACCAAACTAAAACACCCACAATGGGATATTTATTCTGTACCCAATCGTAATCAAACAAGTCAGACCATGTACCGCCTGCCCGCTGTTCTGCAAGGCGTGTATCAGGCAGCATCAGGTCCTTGTAATCACTGGCATTTGTCGGCAGGAGATGAACGACATTCGTCAAATCTACTGAGCTGAGCAGTGAAGATACTTCTGTTAAGTTAAAATCCTTTGTCTTTTGAAAGATTAATACTTTGGGATGATCGTAAAAGGTGAAAGCTTCTTCCGCAGCCTGATCGTTAATGACCAACGGACCAAATGTCGGATATGATTCAAAAACCTCAACCAATTCAAAACCTAAATTACCTTTGTATTGACCGGGCTGTGCAACACGATAACAATGGATAATATCTTCGCCTGCCGGGCAGCCCAGCAATTCTCGATAATACAATGTAGTAAGCGGAAATCTTTCCGGCAAGCGAGTGATCTGACCATACTGATGATTGGTGGGGATGAGGATATAGTCTGATTGGTTGAGTGTTTCTACAAATCGATTTAATTTGTCCGCGTTATCGTCCCAATATACCTGAAAGATCAAGTCACCGCGATACATGCCACCAAAGGGATCATAACCATCCACACGGAAGGGCAAACCAAAATCGTAATCGGTCTCATTGGCGAGCGATGAACCAGTCAATGCGAGGCCGCTGCCTGATGTCTCGATCTTCAAAATATAGGGTTGACCTTTGAGAACAGGAATCGCTTGATCAAATGAAAAAGAAACTGATGGGCCGCGCGGATCATCAGTTGAAAAATAATCCACCACTTGTGAAGCAGTTCCTAATACAGTATCCGGTGCAGCAGAAGAAAAAAGAGTCAGCACAATGGTTGAAGATGAAGCGGAATCCATTGCATGACCAAGCTCTATCCCGGAGACCTGCCCATCCACATTGGGAGTAAATGTAGCAATATATGGCGTATCTGCTTGAATCAACGTACCTGTGGGAAAACCTAAAGGCTGGTTATACGTCCCATCCTCTGTTTGGATATGAATGTTTATGGGGCCAGGAATGTTTTGAAAGATCCAACGCGAGGCGGCCATCCGCGTTTCATCTCGCAGATAAATACTTTGAAAAGCAAACGCCCATATTGCAGTTAACACAAGGACTGTCACGCCGATTACGCTGGCCAAAATAGTTGTGGAACGTTTAAGGGTTCCAACCTTCCAATTTGCCAGCTCAAAAATAAACCACGTAGCCATCATACATAAAAGTGGATAGATCGGCAGTTGATAACGCATGGTGGGGTTAAATTGAAAAGATTGCCATATAAAGTAAAACGCTGTCCAACACCATAACAATAAATGTTTATATTCACCTTTGAAGATGCGCCAGCCCATCAACAAAAAACCAGCCCATGCAAGAATACCTAGGGGAAGTCCCAGACCCCAAACGGTTAAATTTGTAAATGAATATAAATGCGAGCGTCGTGCCCATTGCAAATTCCAAGGCAGATCGGCCTCGCCAGAGGCTTGCACACGTTGTTCACTGATATTCGCAACCCACTGTGGATTAAGTCCCAGCCCGATGAATGCATAAGGCTGAAAGATGCGGAAAGATATAATCGTTGCCAATCCGCCTGCGATCAAAAAAACAGCGATTATTGACCAGTGGGCAGTATTCAGTCTTCTGTTTTTATCGTATAGGAAATAACGAACAATGAACGCGCCTGGTAAAACAATGGCCATGGCCGCCGCATTGATTTTGGATGCCATGGCCATACCAAGCGCAAATCCAAAACCAATACTTAACCAAAAAAGAGGGTTGCGAAAAAAATCTGTAATGCGTAATTGGTAATCTGTAATTCGTTTTGGGGGATTTTCCTGTTCTTCTAACTCCCGATCACTGATATCTATTTCGTGTTCTCTGTTCTCTGTTCTCCGATGCTCAATAACCCCAACAGCAAAATAGAGCGCCAAAAACATAAACAAATTGACAAAAAGATCAGATGTGAAAAAATGAGACTGTTGAATCTGCATCACTGCAAATGCTGAAAAAGTTGCGGCAAATAACCCTACACGCCGCCCATACAGTTTTGAAACGAACAAATACAAAATAAATATAGTGAACAAGTCTGCAAGCGCAGAGAATTGACGCGCAAAATATTTGGAATTACTAACGTTATCTGTCATTTCCATGGCATAACGAACCACGGTCATCGGCAGGTTGCCGTATACAAAAAAAGCATGTCCGCGGTTGTGTGGATTCAGCGTCGAACTAGCTGTATCAAAATATTCCCCAACTGTTAACCAACGTTTTTGGTCAGGCGGGCACGCATCTATTGGAACAAGAGGATCATTGCATGTTTGAGCACGTAAATTATCCAGCACACCGCTCAGGAATAATTCATCCGGGTGTTGATGGTAACCTTCACCCCAATTTGCACCCCCTAAACGTAAATATCCCGCCAGCAGCAGGACGAGAATGAAAAGCAGATCATAAAGCCACGCGCGTTTTTCGGTCATATCACCTCACGCCACACCCGCACTCCCTGGCACTGCCCGCCAAGGCATGTGTGCGTACGGTGCAAGTGTTGCGAATCAATCGTCAATAACGGTTATTGCTCCACCATGAAAATGAAAAAATCCTTGTTTTCATAAGTTGAAGTATAGCGGGTCAGGATACCATTCGGATAGAGTTCCTTAAGAAGTTTCTCAGTTTCCACATCCTCGCGCCAAAAGATAAACATCTTTGGAGCAGGGGCGCTCAATGATTCAGAAAGCCTCTCGGGAAATAAAGCAAGATCACGGTCGGGAATCCCCGCCCATACACCTGGCAAACGCGTATCCAACCAATGTGGATAGGGCACAATCCAAATTGTGTCTGTCTGTCCGTATTTGTCACGAAAGTCACTGATCACCATTCCAAGCTCAGATGTATTCCATGCACCTGCCCTGAAATTTAAATTAAATTTATTGAAGACAAGGTCATAGTTCTGATAAGCAGATGCCGCCAGTAGTATCCCGGTCAAAGTATAGGCGATGAAAACACGTTTCTTTTCGGTCCCCAAGCCTGCCACCAAACCTTCAAGCGCCAGCGCACTGACAAGGATTACTGCTATTGAAGCGCCGCCTGAGCGATTCAATGCAGGGTTTTCATCAGGGTATGCCAGCGAAAGAACGGATGGCATGATCAACACAGGAATGGAAATCAGCAGGAACAGGTCACGCCAGTCCCGTTGACGGATATAGCGTATGATCAATAATACAAGGCCGATCACAAACAAAGCACCCGTCACAATATCCAATGCAGGACGGTTTGGCAGTGAATTCACCCAGATATTGCCGTTATCCCAATTGAACATAAGCAAGCCGCGATATAAATTAGAAAAGAATATCTGCCAGGCAGGCCCAGGCAGCGGGGTTTCCATGGATGTTAAGCGGGTAAAAGCTCGTTCCCCAAACATGGCAGGGTTCGCGATCCAATAACGTAGAAGAGGCAGAAAAACAAAGAGAGAGGTCACTACAATAATAACAAGCCACCATAACGCTTGTTGGCGTGTCTCTTTTGATCTGTTGTGTATTAAATAAATAATGAAAGCTATTACCACAAGGATGGGCACTATGCGGAACGGGCTATACCCATGCAGGCCAAGCCCGAGGAAAATGCCAGAGAGTAGGAAATCGTTTCGGTTTCGAGTACGCAGGCCTCGGATCAAATAAAGAAGCGTGGGCGCAGCGAAGAGTGGATAAAGAGGAAAGCGAAGTCCAATACGTGAAATCACGTTCGGCCAGTATGCAATCCCAAAAAGAAAAAGTGCAAAGAGTCCGACCCGTGAACCACCGATTTCCTTACCGAGCAGATAAATATAAGGAAGTGTAAGAACGCCGAGCAATGCAGTGCCAAGCTTGAGGCTTAAATAGGAAAGCCCGGTGCCAAAGACATTGGCAACCAGCAGAGTCCAATACATTTGAATGGCTTCGCGGCCAGTATTGCGCGGGAAGAAAACGCTATATTCGCCAAGCGAGACATCATATACATCCAGGATCTTTTCAGCATGGTCGCTGAATGGCTCTGAAGGAATGGATGCTGTTTGATATAGACGATAAAAGAGCGAAATAGCAAGCACACCAACAATCAATATGTTCCATAATACTTTTTTCTTTTGTGTTTCCGGGGTTGTCTCCTGTCTAACTTTCGGAAGTTTTATCCAAAAGGCATAGACAAGAAAGCCAATTGCCAACACCCAAAGGGTAACGTTAGTAAATGTAAATAGGCCATCCCCAAAAAACCAAAAGGCAAACGACGCAAAAATAATGGAAAGAAAAAATGGGATAAGACGCGTGGTGAGGCCATCAGGTGTTTGTTTTTGAAGAGGGAGCGCAGGCAAGTGCCATTCGTCTTTGATATATGCCCAAATCACGAAGCCTACTGCAAAAACATACAATGCAATACTGATGTTTACCTGGCGGTTTGGTGGCTCCAAGATAAACTGGCCGCCAAGTGCAAGCAAAAGCGCGGCGATAGAACGCCATGGGAAATAAGAAGCACGCGCAGGCTCTTCTGGTTTCTGTTCTTCTATTGGATGAGCAACTTCATCGACAAGCGTGCGGTTAAGCTCCTCACGGCGGCGTGCATCCCATAAAGAACGAATGAAATTAAAGAAGGATGACCAGTCTTTGGTGACTGATTTATACAGGTCAAGAACTGTGGGTTCCTGCTGTGACTCGTTTTCTTGAGATTCGGGAATTGGAAATTGGGAATCGTTGCTCATTCAACCATGCTCTTTATTTCTTTTTTGCTATCACCAAAATACTCTCGCCCCATGTTCGGGGCAAAAACACGAAACCTGTAATGGCCTGCAAACCGCCAAGTGAACCAAATAATAACTTCTGAATCTGTTTTGGAACATAACGAATGTATGGCACATCCCAAAAGCCATCTGAAAAGACACGCTTGAGTTCAAAACCCGCATTTTGTATCAATGTGAGCCATTCCTGAGGCTGTTTCAATGAGATGTGCGTGGGGTCTTGATAACCGATCCACTTCTCGCCTTTCCACGGCTTGAGTAAAGATCCAAGATTCGGAGTGGCGAGAATCAAATACCCGCCTTTCTGCGTGACACGTCCGATTTCATTAATCGCCTTTTCGGGATTCGGCAAATGCTCCACAATATGTTTGATGATCACAACATTGAAGGAGCTATTGGTAAATGGTAATTCCTGAGCAGATGCAGTTTGCAATGACGATTTATTTACAATAGATTTGGATTCTTTAACCGCCCAATGATTCAGGTCAATACCTACCGTTTCAAACGTATCTTCAAGCTGGGCTACCAAATGCCCCATGCCCAATCCCACCTCAAGCATACGCGCTCCGCGGGTTCCATAGCGCCTTGCCAGCATGGCAAAGAATCGATTAGACCACCAATACATACTATATTTGGCAAATGTGATATTGGCGTACGTGTGTGTAGAGAAATATTTTTCGTCGAAAGACATGGAGTAAGCACGCAGGTATACAAGTATTATGTACACAGGTATACAAGCTTGCCTGTGTACATGTTTACATTTCTACTTCTTTCTCGCGATATAAAAAGTAAATGTCCCATTCTCAACTGGTTCTGGTGATGAATATTTTTTGACATATTTTTCCGTCAGAGCCAGGTTCCATTTTGTGCGGGCAATGATCCATTTGCCTGTCAGCAGACGTGCCACAACCGACGGAATGCCAAAATAGTGTCCCCATTCTAACACGCGCATGGAGGCAGGCGAAAAATAATTCCATGAACGTTCAAGGGTAAAGCCTGCACGTTCGAGGCGTGCCTGCCAAATATTAGGCTCATCAGCATGGGAGACACGGGAAATTTTCCTGAACCATTCCGTGTAACCTTTGCCCAACACCTTCGAAATGGACAATTCGCTTAAGTATCTCGTGTTCGGCACACAGAAATAAAAAGGCGCATTGGGTTTTAATACGCGAGCCGTGTCTGCAAGAACTGCATCAATATGAGGAATATGTTCCAAGACCGAGTTGCTGAATCCACTGGCGAAATGATTGGAAGGAAAAGGTGAGTGCGCACCATCCGCTTCTACCAAAGATTTGTACGCGCCGAATTTCTTTGCTTCGTGAATAGGACCATGCCAGGGATCAAGGCCTACATCTAATTTCTGGTCAAATGTTAGGGATGCGAAATGACCGTCACCACAACCTACATCATACACAGGTGAGGGAAGAGATAGATCTTGATAATAAGAGGATTCAATCGCACGCAGGAACGCACGAAAGTAAGGCAGGTCTCTTAATTGGAGGAAAAGAAAATCCTTAGATCGATGAGTGAGCACTATTTCCTCATCAATTTTTCAAATAATTTTTCATATTCCTGTGCAATTGAATCAGGGTCATAGGCTTTCTTAATCGCCTCAATATCTCCCTCATATTTTTCAGGTTCATCCAAAACAGACAGAATTGCATCAGCCAGGCTTTCTGCATTTCCAATTTCAGAGACTTTGCCCATTCCATGCATCAGGACGGGCTGCCTCACACCGGGCAATGCTGATGGGACTGATGGCACTCCGTTTATCATGGCTTCGATCTGTACGAGACCAAAAGCCTCAGTTGAATTAAGAGATGGTACGGTTAATACATCAAGGTTGGGATATAACGCCGCCATTTGAACGGGGTCAAGATTTCCTAAAAATCTCCAATGCCCGCTGGCTTGATATTCAAGGATCCGTGGAATGAGGCGGTCATAATATTTCTGTTCACCCATAACATGGCGATATTGCCCGGCAAACAGAACCTGTGCCTTCGGATATTTTTCCAGGATGCGTGGCATCGCATCCAACAGGACCTCGACCCCTTTTTCTGTGACGAAACGTGCAGCCATACCGATGACAGGCTTTCGCTCTTCAAGACGATTTGCCATAGCAAAAGCGGAAACCGCTTCAGGTTCAGGATCAGGTAATTCGACAGGAGGCAGGATCGGGGTCAGTTTTGATGCGTATCGTGAGAGGTATGGAGAATTATCCGCATAGTCCTGTGTATAAGTGACGATATGATCCGCTAAAAGTCCAGCCATGTTGTTTTGAAATTGAACAACAAAATTCACAAATCGGTTGAAGCCACCAGATGGAAGCAATAAATCGCAGTGATAAGTAAGTACTGCAGGTTTGCGGAAGAGGCGAGCACGCAACGCGACACCGGGAGCATCAAATTGAGGTAAGTGCATTTGGACAACATCGTGTTGTTTAACAAGCCTTGTCGCGACAAATCCGAAAGTTGGTGCGATCACGCCTTTGCTGACGCGTGCCACAACAGGCACACGAATAACTTTCACGCCATCCATGATTTCTTCTCGTGGAAGAGATGGATCATATTGAGTGGTCATTACAGTCACTTCATGTCCGCGTTTGACAAAAGCACGAGCCAGACGCTCGGCGTAAATGGTAAGGCCCGAAGTATGTGGGCGATAGTAGGTGAGAACAGTTAATATTTTCATAAGGCGAAGAGATTATACACCACGAAAAACAGTCCTTTATTCGGGGTCATTTAAAGAAACAGTGTGGTTTAATAAATTGTGCCATTGATGGCTTAATGAATTGAAAGATTTTGCTACTTTAGAGGAGATGATGGATGAAATTTTCAAATAAGATATTTATACTGATGATTATATTTATACTAAGTGCCTGTGCCGTACCAGAAACTGCCACGCCTGAACCTGTTCCCACACCAACAGCAATTTCAACGGAGATTCCCATGTCAGAAGTTGTTCTTAACTCATTACTAAGTATACAAGATGCAGACAGCTTATCGCTAAAAGATCCTTACGGAGTGGCTGTTGATTCTGAAGGTAATATTTATATTTCTGATTCGGGACACTCACGTATTTTAAAATTGGATTCGGATGGCAATCTGCTGGCATCATGGAATAAAAAGGGAAGCGGCGATGGCGAATTTAACTCCATGGGATTCGGCGGATTGGCCGTGGACAAGCAAGGCAACGTATTTGTCGTAGATAACGGCAATCATCGTATTCAAAAATTTGATAGCAGCGGAAAGTTCATCACTGCCTGGGGGACAGAGGGAACTGACGAAGGTCAATTTGTGCGCGCTATAGGCATCGCAACAGATGCGGACGGGAATGTGTATGTTACCGATGATGGCAACCCATTCGTACAGAAATTCGATAATGCTGGAAACTTCTTAATGAGATTCGGCGGCAACGGTAAAGAGAACGGCCAATTCAGTCATGCAACAGGGATCGCGGTGGATGGCAATGGCAATATCTTTGTCGCAGATTATGAAAATAAAAAGGTGCAGAAATTTGATTCTCAGGGAAAG
This sequence comes from Anaerolineales bacterium, assembly GCA_014379595.1. Classification (GTDB taxonomy): domain Bacteria; phylum Chloroflexota; class Anaerolineae; order Anaerolineales; family Villigracilaceae; genus Villigracilis. Next base: position 285,570 of record JACMLM010000035.1, read on the forward strand.
TTCATCACCACCTGGAATTTGGGTGATGACATCGGTGTAAAAGGAACTCCCGAAGGAATTGCAGTAGATTCGCAAGGCAGAGTTTATGTCAGCGAGTATGCGGCAGGACGAATACAGGTCTTTAGTAATGATGGTGAAATGTTATGGGCATGGGGCAGTAAAAACCTATCCGCTGGCAGTTTTTCACGCCCCACCAGTATTGCACTGGATAATCGAGGAAGGATGTATATTGTGAATCAATCTGGCAATTCGGTGAATGTATATCAATTGCTGTAGTCGCAGCTATATTTCGACTCAAGACTACATCCCTCATCTGTAGATAGCCTTGGATACGTATCTCCAAGGCTATGATTTTTTACTTCTTACGAACCTGTATAAGGCTTATTCACCTCCTCTAATTTTGTTTTCAACTCACCAAGCATCTCATTTGCAATGTCCATCTCCAACTGGGACAAGTCATTCATCTCTTCCGGATCATTTTTTACGTCATACAACTTTACCAAATCTTTTCCGCCGAGCTCGGAATAACCAAAGTAATAGTGAAGTTTATAATGCCCCTTGATTACGGTAGTAGAAGCCATCTTTAAAAGGTCATTATGGGCAGTGTCATGAGAACGGACAGAAAATATGCTTCTCTCCGATTCGTTGCTCGATTGTCTATATGGGGGGAGCAGAATTCCGCTTGACCAGTCAGGTATTTTTATTCCAGCCCAATTTGCCACTGTTGGCAGGAGATCAACCATACTGGTTGTATCATAAATATCCACTCTCGCATTGACAGCAGGATCAAAAATAAGCAAAGGGACATTAATTACAGGTTGATAAAGCGCATTCGTCATATGTCCCTTAATTCCACGTTCAAACATTTCACCATGATCTGATGTTAAAACAAGGAGTGTGTTTTCCAGCAAGCCGGAAGATTCCATAAATTCAAACAAACGGCCAAACTCATAATCCACGTTCAAGACGAATTCATCGTAATTGGTACGATGAAAAAACAAATCGACTTCTTCGTTGGTAAACAAATCCCTGGGTTTATTTAACGGCTGATACCCGTCATTTCGGAAGTGGCCGGCAAATTTCCTCTCAGGCCTGTATGGATCATGAGGGGGAAGAAAATGAAAATATCCAAACATCGGCTTTTGAATGGCTGTCATACGTTGGGCAAGCCAGTCAATGGCATCACTCAGAATGAAGCCATTATCAGCACGAGCGGTTGGCAGCCCTCGTGGGTATTGCGATCTATATCTCGATAAATAGCTTGATTCGATGAAAGAGATTATTCGAGACAAAAAGAGTGAATAGGCTTGGCCCTCTTCATTTATTTTTACATTCCGCACCCAGCTTACGGATGAAACGTCCTTGTCGTTCTTGAATATTTTCTGCATCAGGGCGTCAGATGACGGCAAAAAAAGATCATCCTTTGGCACCCACTCGTCAATGTGTCTGCTAAACTGGTTAAAAAATGTATTTACCCATTCATTATGCGAATAGGAAATTCTATAATACTCATTAAATACTGAAAATATATTACGGTCTATAAAGTCTTCAGAGACCGTTCCATTAGGCTGCAAAGCGCGGTGAGTCCAGGGCAGTGTACCTGTTAGTATCGAAGCTGTACCGGATGTTGTGAAGTTACTTCCTGCATGGTGATTGTGATAAACAATGGCCCGCTCCGCTAATTTTGATATGTTCGGCGTGGTTTCCCTGGCATATCCATACAAGGACATATTGTAGGCAGAAAAGGCATCAAAGACCACTATGATCACGTTTTTTTTATCAGACTGCAGTTTCAAAGATTTATTCACCTTTGAACCAAGCAGCCCAAGCGGAAGCATTCCAGCGAGTTTAAGGAAGTCTCGCCTATTCATATCAGGTTTCATGTTATTCTCATCCAACATTTCTAATAAGCACAATGATCAAAGCCATAAAGTCAACCAACAAATAAACTATAGTCAATAATGAAACTCTATCAACCATGTCAAGAATTATTCTTAAAATCTTGTCGTTCTTATAAATGATTAAGATCGGCAAAACTACAGATGGAACTATAAAAAATAGAATAATAAAATATATATTTCTCAAGGGATGAGCAGATCGAACAAGAAACCCTAACAGCACATCCGGAGCATCCCAACTCTGCAATACAACCAACTGGGTTAATATTGCCCATAAGGCAAGCACCAAAACCAACATACTTGTAATTGCAAGTCTCCTATCCTTTCCCCACCATTGAGAAATTAACAGTCCGCAGAAAGAAGCCGCCAGGAAAAACAAAAGGCTCTCAAAAAAAGCGAATATCATTCCGTATGAAACTACACCTATGGCATCCCAAAAATTTGTACGTTCGGCCACCCAGGATACATCACGAAAAGCCAACAACAAGGTCCAGAAATGAAGTGGAAAAGCGCAAATAAGAAAAAGTGACCATAAATCTTGTTTCGAATAATATTTCTTCATAATTTTATAGCTCCGAGTGTAGCAAATGGAATTTTTTCTAAAACAACTCTTTATTTTCCTTCACCCATTCAAACAACTTCTCCACTCCTTCTTCCACATTGACCTTTGGCTTCCATCCTAATTCCTTTTCTGCTTTGCTAATATCGGCGTAGAAAACACGCTGGTCACCTGGGCGCCAATCTGCGCGTGCAAATTCAATCGCATCACCAAGCAGTTTTTCCAGTTTTGGATGAAATTCCGTCCATACGGAGATCGTATTTTCTGATCCGCCTCCTAGATTGAACACCTGACCTTTTACCTTATCAATATTTTGAACAGCAAGATCATAGGCATTGGTCAAATCATCAACATAAAGCATATCGCGTAATTGTTTACCATCGCCATTAATGGTAATGTTTCGTCCCATTATTGCTGCAATCATGAACCATGCCATCCACCCTTGATCTTCAATACCAAATTGTCTTGGGCCGTATATTGCAGATTGACGAAACACCACTGTAGGCAAATCATAAATACGTGCATAGTCGCGCACATATTGATCACCTGCTCCTTTTGAACAGCCATACGGCGAGTGAAAATCCAAAGGCTGTGTTTCAGGGCAGCCATTTACCAAATCTTTATATATCCAACGTGTTGCTTCTTCTTTTAACTCAACATCTTCCATCCCGCCATATACTTTATTCGTAGATGCATAAATAAATGTTGGATTTCTATTTGATAGGCGCGCACCTTCCAAGACATTGAACGTACCCAATGCATTGGCTTCAAAGTCATTTCTGGGATTGATCACAGATGTTGTCACTGCAACCTGACCTGCCAAATGCACGATCACATCTGCGCTTTTAGCTGCTTCAGCGATGCTATCGGCATCACGCACATCCCCAACGACTACATCGAAAGCCTTTTCCCCAAATTTCTGCTTCAACCAATCAAGGTTGCGCGGTGCGCCTGCACGAGTGAAATTATCATAGATGGTTACTTTCGCTTCGTGGCCACGCGAAAGCAAACGATGGACATAGTTTGAGCCGATAAAGCCCGCTCCACCTGTAATTAGATATTGTTTAGTCATGAATTATTAACCTCTTTATCATTACCTGCTATTGTTATGTACAAAAAGACGAATTGTAATTACTCCGAAAATGAATCCGCCGATGTGTGCCCACCACGCAACTCCGCTCATATCTGCACCCTGCAAAGCGAGCCAGCCTGAAAATAATTGTAAAACAAACCAAAAACCAAGAAAAATAACGGCTCGGACTTCAACAAGTGTAAAAAGGAAAAAGATGGGGACGAGGCTTACGATCCGCGCACGAGGGAAAAGAATTAAATATGCTCCAAGTACACCTGCGATTGCGCCGCTCGCTCCGACTATCGGCTGATCACTTGCAGTGGAGAAATATACTTGTAATAATGCAGCAGCTGTTCCGCTTAATAAATAAAAGATGAGATATCGTCCACTGCCTATTTTATCTTCAATATTATCCCCAAAGATAATAAGAATCCACATATTGCTTAAGATATGAAACCAGCCGCCATGCAGGAACATGCTGCTGAAGATCGTAGCCCATGTTTCAGCGGAATTGGATATCAATTGAAACGGTATCAGCCCCCAGGTATGAATGAAACGATAGAGTCCTTCATCGCTCAGTTTTAATTCGTAGTAGAACACGATGCCATTTAAGAGTATCAATATCCAATTGACGATTGGGAACCTGCGCGAACGCAAGGTATCGTAAAGAGGAAACATTAATTAATCTTTTTTATTTCTAAAACTCATCAATTGTTGATAAATACCTGAAAGCGTTTGGCCTTCACTTAATAAACCAATGCCGCCGATCACTCCGCTGTTCAAATAATTATAAAGCCGCATACATAACGCTGCTGCAAGAGATGTGGATTCATCATTAGTGAATATCGTTAGCGCAGCCACAATTGCCCCTTCAAATGTTCCTACTGCTCCAGGCAAAGACGGTATTGCTCCACCAAATGCCGCAGCACCAAGACCGAACAACCCCCAACTAAGCTGCGCATTCGGAAAAAATGCCAGCATAATCACATAATATCCAGCCAGAGCAATCGCCCAATCCAGAGTCATCCAAAACATAAAACGCAAAAACAACCATCCATCTGTCAGCACACCAAGCCCAGTAAAAAACGACTCCAGGAAACTACCTCCGATTTTTTGCAAGGAGGGCCAACGCGAACTGAGTTTATGGAAAAGACCAAGCGCCCACTGATTGTTATGAGCAAGGATATACATCATTACAAGCCCAATTAATACAATTACACCAACAATATATCCGATTCGTTCTGAACCTTCAGTTTCGGCCACAAATGGTAATGCAGGTATGGCAGCCAAAAGCAATGCTGCAGAGAAAGCAAGGTCAACTATACGTTCAATCACAATTGTGGGAATGATCTCGCCGAAAGGTAAGCCAGATTTTCTACTTAGCAAAAACGCGCGTCCAACTTCGCCAAGGCGAAAAGGCAAAAAGTTATTAAGCAAATATCCTTCGCCAGCGGAGAACAACACATCTTTATAAGTAGGTTTATCACGTAATAATGTATGCCAAACTTTCCCACGAATGAACATCCATATAAATGATATAGGGATTGATAAAACGAGTAAACGATAATCGGCCCCGCGAATGGCAGCCAGCATCTTGCTGAAATCAACGAAATACAAGATCGTCGCGATCAAGATAATGCTAACCAATGCACCGGGCAGCCAGCGTTTTATATCTTTCATAAGTTTCGTTACCTTGTATTAATCATCATCCAGTTTCAAAACTGCCATGAATGCATCCTGCGGAATTTCGACATTACCAACCATTTTCAGGCGCTTCTTACCACGTTTTTGTTTTTCGAGCAATTTCTTCTTACGAGAAATATCACCACCATAACATTTTGCCAATACATCCTTACGTGTGGCTTTTACATTCGCGCGTGAAATGATACGCCCACCTGATGCAGCTTGAATGGCTACATCATATAACTGACGTGGGATCAAATCTTTAAGTTTTGTGATGAGACGCTGTCCTTTATGGAAAGCATCTTTCTCATGGACAATGGCTGCCAATGCATCTACAGGTTCACCATTGACGAGAATTTCCAGCTTCTGCAGTTTATCCACCCGATATTCTAGGAATTGATAATCAAGGGATGCATAACCTTTGGTACGTGACTTTAATAAGTCGAAAAAATCTATGATAATTTCAGCAAGTGGAATTTCAAAATCCAGCTGTACTCGGTGGGGTGCTGGATATTCCTGTTTCTTGAAAATGCCGCGGCGTTTGGTGACTAATTCCATAATCGGGCCGTAATAATCTGTCGGCGTGATGATCTCGATATTCATCCATGGTTCGCGCACTTCCACGATCTTGCTTGGGTCGGGTAATTCAGCAGGCGAGTCAACGGTGACGACTTCGTTACTAATCGTCAACACTTCATATTCTACTGAAGGCGCGGTAAACAAAACATCCAGATCATATTCACGTTCAATACGTTCCTGAATAATTTCCATGTGAAACAAGCCGAGAAAGCCTGCACGAAAACCAAAACCCAATGCCTGCGATGTTTCAGGCTGGAATGTCAATGAAGCATCGTTGAGCTGCAATTTATCCAGAGACTCGCGTAAGGTAGTGTAATCATCTGCTTCGACTGGATAGATACCTGCGAAGACCATCGGCTTGGGGACATGGTAACCGGGCAAAGGTTCAAGCGCAGGTGCGGATGCGAGTGTGATCGTATCGCCCACGCGGCATTCATGCACAGTTTTAAATCCCGTTGCGATATAGCCCACTTCGCCAGAGCCAAGCGTATCGACAGGTTTCATGCCCGGGATAAAGATACCAATTTCCACCGGACGCAAATCTAATTTTGTTGCCAACATACGCAGCACATCCGTGGACTTGATCTTGCCTTCCATGATACGCACATACGCGATCACGCCTTTATATGAATCATAATGTGCGTCAAAGATCAACGCGCGGACAGGTTTATCATCCACATCTTTTGGAGGCGGTACACGCCGTACGATTTCCTCAAGCACTTGTTCCACATTCAAGCCTTCTTTTGCTGAAATGCGGATGACCGAATCAGGATCAATCCCAAGCAGGGCGCCTACATCTTCAGCCACTTCGTCGGGACGGGCTGAGGGGAGGTCAATTTTATTGATAACAGGAACAAGTGTCAGGTCGGCATCGAGCGCCTGATATAGATTCGCAAGAGTCTGCGCTTCGATCCCCTGAGTCGCATCTACAACTAAAATCGCACCTTCGCAGGCTTTAAGCGCGCGGCTGACTTCATAGCCGAAGTCTACGTGGCCGGGCGTGTCAATTAAATTCATCTCATATCTTTGATTGTCTTGTGCGGTAAAAAACATGCGAACAGCAGATGACTTGATCGTGACGCCTTTTTCACGTTCGAGGTCCATGCTGTCGAGGGTCTGCTCGGTCATGTCTCGATCTGAGATGGCGCCTGTTAATTGAAGCAGGCGGTCTGCAAGCGTGGATTTGCCATGGTCAACATGGGCGATGATACAAAAATTACGGATATGTTCTGTCATATGCGTGCGAAAGTATACCCGAGATTTAACTACAAAGGACGCGAAGGATCGCGAAGTTTTAAAAGAAAATCGGTGGTTGAGTAGCCCTGAGCGACAGCAAAGGGCATACACTTGCACCGCACTACGTTTGGTACAGTGCGGTGTCGAAACCACCACTATCATGTTTACTTTTTATTTTAAGTTTTCTTGTCATTTGGTAGTCTCGACACCTGCACTGCACAAGCTCAGCGCGGTGCAAATGTACGGACGAGAAGAACTCTCGCCCTACTCGACCACCAGGGTATTCATTCTATTTCTTCGCAGGGAACCAACGCTTTGCATCGCGCCTGTTCCTGAAGAAAACAAACCCTATCGTGACAATTCCAAGAAGGTAAATATATTCAGCAATATTAACAAAACTGGCAGCGATTTCATCTTCACCGACACCGGCATCAATCATTCCTTCAGCTATCCTGCCATCCAGGTCTTTCTGCCACAGGGTTAATATACCCAAACCAACCACTCCTATAAGAATGGGCCACAAACGGGAGAAAAGACCTGTTCGACTGGTCAACCCGCTCACCATAAAATAGGCAAGCCCACCAAACAAAACCATATTCACTACAAGCTCAACAAGCTCTGATGTAAACAGGGCGTCTGGCGGAGAAATTATGTACTGCAAGGCTGAGCCAATATTGACCATGGTCAGGAAAATAATGAAATAGTAAATTGCAGTAATCAACGGTGAATAGACAGTTTGCGAGCTGACAGGCCGCATTCCTAACGCTTTGAGAAGTTCCTTTGGATTTGGCAATAACTGTGCAATTGTATCGAGTCCGCGAACACCGGGGCGGAAGTCGATCCATTGGATTCTGGATAATTTTTTGGAGATATTGTTATTTGTTTGGATAAGGATCGGGAAAAGCATTTGCTTTTCAGGAATAGCTTCAGTATCTGATTTGAAGAGGGAAATTAAAGCGAATACGGCCTTTGCATCTTGAATATTATCTACTTGAGAGTGACCATATTTCTTGAGGGTTTCGATCAAATCATTGGCAATGGCGCGATCTTGCACAGCGTAATCCACATAAAACGATATAGGCGTGGGATTCTGAATCTTTGCATCATAAGGGTTGATATATTTGGGAATGATCGCTTCTGGTTTCCCCCACCTTTGCATGGCTGAAGAGCGAAGAATGAAAAGTAGGATCAATCCAAAGACAAAACCTATCAATACGACAGAATCCAGAGATGGATCATCATAAACAATCACTGAAAGCAGTGATGCGATTGGCAGTGCCAATAAAGCAGTTTGCACATGGGTGAAATTAAAATTACGTTTGTAGATCCTATAAGGCAGTGGAACCAATATCCAGGGAATGAATAAGGTCCAATATTCAAAAAGAGAGATGAGCGCTACGACTGCACTTACCGCAACAGCCAAGAATACAATCCACGGGGCTTTGAAACCAGTCTCTGGAACTGGATGTTCCTCTTGAATTGGTTGTTTTAATTGCGAAAGCAACTCTTCCAACCCCGCTTTATAACTGCCGCGAAAATCCACCCATTCAAATTTTTCCAACTCTTTGGGCAGATCCACAGCTTCAAAGATCAATAGTATAAAGCGTTTGTTTGTTTTCAAAAAATGCTGCCATTCGAGAGCTACATAATCTGAAGCAATAGATGCATTGGATACGACTAGCAAAACAGTATCAGCTTCTTGTAATCCTTTATCGATCTGTACATTCCAGGGAGAGCCGGGAACCAGCGCGCGATAATCCAGCCAAACATCATAATTTTCGCCTTCAAGTTTGCTTACCAAATCATCCACAAAGCCAAGCTCACGGCGTGAATAACTCATAAAAATATTTTTGGTCATGGATAATCTCCTCTAGTGAATTATATAACCCTACATTAGAAAACGAAACCCGCTGAGGTGGAGTTCGTTTCGTTTTATTTTACCAACTGTATGTCGTGGCGAGGGTGCTCTTCCCGAAGCAATCTCCCTATTAAGCGAGGAGACTGCTTCGGCAAAGACCAAGATCGCCTCGCAGCGACATGTAATAATGACATATGCGAACAGTTGTATATATCACTTTCCGCCAAGAGTGAGTAGAATATAGAAACCCCAGCGGGGTAAATACGTATTTATTTATTGTGCGTATCTGCGCACAAAGGAGAAAAAAATGTTTGGCTTGCCCGTATATTATTATGTAATAGCAGCATTGGTAATACTATTTTTTCTGTCGGGGATTCGCTTTATTCCCAACAACCGCATCGGTGTAATCGAAAAACGATTCACCACGAAAGGCTCTGTAAAATCAGGCTTTATTGCCATGAATGGCGAAGCTGGTTACCAGCCGCGCATCTTGCGTGGTGGTCTACACTACCTGATGCCGATTCAGTATGTTGTCCATATGATGCCTTTGGTGACCATTTCCCAAGGCAAGATCGGATATGTCTTCGCACGTGACGGTAAACAACTGGACCCTGCACAAGTGTTGGCATCCAATGCCACTGTGACTGATTTTCAGGATGTGGAAAGCTTTCTAAAAAACGGCGGACAACGCGGTCCGCAGCGCCGCATTTTGCGTGAAGGTACGTACGCGTTCAACCTTGTGCAATTCATCGTCATCACGGAAGAACGAATTTACACATTATCGCTTAGCAAGGAAGAAGGCGATACGATTCGCGGCATGGCGCAAGTGATCGCAGAACGCGGCGGATTCCGTCCTGTGGTTATTAAAGATACAGACGATACAATTGGTGTAGTCACCGTTCATGATGGCCCATCACTCTCACAGGGTGAGATCATAGCCCCTGTAGTTGGTGATGAACCTGCTCAGACAGATACTTATCATAATAAATTTCAGGATGCTGATAACTTCCTGCGAGCCGGCGGACTGCGTGGACGTCAGTTACAAGTATTGGTCGAAGGTACATACTACGTAAATCGCTTGTTCGGCACGATCGAAATGATCCAGAAGACGATCATTGAAGTTGGTAACGTAGGCGTGGTCGTTTCATACACAGGCGAAACGGGAGCTGACCTTTCAGGCTCAGAATATCGTCACGGTGAGCTGGCATCCAAAGGCAACCGTGGTATTTGGAATGAGCCTCTCCTGCCCGGTAAATATGCTTTCAATACTTATGCCGGGAAAGTTATTTCCGTCCCCACCACCAACTTCATCCTGAAATGGATCCGCGCTGATTTTGGCGCACACAAGTTCGATGAAAATCTGACCGAAGTCTCGCTCATCACAAAGGATGCGTTTGAACCGTCACTGCCTCTTTCAGTCGTTGTTCACATTGACTATCAGAAGGCTCCGCTCGTCATCCAACGTTTTGGTGATGTTAAAAAACTGGTGGAACAAACCCTCGACCCGATGGTGTCCGCCTACTTCAAGAACGTTGGTCAGACGCGCACGCTCATTCAACTCTTGCAAGACCGCAGTGCCATTCAACAGCAGTCCAGCCTCGAGATGAAGGAAAAGTTTGAGCACTACAATCTGGAATTGGAGGAAGTGCTGATTGGTACACCGTCTTCGCCGGAGAATGATACTCAAATTGAGACGATCCTTAACCAGTTACGTTCGCGCCAGGTGGCTGCTGAACAAGTGGAGACATACGGCCAACAGGAAAAGGCGTCCGTCAAGGAACGTGAGCTAAAAGAAGCTCAATCCCGCGCTCAAATGCAAACGAGACTGACCGAAGCCGAGTTGAACATCAACATCCAAACGGACCAGGGTAAAGCGGAATATCAACGCTCCCTGCAACAGGCGCAACAGATCCGCGCATTGGCAGAAGCGGAAGCTGAAAAGATCGCCCGCATCGGTATCGCGCAGGCGCTTGCCACCGAAGAACAAGTCCGCGCTTATGGCGGCCCGCAATTCCAGGTGACTCAGCAAGTGCTCAACCGATTCGCGGATGCCATTCAATCCTCCGGTGTAGACGTGGTGCCGCGTGTGGTGGTTGGTGGAAACAATGCAGAAGGTGGCGGAAGTACTTCCAGCAATGTAATGGAAGGTTTGCTGACCATGCTGTTATCAGACCGCTTCGGCGCTTTGCAAAATGATTCAGCGCAAAGTAAACGTTCTCCTGAGGCAGATGCCTTGCGAGAACAAATACGAAAAGATATGGAAAAGAAGAAGTAATGAAAATGGGACTGGTCATTGTGACCAGTCCTTTTTTATTAAACGCGTTGTCTCTAGCGTCAAAACTTATTCAACCATTCCTGTATTACACCAAGTGATGGTTTCTGTTGTATGCAGAGCGCTTCACTTAATAACGGGAGTTGGTTCTGTTTCGAGCAACATTTATTCACGCCCTTGCTCTACCCCAATATGATCGTCCGACTAATCACGCAACGGGATGAAAGGGATGTTAATGAAAGCCTAGGATGAGAATGTGGAGAGTATAATTATTTCAATTTTTAAAAATGGTTTCCTAAGTGATGGTGAGGTTATATGTCAAAGAAAACAACTTTCAGAAAAGCAAGAAAACCTAAAAGCCCTGAAGAAAAACCAAAATCATCGCTTCTTGAAAAAGAAACATTGACATCCGATGAATTGCTCACCATTATTGAGCAGGCTCACGATGAGGAATGGGAAAAACTCGATTTAAGCGGAAAAGGTATCACTGAATTAATACCAGACATTGGAAAATTGAGTAAATTAAAGTATCTTGATTTAGGAATTGGATATTTGCAGGACAAGGTATTGACAAACAATTTATCAAGCTTGCCTAATGAAATTGGGAAACTCAAAAACTTACGAATACTAGATATCAGCAACAATAAACTGACATCGCTACCGCAGTCTATTAGTCAACTCCAAAGGTTGACTGAATTAGAGTTATATCAGAATCTATTTATGATAGTACCAGAGCCTATTAGTCAACTTACAAACCTAGAAACACTTAGGCTTGGCAGTAACCAACTAACATCTGTACCAGAATGGATTGGCCAACTTATTAACTTGAAGGCGTTAATAATTAATAGGTCGCAAATTCAAGAGCTTCCAATATCTCTCGCTCAATTAAAAAATTTACGGCAAGTTTTTTTTGGATATAACAATGTAATCCCGGAAGAACTTGGCTTACTTATAAAACTTGAAATTCTCTCACTTCATGAGGATGGACTAAGAACAGTTCCCAATTTCGTCAGAAGGTTGACGAATCTAAGAGTGCTTCTTTTGAATTCTAATCAGTTGTCAGAAGTTCCCGAGTGGATCGATGAATTTAAAAACCTTGAAAATCTGTGGCTGCAAAATAATTTATTAAGATCACTTCCCCCTTCTATTGCACGGCTTGAAAATCTTGGTAACCTCCAGCTACAAAACAACCCTCTCAACCCGGCGTTAAAAAGCGCTAATTCCGGTGGGATAGGTGCAGTTAGGGCCTTCTTAGGGAGTCTTGCAAAGGGGTTTGAAACACTTTTTGAAGCAAAGCTTATATTGGTCGGAGAGGGTGGTGTCGGAAAAACTACATTATTAAAGGCACTTAGTGGGAAAGAACCTAAGAAAGGTGAAGTGACTACACATGGAGTAAGTGTTGATGTGAACTCGATGTATTTGCAACACCCTATAAACGATAGCATAATGTTTCAATTTAATGCTTGGGATTTTGGCGGGCAGGAAGTTTATCGCGTAACGCACCAGTTCTTTTTTAGCAAACGCTCAGTTTACTTGATAGTGTGGGAACCACGTATAGGTGTCGAGCAAAGTCAAGTGGAAGATTGGCTAAAACTTATTCGCCTACGCGTCGGAAATGACGCAAAAGTGATTATTGTTTCAACACATGCAAAGACAGGACAAAGGATTGCACGAATTGATAAACCTGTTTTCTTTCGCGATTATGGCTCAATGATTGTAGATTTTATAGAGGTAGATAGTCTTGAGTCTGACGCTGACAGTCCCAATGAAAAATACAACATTCCAAAACTCAAGAATTTGATTGCCAATGCCGCAAAGGACTTAGAGCAAATGGGCATGCCTTTTGCTACTAACTGGAAGGCTGCGCGTGATGAACTAGTTGAATTAGGTAAAACAATGCCGCGAGTAAGTTACACCAAGTTTTCTGAAGTGTGTGCTCGCTATGAACTTGATAAAATATCGACAAAAACTTTGTCAGGCTTGATGCACGACTTGGGCTATATCGTTTATTATGGTGACGATGATCGCATGAAAGATGATGTCGTACTTCAGCCAGAATGGCTTACTAAAGCAATTAGTTTTGTACTGGAAGACCGTGCTACGCAGGAGCGAGGCGGCATTTTACCAGACAGTCATTTAGAAGATGTTTGGTTAAAGCATAATTTCAAAGAAGAGCCACATTACGATAAAGAACTCTATCCTTTCTTTCTTCGGTTGATGGAAAAATATGATGTTTCTTATCGTTTGCAAGACAGTGATGCCAGTCTTGTAGCACAACATGTACCGCAAGTGCGCCCAAATTTGCCGTGGCAACCTGATGAAGTACCAAAAGAAAATCAACGCAGGCTTGGAATGGTCTGCGTGATGGATGAAGCGCCACCGGGGCTGGTACCATGGATGATTGTTCGCACGCATGATTATGCCTATGAATTGGACAATCACCGCTTGCATTGGCAAAAGGGAATGTTCTTGAGTTACAAAGAACATGGTGAGTCTATGCTTGAATTGCGTGATAGAGAGTTTCATATTTATACTCAGGCTTTTGGATATCCAGAATTTTTTGCAAATGTTTTACGTCAAACTTTACAAAAATTGATAAACGATAACTGGCCAGGTTTGGAAGGTCATTATCACTTTGCAGTACCGTGTAAAACAAGTGTTGATGGAAATCCATGTAAGGGTCGATTTCGAATTGACGCATTAGCTATCTTTGCTCAAAAAGGATTAACTCAAATTCCTTGCCAGGTTTGTTATGAACCCCAAGATATTATGAATTTGTTGTATGGATTTGAAGAAGAGAACCCGCGCGAGCAACTTTCTAACATTCAAGCCGAACTTGTCGGAGGTTTTGCTGATCTCAAGGCAAGGCTTGATGGCTTGGAAAGCCGAATTTCCAACTATGTGATGGCAATCATGCGAGCAATGGCAAACGAAGCAAAGGAGGGACCTCGCCTGTTTACTCTTGAACCCACGGATGGAAACTGGCATAGAGTTATTAAAGCCAAATATCGAATCCACCTTTGGTGTGAAGCTGAAGGTTGTCAGCACCCTGTCACTGAAAAAGGTGGGGGAGTTTACGAATTCAAATCTACACGCGAATGGGTAAGAAAAATTGCACCTTATGCCAACTTTCTTGCTGGCATGTTAAAAACTATTGTTCCAATGATAACGCCAGCTGTTGATACTATTTTTGGAGCAAAAACCATAGAAAAACTTAACATTGGTGACCATCTCAGTTTAATGAGTGAGCTGGTTAGCAATTTGCCCGAAGAACTCAAAATCTCTGATTCAGGTGGAATACGAGATGGCATACTAAGTGACGACGAACGTTCGGGCTTATTGGCTTTGCATTCTCTTTTGAAAGAATTAGACCCTCAACAAAAGAAAATAGGATTGCGTCGGGTCCCAACCTACACGGGAGATTTTGCATGGGTCTGCAAGAAGCATTACGATTTGATGCAACCGAAGATACCTGAGAAGATTGAGTAGTTTGATAAAGCCATTCTTTTCTATGAAACTAGGACACAACACAAAAGAGACAGTCATTTAAGATGACTGTCTCTTTAGTTTAAAACGGAACACGTGCCAAACTACATTTTTGCCAGCAGTTCCCTTTTCTTTGTCTGAAATTCTGCATCGGTCAAAATGCCCTGCTTGCGCAATTCATCCAGCTCCGCGATCTGCGCAGGAATGCTCTCAGCGCGTTGAGCGTTAGTGCCTGTCCCTTCGTAGCCGAGCTTCTCTTTGGCATTCAGCATCGCAGTCTTGAACTTGACCGGGTCACCGATCCGCTTGAATAGGTTATCTCCAGTTTCGCTGGCGGTGAGAATCTCGACATCCCCAAAATCGAACATCCTGCCAAAGAAGGATTGAGTCATCTTAACGTCGTTCACCTTTTCCAGCGAAGAATCAACCACATCCTTGCTAAATATACCGGAGACCTGGATCACGCGGCGGTTGGTCACAATATACTGGCGGTTGTTCCAGGTCAGAATATCCCACAGCATAATGGCAAGCGGAATCAATAGCAGCAGAAAACCAAACCCCGCCAGTGGATTAACCATTGTGGTCAACGCAGATATGGCCGCGATCGCGATCAGCGTCACAACAATTTCTGCAATGATCGAACTGAAGAGCACAAATCCATGCTGGCGTGTGACCAGTAGAATCCGCTCGTTTTCACCTAACATGCTCTGGATGTAATTCTTTTCCATAATTATTCTCCTGTCCTGAACGAGAAAATCAAGATATTGAATATTGTACTCTTTTAAAATGAAGGTTTTGAGGCCGACCCCTGTCTAATGGAATAGAATGAGGACAATGGATTACCAATCGCTTGAGCTTTGCAAAGCTGGGGATGCACTCTCCATCGAAAAAATGATACAGGAATACCAAAAGGATGTGTACCGACTGGCACTCTCCATTCTTGACGACCCTGACGAGGCCGAAGATGGAACACAGGAAACTTTCATCTCTGCACTTCGGGCTTTGAATTCGTTTCATGGCGATTCATCATTCAAGACCTGGCTTTTTTCCATCGCGATCAATATCTGCCGCACCCGCCTGCAGCGACGTGCAGCCAGAGAAAAATTAAAACAAATTACGTTGGGAATTTTTCGTATCAAAAGCAAAGATAACAATTTACCCGAAGAGACGCTTATTCAAAACGAGGCGGATACAAACATCTGGCGTGCCATTCAACAACTCGATGACAAGCATAGCATCCCGATCGTCCTGCGCTATTATCACGATCTATCCATTTCTGAAATTGCCGAAACCCTCAAAATTCCACAGGGTACTGTTCACTCTCGCCTGAACATCGCGCGCGAACGCATCCGTTTATTTTTAAAGAAGAGTCAAAATGACTGATATCACACACAAGCAAGCAAAAATCTATCTATATGCCGGTCTGGATGGATTACTCACCGATGATCAACGCATCGAACTTAAAGCGCATCTTCATGACTGTGAGGCCTGCCGCGCCGAATCTGAATCATTATCCACGCTGACAACGCGCCTGCAAAGCAGTCTCCATACCCGATGGGATTCGCAGCTCGATCCTATAGTACTGACAAACGTTCAATTAAAAACTCGGAGAATCATCATGACCAACCGATTCAATCTTGGATTAAAAACACTCGCAAGCGTAGCTACGTTAATTATTTTGGGATTTGTTGTTAACTCCGCCATCTCACAATTGCGTAATACTTCGATTACTGCAAATGGAACTCAAAATGTTGGAAATGCAATTCCTACGTTAGAACAATTTCCATCAATTGCTACAGACAAATCCAACGGCGAGTGGATCGCATTTATTGGAGGAAAAGTAGTTCCTTTCCTTGATACAAATGCTTTAACTTTCACTTCAGATGTATACCTAATTCATCCTGATGGAACTGATCTGACAAATATAACCAATACCACCAACGAAACTTATTTTAACTTGCAATGGTCACCCAATGGAGAGCAATTCATCTTTTTAAAAACCCGGGCTAACAACAAAATAGAAATACTAAGAGGAAATTCAGGGGGGTGGACGGTTCTCACAGAAACGAATATTGATACTGATTATCGTTGGTCGCCAAACAGCAAACAAATTGCCTTTATCGACAACCCTAATGGAAACTATGATATTTTTACAATTAATGTAGACGGAAGCAATAACCCACAATTAAAACAATTAACGAATGATCCCAGTCAGGATACTGGAATGATCTGGTCGCCGGATGGAAGTAAGATCGTTTATAAGAGAACAAATGGCGACCAGCTTTCAATCCGCGTGATGAATGCTGACGGTTCAAATCAGATGGAAATTGCCCACGGAACAGGTATAGTAAATCTGCAATGGTCGTATGATGGACAATCTATTTACGCCACAACAAATTTTGAGGCTGGCTGGCTCGAATGTGAGACGTGTCTTAATGGCCCGGCAGTTTATCATATCAGCGCAGATGGTAAATCAATTGCCCAGATCTTTAATACAAATAATACTTTCAGTGAAGGGGATAAAGCAAAGATAGGGATCTTTGCTTTATATGATACCCCTCAAGACTCGGTTTATTTCAGACTACAAGATTATTCTTCTATTCTCTTGAAATCATCCGGCCTGTGGGGTTCCTGGATACTCACAGATGGAAAAAAAACTCAAGCGATTGGTGAAATGGATCCTCATCAGACTTGCAAGACAACCCAGGGCAATCTTCTTGAAGAACATATTTCTCCAAACAAACAATTTTCAGTAGTATCCAATTTTTGTGCCGGCGGATTCCATCTATATCTTGCTGACCGCAATCCACCAACGCCGGAAAAACAGCTTATCCATTTATTAATGCTCCCCCTATCGACTGGAGGAGTAGGAGCCAATGGCAACTGGCTTCCAATGATCTGGTCACCTGATGGGCGCTCAGTCATGTATATGAGTAATAGCACTAGTATTTATCTGTTAAATATAGAGAGAGCTTTGCAAGACCCAACGACGACACCAGCTCCAATTACGAATAGCGAAGATATACAGTCGATCTATGAATTCCAATGGCAGCCTCGGCCTTAAAAAAATAAAGAGGTAGCCGCCCGTGCAGCACAGGCGGCTACCTCTTTATTTTTAATTAATTTCATCAAACAAGAGTGTTCAAAATTACATAATTGTAATGAATTTTTACTCAAGTTATTGGCATGGCAAGAGTACAATGACAGCCACTCAAAAAAAACACTTACTAGTGGAGGAAATTATGCAGGAACCACAAACAACTAATCCCCCAACACCCATAGACAGATTTCGTCAGTGGATAAAGACTCTGGTAGGCAATACATTTTCCGCGCCTTATCTGCCGATCTTATTGACTGTGTTTTATATCACCACGGTCATTACACATCTGGCAGTCGTCTTGATGAGTCAACCGCTTTCATATTGGAACAATCCTCAAAATGCTGTGGGGCTTGGCATGTTTGGCGAAAAGCTCTCCATGGGGGCTGTCCCATTGATCGTACTTACGATAATTTATCTGGTCATTGGAACACTGCTCTTAAGTTTTATGAATTATCGCTGGAGTTTTATAGGCTGGCTGACCGCAGAATTTTTACATTTTTTTCTCATCCAAGAGATGATCAGCAATTGTTATATCAGCCGCTGGTCCGTGCTTTTCGGCGGAGTCTGTCAATCAATGGACGATGGTCTTTTCTGGGTGATCGGCGCTATCGTGGTTGGAATTCTTTTGGTCTTTACATTCCAACCTGCAGAATTCTCGCTTGAAAACAAGAAGATCCAAAAAGGAATTTCCTACACATCGGGATTCATTCCCGTTGTGTGGATCGTGGTACTGGTTATCGGAGTGATTCTATCAGCGCAAAAACCTGCTTATGGCTGGGTTCCGGTTGAAGTAAAAAATGGACCCGGCCCGCTGCGCGAAGCGGAATCTGCTTATGACATCAAACGTAATCGATTGGTGATGTTCGGCGGTCAGGAAAGTTATATCGGAAACGAACAGTGGAATTACAAAACCGATACATGGGAATGGGACGGAAATCAATGGATCAACATGCCTTCGCAGAAAGTTCCGCAGGGGCGCGCCGACCATGGCATGGCGTATGATGAAAAACGCGGCGTGACCGTCCTCTTCGGCGGAGTCAACAACGGCCAGCGATTATCCGACACCTGGGAATGGGATGGCAAGTCGTGGAAGGAAATAAATCCCCCCAATTATCCATCCATGCGTTCAGGGCATGAAATGATCTATGACCAGGTCCGCGAGAAAATTATCATGTACGGCGGTTATGGCAACGACATCTTCTATAACGATGCATGGGAATGGGATGGCAAAAACTGGACATGGATCCCATTGGAAAGCGGTGCGCCGACGGCCAGTGTATTCGCGCTTGCTTACGACCCGAATCAAAATTACGCCTTCGGTTTTCTAAGCGGAACAGGAGGCACCTGGCACTGGGAGGAAAATACGTGGACAAGGTTCTACCCTGAAATAGAACCAAGCAATCGCGGTTGGTCAACTCTTGTGTATGATCCAATACGAGAGTTATTCTTCATCTTCGGCGGTTACTCTCAAGATATATGGCTCAACGATACGTGGACATATAACGGCAGTGAATGGAAGGAATTTACAAGCAGTGGTGTGAAGCCATCTGCCCGTGCCGATATGGTCGTCTGGTATGACCCCATCCGCGAACATGTCATGCTCTTTGGTGGGTATGGCGCAGACGCCATCTATAACGATACATGGGAATTTATTCCTCCCGAAGAATAAGAGCAGATTATGGAACAGCCTTTAAAAAACCCTGCATTTTTAAATTTGAATCATTGGCGCGCAAAAGTAAAAACACTTGCGGGCAATGTTTTTAGTGCACCTTATCTTCCCAAAAACTTTGTTTTGTTTTTCCTGCTTACCAGCATTACACACTTTGCAATTATGCTGATGAACTATTCCACCTCTTACTGGCATAGCGATCTCACAGCACAAGGGATAGCGCCCGGCAGTGCATACCAAACAAGCCCAATAGATTGGCTAATTGTTTCAGTTATTTATCTTTCTCTGGCTCTCTTCTGCCTGACCGTATTCAATTACCGTTGGAGTTTGATCGGTTGGCTCACGGCAGAGGTGATCCACTTTTATGGAATGAGCAGATGGCTGGAAAACTGCAACTTCAGCCGCTGGTCCATATCGGCGGGCGCATTCTGCGAATCGTTTGATGTAAGAATATTTTGGATTATCGCCGCAATCCCGGTTGGATTCCTATTTGCCACGAATTTACATCCCAGCGGATATTCACTCCCAAAGCAAAAATTGGAAAAGGGAATTTCGCGCGCTGCCATGGCTTTTTCAGCTGCGTGGGGTTTGCTCCTGCTTACAGGAATGATCGCATCCGCTCAAAAACCAACTTCGGGCTGGGTACCGCTTGAGCTGGATACGAATCCACCTCCACTGGAACACTCTGCCTATGCTTATGATACAAAGCGCAACAAGCTGGTCATGTTCGGCGGCGCAAATTATGTTAATGACCAATGGATCTATAAAAACGAAACATGGGAATGGGATGGAAAAAAGTGGCTGAACGTATCTCCGCCGCCGGAGGATAGTCCAAAAGGTCGCACAAGCACGGGCATGGCCTATGATGAAGAAAGAGGCGTGATCGTGCTATACGGAGGCTATAACAAAAGCAGCACCCTCTGCGATACATGGGAATGGGACGGCGAAAAGTGGCGTTGGTTGTGTCCGCTTAATTGTCCCGGCGCACGCCTTGGGCATGAAATGTATTACGACCCCATTCGCAAGAAAGTTGTGCTATATGGCGGCAGCAATAATAAAACTTATTTCAACGATGCCTGGGAATGGGATGGTACCAACTGGGCAAAGATAGAGATGAAAGGTGACTCACCGGTTGCTAGTCAATACGCTCTCGCTTATAACCCTGATGAAGAATTCGCATTCGGTCTGCTGAGTGGTTCCCCCGGCGGCACATGGACTTTCAAAGACGATCAATGGACTCGTCTATCCCCTGGCATCGAACCCAGCAATCGCAGCGGAACAAGACTGGTATATGAACCTCAGCGAAAAGTTTTCGTCACTTTTGGCGGATACACAAACGACACCACCTTGAACGACACCTGGTTCTTTGACAACAAAATTTGGAGGCAGTTCACAGATACAAAACTCCAGCCGCCCATCCGCTCGAATATGGTTATCTGGTACGACCAGGTTCGCAAACATATTATGCTCTTCGGCGGATATAACGGCAGCAATGTATACAACGATACATGGGAACTTATTCTCCCAGATAAATAACAAAAGAAAGAGACTGGCTAATAGCCAGTCTCTTTCTTTTTACTCCTGATTTAGTTAACAAGTTGTGTTTGCATGGGATTTATTGTATAGTGATGACAAGCAAAATTTTAAACAAAAAGGAGAATCTAAATCATGCGTTGGGAAGAATTAACAGGTGATCTTTTTCCAGAAGCTGTTCAAAAAGCGGAGGGTGTATGCCTTCTGCCATTATCTTGTATTGAACGGCATGCGCATCACATGCCGCTTGGTACAGATATGTTAATTGGCCGTGAAGTAGTTAATCGTATTGCTGCTCTCGAACCAGCCATTGTGTTTCCAGATTTTATCTTTACCCAAGTTCTTGAAGCGCGGCATTATCCCGGTTGTATTGGCATTGATGCAGACCTGACCATTCGCCTGCTTGAAAATACCTGTAGTGAGATAGCACGCAACGGACTCAAGAAAATCGTTATTGTCAACGCGCATGGAGGCAATGACTATCTCATGCATTACTTCGCGCAAATCCAGTTGGCAACTCCTCGCGATTATGTGGTCTATGTCGTGCAACCAGATTTCAGCGCGGAAGATGAAGCGGCGGTCAAAGCTCAATGGGATACCCCGGTGGATGGTCATGCAGGCGAAAAGGAAACCAGCGCGATTCTTGTCATCCGCCCGGACTTGGTGAGGCATGAAGCGTTATCAGCTGATAAAGAGGGATATCCGCTTGAAAGACTCAAGCATCTGCGTGATCTGAACATTGATGTGGGCATCTGGTGGTTTGCAGATCATCCCAGCCACTACTGCGGAGATGGCACACCTGCTACAAAAGATAAAGGTGAGCTTTGGCTCTCTGCGCGGGCACGGGCTTTTGCAAAGGCGGTCCGCGCAATCAAAGATGATACGGAAACCAAACGTTTGCAAGATGAGTTTTTCGGAATGGTCAATCAGAGTTAAATAAAATGAGACTGGTTTATCACCAGTCTCATTCTTTATCGCTACTATTACTAAGGCAAATCTACTGTGATATCCGCCTGCCATTCCATATCTAGAAAATTTCCTTCGCTATCGGTCAGGTTGCCGCTTATATTAATTTGATATTCACCTTCTTCTACGATAGCACCGCCGCTTTCCCACTTGTAGACATTATCCTCAAACACCCAGGAATTACATACCTCATCTCCTCCAAAGATACAGTAGGCGGCATTTTCCTCGACGTTCACGTATACAGTATCACCGTCTATGGCTGCCGTGAAACTGACATCATTAACTCCATCGTTCTCGCCGATCTCTAGTCCGTTTTTCAGAATGACAAAGCGCATCAGATAGTCTTCTGAAAATTCAACGGAACAATCATAGACATCACCATTATCCAAAATAGTTCCGCCCTGACCACAGGTGCCCGGCCCCGGGCTCACTTGAGATGTACTTGGAAGTGAAGGTGGAGGAGTCCCATAGGCCACTGCTGGTAAATCGGCCAATTCGACATTACAAGATATATATTGGGCACCCGCACTTACCCAACCTTCATCCTGCGTATCAGTATCCTGTACATATGCCCAGCTTCCGCCGGGGATTCCTTGAGGTGCGAATCCCAAAGGAGTCACAACACTATTGGCAGGCAAACCCCTGATCGGAGGGCGGTATGCAGTGCCGGGTCCAAAGCGCAGATTCAGATCCTGAAGGACATTACAGCTTGGGTCAGTGCCGGCAGGAGTTTCCACTTTAATAGTAGGTGTAGGCGGCGCTGTCTCTGTATCTCCGGGTTCAGTTTGAATTTCCTGAACGTCAGTTGCTTCAGGCAACGAAGTTACTGAGCCAGACAAATCACACGCAAGAATAGCCAATATCGCTGCAATAGGTAATATCATCTGAGAAAAAATATTTCGATTCATTAATTACCTCCGTTCAATTCATTGTATAACTGTTGAATTTCTTCAAGTTTTGGCTGGCAATATTTTTTAATAATGTCGTTTTGAATAATTAAATCAGGTGAGCCTTCCCCATTAAGAATACATTGATTAAATGCATCGATTGATTTTTGATAGGCGACCAGTGCCTGCTCAAAATCCTGATTGGCTTCAAACGCAGCACCCTGCCATTGATAGACAGTACCAAGGTATTCATGAGTCTGAACAAGATAACGGCGATAGGATTCATGTTCGGGAATCGCAACCTCAAACACGGGGCGAACTTCTTCAAGAAATTCTATGGATTTATCAAAAGCAACTAATGCAGAAGTTACATCTTCCTGTACAAGTAAAGTTGCACCTTTTTGTCGATAAGCGCTTCCCAAGGCCAGCCGTGCAAGGTCTTTATCAAGATTATCCAATAATTCAGTGTCAGGATTTAATTCCAATACCTTTTCATAAGCTTCAATTCCTTGTTCTGCGAACAGCAAGGATTGAGAATCAACTGTTTCATCCAAAAGCTCTGCTGACCTTTTCATATAAACACTGCCAAGTCCAAGATAAGCCTTCGCATACTGATCATTCAAGGCAATGGACTTAAGATATGCATCCTCAGCTTTTTGCCAAAGTTCTTCCTGTCTTTTGGGTTCAAATTCTGCGAGGAAAAGATATTCACGACCTAGAAAGAATTGAACGATTTCAGATTCTGGTGCAGCCTCTTCTGCTTTAAGAAAAGCATCCAGAGCATCTTGCGTTTGACCCAGTTGTTCCTGAGCGAGTCCCATTGCTATAAACGCTACTGCAATAGATTGATCTTGCAATTCACTCTGCACACTGATACCGGGATCATTCAAGTCTACAACGCGAATGGGATCACCGATCTGTGTACTGCCTTGAATATCTTCAAATTTATATTCGTTTTGCGGAGCGATCCAGAAACTGAGGATCAACTGCGGCGGAGTGGAGCGTGTATCTATATATCCATATAACAATAGATCGGCATTAAGTTCAGATGCTGTTTCTTCAGCCGTATCGGGTTGTACTAATTTCACACTTGTTCTTGTAAAAATATTGCTTTCATTAGGCCATATGACTAAATTTGAATCTTCCTTTTTAAGTTCATTCCTCAAATAGTTTACGGTCCACTCGCTCATTTGCTGGCCAGCTTTTGAAGAATGGATTTCACCATTTGCATCCATTTCACCAAATTCAGCGACAGCAATATTGAAAATTCCTTCAGGCATCACACGAGGCGCAAACGCACCATTGATACCCAGTATCACTATAACAACGATAATTGCGAGCGCGGCTTGAATCCAACGGGCGCGAATTAACTTTGTAGATTGCCCAGCCTCTTTTCGCGCGGTCTTCTGGCCGGCATCTAAAAATTCCTGTTCAGCAAGGCTAATCAAATCCCCATTGGACTTTACCCACTCCAATGTTTGCTTGAGCCTCACGCCGCGATAAAGAGCACCAGAGTCGCGCCCAAGTTTTAGCCAATCATTTGCATCTTCCGTCAACTGACGATGAAGAATTAATCCTTGTCGATTCTGATTCAACCAATCACGTAACGTAGGCCACTCTCGGATCAATGCTTCGTGAGCAACTTCTACTACACGCGTATCGCCCGGCTCCAATGTGCCTGTCGTTACTAAACGCGCGTCAGTAAGAATACTTAACACTGCATCAATGGTGTTGACATCCGTTGCGCGAGTTATCAATTCAGAAAAAGCAGCACGACGACGAGTATCTAAAGAGTCCTCGCCCATCTCAGCTAGTTTGATAAAGATCATGCGCGCGATAGGTTGTTGCTCGGTACTTAATCTTTGACGAAAAACTGTCTCAGCGGTTTGAGCGATCGCGCCTCTGACTCCGCCCGCAGCTGTGTATCCCGAAACAGTCAGGACTCTTCCCCGACGGCGTTTCCACGTTTCAAGTAGGGCATGAGATAAAAGCGGAAGCGCGCCAGGTTCACTTCCCAGATCATCAAGAATAACTTCAACCAACCCTTCTTGCACTTTCCAATTTCCCAAAGCAGCAGGAAGCAATATGGCACGCTTCAACTCATCTCGACTCATCGCGCCGATAAATTCCTGATTTTGTGAAACCAGTTCTCGGAGTCGGTCTTGAAACGCGAGTTGAGTATAAAAATCCGCTCGCAGAGTTAATAAAATAGTGATCGGCTGTGAATTATCTGGGTCAATCGCATGAAGCAAATTTTCGATGAAAGCCCCGCGTTCTTCATCATGATGACATTGTGTAAAAACTTCTTCAAATTGATCGATGATTAGAAGTAAATGTTTTTTATTATTTTGCGCCAGCACACGGCGTGCAATGAGGCTTAACGAATTTGAGTCTTGAGCCAAGTCAGCGCGCAAAGTTGTTAAGGCACTGACCGATCCAGAATCCCGAGTCAGACTTGCAGCAAGGGCATCCAGTGGATGAGCACTAGGGCTGAGAATGCGAATATCCCATTGACCGCTATCTGTAGGCGGCACCGAACCATCGGCCAATCTTTCACCGCGCCGTAAGGCCGGGATAACACCTGCTCTCACGATGGAAGATTTACCACTCCCCGAAGCACCGATGACTGTTAGAAAGCGTGTATGAGTGAGACGGCCAACGATTTTTGCGATAAGATTTTCGCGGCCAAAGAAACGGTCGGCATCTTTTTCATCAAAATATTGCAGCCCTTGAAAAGGTGGCTCGCCGGGTTCGGGAGGTAGATTCTCAAGGTCTTTGACTTCTGCATTGCTAACAATAGTAGATTTGATGTTAACAACCGCGCCGCGAAAATCACCGGAGAGATCATAGCTATCTCCGGAAGATGCGCTGCTTTTTTTGGCGCGCGGTTTTTTAGGGGATTCAGACTTTTTGGTCATAACTATGTAATGTCATTCTGAGCGGAGCGAAGAATCTCTGAGACTATCGTAGAGACCCTTCGCTCCGCTCAGGGAATCACGATTAAGTGTATTGTTAATTAAGAAGGAGAAACACTCATACGCCGATCAATTTTGCAACTGTCAACGCGATCTGGCTAGCAATGGTGACTACAACAGGCATCACATCTGCCAGATTCTGAGCCGCTTGCTTTAAGCCGTCACCGGTAATTTGCACCATAGTTTTGTTAGGGTTTTCGGCTTTGGCTGTATCCACCAATACTTTGGCCGTTTCAGCAACCGCCTCAGCTTGTTCCTGACTCTGCTCAGGGACTTTTTGCAAGGCCTCGCTTAACTGTCCGATCAATCCTTCTAATTCCTTGCGGGCATCTGAGTCATCCGTGCGGATCTGACCTACGCTTTGCTGCACATTCGTCAGAGTGGATTTAATATTAATGATCGACCCACGAAAATCACCGGATAAGTTGATTCGATCTGGCATGATGGACTCCTTTTGGAATATAACTCTCAGGTAGGTTCACAATTTTGGGGTTTAATTCTATGATTAAATGTTTCCATGATTCTAGCATCGAAACCGAAAACTTCAAGTACCAAAATAAATTACACTGGATATAATAATTCTGCTCTGCGGCTCATCAATGCTACAATTCAATAGTAAATTCCCATGAAAATATCAACCTATTCCAAACCCTTACCCGCCTTGATCCTTTTTACAGTTGGCATTCTACTTGGCATTACATTATCTGTTCTGGCGGTCTGGGCAGATTATGAAGCGGCTTCCTATGGATTCGCAAATCGTGCCAGCGCACCGCTTCCGGGATTAAGTTGCCCGATCTTAATGACAAATAACGAACATCAAACGGTCTCGCTTAAGATCATCAACCGAACTGACCAAGTCATCTCGCCCACTGTCAGAACAGATATCAGCACCCCGCTTGTAGCAGAGACAACATCTGAATTCCTTGAACTCGCAGCAGGCGAGTCACGTCTGCTCAAATGGACTGTCGGCCCGCAGAACATTGACCTCGGCCAATTCATTTTCGTGAATGCACTTGCCTTTTCATCTTATCCAGTGCCTGACCGTGAAAATACCTGCGGCATATTTGTGTTGCCCGTTGGTGGCAGTGGCAAATTAATATTAATACTCGCCACCATCATCAGCGTCTTAAGCATAACAGGCGGAGCATATCTATTGCAAAAAAGCAGCCTGCCAGGAAAACAAACTCGCCCTTCAGTATTTCTAGCCATAGTAACATTGTTAACTTTAACTGTCAGTTTTCTGGGCTTATGGATACAGGGAATATTCCTGCTTGTCATTACGATCTTGTTGATCTTCACTATTCTGAGTTTATTGCTTGGTCAGAACATTTAAAAAAATACAGCCGCCTGTATCAGGCGGCTGTATTTTTGTTCTACCTCATCAAATTTCTCAGCACCGTGTGCAGAATGCCGCCGTTGCGATAATAATTAACCTCAACATCCGTATTCAACAACACCATTGTTTTGAACTCAATTACTTTACCATCTAATTTTTCCGCTTTGACAATGACTTCGCTTTGAGGTTTGATCTCTCCGCTCAAGCCTTCGATGGTGAACTTCTCGCTTCCATCCAGACCAAGAGATTCGGCGTTTTGCCCCAGAGTGAATCTCAGCGGAAGCACTCCCATACCTACCAGATTCGAACGATGAATACGCTCGAACGATTCAGCAATGACTGCTTTCACGCCTTGTAACATGGGGCCTTTCGCAGCCCAGTCACGGCTGGAACCGGTACCATATTCTTTTCCTGCGATCACAATGCTCGGGATTTCCGATGCTTTATATTTCATTGCAGCATCAAAGATGGACATCACTTCGCCATCAGGCTGATGCAGAGTCCAGTTACCTTCCTTTGGCGCAACCAAAATATTCTTCAAGCGGATGTTTGCAAATGTGCCGCGTGCCATTACCTGGTCATTACCGCGGCGGGCACCATAAGAATTAAAGTATGCAGGAGCTACATCGCGTTCCTGCAAATACTTCCCAGCTGGGCTATCCACGGCGATATTTCCTGCAGGTGAAATATGATCGGTGGTGATCGAATCGCCGAACAAGCCTAATACACGTGCTGCTCTGATATCTTTCACAGAATCAGCGGTCAGCGAAATATTTTGGAAGTAGGGAGGATGGTGAATATAAGTGGAATCTTCATTCCAGTCATATAGGTCGCCGCCTGTTACTTTAATCTCCTGCCACATTTCAGAACCGCTGAAAACGTCGGAATATTTATCTTTGAACATTTCCGCTTTAACACTAGAAGCAATCGTGTCACTGATCTCTAATTGAGAAGGCCATAAGTCTCTAAGATAAACCGCTGCGCCATCGGAGCCAATACCAAGCGGCTCGTTATTCAGATCAATGTCCACTGTCCCAGCGAGAGCATAGGCTACAACTAATGGAGGGGATGCAAGATAATTTGCTTTCACTAACGGATGCACACGGCCTTCAAAGTTTCGATTGCCAGAGATAACTGCCGCTGCAACCAAGTCTGAACCTGTTACTGCTTTCGCAACTTCATCTGGCAAAGGACCGGAGTTGCCAATACAAGTTGTACAGCCATATGCGATGACATCGAATCCAAGTTTGGATAACGGTTCGATCAAATTT
This sequence comes from Anaerolineales bacterium, assembly GCA_014379595.1. Lineage (GTDB taxonomy): Bacteria > Chloroflexota > Anaerolineae > Anaerolineales > Villigracilaceae > Villigracilis. The sequence continues at coordinate 313,950 of JACMLM010000035.1, forward strand.
GCTTTTTGAAGATATTCAGTTACTACACGAGAACCAGGAGCTAAAGAGGTTTTCACATAAGGTTTGACCTGCAAACCTTTTTCAATCGCCTTCTTCGCAACCAGCCCAGCCGCCACCATCACAGATGGATTAGATGTATTTGTACAGGATGTAATCGCTGCAATGACAATTGCTCCATGCTTCATGATTTGGGAACTGCCATTCGTACCGAAAGAGACTTCACGAGTTAGGGCATCACCCACAAGTTCATAACCACGATCTTTTATAGGCGCGGTCAATGCTTTCTGAAATGTGTCTTTCATATCGGAAAGAGCAACCCGATCCTGCGGACGCTTTGGCCCTGCCAACGACGGCACAACAGACTCAAGGTCCAGTTCGAGCGTATCTGTATATTCTGGTTCAGCCATGCCAGGCTCGTGGAAGAGTCCTTGTGCGCGCATGTATGCTTCAGTGCGGGCAATCGTTTCTTCGGAGCGACCAGTTAGGCGCATATAGCGAAGCGTCTCTTCATCCACAGGGAAGTAACCCATTGTGGCGCCATATTCAGGGGCCATGTTTCCGATCGTAGCGCGGTCAGTCAATGACATCGTGCGCAGTCCTTCGCCAAAGAACTCAACGAATTTATCAACCACGCCTTTCTTGCGCAGCATTTGAGTGACCGTTAAAACAAGATCGGTGGCTGTGACTCCGTCTCTTAATTTTCCGTGAAGCTTGAAACCAATTACATCGGGAAGAAGCATATCCATGGGCTGACCCAACATAACGGCTTCGGCTTCGATACCGCCCACGCCCCAACCTACAACACCGAGACCATTGATCATGGTAGTGTGTGAGTCAGTGCCGACCAAAGTATCAGGAAAAGCCAAAACATCATTGCCATCTATTTTGGTCATCACAACTTCAGCAAGATTCTCTAAATTAACTTGATGAACGATGCCCGTCATAGGAGGCACAACTCGGAAATTACTAAAAGCTTGCTGTCCCCATTTGAGGAATTCATAGCGTTCGCGGTTGCGAAGAAATTCCATTTCAGTATTGCGATTAAGTGCGTCAGCTGTACCAAAGAAATCTACTTGGATGGAATGGTCAATGACCAAGTCCACTGGCACCAGCGGATTAATCTTCTTCGGATCGCCACCCAAACGGGCAACTGCAGAGCGCATCGCAGCGAGGTCAACTACTGCGGGCACACCGGTAAAATCCTGCATGACGACACGCGCGGGCAAAAATGGAATACCGGGGCGAACACCATTAGGCGTCCACGCAGCGATGTTCTTTACATCATCCTGTGTTATTTCCTTATCATTGCATTGACGGAGAGCGGCTTCAAGCACAACGCGAATGGAAAAAGGCAGTTTGCTGAGTTTTGTTAAACCAGCCTTCTCAAGTGCGTCGAGGCGAAAGATGACATATTGCTTGTTTCCCACTTTCAATACGTCACGGGACTTAAATAAATCTTGCATGGTACTACTCCTTGGGTGATGAGGATTTCGTAGGGAACAATCTCTGTTCCTACACTCACACCACAACTTGCGAAGAACATAAAGGAGCGCCTTTGATATCCTTGATATTATGTGGTGGGGTTTACGTTGTTAATTCGTCCTGAGCGGAGCCGCATGATTTTGGCGGCATAGTCGAAGGACGGCGTTGCATAAATAATTTAAATTTGCTAATCTCCGCGCGCTTCGACTGCGTTCGAACGATAGTACTGTTCTCACTCCGCTCAGCGAGGAAGAATTTTACAAATTCAATTCCTGCTTAAGCGATTCAACAAACTTTGCTTTTTCAGCTTCATTTAAAAATGAGGCCTGTGCTGCTTTTATAACACTCTGCTTTAACGTGTCAAATGGCACTTTCAAATCTTCACATACATGTTGATATTCATGTGACAGTGTTATACGTGAAACACTGGGGTCATCTGTATTGACCGTTACATTTAATCCTGCGGCGATCATGCGCGGTAATGGATGTTCAGGTAATGACTTCACCACGCCAGATTGATAATTGCTTGTTACGCAAACTTCAAAAGCCACACCGCTTTCCTTTGCAAGTGCAACAATACTTTCATCTTCCATCACACGCACGCCGTGACCGATCCGCTCGGCACCCAAATTTTCAAGCGCATCGCGAACATTGTCCGCAGGTCCCCATTCGCCTGCATGAATGGTCAAATGCAAGCCTGCCTGCTTTGCTTCCTTGAGTATTCCATGAAACGGGTCAGATTTAAATTCCGCTTCATTGCCAGCCAGATCAATGCCTACGAGTCCATCTTTCATGTGTTCTGCTGCAAGCCAAGCAACCTGCTCGGCAAGGTCTGCGCTTTCATGCCGGTTGACCGAAGCGATCAACCCTACTTTAATTTTTAATTTCTTTGCGGCTTCCTGCGCGCTGGTGATGACCCAATCCATCACATCATGTAGAGGAAATCCTTCTGCACGGCTCAAGGCCACGGGCGTAAAACGCAGCTCAAGATAACGAATGTTATCCTTCGCTGCATCCTCCACCGCTTCACGCGTGACGCGATGAATTACATCGGGTGATTTATAAAAGAGCCGTAATGTTTTAAATTTATCGAGGAAGTTGGTAAAGGTCATCGGGTCCTGGTCTTGCACCTGCACCAGGCCGCTTAAGTTGAACATACTATCAGGAACGGTTACGCCATGTTGATTCGCAATGTCCACCATGGTTGTCAAACGCAGAGACCCTTCCAAATGGCGATGTAATTCCACCTTCGGAAGAGCAAAGTATTTGTTCAGCGGGGCAGTCTCATCGCGTAACAATCTACCTCTACGGTTTAGTGACGCTTTCTTTTCTTTTTGCCGCCAGGCGCTGGTGTATCGCCTATTTGTAATTGTGTTTGTGTTTGCGAAGCACTCGGCAAAGCAGTTGCACTTTCAGCAGTCTCAATCGGTGTGATCTCCACGCGCCTTGGTCTTGCTGCGAATGCACGGCCGATCACCAAACTGCGGACATCTTCAAGCAATTGTTGGAACATTTCTGAAGCACGTCCTTTATATTGTACCAGTGGGTCACGTTGGGCGTAAGCCTCAAGGCCGATGGAAACACGCAGCGCTTCGATCTTGGTCAGATATTCGACCCATAACTCACTGAAGGCACTCAATAATAATTGACGATGAACTTCATTGAGCACATATTTTCCAATGGACTCGATCAACAACGCCCGATCAGACTCACTGATAGCTGATGCTGTTTCATTGACACGACTCTCCCCGAAAGCGATTCGCGCGGCGGGTCCGAAATCCGCGAGACGTGCAGCGTTCTGGCTCAAACGTGAATACTCACTTTGTCCCCACGTGGCACGCAAGGTTTCTTCGGCAGACTCAAGATGATCCATGATGTGTTCAACTACATCCTGTGCTTCGCGGCCATCCAACAATTGCGCGGCGAAGAAAACATAGGAAAAGCGCAGGTATATTTGCTTCACCTGTTTATGTGTTTTCTGGTCAAATGAAGAACGCGCACCTTGAGAAAGAGTCATTAACAAACGCAGTTTCGATGCGTCTGTATCCAGCGACTCGCGCTGCAACAAAATATCCATGTCGCGTTCGATCTGTCCATTGAGCCGTTCACGTCTGCGTGTTAGACCATCCCGTGCAGTTTGTAAAATAACATCAGAAAGATCATCCCATTCAGGTGGCAGCGGATTCGGCCACGGCAGTTGTTCGCCCACACGATTCTGGATGGCGCCAATAAGACGAGTTGCATTAAGAGCTGTGAGTTGTTGTGCAACCAGATCCTGAATATCTTCCTTCACACTTTCAGGGTCTTCACTTAATGTGCGCATCATTTCATTATTAAGCTTCAACGGCAAATGGACAAGCGCAGTGATCTCTTCCACGATCTTCTGTGGGCGAGGTGTTTCCTCGAGGTCGCGCATTCCTTCAAAGTATGCATCGACAGTATCATCGCGTTCATTTGTCTGAGCTTCAAAAGCTTCTCGCGTTTTCTCTATCAATGATTCAATCGCACGAAGATGATGATCACCCTCTACTTGAATGGCGCGCGAGATGATATCCAGGATACTGCTCCTGGCATCCTGGGAACTAATTTGATCAAGAATTAATTTAAATCCATAAGATGGGAATAAACCATCCTTGGCTTCAAACGGCGGCTGAACTTGTTCGAGCCAGGCGATCAACTTCCACGGGCCTTCTTCATCAGCAAAGCCAACATCTACACGTTTGGTAACTTCATTTTGCAGCATGTCCGCGATATCATCGCTGAGATCTTCCTTAACGAAAATACGGTCGCGCTGACTATATATTTGCGAACGCTGCTTGTTGAGCACGTCATCATATTCAAGCAAATGTTTACGCACATCGAAGTTCGCACCTTCTACACGGGTCTGCGAACCTTCAATGATATTGCTCACCAGGCGCACTTCCAATGGAAGTGAGTCGTCCACCTTGAGGCGTTCCATCATCCCGCTGACCTGCTCGCCGCCGAACAAACGCATCAGGTCATCTTGCAATGAAAGATAAAAACGCGAAGAACCAGGGTCACCCTGACGAGCAGCGCGACCACGTAACTGATTATCAATACGGCGCGCTTCGTGACGTTCTGAACCGATAACATGCAATCCACCTAATTGCTTAACACTTTCCATATCATCGAAATATTGCAGGAAGAGTTTAACTTCCGCTTCGTAAATGCCCAAGTTTGAAGGATCAGTTTTGAGCAAAGCCTGACGGCGCTCTTCGAGAGTCATATCAAACGGATCTTCAAAACCTGCCTTTCGCAGAACACGATGCACAGCCGAGATAACTTCTTCTGCGATCTCGCCGCCGAGTTTAATATCCACACCACGACCTGCCATATTCGTGGCAATCGTCACAGCGCCGAAAGCACCAGCACCCGCGATGATCTGAGATTCTTCTGTATGCTTGCGCGCATTCAATACTTCGTGAAGCACGCCGCTTTGTAGTAACGACTTCAGTCGTTCTCTTGCTTCATCAGGTAAACGCAAAAGACCAAGCAAAGTTTGTAAATTATCGGCATCATCCAGGCTGATATTGGTTGTGCCATGCGGCTGGATGAATTTCCGCAGCATGTCAGCGTTGATCTTTTCAATCGGTTCATTAAAAGGAACGAGGTCCGCAATGAGGCGGCCATCTTCTTCCAAATTATTGGCTCGTAAATACATGTCACGGACGAGAGTCAATTGCAGTAAACGGCGAACAGGCTCGGCCTTGAGTCGATTCGAGAGTCTGTCAGATGATTCAACTGAAGTGGTGCCCACCAGCATTGGGCGTCCAAGCGCATTGAAGCGAATGATCTCCGTCACAATGGCACGAAGTTTGGATTCCACCGTGCGATAGATCACATCGGGATAATCTTTTCGCCTGTAAAAAATTGGATCGGTTTCACCCGCGCGCGCAAAGTATGAATAGGTATATCCATCTTCATCCTTTGTTTTAATCTCCGTCAGCGCGGCATCCTTGCCATAAGATTGATATTCCAAATTCGGCGGGACGGGCGCAACTTCGAGTTTATAAATTTTATTAAACTCTTCCGCTTCGGTTAACGCAGTACCGGTCATGCCCGCCAGCTTTTGATACATGCGGAAATAATTTTGCAATGTGATAGTGGCGTAGGTCACGTTCTCAGGCTCCACCTTAACATTTTCCTTGGCTTCCACCGCCTGATGCAAACCATCGCTCCATCTTCGGCCCGGCATGAGCCGCCCGGTGAACTCATCCACGATGACAACCTTGCCGCCCTGCACAAGATAATCTTTATTGCGATGAAAAAGGAACTGTCCGCGTAAAGACTGTTCAAGATAACCGGTGAGACGCGCCTGTTCTGGAGTTAGATCCTCGGGGCGATCGGGATCGAGAAGCTGGGTGCCCAAAATAGATTCGACGTGACTGATACCCACTTCGGTGAGAGAGACGTTGCGATCTTTTTCATTAACTTCATAATCTTCCAGCTTAAGCTGCTTCACAACCAAAGCCATCTTGCCATACCATTCAAGGTCACCTGAAGCAGGCCCAGAGATGATGAGCGGCGTACGCGCTTCATCTATTAGCACGTTATCCACTTCATCTACAATTGCATAATAATGACCACGCTGTACACGATTTTCCAAACGCATGGCCATGTTGTCGCGCAGGTAATCAAAACCAAATTCAGAGTTCGTACCGTAGGTAACATCTGCGCTATAAGCTTCGACGCGATCCACTAAACGCAAGTGGCGTTGGTCTTCATGCGGCGATTCTTTTTCAAAATCAACGATAAAAGCTTTCTTGCCATTTTCTGTGGCAGCAGCCATTTGCAAGACGCCCACCGAAATACCAAGAGCCTGGAAAATGGGAGCCATCCAACGTGCATCACGCCGTGCCAAATAATCATTGACCGTGATCAAATGTACGCCACGCCCCGTCAGCGCGTTTAGATAGATGGGCAGAGTTGATACGAGAGTCTTGCCCTCGCCTGTGCGCATCTCCGCGATCTGACCGCTGTGCAAAGCCGAACCGCCGATGATCTGAACATCATAATGACGCAATCCAATAGTGCGCTTGGAAGCCTCACGCACGACTGCGAAAGCCTCGGGCATGATTTCATCTAAAATATCCTGCTCAAACTTGTGGCGTTCTTCTTCGGTATCAATCCCCTCAACAGCATTTGCCACACGCGCCTTAAATTCATCTGTCTTGGCACGTAAAGCTTCATCACTTAAAGCCTCAATTTCCGCCTCAAGCGCATTGACCTGCACCACCAGGTCACCAAATTGTCCAATTGTCTTCTTCGTGGGGTCGCCACTAAATAGTTTTACAAAGTTCTTAAGCATAAGTTCCCTTTCAAGAAAGGGATTATAGCATGGGAGATATTGGAGGAATATAAGAGAAACCACAATTTATATACCTGAATTTAACTGCGAATAACAATAAAAATATACTAATATCCAGGCGTGCCCCAACTTCATCTGCCAGACGCCTGGCATTCGTGCCGCCCATGAAGTTGAGGCATACCCTATCCCCTTTTTCCCTGGCCCAATCGGTAATAAATGGAATTGAGTGAGAGCAACGGGCCATTCCATTAATCGTAAGACCTGATATCGTAAATATATTGTAAAGATTCTAACCCTCGCTTCAATAGACAGGTACACGTACGGCATAGGCATTTGTACTGATTAACTTGAAATAAGATATGTTTTTTGATACGCTATAAATATAGATGAGGGAGCGTGTAAAATGGCTAAAAAAATACGTGTGACGATTCTGGATGATCATCAAAATATCATCGACGGCTATATGTTTCGATTGAGTGCAGTTCCGCAAATTGAAGTGGTGGGGACAATCAGTTATGGGGAAGAATTGGAAAAAACAATCGCAGAACATCCAACAGATGTTTTATTATTGGATGTGAACGTTCCTGCTTCACCTGATAATCCGAACCCGTATCCGATCCTGCATGTTATTCCAAAACTACTTGAGATCTATTCCGAATTAAAAATCCTTGTCATCAGCATGCATGCAGAGCGTGGATTGATCCGCGCGGTGATGGATGCCGGGGCAAGCGGCTATATGTTGAAAGACGATCAGGCCGCCGCTAAGGATTTAGGAAGCATAGTCACGTCCATTGCCAGCGGAGGTATCTATTTCAGTCAACTCGCGCACCAGCTTTATGCTAAACATTTATCTAAGGAAGGTATGGAAAACCTCTCTCCCCGCCAGTTGGAAGCGCTATCTTTATCCACGGCATATCCTGATGACTCAACTTCTGACTTGGCCAAAAAGATGTCAGTTAGTAATTCAACAGTTCGTAATTTATTATCAGGCGCATATGTAAAACTTGGTGTAAGCAACCGCAGCGGGGCTATTGCCAAAGCACGTCAATTGGGATTGATCACACCCTATCAGCCAGAGATGCCTAAGTAGCTGAATCATTCATTTGACCTTCGACAAACAAGCTGAGGTTTTTTATTCAGCTTGTTTTTTATTTCCTACGCTATAATCTCACCACCTATCTTCATAAATTGAATAAAATTGATTCTACAAAGAGAAAACTATGCATGAAACATCTCATCAACGCTGGAAAATCAATGAACTGTTCGTCCCTCTCTTTGTATTTGTTATATTGGCTTTGTATACATACGGCATTTTGCTTGGCGTTCCCTACCCAGGTTTTGCCTATGACAACAATGGTCGTGTTATCGAAATTTATTCCCAACAAACACCCGCTCTGCAAATAGATGATATTTTGGTACAGGTTGGTCCCATCTCCTGGGAAAGCTACATAAAAGATTTCTGGCTTGTGCTCTTTGAAGGTGTGCAAGACGGCGAAACTGTAGAGATCACCGTCAAGCGGGATGGTGCCGAAGTTGTCGTTCCGTGGAAATTTGCAGGGTTCGACCTGGATGTTTTCGAAACACGCTTCATCAATATCTGGGGGCTGGCTTTCATCTTCTGGCTCGCTGGAGCGGCAGCGCAGGTATTGATTCGTCCAAAGGATGGACGCCGCAGTTTATTTATTGCCGCCAATTACCTTACCGCGCTTTGGCTTATCTTTGGCTCTCTATCCTCGCGGCATCTGTGGGGAAGTTCGATTCTTTTACACGCCGTTACCTGGCTGCTTTTGCCGGTGTATCTGCATTTCCATTGGGTATTTCCTCGCCCTCTCAAAGAACTGCCCAAAGCTGTATGGATTCTGATCTACCTGATAGGCTTCTCCATTGCAGCAGCAGAATTCACACAATCCATCCCAAAAAGCTTATACGCCTTTGCCTTTCTAGCAACGCTGCTTGGAAGCATCATCTTGGAATTCGTGCACTATATTCGACAGGCAGACCAGCGCCGTGACGTAATGAGACTTGTCATTGCCATCATCGTCGCTTTTGTACCCTCGATCGTCTTGGGAGTTTTTGTGATTGCCAGTTCAGTCCCAAATATCGCCCCTATCGCTCTCCTTGCTCTTCCTATCATGCCGCTGGCTTATTTCTACGTGATCTTCCGCCGGCAATTGGGAGGGCTGGAGGTAAGCTTCAATCGCTTCATTTCGCTCTATGCCTTTCTGATCTTTTTTGGAACGGCCTTATTTTTTCTGGTCATCCCTCTCACAAACCTGGAGATCGACCAGCAAACCACGATCATTATCGGTATGCTGGTGCTCCTCGTTGTCACCTATCTTGCGATTACAATTTTTCCCGTCTTCCAAGCTTTTGTGGATCAGCGTGTCCTCGGCATCAAACTTCCCTATCAAAACTTGCAGGAAACATACTCAAGCCGCATTACAACAAGTACATCTCTAGACAGCCTGCTTAAACTTCTCGATGAAGAAGTTTTTCCGAGCTTGCTCATTCGGCAGTTTGCATTGCTCCAGGTATCAAATGAAAATTTGAAACTACTGCGTGCAAAAAATGTCTCAGCAGATGCACTGCCTATCGAAAACGGAATCAGCGATCTGGTTGCACGAAGCGGAAAATACATCTCCAGTTTTTCTTCAGCAGACGAATGGATCCGCCTCATTCTTCCGCTCAAAGTTGGTGAAGCTTTCATCGGCTTTTGGCTGCTCGGACGCCGCGACCCGGACAATCTATATCCGCAGGCTGAAATTCTGATTCTACAATCTCTGGCAAACCAAACTGCAATTGCCTTAAGCAACATCCGCCAGACTGAACAAATAAGGGCCATGTATCAATCTGATATCGAACGCTATGAGAAGGAACGCATGCGCCTGGCACTGGAATTGCACGACAGCATTTTGAATGAACTCGCTGTCCTGCGTACCAATCTTGATGAAGCCAACCTCTCGTCGAAATTCCAAACTTCCTACGAAGAACTTACGCGCCGCTTGCGAGAAATTGTCAGTGACTTGAGACCACCCATGTTAATGTATGGTCTTAAGCCTGCCATTGAAGAACTTGCCGACAACCTGATGGAAAGAAACGGCGACAAAATAAAGATCTATGTTGACATTCAGGCAAGTGAAGAACGAGTTCCAGAAAATATCGAACAGCATTTGTACCGCATCGTGCAGGAAGGCTGTGAAAACTCTTTGCGTCATGCTCATGCCCAAAGAATTGGAATATTTGGTACATTCACTCCTCAAAAAATAGACTTGATCATTGAGGATGATGGCAAAGGTTTTGAAACACAACTCGAAATGAACAACTTGATCGCTAACAACCACTTTGGCCTGGCAGGCATGGTTGAACGTGCCCACTTAATTGATGCGAAGATCAGTTTCCAGTCTGTGTCCAATGCGGGTTTAAAGATATACATCACATGGGTTGGCAATATTGAAAAAAATTGATCTTTATCTGTCAGATTGCATTGCTTCTTGTCTATTAAAGACGAAATAATCACGAGTGTTTTCTTGCATAGTGATATTTAAAATATCCGGGTGTGCTTTAACTTCCTCGGCCGAGGAAGTTAAAGCACACCCTTATCCCCTTTCCCCCAAACCTTCAAAGTGAATGGAAGCCAAAGTAATTTCCAATCACGATAAAGCTCGCCATGTAAAACTATCCCCCGCTGATGTTAACTATTCATCATTTCAATAAAAGCAGGAACAATATGCGGATCAAAGTGAGTACCAGATTGATCACTGATATATTTTATAGCGTCAGTCTGAGACCAGGCACGCCGATAGGGGCGGTCTGATGTAAGAGCATCGTAGACATCCACAACAGCGAAGAGTCGTGCCGCCAGTGGAATATCGTCACCAACAAGGCTGTCTGGATATCCCATCCCATTCCATTTTTCGTGATGAGAGCGAGGTATATCCAGGGAAGGCGCAAGATGGTCAATGGATGTTAGCAATTCCACAGCAATAAGAGGGTGACGGCGCATGGCGACCCACTCATCATCGTTTAGGGGGCCGGGTTTGAGCAAAATATTATCTGGGATGGCAACTTTTCCAATATCATGCAACATCGCGCCGCGGCATATATGAGACAGTTCTGGTTGTTTGATACCCATCTGATTTGCGAGTTTAAACGTCATCTCGGTCACGCGGCGGGAATGACCCTCTGTTTCTTTATCACGCAAGTCAAGCGCACGCGACCAACCTTCGATTGTTTTGTCATAAGCCAGAGTCAATTCATAATTGGATGACTGCAAATCCTTAAATAACATGGCGTTGTCAATTGCAATCGCTGCGTGGCCTGCCAGCATTTCCATCAAATTCTGCCATTCATAATCTGTTTCCAGAACTTCACGATGGAATATTTCAAGGACACCCACCACCTGTTCTTTGGCGATCAAAGGAACAGCATAATAAGCAATAAATTTTTCCTTGCTAAAGAGCGAAGACCGCATGAAACCTGTTTGATGCGTTTTCAGATCAGAGATATGGAGTACCTGGCGTTCCAGAGCAGTCTTACCAGCGTTCTCTTCGCCAACTCGCAGATGGGTATGCTGCAAAGCTGAGGTTTTAAACCCTGCACCTGCTGCAAACTTGAGAAACTGATTTTGCTCAAGTAATAATATGCAGGCGGCATCAATATTCAACTGTGTACGAACGTGATCTAAAATCAGCAATAATGTCGGCTGTAGATCCAGTCCAGATGTAATAGCCAGGTCAATGGACCGCATGGCTGCCAATTGATCAACTTGACGTTTAATCTTTAATTCTGATTGCTTGAATTTCGTAATATCTCGTACACACATAATACTTTGACCATTTGAAAGCGAAACGAGACGCGATTCATACCAGCCATCACCAGCAGGTGTTTTAAGGAAATATTCGATATAAATAACCTTGTGTCCAGCTCGAAGTTTATTGACAGCATCTTCGATCTTGGTACTTATTTCTGAAGGAAGAACATCCTGAATTTTTCTCATTAAAAAATTCTCTGGAGAAGTGTACAACTTCGTTAAATCACCAGTTTTGTAATCTAAAATTGTTCCATCAGAATCGAGGACAAACAATAAATCATTAAAAGCTTGAAATATTGCTTCGAGCCTTTGTTCAGAATTAGGCAGGTTTTGTAGAGACATTTCTGTAATCATTTCATTTACACAAATGTACAGTACGGCCCCTTACCACTGTACATAATCAGGAGTTGTGAATAGATTAATAGTTGCTCAGTGAGCGATTGACCTGTTTTGCAAGGTCAGAGAGGGAGCTAGCACGGATCGAGATGATCAAATCCTCTTCTGCGTTGCTTAACGAGAAGATTTCGCCAAGATAACCATTTTGAATAGCTGAACATGGATCATGCAAGAGGGTGTGACAAAACTGCTGGTTGACCACCGCCGCTGCAAACATGCGGCTCAGCCCGGAAGAAATTTTTGATTGTGCGTTAAGATTTATTTGTTGTGTATCTTGATATGTCAATGGAGCTATCATATTTACCTCTATTCATAAATTTTATGGTTGACTCTGGCTTGGCAAGAAGCCAGAAAACGCCAAGAGCAAGAAAAACGTCGCCTATACTGAATGCCACTCGATACGGAAACCAAGCTGGGGTTAGAAATCGATCCGCCAGCCATTCGAAGTGGGTATCCTGCGGGTGTAAAAGAATATCTTTTGGCCCAATGCGGTTTCCAGGCTGGATATCCAGTAATATTTCCTGCGAAACTAACAGACTTGCAGTTTGCGGGCTGATCGGCATGAAGCCGCCGTTGGACGCCATGACTACTAAATTAAGGAACACACCAATAATCAGAATAGTCATTCCCAAGCTGTGGCGATTGATCCAGGCAAATCCCAATAACAGAACTTGAGATGTTAATAAGCATCCAGCAACCAGCCAATCAGGAAAATCGCCTTTTGCTAGATAAATAACTATGAACTGCGGCAGAAAGGCAACAAAGACGAGCCAGAGGTGATTCAGCTTGGGAGGCTGATAGGGCCTGCCTCGCGAGAGTGCCCAAACCATACCAACCAATAGCCCAGCAACAAGAGCCGCTAGCAAGATCACTTATTTACCAGGGTCACCCTCGGATGCTGGAGCACCAGCACCGATAACAAGCATAGCTAAAGAGAGAAGAACAAAGAACATTTGGATATGTTGGGAATTAATCTTTGTAAAAGAGAGGGTAAGGAGGGAAAGCTTGTTTTTCATGAGTAATATCCTTTTTTAGTGGTTGGGAAACTTATAAAAAAGATAATACTTACTCCCAGGCTTCAAAACAGGCTTCAAATTAAAGCAAAACAGCCCAAACGGGCTGTTTATATAAGGTGTGGAAAAAGTTGGTCCTACTCAACCAGCCGACGATAAAGTTCTTCCGTCTCTGGAGAAGGAGTCAAGCCAAGCCGCTGCATGGCATCGTGACAAGCCTGATACACTTTTTTGATGGAAGGGCGGTTACCCATACGATGGTAAACCTGCATGGAAAGAGCATAGGCAGATTCAAATGTATCGTCATAATCCACAGCACGTTGACAGGCCATAAGCGCCTGCTCTAGTTGAGCTTGTTTTTGAAACAATCCAGCCAAAATCAGGAGTGCTGAAAGGTAAGTTTGGCCCAAGTGCTCGCGATCAAGCATAGCCCAGTCTGCATACACATCCTTGAGAAAAGGACCGTGTACAAGGTCAACTGCTTTTTGGTAAAGAGCAATCTGTTCTTCAGGGTTTGTTGTTGACCTGGCTCGTTCAAGAAACGATTCAAACGCTTCCACATCATACTCAAAATCCAGGGAATGATTGAAACTATAAAATACTCCTTCATAAGTAATCACATCCTGCCCAACCGCCCGGCGTAAACGATAGATCTCATTTTTAAAGCGAAGCTTTATTTTTTGAGGATCATCCAAATCTGGCCAAAGAGTTTCCCCTACCTGTTCCTTGGTTAGAGGCCTGCGGCTTGTTAAAAAATAAAAGAGCAAATCGCGCACAGATTGTGTCTGCCAATCAGACAGAGTTAAAACGTTTCCCCCTACAGTGACTGAGGCCTGACCAAATGCTTCAATAATTAGATGAGGGTTGGGTATCTGCACTACATGAGCTATACGGTGCAATTGACGCCTAACACTTGGAATTTTTTCAGCAAAATGACCGGCCCGTGTAAGAAGATCGCTCACTATACGACCAACTTCATCATCCTTTTGTAATCCATTCAACCATTCACGTGCCTGATGAATCGTTACAAGTACAGCATCGGCTACCTGTCCACGGCCATTTAAAACGTTTTTGATCATTTGCCTTGCCATTGCATGATCTTTTACTTGATAGTAAGCAGCTGCCAGCCAAATACGACTTGATTCACTTTCCAATTTGCGTCCATCTTCAGAAAAGCAACTTTCCGCTTCTTTCAATTTGTTAACTGCCTCGGGTAAATTTCCTTCCAAGAGGGCAAGCCTTCCAAGGCATAGCTGGATCATCCCTTTCTCATAGAATGAATCATTGGATTTATTTAGTAAAGCTGAATCCCTTATTAATTGATGCACATCTGCAATTTTCTTTTGAGATAAAGCCAAATTAGCTTGAGCAATTATGAGATAAAAAAGAAGGAAGCGATTCTGCATATCTTGAACAATTTCCTGGGCATGTTGATAATTACGCCGGGCAACATCAAAATCTTCCAACTCTGCATACAAATCGCCTAAACCCAGTGCAATCGTAGCTTCCATACGAGTGGAACCACTGCGCTGGGCACAGATTAACCCTTCTTCAAAAGCCAAAGTAGCCTTTTCATACTCTCCCTGAGAATGGTGCAGAACTCCCATGTTATTGAGCAGGTTAGCCTGCCAGGATAAATTCCCTATTTGCTTCCAAATCTGAAGCGCTTTTTCATAGGCCATACCTGCCTCTGAATAATTCCCAACTATGTTATAGACTATGCCCGTTTCCATTAGCAACATGGGGATGCTAGTCTCATCATTCAAGTTGGTATATAAGGTTAAGGATTGTTTCAAAAATTGAGAAGCCTGACGCGACTGTCCTAAACGGTAGAAAACTAAACCCTTAATCCTCAGTGCCTCTGCGTAAAACATTTGAAATTCATCTCTAAGCTCGGAGAATTGAATGATTTCATCAGCATCATGAAGTGATGCATCATAATTACCCAAAAAGCGATGAGTCGATGCTCTTCTGGATAATGTAAGGATCAGCCCAAAATCATTTTGAGATTCGCGAAAAGATTGCACAGCCTGATCTAAAAGTACCAAACCACCCTGGAGATCCCCCTTCATAGATACAATCGTCCCACGGATGGAAAGCAGACCCGGACGAGTCCGCAACAAATAAGGAGGCAAATCGTTAAGCCAGGATTCCAACGTAAGCAAAGCACGTTGCAGCATAAACATGCTGGCATGTTCGATCATCTCTGCAAGCACATTATTATCACTTAACTTTTTATAGATGTAATGTGCTTTCTCCCACTCACCGAGTTCTTCATACGCCTTCCCCAAACGAGACAATATAAGATTAACCTCTTTGGGATATTCTTCTTCCAAACGCTCACGCAGAAAATCACGAAAAAGATGGTGATAGCGTAACCATCTCCCATCCTTGCCCACTGGCAAAACAAAGAGATTATTTTGGACGATTGCACTGATCCAATTTTGCCAGTGTTGCGGCTGTGAATACAAAGGGGCAAGAACTCTCTCGCAAAGAGAAGCATCAAACTCATCCAGCATGGAGGTACGTAGCAGGAACTGGCGCAGATCAGGCGGCTGACGGTCCAGTACCTGGCGGCCAAGAAACTCTGAAAGGCCTATCCCTGTACTTGCAACAGGCTTTATTAAATCTCCTGAACTATTACCATTCCCTGAGAATTGCAATCCGGTAATCCAGCCCTCTGTTTTCTCAATGATATTTCTAGCTTCATCATCTGAGATGTGAATATTTTTATTTTGGATCAATAAAGCCTGAATTTCCTCAGAATGAAAAGCAAGATCAGAAAAGCTTAAACCTCTCACTTGGTCGCGTGCTACCATCAAAGATAGTTCAGGCAAATCTGTCAAAGTTCGTGAAGAGATAACGACATGGCAATTTTCGTCAACAAGTTGAATGAAGCGATTCAATAAGGCTTGAATGGGCTGAACATCATAGACAATGTGAAAATCGTCGAGCACAAGGATGAAGTGTTCAGGAATTTGTTCAATCGTCTCATTGACCAATGTAATCAGCATCCGTTCCATATCCTGTTCAATGGAAGTTAAACTTCCAAGCATGGATAAAGACTGACTTCCAAACTTTGGAAAACGTTCTGCAAGAGAAGCGATCAAATATGCAATGAAACGTTGAGGGTCACGATCCAGTTCATCCAAAGCAAGCCAACAGCATGGCAATTCGCTTTGGTTCGCCAAATCAATGAGCAGAGATGTTTTTCCATATCCAGCGGGAGCAGAAACCAAGATCAATTTTTTATCAAGAGACTCGAATAGAAAATCCAGGAGCCGCTTGCGCGTGAGTATTTCCGCACGACGGCGTGGAGGGATGATCTTGGTCTTGCTGATCGGAATAAGTGACATATGACTCAGTGAGACTATCTTACCTTAAAGAATGGGTTGTTTTTATCGTTTTATACATTTGTTATAAATTTTTTATTTGCCTTTATTCTGGGAGTGTCTAAAAAAGAAAGTTCTTCACCACAGAGATCACGGAGCACACAGAGATTTTCTCCGTGACCTCTGTGTGCTCCGTGGTTAAATCTTTTCGTAAGCTTACGAAATTAGACACTCTCTTTATTCTGTACAATCTTATAAACGAAGGTAGTGACATTATAATGAGTGAAATTATGGATATTCCCGAATCGATCCTCAAATCTACTTTTGGTTATGATACCTTCAAACCGTTACAGCGCGAGATCATTGCGAATGTACAGGCGCGGCGCGACACGCTGGTCATCATGCCAACAGGTGGAGGTAAGTCGCTTACTTATCAAGTGCCTGCTCTAATATTCGACGGTCTTACGGTTGTCGTCTCGCCGCTGATCGCGTTGATGAAAGATCAGGTGGAGCAGCTACGTGCCTTGGGTGTTTCTGCGGTTTTTCTCAATAGTTCGTTATCTCCTGAAGAATATCAGTCAAATATGGACTCTGTGAAAAGTGGACAGTCTAAACTGCTGTACGTGGCGCCTGAGACATTACTAACTCCCAGAATTTACTCGCTTCTTTCCTCCCTGAAACTTGACCTGCTTGCGATTGACGAAGCCCACTGCATCTCGGAGTGGGGACATGATTTCCGTCCTGAATATCGTCAGTTGGTGGATGTGCGCAGAAAATTCCCATCCGCTGTATGTATGGCATTAACCGCCACAGCCACGCCACGTGTTCGTTCAGATATTATGTCTTCGCTTGGGTTCACGCAATCGAATGAGTTCCTCGCTTCTTTTAATAGAGAGAACCTATTTATTGAGGTCACACCAAAGCAAGACCCAGTTGCACAGACACTACGATTTCTGCAGAATTTCAAGGATCAATCAGGCATTATTTATTGTTTCTCACGCAAACAAGTGGATGATCTCTCCGCAACTCTGGCACGCTATGGATTCTCTGTCCGCTCGTATCACGCAGGGCTGGAAGATCTGGATCGCAAGCGGAATCAGGAAGCCTTTATCCGCGACGATGTGCAAATTATCGTAGCCACGATTGCCTTCGGAATGGGAATCAACAAGCCAAATGTACGCTTCGTGATTCATTTTGATTTGCCAAAAAGCGTCGAAAGTTATTATCAGGAAATTGGACGTGCCGGTCGAGATGGCTTACCTTCGCACTGTTTATTACTGTATAGCTATGGTGATGCAAGCAAGATCAGATATTTCATTGACCAAAAAGAAGAACCTGAACGAAGCGCGTCGCTTCAACATCTGGATGCAATGACCCGTTACGCTGAGGGAAGTATTTGCAGGCGTAAGCCATTGCTCTCTTATTTCGGCGAGACATTCGTCAGCGAGAATTGCGGCACATGCGATAACTGCGGCGCGGATCAGAGTGAACTCGCAGACATCACCATCCCTGCGCAGAAATTTCTTTCCTGCGTCAAACGCAGCGGCGAACGATTCGGTGCAGCACATGTTGTGGATATTTTGCTTGGTTCCAAAAACGAGAAGATAGAAAAATATAAACATCACGAATTATCAACTTATGGCATTGGCAAGGAATTGACGAAGTCACAGTGGATGCATATTTCACGTCAACTGGTGGAGCGGGGCTTGTTAGATCAAGAGCCTGCTTATAGAGTGTTGTCGGTGACTGCCAAAGGGTTGGAAATGCTCAAATCACGGGAGCAGGTAAAGGGTCAAATAAATGAAGCGAAGAAGAGTGAACGATCAGGCGCAAGAGGAAAAGAATTTGCCGAGTCTGATTATGACAAGTCATTGTTCACTCTATTGCGAAATAAAAGAAAAGAGTTGGCAGATGCAGCAGGAGTGCCGCCTTACGTGATCTTCTCCGATAAAACCTTGGTAGAGATGGCGGCGTATTTCCCACAGTCGCAAGATAGTTTGTTAAATATCAGCGGCGTGGGTAAAGTCAAGTATGAACGATATGGCTCGGCTTTTCTTGCGATCATCAAGGAATATTGCAAGTCAAACAAACTTGATGAAAAATATAAAACGCCGATGCGCTCGGCGGATAAAGATGCGGGCCGTCGTTATGTGGCAGTAGGCGAAGCATATAATGGTGGTGAAAGCATCCAGAGTTTAATGAAGCAATATGGTGTCAGCGCAGATACGATCTTGAATCATCTGGCGCGATTCATTATGGCGGGGAATCCATTGCGCTCTGCAGAAGATTTGATCTCACTTTCAAATCTTTCACCAGACCAGCAGCTCGCTGTGTTCAAAGTATTCGATACAATGGGTTCGGATATGCTCAAGCCTGTCTATGACAGGTTCAATGGCACAGTTAATTATGATGAACTGCGAATTTTGAGGCTGTGTTATTTATGCGAGGAAAGATAAAAAATGACATCACGCAAATTGCCTAAATACATGACTGAACTTTGGCAGCAAGTTATTCATGCTGCACATGCTCTCAACGACCGCACAAATGGCTGGTTGGGAATGTTGGGAACTGCATTAAAAAAAACTTTAATGCCCGATACGGGAGTGATGGCATCCTCAATTGCATATATTGCACTTTTCTCTCTTTTTCCTTTAATTCTTTTGAGTATTTCAATTGCCAGTTTTAGTTTTGGGCCATCCATTGATCAACAGGTCACAATCGAAAGATTGGAATTCGTTGCGCCAGCTTTGGGGCAATTATTAGGTCAAAATATCGATGCCATCATCCGCACCCGCGGCCCAGTGACCAGCTTCGCTTTGCTTGGATTAGTATGGTCTGCATCAACGATCTTTAACACGTTAACCTATACTCTTAGCAAGATCTGGCAAATGCGGCAAAGCCGTGCCGCATGGAAGCGACGCGGAATGTCGATGTTGTTTGTTATGGCGTTTGTTGGTCCAACACTTTTTCTGATCTCATTTGCAGGCAGCGTGATCGCCAATATCCGCTTTTGGCTGCCTGATTTGATCCTGCCGTTTTGGTATGGCATCAGTTTAATATTGACCATTCCGCTTGATATTATTTTATTCATGGTGCTATATATGCTGTTCCCGCATGGTACATCCACCTGGCGCGAGATACTGCCTGGAGCTGTTGGGGCTGGTGTACTGTGGGAGCTTGCCAAGAAAGCATTTCTATCTTTTGTTGCCACTTATATCTCGATCTCAAATCTGATCTATGGGAGCCTGGCAGCCATCATTGCCTTTCTTTTATGGGCATATATCAGCAGTCTCATTTTTATCTTTGGCGCGTACTTGAGCGTATCGTATTGGGAGTTGAAGGAGAAGCAAAAATA